>JBITAJ010000026.1:0-24227 GCA_044440125.1 Sedimentisphaeraceae bacterium JB056 | reverse complement strand
GTTTTATGTATTCAGCAGCAATGCATTGCCTTTTGATCAGAATAAGGGATATTCGAAATTTGCTGTCTATTCAATGCTCGAACATGGCGGTAATAACTCTGCTGCGATAAGAGCTCTTGAACTTGATGGCTATGGCAACCTCGAAAGAGGAGTAGACTTGTCTGGTTTCATGGCCGGTCTTAAAGAACAAGAAACAGTTCATGCGACCGTTAAAGAAACTAAGAGCAAAGATGTTCCGATAATCCCTGAGCGGCTTTTTAACGTGCCGGGGTTTATGAATGAGCTGATGGATTTCTGCATGGAAACAGCCCCCTATCCAAACCTCAGACTGGCGTTTTGTGGCGCACTTACAATGCAATCTTTCCTCAGCGGTCGCAAGGTAAAAGAGCCCGGTAATATCAGAGGCAACATCTATGTACTTGGTCTGGCCAGTAGTGGAACGGGCAAAGACTGGCCACGAAAGATTAACAGCAATATCATGATGAATATAGACGCCATTCATTGTCTTGGCAGCAAATTTGCTTCCGGTGAAGGTTTGGAGGATGTAATGTCTGTAAACTACAACATGCTTTTTCAGACCGATGAAATAGATTCGATGCTCAGAAGCCTCAAAACTTCCAGAGAAGGAAGGCATGAAGGTATTGGCTCAACGCTTATGATATTCTACACATCAAGCGACAGTTCAATGCCTATGAGAACCAAAGCCGGTATGGATCAATGCCGAAGCATCATTTATCCGCACCTGACGATCTTCGGGACAGCAACGCCTAAAAACTATTACCAGGCATTGAGCGAGAGGATGATGACCAACGGTTTTTTCAGCAGAATGATGGTTATAGACGCCGGGAACCGTCCTTTGTGCGAGATGGCAGGAGATATTGATCGGTTGCCCGAGAGGGTTATTGAAACCGCTCGTTTCTGGCATGATAAGACACGCACCATAAGAAATTCCGGCGGCAACCTTTCGTGGGAGAATCCAAAACCACAGGTGGTTGAATATGCCGGCAGGGCCGGAGAGCTGTTGTTTGAGTTTCAAAGACACTCGGATCTTGAACATATCAATGCAGAAGCTAATGACGAGGTTACTAAGGCGATATGGTCAAGGGCTGCCGAGAATGCCCGAAAGCTCGCTCTTCTGCGAGGATGCAGTGAGAACCACAAGGAGCCGGTGATAAGCGAGCAGGCGGCTAAATGGGCAATAGAGTTTGTGGATTATCAGATCAAGCGTCAGCTCTATATGACCGAGACCTATGCCACTGATAATGAGTTCCATGGCCAGTGCTTAAAATTCATGGATAAGCTCCGCAATGCACCAGATCAGGTCTTGCAGCGGGGAATTTTGCTTAAAAGAATGAAGATTGATAAGGATTCATTCAATAAAATAGTAGCTACTCTTGAAGAGCAAGGCGATATCCAAGGAATCCCAACAACCAGAGGCTATAAATACTCCATGTTGAATGGTTGAACCTTTTTGTTGAACAAGGCATGGCTAAAGTGAATTTGTCACTGCTTAACCAAATACCTTCTCTCAAGCCATGCTTTCCATTCATCGAATTCAGGGGTGCCGCCAATAATCGAAATAAATTTTTCGAAGGTACAGCCCAAAACATACGGTTTAGCTTTTTCTTTCAATAAAGAAATATATCTGGGCAGTACTTCGTGGAAATGGTTGTTGCCATTTGGGAACAAGGTTATTGAATAAAATTCGTCAACATCACCGTGCTCTATCATAGACAAGCCCAGCAAATGGTTTCTCCATATCTGTCTTAAAGGATCTGAGCCGAATATATCATTATCTGGGTCAATGAAGCAATCTGATCTCCTTGCGGTTTTCCAATATAAAGACTGATGGTCATTTACGTTGGCAGCCTCTTTTTTGCCGATACGATAATCCTTCTCTGTATATTTTACTTCAATTCCGATTCCGCATTTCTTTTGATTTGGCGTCGTTACCTGCAAATAGGCATCAAACGATGTTGCATCATTCAAATATGTTTCTTTGGGCTGGGGTGCGTATTCAATTGCGACTAAATCTACAAGCGTGCAGTCTATTGCGAATGCTTTTTTAATGATCTCAACTGCCTGTTGCCTGCAAACGTCAAATGGAGCAAAAAGGTTGAAAGGAATATGTTCGCTACGAAGCATGTCGGCATCACGAGTCTTGGAGTATTTTGGATACCGATTGCGTAAAGCGAGTCTGCAATTGAGTTTTTCGTAGTAGTTGAGTAATGCCTGTCCATCGGGATCGGTAAGCCTGTTGCCATAATCAGCAAAATCTCTCTGAAGTATTTCGTCTCGGTATTTCGACTGATGAAGACGCGCCGCAGCCTTGAATTCATCGTCGAGTTCATATTGATTACCAATTCCCATTTATCTCTCTCATCGGTTTTAGGTTAGTTTCAACTTGACAAAAATCTGCAATAAGGCTAAACATGTTAGCCTTTTCGCTTGTTTTAATCAAGTAGATTTACCCAAAGTATCATGATAATTGACTCAAAAAGCTCCATTTTAACTTTCACCTTAGCTTTCACCTTTCGGGGGGTGAACGCTAATTATTTTTAGCCAGGCAAGCTCAAAATAGCAAAAAAATGGGCTTTATCGCTCAGCTTTCACCCAACTTTCACCCCCTTAGGGTGAAAGCTAATTTTGCTGTAAATATAGATATAATATATATTTAAAAAACAACTCTCTCTTTTCACTATATATGTCTCGCATTTCATATGCGCGCATACGCGTAGGGAACCGTAGAAATCTCCAGTGAAACCTTTTTAAGAGAGACTACAAGTCAATAGAATATTCATTCAAACGACTGGTTGAAGGAGGTGTTTCCTGATGCGGACAAACACTTGAAGCAGGTCGAGGATGGCACATAGCCCTGTCTGCCGAAGAAGGCTTGGAAGGCCGCGAGGAGCCCTTTAGTGGTCGTCTGGTGTAACTTAGCTACCATGGGCATGGGTAGCAAAACAAGTCGCCAGGTGAGCCTCTGCGGGCGTGGTTCGGTGAGCAGTGTAAAACCTTAGGATTGTGTGTTAACCATAATTTTAATAAAAGCCGCGTTATTGGGCTAAAACCGCGTTTTTCTATTTGCGTTTTCGGCTAAATTTAGGTACTCCCTTGTCAATAAAAGACTTACGAGCGGCGGATGCAGTCGCCTGTATAGACAGAGTTTGTTTTGCTGTCCGGTTTTTTTATTTCATTACGATAAACTTATTAATAACAAATGTTTACAAAATCAGCCTTATCAATATTTCGACAGTTTTATGTAGGCGGCGGTATATATTATACGTCAGAACAATATTTGTAACCATACCGCTTTAGGGACCTTGAAATATGAAAATAATTTACAAAGAAACATCAGCAGTTATTCCTTATGACAACAATCCACGCTTCAATGAATCAGCCGTTGATGCGGTAGCCAAAAGCATTAAGGAGTTTGGTTTTCGCCAGCCTATCGTGGTTGATGAGGCCGGAGTAATTATAGTAGGCCATACCAGATACTTAGCTGCTTTGAAACTTGGTCTTGAAAAAGTGCCGGTCCATGTTGCAAAAGATCTGACCGCTGAGCAGATCAAGGCATATCGAATAGCCGACAATAAAACCGGTGAGCTTGCCCAGTGGGATTTCGATAAGCTTAAAATTGAACTTGGAGACTTGTCTGAGTGCGATTTTGATTTAGATCTTTTAGCGTTTGACTGTGAAGAACTTGAAAAACTTCTAAACGGAGATAACGATGCAGTTGTTACAGAGGGTTTAACTGATCCTGAAGAGGTTCCCGAAACTCCAAAGAAACCAGCAAGCAGGTCCGGTGAGATTTACCGGCTTGGAGAGCATCTGCTTCTTTGCGGGGATGCCTGCAGCCAAGAGGATGTTGAAAGACTTACCGGCGGCCAGATGGCAGAGCTTCTTTTGCAGGACCCGCCATACAATGTAAGCTATCAGGGAGCAACCGAGGATAAGCTTACTATTACCAATGACAATATGAGCGATGAGGATTTCCTTGATTTTCTTACTGCTGCTTTTACCAATGCCGCTAATTATCTAAATAAAGGCGGAGCCTTTTATATCTGGTATGGTGATAATCAGTCGGTCAATTTCAGGCTTGCCTGTAAGATGGCAGATTTAGATATAAAGCAGTGCCTTATATGGGAAAAGAATCAGCTCATAATCGGCAGACAGGACTACCAGTGGATACATGAGCCTTGTCTTTACGGCTGGAGACCTGGAGAAAAGCACAGGTGGTATTCTGACAGAAGCCAGAGAACTGTAATGAATTTTGATAAGCCGCTTAGGAACGCTGAGCATCCGACGATGAAACCTGTGGCACTTTTTGAGTACCAGATGTGCAACTCAAGCAAGCGAGGCGATGTTGTGCTGGATATGTTTGCCGGAAGCGGAACTACGGTTATCGCTGCCGAGAGAACCGGAAGAGTTGCAAGAGTAATGGAACTTGACCCAAAATACTGCGACGTTATCCGCCGCAGATGGGCCGAGTTTGTTCATGGAGAAAACTGCGACTGGCAAGCACTTACGCCTGCGGTTGAAAATCAATCCTCTCCAGGAGAACAGTAATAGGCAGTCAGCAAGAATGCTCCCCTTACCTCGGGCGAACGCTTAAAACGAGAAGCTTCGCCTTTGGTCTTGATTTCTTTGTTTATTGAGGCATGCAGAGTATTGGCCGGTGTTTTACCTTTGCCTGGCTTCCAGAGTTCATCTTCTATTGCGAGTTTTATTATTGCCTTTGCATTAAGCGGCTTGTGAGGAGAGGTTTTAAGGATAATCTCGGCGGTATCGAGAAGTGAATATTTATTTTTACTTGCTTGTACCGCTATCTGTTCATCTGCTACAGGAGTTATTCTTGAGCGATTACTAACGCTTATTGTTTTGCCGCTTTTTGTGATTTTGAGAAGCCATGGACCTTGCGGGGTTGTCTCGATGATGGTTGCTTCGACTTGATTTTGTCCGATTTTACAAAAACATTTTTGATTGAGAGTTAACTTAGTTGTTTCCATATGTATGTTCCTTTCGCTAAAATTATGATTCGATGTCGTATACCATCTCTTCAATATACTGAAGAGTTTCTATTAAATCATCTTTCGATATGCATCCGCCTGCTGCTATTATTGAAAGTGTATATGCTCTGCGGCAGACTGCACGTTTATCAGCTTCATCAAGAGAGTCGCTGTATTTATAAAAAGCCGGGAAACAGAATTTCTCTTTGTTTTGTCTTCTTATCTGTGTTATTGATTCTCTTATTTTTTTTGCTGCATCCATTTTATTTACCTCGTTAAGCAGTACTTTTTACATGTACCATTAATCCATAAACCGCCTGTGTTATCAAGTCAATAAACATATTATCTGCAAGAATTTAAGAACTTTTTCCTATGAATCAAACACCCGCAAAGATAACAGAGCTACCGATTGACGATGTTGTCAGTATACTCAAAAAATGCGGGTCTAAGAATATCTCGAAAAAGCTTGTATCTGAATATATCAAGCAGGGTCTGCCGGTAAATAATGATAAGGTAAACCTGCTTGAATTTGCAGCATGGTTAGTAAAAGAGGTGGCCAATGGCAATTAATCCTGCCAAGCTTAAACCCTCAGAACTAACTAAACTGCTTAACAGCTCGCAACTTGGCACAGTCATTGATGATCGTCAGCTTTATAGACATCGTCAGCGGGCAGGATTCAGGATATCGTCTGAGGGTAAAACAGTTAATCTCTTTAAGTATATTACATGGCTTATTGAACAAAAAGAGAGTACCGGTTCTGCCCAAGTCCAGGATTATCAGCAGATCAAGGATAATGCACGACAGCGGAATGCAAATCTTTCAGCCAGCGGACGTGATATCGGTCAGCTGCCCGAGGTTAAAAATAAAGAGCTCAAGGAGCTGTGCAGAAATAACTTCAAGCTTTTCTGCGAGAGCTATTTCCCGCTGTGTTATAATCTGGAATTTTCCCATGATCATCTAAAGGTAATAGAAAGAATTGAGCAGGCGGTACTTTACGGCGGTCTGTTCGCACTGGCTATGCCCAGAGGATCAGGTAAGAGCTCTTTAGCAGAAACTGCCTGCATCTGGGCTATTTTGTATGGACACAGGGATTTTGTAACACTGATCGGTTCTGATGAATCGCATGCTTTAGATATGCTTGACTCGATTAAGACTGAACTGGATTCAAATGAGCTTTTATTGGCAGACTTTCCTGAAGTATGCTTTCCGATAAACGCACTTGAAGGAATCGCAAATCGCTGCAGCGGGCAGCTATATAACGGTAAAAGAACACAAATAAGCTGGACGTCCAACGAGATAGTTCTTCCGACAATAGAAGGTTCACCCGCTTCTGGTGCAATTATCAGGGTATCGGGTATAACAGGCCGCATTCGAGGCATGAAGTTCAAGCGGCCTGATGGTAAGACAGTTAGGCCAAGCCTTGTCATACTTGATGATCCCCAAACAGATGAATCTGCCAGATCATTGTCTCAGTGTGCAAACAGAGAACGCATCTTAGCCGGAGCTGTTTTAGGATTGGCTGGTCCTGGTGAGAAGATAAGCGGCATAATGCCATGTACCGTAATTCAGCCCGGTGATATGGCAGACAGGATTCTTGATCGTGATAAACACCCCGAGTGGAACGGCCAGAGAAGCAAGATGGTGTATAAATTCCCGGACAATCAAAGACTCTGGGATAAGTATGCCGAGATCAGAGCAGACAGTCTAAGGGCATATGGTGATATCAGAGAGGCTACAGAATTTTATCGCCAGCACAGAGAGCAGATGGACCAAGGCGCACAGGTTGCATGGCTTGCCAGATACAATCATGATGAGATATCGGCTATTCAGCACGCAATGAATTTAAGGCTTCAGTCTGAAACCGCCTTTTGGGCAGAATACCAGAACGAGCCGCTGCCTGAATCCCAAGGCGATGATCAACAATTAACAATCGATGACATCACCGGTAAACTAAACGGCTTCAAAACCGGAGAGATTCCTATCGGCTGTAACCATCTTACAATGTTTATTGATGTGCAGGGGAAATTATTATTTTATGTTGTTTGTGCGTGGGAGAGTGATTTTACAGGCTACGTTATAGACTATGGCGCATATCCAAAACAAAACAGAAGATATTTTACATTGCGAGATGCAAGGCCTACGCTTTTAAGCATCAAGGCCGGTGCCGGGCTTGAGGGCTGCATATATTCAGGGCTTGAGAATTTAACAAACGATTATCTCTCGCGGCACTGGCAGCGAGATGATGGGGCAACAATGCGAATTGAAAGATGTCTTATCGATGCTAACTGGGGAACAAGCACAGATTTAGTCTATCAGCTTTGCAGACAATCAAAATACGGAGTACTGCTTTATCCAAGCCATGGAAGATATGTCGGTGCTTCGAGTAAACCCTTTGCCCAATACAGAAAAAAGCAAGGCGATCTTGTCGGCCATAACTGGAGAATTCCAAACGTCAGCGGCAGGCGAGCAGTCAGACACGTTGTCTATGACACCAATTACTGGAAGAGTTTTATTCATTCAAGGCTGGCAGTTGTTATTGGTGATAAGGGATGTTTGTCGCTCTTTGGCAGAAAACCGCAGGTTCACGAGCTTTTCGCCGAACACTTAACTGCTGAGTATAAAGTTAAAACAATCGGCAGAGGCAGAACAGTCGATGAATGGAAACTTAAACCGCAGGCCAGCGATAACCACTGGCTTGACTGCCTTGTAGGCTGCGCAGTTGGTGCAAGTATTGAAGGAGCAATACTTCCGGGAACTCAGGAAGTTGAAAAAGGCACACGAAAAAGAGTCAAGCTTTCAGAGATTAAACGCAGAAGATACGGCAGATAAATAATTTTGACAAAACATATACAAAAATTCATAAGTGATGAGATTTTGTCAAGAAATTAGTTTTGTCATATTTCTTTACCTGAAGTGTTATTGTACATAGCTGGAATAAAATTTCTCTTCAAAATTTCGACAGATTTAATCAAACAGCGGTATATATGTATCATAAGGCACAGGCACTATTAGTAAGGAATTCTCAATGAGTGATCAAAGTTTTATAGATATAGAAAAAAACGCTGCATCTCCCAAGAAGGTCAAGGGTGATAGTGGAGAAGTTGAGCAGCATTCATTGAGTGAGCTTATTGAAGCTGAAAAATTTCTTGCTTCAAAGAACGCCTTAAAGAGCAAGGGTTTTGGTGTTGTTGTTAAGAAAATGGTTAACGGCGGGATATAGTTGACTGGCATCTTAGGCAAAATATTAAGACCTGTTATTGCTGCTTATGCCCGTAAAACTTTGCCCGCTCGGTTAGTCAGAGGCCGCTTTGATGCAGCGACTACAACCAACCATAACAAGAGGCACTGGTCGGCGGCTGATTCGTTAAGTGCAGATGCCGCTGCAAGCAGTGATGTCCGCATAGCCCTTAGGCAAAGAAGCCGTTATGAGGTTGCCAACAACAGCTATGCAAGAGGTATTGTTTCAACTCTTGCAAACGATGCAATAGGAACCGGACCAAGGCTTCAGGTATTGACCGATGATGATAAATTAAATCGAACAATTGAAAGAGATTTTGACGCCTGGAGCAGAACAATATCTCTTAGTGAAAAACTTCGAACCATGCGAATGGCAAGATGCACTGATGGTGAAGCGTTTGCGATCATGGTAAACAATCCTGCATCGCTTCATGAGATCCAGATGGATCTGATTTTGATAGAAGCTGACAGGGTTGCAGGTGAGTTTAATTTTACCAATGACCCCAAAGATATTGATGGGGTGATTCTTGATTCTCTCGGTTATCCCTTAAAGTACAGGGTATTGAAAGAGCACCCCGGTTCTTTATATGTTAATTTTACCGATGAGGCCATGATGGTGCCTGCGGCAAGTATGATTCATACTTTCAGAGCAGACAGACCTCAGCTTCACAGAGGAGTACCGGAGATCACACCGGCACTGGAATTGTTTGCTCAGTTAAGAAGGTTTACTTTGGCTGTTTTAACAGCAGCCGAATCAGCTGCAAATTTTGCCGGGATACTTTATACCGATGCTCCGGCTTCTGGTGAGGCTGACTCGGTTGAACCGATGGATTTAATAGAGCTTGAACGAAATATGCTGCTTACAATGCCCGGCGGCTGGAAGATGAGCCAGCTAAAACCAGAGCAACCTGCGACTACTTATGGCGAATTCAAAAAAGAAATATTAAACGAGATTGCAAGGTGTCTGAATATGCCGTTCAATGTCGCAGCAGGCAACTCATCGGGATACAACTATGCTTCGGGAAGATTAGACCATCAGACATACTATAAATCGATAAGGATTGACCAGGCGTTTATCGCGGGCAGGGTTTTAGACCGGATACTTGAAAATTGGCTTATTGAATATGCTTTCATTCATGGGCTTGCCATCTTGAGAAGGTTTATAAGAAACTTGCCTCACCAGTGGTTCTGGGATGGGCTTGAACATGTCGATCCGGCTAAGGAAGCAAAAGCACAGGCAACGAGGCTTGAAAACAAAACGACAACACTTGCCTATGAATATGCACGTCAAGGCAAGGACTGGGAAGAAGAGCTTCGTCAGCTTGCCAGAGAGAAGAAGCTTAAAGAAGAACTGGGCCTTTTAGATTAAAGTGTGAATTAATTTCAGATAAAGGAAATTTTATAACTATGAATGAGTATTTGAAAATTACTGCTGCTGCAAACTCTGATTCCAAACCCAAAGTCGAGGGGTGTGCTTATGGCGGGGGCAAGATGAATCTTCCCGGTTGGGACAGACCTGTAGTTGTTGATTTAGAAGGTCTTTCGATATCACAGAACACACCTCTTTTGACTAATCATGAGAACAAGACTACTTCAAGAATTGGTGTGGTTAATGCAGAGATCCAGGATAACAAACTTCTGATAGACGGCTCTATTACATCGAGCAGTGAAACGGCAGAGGGTATTGTTGAACAAGGCAAGGCAGGCAGCGACTGGCAGCTGTCGATTGGCGCAGAAGCTAAAGCAGTAGAATTTGTTAAATCCGGCACTCGCTCGATAAACGCTCAGGATCACGAAGGCCCTTTCTATCATGTAAGGGAATCTTTGCTTAGAGAAGTTTCTGTAGTTGCAGTCGGAGCTGATGGCAGCACTTCTATGAGAGTTAAGGCGATGTTTGATTTGGGCGGTGATAAGGAAGCTCTCTTAGCAAATGCTCAGGGTAATTTAATACAAGGACAAGGTGAAGATATGGATAAAGACAAGAAGAATAAAACGAAAGAGACAGATCCTGTAAAGGTGCAGGCCGCCGCATCGGCTCCTGTTAGCGATAATCCAAATACAGATGTCAAAGCAGCAGCCGAAGCTGTCAATCAGGAGAGGATGAGGGTATCAGCTATTATCAATCTTTGCGCCGGTGAATATAAGGATATTGAATCAGAGGCTATTGAAGCAGGATGGACTGTAGAAGCTACAAGCAAGAGGGTTCTTGAGTCTATTCGGGCAGATCGTCCTCAGAGTGATGTTCATGTCATGGTGCGAAGCGAGGCAAGCGGATCGCAAAGAAAATCAGCACTCGAGGCGGCACTTTGTCTTAGAGCCGGTATCTCTGATGAGCAGCTCACCAAAGATTACGGCGAGCAGGTGATTGATATGGCTGATAAGATCAGGGCCATGGCTTTGCCTGATATCTTCCGTCAATGCATAAAGCTTGAGGGCATGAGCGTGCCTGAGGGAAGTGATACTGCCTTGATTCAGGCAGCCTTTAGTACGGTAAGTCTTCCGGGGCTTCTTTCCAACGTTGCTAACAAGCGTATGCTTAAAGCGTTTAAGTCTCAGCCGCTGATCGCTCCAAAGCTTTGCAGTGTTGGCGATCTCAACGATTTTAAGGAAAGTGAGCGTTTCAGACTTACTGATGTGGGTGATCTTTCAAAGATACCTGCTGATGGTGAGATCAAGAACGGCAGCGTTCGTGAGGATAAGGCTACCAATCGCCTGGAGACTTATGGCAAAAAGTTTGTGCTTACCCGTCAGATGATCATTAACGATGATCTGGGAGCGTTCATAAAATTCCCGACAAGTATGGGTAACCGCGCGGCAAGATTGATCGATCAGCTCTTTTTCCAGAGACTGCTTATCAATCCCGCTCAGGCAGATGATAAGGCACTGTTTCATATTGCACATAAGAATCTGCTTACCGGGGCGGGAAGTAAACTGAGCAATGATGCTCTGAGCAAGGCTATCACGAAGTTTTTGGACCAGACAGACTCTGACGGCCAGCCGATAAGCGTTGAGCCAAGGTTCCTGCTTGTGCCGACCAATCTCAAGCACGAGGCTATTGCTCTTACCAGAGGTTCACAACTGATTATATCAGGCGGTGATGCTACAGAGGGAGCAGCTCCATCACTGGTGCCTGCACTTAATGCCTTAGCTGATGAGAATCTAAGTGTTCTTTCCAGTGCATACTTGAGCAATAGTAATTACACCGGCAACTCTACAACCGCCTGGTATCTGTTCGGCTCACCATCTGAGGTTGACACCTTTGAGATCGGCTACCTCAAGGGCAGACGCACACCTATTATTGAAAAGGGTAATACCGATTTCAATACTCTGGGTATGTGGTTCAGGGTTTACTTTGACCTTGGTATCAGAGAGCAGGACCACCGCGGCGTTGTTAAATCAAACGGAGCGTAAGGTATAAGCAGTACCGCGACTGGTAAGGAGCGGGTTGAAATAAGACTAAATTCGACTTAAAGGATAATTTACAATGATAGCAAATTATAAACAAACAGGCGATTCAATTGATTACACTCCTGCGGCAGATGTGTCTGCCGGAGATGTGATTGTTCTCGGCGATCTTGTGACAATCGCAAATCTCGATATAAAGGCCGGTGAGCTTGGAGCTCTGGCAACCTGCGGGGTGTTCTCTGCTACCAAGGCAGCGGGTGAGATTAGTCGCGGCGAAAAACTTTTCTGGGATGCTGATGGCGATCCGGTAGGCGGCGAAGCGGGATCTGGTGCGATTACCACAGTTGCCTATGGCAATATCTACTGTGGCAAGGCACTCTTTGACGCTGCCGCCGATGAGCAGAGCGTAACGCTCAGACTTGAGCAACCCAGCTTCCAGAGCCAGAGCGAGACTCAGGGAGATTCAGAGGCGACGACTATCGCCGCTCTTGTCGCTGATTTCAACGCACTGCTTACCAAGCTCAAGGCCGCGGGGCTTATGGCCTGATGGGTATGCTTGAAGATGCTCAGCTCTGGCTTGAAGAGCAGCGGCATCAGAATATGACTGTCCCCGTCGCCTACCAAAGAGGCGGCGGGCTGGTCATAGAGATGCAGGCGACGCTCGGCAAGAGCATATTCAAGAGCGAAGATGACTACGGCAGGCTCATAAGGACGGTAAGCACCGACTTTTTAATAAGAGTGGAAGACCTTATTATCGATGATGCGAATATTATTCCTCAAGCCGGTGATTACATCTTCTACCCCAGAGCTTCAGAGACCAACTCAAAGGTGGGCGTCTATGAAGTAACCGCCATAAGCGGCCAGCCTCCGTGGCGATACAGCGACATAAACAACAAGACTTTTCGGATACACACAAAGGCAAGCGAATAAAAAGATAACTGTTCACTGATAACTGGTAACTGAAATTATGTGCGGCAATAAACAATACGAAAATATATGCAAGGATGAGTTTGGGCAGCTTCACCGCAAGCTCGACTCTCTCGATGAGTCTATCCGTGGTAATGGCAAACCCGGTATCAATACAAGACTTGACAGGCTCGAGCAGGCAGCGGTCAAACGCAGCAGACTATTCTGGATGATAGTCGGAGCAGTTGTGTCGGCTGTTGTCATTATGTTGTTTAAGTAAACCGGAGTTAAAAGTGATAGAAGCATTGCAATTATCAAAGCAGCTGGCAGAAAGCTTGAGTGGCTCAAACTTCAGTCAGCCTTTTAACGCTTCTGCAAAGGTTTTGCCAGAGTATGAGTTATCCGCTCTTAAGAATTTAACAGTAACTATTGTTCCAAAAAGCGTTGAGATAATAAATCTTACACGGGCCGCATCGAACTTTCAGATCGAGATTGATGTTGCTGTTCAAAAAAAGATAACAACTAAGATCGACACAGATGTCGAAAGTCTGCTTACGCTGGTTAGTGAGATCGTTGATTTTGTGAACAGAAGGAATATCGGCGAGGCGAGATTTATAAAGGTATCCAACGATCCGATCTATTCCACCGAACACTTAAACGAGAAGAGGCTCTTTACTTCACTTATTACCGTAACATATTTAACAATGAAAGCCAACTGATCTGAAGAAACCCAAACTAACAACAAAGATATTAATGGAAATTAGTGTCGATTAGTGGTTTCGAGAAAGTAAATCATGACTATTGAAGATTGGCAGAATAGACCTCAACAGTGTAAGCGGATTTTACTGGGCCAGATTAGAGACCGCCTGAGCATGAGCACACATCCCTGCAGTGACTGCAGCAGTGATGCAAATTGTCCGTGCAGTGATATCTGTGCTTACAAGCAACACTTCGATGAGTTCAAAAGAGTCAAAGATCTTTCAGCAGAAGAGCTGGCCTCAGAGCAGATAGCTCTTCTTGAACAAGAAATTTTAGATGCTCAGCAGGAATTAACTGATGGCGATTGAGCTTAACACTCCAGAAGATCTTTACTCTGTAGTCGGAGTAAGAAGTTATACGCTTGATGATGATTACATCCTTGGAGCCAATATCGACTTCAAGTATGCAACACTTGGCGATGGTACGTCTGCGTGGTTCGATGAACAGAGACCCTGCAGCGAATACGGCAGCGGAACAGGCGTCTTAAAATGGACGCCCCGGCTTTTAAACGGCAGGTTTATATCTGTAAGCATCAAGCAATGGCAGCCAAACTATATGTGGTATATGGATGGCGAGTTTGTTATTTATGAAGGCAGCTTTTATAAATGTCTTGAATGGGACACATGGCAACCGCCTACAAACCCTGAATATTGGGAACCTGTACCGCAGTGGAGTGCTTATGTTGATTATTCGGCTTACGATGTCGTAACATTAAACGGTAAGCTTTGGGAAACGTGGGTGAGTAATCCAATGTATCCACCGGGACACCCGCTTGATACTGACTGGTATGAAATATCGTTGTTCTATACTTCATATATTCCGATTAATTATATTCCCTACAATTTAGACGAAGTAAATATGCTTGAAGAGTATATGGGTATAGGCACCGATAATCCAGTGGGAAGCTGGGGTGGTATGATGCCTTTTGGGGCGTATAAATACGGCAGCAGTGACAGTGCTGCCTACTTCTACGGAACATTCGATTTTAACGGCAAGTGTATTAAGAATCTCTATATGGATTATAGAGGAGCAGAGAGTGACTCGGTAATTAACAACTGCCCGAACAATAATTGCTTCAAGTCTTTTGTATCAAGATTTCGTGCAAGAAATACCGGTGACAGCTATGATAAGTTTGCAAGCAGCAGCCCGCATTTTATTAACCCCTGCATCATGGCTCAAAAGAGCGTAAGCGTTCTTTATAATCACGATACCGATAGTGATCCAAGTATTTTCCCAACTCGTCCTATAATGAGCGGTAATGTCACTATTGAAAATCCGTTTGTTCTGACAGAGACCATTCAGGCTTGCGCGATGAGTAATCATCTTCGCTATCAGATCACAGGAGACGTGAAGCTGAAAAACATAAAGGTTGTCGGACTGCACCTCTACGATGAGGGAGCCGGTGTGATAAGTTCTCTTTCAGGAACCTGCAGCCTTGGTGATGAAGAGCATGATGTTGTAATGGGCAATATCAAGATAGATGGCCAGATTTATTTGAAAAGGATATCCAGCAGGACAGGCCTTCTCTGCGGAGGCATGGAGATTGGTTACCGCTCAACAAGTAATCTTTATTTCCCAAATGTTGAAATTGATGTCGATATTATCGCCCAAGACGCAGCTGTTAGAATTGATAAAAATAATACCGCAGCCCTTGAAGACTACAACCCAGGTGAGATAGGATTTTTAATTGGCCTGTGCAGACAAGTCGGCGGGACAGTGAGCTTTGGTAATCTATCACTTTCTGGAAAGTTGATTGTAAATACTCAAAGAGAATACGTGACAGATATCTCTGCTCTTATAGGAAAAATTGAAACAGAGTATTCAATTGTTTTTGACAAGACGGTTATTAATACTCAGCTCTTTACTGGCTCTGCCGATAAATATCTTGTTTGCACGGATAATGTACTTGGAATTATAACAGTTGGTGATTTGTACTTTAACAGCTCTTTAGCCGGAAGCGTTGCTGATGAGATTGGAGTGCCTCTGACAACAGATCAAATGCGAAAAACTACCAGTTTTAATTTGCTTGACTTAAAGCACCGCTGGCAGATGGAAAGGAGTAAACCGGTTATAAGAGAGCTTACCGAGAGAATGAAAACTAACACAGTTATAAAGAATCTATACACAGGAATCTAAAATGATGAGAAAATCTATAAACACACTCGATGTTGAGGTCAATGAGTTTGGTGAGATCATTGTCAGCAGCGCATTGGCTGGCTCTGGCAAGCCGGATATTTTAATCTGGCTTGGCGGCAGCGATGATTACGTCTCTTGCAATGAAGGAGCGATTACGCAGAAACGTCGCAAGGCACTTATCTACAATAACGGATGCGCGGCTCTGTTAAGTATAGCCGACTCGGAAGCAGAGGAAAAGCCCTTCCTTATCCCCGCATACTTTACAAGAGAGATGGTGCTGCCATTAGAGATTGATATAGGTAGCGAAATCAAGGTCAAGAATATGGAAGCGGGCAGAGATTTTGATTTAACGATTGAGTTAATGTAATGAATATTCGAACCACTAATGAACTCTAATTGACACTAATTATGAAGAAAACGAAGATTTATTTTAAATCTTTGATACTTAAAGAAGCCAAGTAGAAATTTATGAAAAAATGTGTCCTATGAAAAGAACGAAAATTTATTTAAAGCTCAAAGAGCTCAAAAAAAGAATAAGAGCGGGAGCGTATAAAACGCTTAATCATGCCGCGGCATCTATCAGGCTTACCGCAAGGCGAAGTATAAGACGAAGCAGAAAGGCATCAAAGCCGGGCAAAGCTCCCCATACAAGAGCCGGTCAGCTTAAACGCTCACTCTATTACAGCCTCGATAAGCAAAAGTATTCGGTAGTGATTGGTCCCAGGTATTCTATGATTGGTAAAAGCGCCGCCGTTCATGAGTTCGGCAAACGCCATCGCGGCAGGAAATATCCAAAGCGAGAGTTTATGAAACCCGCTCTTATGAAGAATAAAAAAAGACTTCCCAAAAAATGGAACAACGTTATTTAAGAAGGCAAGAGGCACTTGGCAAAAGGTATGAGTGCTGACGCAGATTGAAGATAATACTAAACCTGAAAGGTTTTTACAATGGCGATAAAACTTGGAATGGATGCAAAAGCTTACTACGGAGAAGCCGGAGCGACGGCGACGACTGAGCTTACAAACATCAAAGACCTCACACTAAACCTTGAAACCGGGCAAGCCGACGTCACGACGCGGGGTAACCAGGGCTGGCGGGCTACTATAGCCACGCTCAAAGACGGCAGCGTGGAGTTCGAGATGATATGGGATTCAGACGATGCCGGATTTGCCGCGATAAAAACGGCGTATTTTACAAACTCGCCCTTATCACTGGCCATACTCGATGGTGAGAACGGTGAAGGTCTCGATGCGGACTTCTCTATAACCAACTTTTCACGCAACGAGCCACTTGAAGACGCCCTGAGCGTTTCTGTAACGGCCAAGCCTACCTACTCGACCAGAGCACCTGCGTGGGTTGAACCGACACCTCAGACTTGATAATGAACCACTAATCTTCACTGATTCACACTAAAAAGAATTAGTGCAGATTAATGTCGATTAGTGGTTTTACTCTCGACCTAAAATTTTAATAAAGGAAAAATTCCATGAAAACATTCACTGACAACACCGGCAAGAGCTGGAGTATAACGATCAACGTTGCCGCGGTGAAGCGGCTCAAGGATTTACAGGATATCAATCTGCTGGACGCGGCGGGCCGCGATCTGCTTGAGCGACTCTCGGAAGACCCGATACTGCTGTGCGACTGCCTTTATGTTCTTTGCAAAAATGAAGCGGAGGCCGAATCGATAAGCGACGAGGATTTTGGAGCAAGGCTTGGCGGCGATTCACTCGATAACGCGACCTCAGCGTTTTTGGAGGAACTTGTCGATTTTTTCCCGAAGCAAAAGCGAGTGGTGCTGGCCAAGATACTCACCAAGGTGAAGATGGCCGAGACACTCGCGGCAGATCTTGCGACAAAGAAACTCGAAGCTCCGGAGCTGGACGGGCAGATAGAGAAAATACTCAAAGACTCTTTCGACTCTGCTACGAGCTCGCTGCCATCGCCGGGATAAACCCAAACGAGTTTACGCTTAGGGAGCTTCTCTGGATGGCAGAGGCTAAGAGCAAGGATAGCTGGCAGCACACTTCAACTGTGCTTGCTCTTTTGGCTAACATTAACAGAGACCCCAAAAAACAAAGAGCATTTACTCCAGATGACTTCAATCCCTACAAGCATGAGCAAAAGAAAAAGCCCATCTTAAAGGGCAAGGATTTAAGAATATTAAAAGACGTATTTGTCAATTGATACTGGAGAATTGACAGTTTAAAATTATTAACGGCAAGCCTCGTGGCTCATGCCTAAGCTGAAAGGTTTACTATGTTAGAAACAGTATGGACAATTCTCAATTCACCGGCAGCCATTGCGGCCATGGCATGTTTGCTTGTTTTTGCACTCAACAAGGTCTACGCGAAGAAGCCTGTCTGGCGGCAGTATGAAGGACTCTTTACGCAGGCCGTGAAGATGGCTGAAAAAGCGGTTCCAGATGATAGCAAGAATAAAAGCGTCAGGCGGCTCGATACGGCACTCAAATACGTCAACAAGGTTCTTGCCGAATACAAGATCAAGACGAGCGATGCTGATGTTATAAACGGTATCGAGATCATCCACGCCGAGCAGGAACAAAGCGGCAATCTAACTAAATAGGCAAAAGGCACTTGGCATAAGGCAATAGTGCTGACGCTTATTTGTAAATTTCATTAACAGACATGAGTCACTTGTGCCTGTTGCCTTGTGGCTCATGTCTTTACCTGAAAGGTTTATATATGACAATACTCATTCAAATACTTGTGGCTGTGCTGCAGGCTATTTTGCCTGCGATGATAAACCGCAAGGATAGCTTCGAAGATGCGAAGAAGCAAACTGATCTTAAAAAGAAACTCAATCAAAGAATCGACCAAAACTGGGGTAAGGTTGCTTTGCCTCTTTTAGTGTGTGTCTTTTTAGCCGGATGCGTTTCTACTAAAACTGTCTATATTACCAGCGGTGAGCCTGTAAGGATCAGAGAAACAATAAAAAACGCAAAGGTCTGGACGCTCGATGCTGATGGCAACCCGGTTGCCGGCAAAATTGATATTCCTGCCGGTTGGTATGCCTTGCCATTTACCGAGGAAGATAATTAAATGAGCGGGAGCAATGATATAAAAGCCGGAGCCGCTTATGTGCAGCTCTATGTTGAGAACTCAAGGTTCCTTCGAGGACTCAAATCTGCTCAGGCAAAGCTCAAGGCCTTTGGAGCAGGGACTGCTAAGATTGGCAGCCTTATCAGTGCCGGTGCCGCGGCAGCGGGAGCACCACTTCTGGCGGCGGCTAAAAGGTTCGCCTCTTTTGGCGACTCGATTGATAAGAGCAGCAAGCGAACCGGCATGAGTGCCGAGAGTCTATCTGCCCTTGGCTTTGCCGCCGAGCAATCCGGTTCCAATATGGAGCAACTGGAGAACGGTATCCGCCGCATGCAGAGGACTATCGAGTATGCAGGGGACGGATTAAGCACATATACCAGAGCACTTGATAAGCTTGGACTCTCTGCTGATTCATTAAAGGGGCTTAGCACAGATCAGCAGTTTGACTTGATAGCAAAGTCGCTGAATAAAATCGAAGACCCCTCGAAAAAGGCAGCGGTTGCTATGGAGATATTCGGCAGAAGCGGAACCTCTCTTTTACCGATGCTCGATAATCTCGAGGCGTTAAAACAGGAAGCTAAAGAGCTTGGTCTTGTGATCGACTCCGACCAAGCCGCCTCCGCCGCCGAGCTGACCGATGCTGTCAACAGGGTTAAGAGATCTGTGGGAGCGTTGGCTTTTAACGTAGGCTCTGCTCTGGCCGATGCTTTGACGAAGGCAGCCAAGAAAATAACTGATTTCGCCGTCAAGACAGGCAAGGTGATAAAGGAGAATAAATCGCTTATTCTTTCTATTGCTAAGATTATAGCGATAACGGCAGGCGTTGGAGCGGCTCTTGTCGCCGCCGGTGGCATAATATCCGGCCTTGCCTCGGCAGTCGGCGGGATTATTACGGTTATAAAGACGGCGTCGTCTATCTTTGGAGCCTTAGCCACTGCCGTCTCGCTTCTTGCAAGTCCGCTTGCGTTGATTACCGCAGGGCTAATCGCAGTCAGCGGCTATCTGGTTTTAACCAGTGAGAAAGGCAAAGCGGCGATTGGATCATTATCTGCTATGTTTGCACACTTAAAGGAAATAGCCTTTACAACTCTTGGCGGCATAAAGGATGCTCTTGTCAGTGGTGATTTATCGCTGGCGGCAAAGATAGCCTGGCTTGGCATAAAGGCGGCGTTTTTGGAGGGAGCGTCGAGAGTTAAAGCAATCTGGTTTAGTCTCCGCTCAAAGCTGCTTGGCGTATGGGAGGATATATGGTTCTCGATGAAAGAGATTGCTATCAAGTATGATATAGCAGAGCCGATATTAAAATCCTTCCATCGGATCCAGAAGGCGTTTAAGAAGGTGCAGCAGTTCTTTGCAAACCATTTTGCTGAAATCTGGGCGGCGTTTGACCCGAACATCGATGCCGATGCTCTGAAAAAAGCAGTCAACGATTCATACAGCGATGATTTTAAGGATTTGGAAAGCCAGCAAAAACGCCAACTTGATGAGCTTAACCGCCAGAAGCGGATGGGTCAAAGCGGCAGAGAAGCACTCAGAGAGCAGCAGAAGGTAAAACACCAACAGCAGGCGGCACGTGATATTGCAGAGGTTGCACATCAGCTTGAGCAGGCGAAGAAGGATTTAGAGGCCGCATCTGCGGAGGCCAAGCAGAAAAGAGCATCGAGTGAAAAAGATGCTTCCAAGATCGAGGCTATAAAAAACTCTGGGCTTCCTGCAATGGATATGGCGACCAGTCTAACCGGCGGCAATAACGATGCCCTGGTATCAAATCGGCTGCTTACTATTATCCCCAATAAAGAAGCATCAATCGCAGAGAACACCGCCGAGATGGTCAGACAGCAGAAAAAGACGAATCGTAAATTGGAAGGTAATACAACATCTGTGTTTAGGTGAGCAGGTAAAGAAAAATTATGAGTGAATTAGTTCCCAAAGTAGAACAAGGCTTCTTTGACAGAACTCAGGTTGCCAATGTCTATGGCGTAAGCACATCAGCTGATGTGCCGTATTTTGTGTTTGACGGCGAGGATGAGAATGCCGCTATCGCAGCTGTTCACGAAGCCTCCGATACTTGGCTTCTTGGCATGCTTAAAGAAAGCATTAATATCGAGGAGCGGCTCAACGAGACGACCTTCAAGGTAATCGTCAGCTATAAGAAGCCTGATTCACAGAACAACGACGATGTGCCGCTAAAAACAAAGCGGGTATCTGTCAGCTCAAATCTTTATCAGGAGAACACCGGCAAGGATAAAAACGGTGCCGATATTTATGTTGTCGGTATCGACGGCAAAAAAGATTATCCCCAAGGCGGCGTACCTACTTTTATGCCTCAAAAGACTATCCAGATTACCTATGAAGTTGAGACTGCTCCATCAGATGTCTTGATCGATACCTATCTTGGCAAGATTAATTCTTCTCTCTGGCGAGGAGGAAATGCAGGGACATGGATGTGCACCCAGTACAGCTATAGCGAAAATGATCTGGGCAGATTCGATGTTACGATCAGCTGCCAGTACAAGGCTAACGGCTGGATGCCTGTGTTGTATTATGTCTGCGACAGTGAAGATGAGGCAAACGGCAAGGGAACCAGCGGTAATATCGGTCAGGATGGCTCAGGTAATCCATATACTTCAGTTCCACAACTTTATGAGTCAGTGGATTTTACAGGACTTGATGTATGATAGAGAGATGGACAAGCGGACCTTCAGGGTTTTTGCCTAAGGCCAATCATCAGCTTTCTCAGATTGAGAACGGTCTAAAACTTACAGGCGATAGCTTCATTAATATCAGAACCACGCCTGCAGGCAAATCTGTTGTACTCAACCTGCCTGCCGTTCTTCGCTGCGTTCGTCAGCCGGGTAAAAATTCGCAGCAGGTTCTTGAGAACTTCCTGATGATAGGCACTGTCGCTCCTGGTGGTGGAAGTGAAAATAATGAGACTGATGAGATTAAAGTTTATATGCCGGAGGGAATCCGAATAGCCGATGACTGGTTACCCGATAAAATCTACTCCTCTGGCGAGGTAGTCTATTACAAGAGTCCTGATACTCAGCAGGCCTTTAACTGGACGGCCAGTGAAGTTTATGTTTACGAGCCCTTAAGTTTTGATAGTTGGGACAGTCAAAAAAGCGATTATGCCGCGTATGACAAGGTTAACTGCGGCGAGGTTCCTACCGGCTTTCAGGCAAAAGTTGGATATTCTTATCCGGTTAATCCGTATGAGCCGGGGACGCCGGAGTATGATTCGTGGCAGGTTCCATCTCCGCCAGAGGATAGTGATAACTGGAAGGTTTATGAAGGCCATTTTCCCAGAGAAGGCAATTCAAGCTGGCAGAGGCATGAATTACCGGTTAAATGCATTATAAACGGCGACAGTAAGCTCAAAAACTGCATGCCGTTTTTAGGTGATGGTGATGCGGTAATGTTTGTGAAGATTGCAGATGAGTTTTACTGCGTATGGATATTTATTGAGTTTATAGATCATGAGCAAGCGATATGGTAGATCGAAATATCAGTTTTTTGAAACCGGCAGGTAAGCGATATACACTTCCCGATGGCACGCTTAGGACAAGCAGCGTCAACAAACCATTTGCAGCGATTGCTAAAAAGATGCCTGATGGGAAGGTAAAACCTCTTATCAGCATGTTTCCCGATATGCCTTACTACGGTTTTCTCCTTGTCGGAGCAGCGGAGCCGGTTATAAACAGCGGCTTCAGCAGCAACGGTACTAACGTTGTTCAGCAAAACGAGGTATGGCTTGATCAAAGCAGTAGCCAGAGTTATCCTGCTCACACCGATCAGCAGACATCTGCAAGGCAGATATATTTTGACAATGGACATGTATTCAATGAGTCTTTCTGGCTCAAAAGCGTGCCTCTTATAGCTTATAACTATACAGCCGGTCAAAGGGAAGCATACATGCCAAGCAGAGCTTATGCCCATGTCGATCAAAAGATGTATTGTCTTAGGGATGAGGATTCGGCTGGCAACCCAAAGATATTAGGCTATATGCAGGCTTTCAAGAGAGATGACGGTAATGACTTTAGGTATTTAAGCTACCGGCTTCAGTTGCAGGCTGAGATCAAGAAAAGTGTCTTCACCCATGACTACGAGGGGTATCCTATATCGTATCTGAACTCTGCATCTGTGCAACTAACTCTATGGCCATACGATGCCGATGGAAATTTCACAGAGCATCAAAATTCTGTGAAACCGGCTTTGACGCTGAGCAATTATATCGATAATGACCATAGCTATGATTACAGAATAGTCGGCCCCAGATACTACCGTGAATACTGGAATCATGAAGGTGATGATAAAAGCTTCTTTGAATACTCAAAGCCGATTAAAAGTGTCGCCTTTACCCAAAGTGATAGCAGCCAGTCCAACATTGCCTGGACTCCTATCGCCATCTTAGTCGGTAAATTAATAGAGCCTGCCCGCTCGTGTATTTACAAGCAGGGAGATCTGATTGCAGCCAGAGAATTCCAGGGCTTCTGCAAACTTGACCACAAGGTACTTTACTATAAGATACCAATCAAAACAGGGACTTGGGATTCCCAGCTTCCAACTGCCCCATACAATATCGTTTACAATCCCGGTGATATTATCGTAGAAGAAATAACCGACGGTAGTGAGAACTACCGCAGCTATAAATGTATTCAAGCCGACTATAATCTTGAAAAGTTCAAATCGGATTCAGAGCGTCCTTTTTACTACATCCAAATCTGGCAGGGACTTCGAGATTACGATGTAAGTGGGTTAGACGATATTACCGAAGGACACTGTCCTTACGGAAGTCTTTGGAATGAATATTTCGATGCATCTACAGATGAACAAATCGAGGATTATGTTAAGCTCCAGTATCTTCAAGAACTTGAATAAAATCTCTAAATACTTGCAAAATAAGGAGTTATTAACTGGATTAGATGTCCGTTATTATGTATTATAGCTACTGTAGTAAACGAGTTAAATACTTATAAACAAAGGGATTAGAGATGAAAACAACAACAAAACGCCAAAGCAAAATGGACAGAATCCTAAGCAAAATCGCTAAAGAAAACCTCTTTTTAGATACACTCGAGACACAAAAATGCGGCGATGATTTTCAGGAGCAGGCAGTCTGGTGCATAAAAGAAGCACTAACCCAAGCCTATAAAGCAGGTCTTGAAGAGGGAAAGAAGAGTAAAAAATAACCTTACAGCAAACAATGCTCTTTAAAACTTTCAGATGCCCGAGCACCGTGTTATTCGGTGGACTCGGGCATTTTAATTTAATGGGTTTTGCAGTTGAGTGAACAAACCTCCAATTGAGCCATTCAGTTTGTATTGAAGTTCTTTACTTTAAAGCATTTATGGTGGTGGTCAAAAAACTTTACCCCAAAATATTGCTGTAAGCCTTTATTTCATGTTAAAATAAGGTGAATTTTTATTGATTTTCTCCCAAAAAAACAGGGTAGTTTTAGCGGATTCAAGTATAATGTAAACACTTAAAATACAACAACTTGTACCCAAACTACCCATATGGCTATTATACAGAACAAAAACATATTTTCATGGAAAAACTTCGATAATATCGGAGATTTAGAAAGATTTAAGCTTTTACTCAGTTATATTCCTGATGAGAAGCTAATGCGTACCCTTGAGAAGCATCGCGGAAACGGACGTAACGATTATCCCATTCGTGCCATCTGGAACTCTCTGCTTGCCGCTGTTG
>JBITAJ010000025.1:0-94455 GCA_044440125.1 Sedimentisphaeraceae bacterium JB056 | reverse complement strand
TTTTTTTGGGAGAAAATCAATAAAACTTCACCTTATTTCAACATAAAATAAAGACTTACAGCAATATTTTGGGGTAAAGTTTTTGAGCCACCACCATAACTTATTTAAAGTAAAGAACTTCAAGACAAACGGAATGGCTCTTATTACCCCAAGCAAACAAAATAACCCGCCAGAGCAAACCCAAACAGCAAGTTTTGACTCTTTCTGCTCACCAATGCAAAAACAGCCTTTATCGATTTAGTATTTGCAAAATAATATTGATATATTATTATAGCAACTACTATTTACATCATTTTAAAGATGAGGGGTATAATTATGGTAAGAGTGTTTATCTTGGTTGCGTTATCGTTTTTCAGTACGTGCAATTTATTTGCACAAGAATCTGAAAGTTATTCTCAAGCCGATATTGAATCGAAAAGGCTGTATCTTCTCGGTTTTTCAGGAATACTCGGCACCTCAAACCATTCCTATATAGACAGTTTTGAGGTTGCGGATCTGAAAAACCCGTTTTCTATTGAAAAAGTCAAAAAGAATCTTGATCAATGGTAGGAAATAACCGACCGCGAAAGTTTCCTTGAAACACTCTTGTGGTTAGTTAAAGAAGGACATCGCAAGTCTTTTGAAGAGCAAGCTGATTATATTAACAACATCAACATAGCTATGTACAAAAACATGCTCTGGTTAAAAAGGAACGACGAAGATGAACTTTACAGGATATTTCTCGCCAAAACCTATCCGAATATGTTCAAAGAAGGAAAAATGCTGGCATGGGATATCACCAGAGCTACTACTGTGATAAGATACTCATACACAGCAGGTTACATAGATGAAGATGAGGCATGGCGTATACTTGAAGGAATCGAGCTGCCCGCCAAACTCAAACAGACATACCAGAGCTGGGAAAATTACGCGGACCATTATCTTATAGGCAGAAATTTCTGGTCAAAAACAAGAAGCGACGACCGCGACAGAATCATGAGATTGGCGATTTTGAGACTCTCAGAAATGAAATACAGCCCTTGGAACAGATATAAAAACATCGAATACGCCCCTGCCACATTGCCTGATTGGCTCACAGAACTAACAGAACTTCCTAAACTCAAGCTCCAATACCCCGCTAACAATATCAACAACATTGACAATTATCCAGATGCAGTACAAGTATCAGACAGCTATGAATTATATAAAGCAGCGCAAAGCCCCGACTGCAAAGTGATATTCATCAAGGAAGGCATCTACAACCTCAAAAGCAGTATTCTTCTGAAAAAAGGAAAGAAGCTCATTGGCGCAAACCGCGACAAAGTCATCCTTGAGTTTGATACAGACAGTAAATATCTCATAAAAGCCGACTCTGGTGAATGCGCCATAGATTCTGTAACGATAGCCGATCTCAAAGCCGCCAAAAAATCATTAGGCTTCACCGACACAAGCTGCATTCAGGTAACCGGCACCAAATGCAGTGTCTCAAATTCCGTAATTAAAAATTCTACCAAGCACGCGTTACGCATTAAAAAAGATGCAATGGTTACGGTTGATAAATGTATTATCCAGAAAACAAACACAATTTTATGTGATGCGAAACAACTGTCAATTTCGAACTCATTTATAGCAAACCAGGATAGTTTCGGTGTGTATGTATACAATTGTAGCGACCTTAAAATCGACAGCAATGTATTCCAAAACATAGGCAAACACGGCATTTATTGCGAAAGCGTAGGCTCCACAATCATAAAAAACAACACTGTCTCTGATTGCGGAAACTCAGGAATCGCAATCGGAAAAACACGATTGGACTTGGAAATAGCCGGCAATATCTGCTGTAAAAACAGAAACAACGGAATAACTATAAGAAAAGCAATCAAAGGCCATATCAGCAATAATTCCTGTTTTCTAAATGGCCAAAGCGGCATATATGCCGGAAACGAGTTTGGAACTATCACACTGTCATCAAACAGATGCTTCAGAAATGAAGAGGAAGGCATGTACATAGAAGAAAGATATGCGGACTTGACCGGCAACTTCTCCGCAGACAATACCGGTGCAGGCATAGCTTGTAATTGTTCTTCAGCACTCAAAGACAATATAGTTATCAGAAACCACAACGGAGGCCTCAGAATGTACGGCAGTGAAATAACATTAACAAACAATGTTGCCAAGTGGAACTACTTTTCAGGTATTGAAATCTGCATGAAAGCCCATGACATCAATTCAACCGGCAACGATTTCAGCGAAAATCTTTGGGCTGGAGCCCACATAACCAGCAAAGGCAAAAACATCAAGTTCAGCAATAATATATTCAGTGAAAATGGAGCATGGCCGGCAGTCTGCTACGGCAAAGCAGTAAACCCCGAATTTTCTGACAATACATATACCGGCAACTTCCGCGGCAATCATGTAGAAAGAAAACTCTACCAAACAACATACCTTAAAGAATTTGATGAATTCTGCAGAAAAAGAAGACTAAAACCCGCTAAATAAAGAAAATTGCCTACACATTTAATATGTATTAGTACTAAGCCTGTCGCTGTGCAAGCCAACTTTTCAAACGTATAACGTTTCAAACCGTTAACACCTATAAATCGCTTATCGCTAATTGCTAACTGATAGCTGAATCCCATCTCCCCTCCGTGAACCTCCGACTCCTCCGTGGTTAAGAAATATATCACCACAGAGGTTCACAGAGTCACACGGAGGCAAGACATAAATCCTGTAATCCTGTCTAACAAAAATCCCATCCCCAGCATTCCTAATTCATAATTCCTAATTATTTTCGTGAATTTCGTGTGCTTCGTGGTAAAGATCTTCTTTACAGCCTCTAAACCCAGAAAATAGCACAATAATATCATGAAAAAAGCCATTTTTCCCGGTCACGTGAGACTTTTCCCTTTTTTGAACTGAAATTGACCAAAAATCGTTGAAAAACGATCAAAAAGCGCGCGTTTGGGCGCATTTGAGACCAGTTTTGGTTAAATTCAGGTCAAAAAAAGTTATACTATCTTGCTATTAGAGGCAAACCAAGTGTCCAAGTTGCTTGCATTTTCGCACAAAATCGCTCACTTAAACCCCCGCCAAATTCCAAAAAAATAAAAAAAATCCCCCCCCCCACTACCAACAGTACCGCGCCCGAAAGGAAGCGGGCATCTTATCCCACAACACACTATTCAACAACAACTTACACCACCAACTCCAACCCCTGCAATCGGCTTTGCCCATAAAATCGTGAGCAAAGCGAACACCACCATTTCTAATTCTAAATTCGTAATTCTTAATTGCTACTGCTATTAAAAAAGCACAAACGCGCAAGCTGATTTCAGTATGTAAACTAGGCTTGATCGGTACGGCAAGATAAAGATACCAATTGTTATGCGATTGTCAGCATCGCAGCATTGCATTTTCTCAATTCCCTTGACATCTGCGTTTTGTCGAAGTACAATTCGAGTCGGCTTTTACACGGCCTTTTGTTTGGAATATTTTATTGTACTTTTTATGGATTTGACTGATGTCGCATTGTTTTATAAAAGATCTACAGCCGGGAATTAATTTCACAGATACTTACATGGTAACTCAGCCTGTGCTTCGCAACACAACACGAGGCGACCTCTACATAGCTATGTTCCTCTCCGATAAGACAGGAAAAGCTAACTGCCGTGTGTGGAGTGCGACTGAAGAGCTTTACAACCAGATTCCCAAAGAAGGTTTCGTACAGATATCAGGCAAAACAGAGCTCTACCAGAACAACCTGCAGATAGTTGCCAACCAGATAACTGTTGTTGCTCCTGAAAACGTCAACGTTGAAGATTATATGCCGAAAACATCTAAGGATATCCCGCAGATGTATAAAGAGGTCAAGCAGATAATGGGCGGCGTTCAGCATCCTGAGCTCAAGGCACTCGTAGAGGAATACTTCAAAGACTCAGATCTGATGCGGAAATTCTGCTACGCCCCTGCCGCGATAAAGATGCACCACAACTACATCGGCGGTCTGCTTGAGCATACGAACAATATGCTGAAAGTCGCTGAAAAAATCCTGCCGCTATACCCGCAGGTTCAAGGCGATCTCGTGCTTTGCGGCATATTCCTGCACGACATGTCAAAAACAGAAGAGCTCGTATACAACCTTGGTTTCAGCTACTCAAACACCGGACAGCTTGTAGGACACATTGTGCAGGGAGCTATAATGCTCGACCAGAAAGTCGACATGCTGCTTGACAGAGGCATCGAAATGAAACGTGAGATAGTTGACAGCCTCATGCACATTCTTCTGGCTCATCACGGCAAGTATGAATTCGGTTCACCTAAGCTGCCGGCAACACCGGAAGCCTTCATGGTAAACTATATCGATGACCTTGACGCGAAGATGAACTTCGTTGAAGATGCAATCGAAAACGAAAAAACCGCCGATGATTGGACCGGATGGAAACAGGCCAACTCGCAACCTGGCACTAAACTCTTCAAAAAGAAGGTCTTAGAGCAGCAATAAATCAATCAGCAGATGGGCTTAAAACAATTACAGCATATGGGTCAATTGCCGGCATACTGATTATTGTTTTGGTGTTGCTGCGCTTTTGCTCTGGTACAATTTCAGTGCTCAGAAGCGAATAATTGCCGCTTTTCTCTGCCGCCTGGTGCAATTGCTGATCATATTCGACCGGCATAAGAATCTTCGCCTCGAACGGCTTCCCGTCAAAGAAGTTAGCATTGTTTATCTCTACGCTGAAAGGACGCCTCGCTCCAATCCAGTCTATGAGATGGATAACCACAGGGCTTTGCGCATCATCAGGCACAGCCCTCACAATGCCGTAAACACCCTTGTACATAACATCAAACGGCGCGTTTCTGCCATAACGGAGTTCTCTTACGCCCTCGATATCAATAGCCGCTTCCTCGTAGCCGTCGAAATACTCTGAATTGGCGCGTACAAAACCATAAAGATCTGCAACCTTCTCAGGTTCAATAAACAGCCGTTCAGATCCTTCCGGTGTTGAACGCAGGTAGACATCATAAGGACAAAGAATGCCAACCCCAACAGCATAGCAAAAAGCGATAACCCTCCTATAGCCCTCTATGCTTTTTGTCCTGTAGGTTATAGTCTGCCATTTTTCTTCACGAGCAACATATCGGGAGAGCTGCAATAATGATATGGGGTTTGAATCATCGTATTCAGCAATACCATATTCGAACAGATTATTCGGGAAGCCCCACCTGCCGCCAAAGTTATTACACGAGAAAGCAACTTTTTCTACTCCAGCTTCCTGAATATCGCGGTTTATATCTTTATAGAACTTTTCAACACAGTATTTCTGGAACGTCAATCGCTGCTGATCATCCTTAAGCTCAACAAATTTCAGCGATGCCTCCATTACGCAATGCTCACAGAAACAGCCGCCCCAGTTAGCCGCAGCAATATTAGATGCCGGATCATCAGTATGAATCGCATCAACTCCCGCATCAACAAGTTTTTTCAGACAATCAAGGTATATTTCCCTGTACTGAGGAGAATTTACGCATCCCCAATACGGAACAGGCGACCATCTGCTCATCCATGGAGCAGTAATCATATGCCCTTTTACATCCCTTATGCGGCCTTTGTAATAAGTATACTGTTCTGCAGCATCCGGAGCCTGGTCAGCAAGATTTGCATTCACGGCACCGCCGTAGAAAAAACCCTCATCCTTAACCCTCTTTATCCAGTCAGTATCAAAGCTGTAACACCACTCTATCCTTGTAGCATGATACGCCTTGGCATCGCGAATAGTATCATGAATATCCTCGTCATTGAGAGGACGCGGCCAACGAGATGACATACAAACATCACTATAGCTCGGACACCCGCTGGGACGATTTACATTCAAAGCAATATCGGAAACATCTATCTCACTGAAACAAACATTACAAAAAGAGACTAACGCCAACACACACAAGACAAATTTCATACAGTAATTCCCATTTGTTCATCCTTAAACTGATAATACGCTTCCATTCTTGCGAAATTTTTAGCCTTGCCAGCTCTGTAGACTTTTATATCTACAAAAAACAGCCCTATCGCCAAAACCCAGCAGAAAACAGCGGCATATCTTTTCCATCGCCCATCGGCAGAGCTCATATCAAATGCAGGTACTACATAATCATTTCCATACAGATATCCGCCATAAACCTCTCCGTTATTGATCTTTTTATAGAGACGTGATGATACTTTTCTCAATATTTCCTTTCGGTTTAATGTCTCATTGAGAATTATATAATATTGTCCAAATTTACCACCTGTTTGATATTTATCGACAACAACAAGCGAAGAAGTTGTAAGGGTCCCGCTTTTCAATGCAAATTGAAAAGTTTTATCCTTTTGAGCTGAATCGCCTACCCAAAGAAAGAAACCACCAACAATACATCCCAACGATATCAAGACAAGTTCAAATATCGCAAGCTTTCTCATTTCCAAAACCTCAACACACAAATCTCTTAAAGATAAAAGAGCCGGTTTAAACCGGCTCTTTATAATTCCTTAATTACGATGCAAGAATCTCCTCAATCCTGTCTGTCTCTTCCTGAGTAAACATTGGATTCTCAAGAGCGGCAACATTCTGCTCAATCTGCTCAACATTACTTGCTCCAATAAGAGCACTTGTAACCATAGAATCTCTCAGCACCCATGCAAGAGCCATTTGCGCAAGACTCTGCATTCTGTCATTAGCAAGTTCGTTGAGTTTTTTGACCTTATCAACAACATCATCAGTCACTGCATCCCTCTTAAGGAAGCCATGCGACTTTGCCGCTCTGGAATCACTTGGAATACCGCCTAAATACTTATCAGTCAAAAGCCCCTGAGCAAGAGGACAAAAGGCAATAGAACCGATACCCTCATCTTTCAATGTCTGAATAAGCCCACTTTCTGGTTCACGGTTCAACATAGAGTATTTCGGCTGATGTATAAGACATTTAGCTCCCATATCATCAAGTACCCTTACAGCTCTTCTCGTTTGCTCCGGAGTATATGAAGATATTCCTATGTAAAGAGCTTTGCCCTGCTTAACCGCGTTTACCAATGCCCCCATTGTCTCTTCAATAGGAGTGTCAGGATCAGGGCGATGTGAATAGAAGATATCGACATAGTCAAGGCCCATCCTCTTTAGGCTCTGATCAAGTGAAGCGGTAAGGTATTTACGTGAACCCCACTCTCCATAAGGGCCATCCCACATCCGATAGCCTGCTTTGGTGGATATAACAAGTTCATCCCTATAGTCTGCAAGCTCTTCTTTCATAATTCTGCCGAATGTTTTTTCCGCACTTCCAGGAGGAGGTCCGTAATTATTTGCAAGATCAAAGTGAGTGATCCCCAAATCAAAGCTTCTGAGTATCATTTTGCGGCTGTTCTCATAGCTGTCAATACCTCCAAAGTTGTGCCACAACCCCAAAGATATCGCAGGTAATTTAAGTCCGCTATTGCCGCACCTGTTGTACTTCATTGAATCGTATCTGCAAGTATCTGCAACATATGTCATTTTAAATAACCGCCAATCTTTAGATATTTATATATTATTCGTATTAATAATTAATCACTTCTTATGAAACAAAATCTTAAAAACAGTATCTTACCTTGATGGTGACAAATTGCCGTAATTATAGACTTTAACTGCCCTTTGAAGCAATAAATATTTTTCACCTTCGTATTCAGACAAAATACCTGAAACATCAAATTTAGAATCACCTATAGACTTCTTCTCAACACCCACGACATTCTCCAGAGTACGGCATTTCTGCAAGTAATATTTTTCAGTCTGAATTTTTCTTCCTAAACCATCAGGTGTAAAATAAAAACGCCCATCACTTGTCTGTTTTACCAAACCTGTTTTGCGAGTATACACGCTATCCTTTTTCTGGTTTTCAAAATCAGAAAGTTTATCAGTATCAAGACTGCCATTGCTTCTTCTCAGCATTGCAATTACGTCATCAGGAATCACGTTATCACCTTCGGCATCTTCAGGCTGCGTCTTCTGATCAGCAGGCTCATCATCCCCACTCTGCTCTAATTCGGTATTTAAAGGCATTATGAAATTTATATAAGCATAATTCTCTTTTTCAAATTCAGTTACAAGCCCCCATACCTTTAAATCAAGTGACTCGTTATCCTTTAACAATTCCTCAATCAGGTCAAGAGAATAGCCCTCAAGCACCTCTATGCACCTACCCTTTTCAATACTTCCAACGTCGTCAGTAAGAGTTTTTTCAGGACAATATACAACAGCCCCATCTTTAGGCCTTCTGCTTACAGTGCCGCCAACTCCCCCAAGAGAAAAACCATCAGCGACAGCTACAGGTTTCAGCTCTTTTACAGCAGTTTCACCTTTAACTATTTCTATGCCTGGAGCAGAAAACATTATGATGATCAGCAATGCAAATATTTTTCGCGATATTTTTTGATATTTCATCTTATATTTATTCAAACAACAATATAACTACAATTTAGCCATCTACCAAAAGGCAGATGCTATTTTAGCATGTAGATACCTTAATCTTCAAGCCAAAACTCTCATTTATACTGCTTTTATCAAGAACTTTAACAAAAGCAGTATAACAGAACATATATTTATCAATAATTCCGTTAAAACAATTATTAATAATAACTTATTGTCGAGTAATTATCAAGCTTGTTTTATTCTTGACTTTTAGTCATTTCTACAATATATATTTAGATATAAAAGGAATCAGAGAGACAGGAACCCATGAGCACTATAGTTCGAGTATTAATTGTTGTAAGTATAATTATCTGCACAGGCTGTAACCCTATGAGAGACAACCTGAGCAAATTCAACTCATACATCGAAAATGGAAATATCTCAAAAGCTTCCGATTTTTCAGCAGGACAGATAAAAGGCGGAGAAAAGCCATCAAATGATGATGTAATTTGGATGCTTCAATCAGGTACTTCCAACCGCCTTCTACGGGATTATAAACTCAGCAATGAATATTTTGACCGAGCTGAAGGCCTTATCAAATTCTATAGAGAAAGAGCCGACAAGAACGTAAGCAACATATGGGCAACAGCTACTAACGACACCGCTCTTGCCTATGAGGGCACAATCTACGATGGTGTAATGCTAAACACTTACAAAGCAATCAATTATATGATAACAGGTCAGTATGATCGGGCAAGAGTAGAGTTTAATCGTGCAACTGACCGGCAACGAAGGGCCAAAGAATTCTACAACACCGAAATTGAAAAAACAAGAGCTCAAATCAAAAAGAAAGACATGCAGGCATACAATAATGCTACCAATTCCCAAAACATGTCTATTCTCGAACGCAAATATCCGGAATTAAAGAACTTTGAGCCGTACCCTGGCTTCATAAACCCCTTTACATCATATATTTCCGCCCTTTTCTTCTATCTTGAGGGCGATTACGATAAAGCTGAATTCCAGATTAAACAAACAGCAGGTATCATCAGTAACAACGAGTACATAAATAATGATTTAGATTATATCATCAACAGAAAAAGCGTTTCCAACACTGTTTGGGTCATATTTGAGAATGGACTTGGACCTGTCAAAGAAGAAATGAGACTTGATCTGCCACTATTTGTGGCAACCAATAAAGTGCAATATTTCGGTGTGGCATTGCCAAGATTACGCACACGAGCGGCTAAATATCCGTATCTTGTAATAAGCGATGGTCAGAAACGATACAATACCAAACTGCTGGCAAGTATGGACAGGGTAATAAAAACAGAATTCGAAAAACAATATCCTGAGATTTTTACAAGAGCAATTGTCTCGGCTACAACTAAAGCTGTTGCTCAATATGCATTGCAAAATGATGATAACTCAACAGCTGCTTTGATAGTTGCGATGTATTCCTTAGCAACAACCGCAGCTGATTGCCGTATCTGGACCACCCTGCCAAAGGAATTCCAGATAGCAAGGTTTGAGAAGCCAGATTCCGGAAAAATAGAGATAACTCCGGCCTCAAATTGTTCGGCTGACTGCATTAAGATAGATATCGGCCAAAGCGGGAATACTATAGTTTACATAAAAATGATAGGGCCGGGAATAGAACCGGTTTATGAAATAATAACTTTTTAAGTAGCGAGGTAACAAAAATGAGAAAGATTATTTTATTATTAAGTTTCGCGTTGATCTTCAGTTGCGGCTGTCAAAAAAAGGCTCAGGATCCTCGTGTACAGCTTGGTCAGGGTGTTGGTTCAGACACTGCAACCAGTAATATACTTGTAAGGCCGTTTGCCTATGCCATCAGTGACCTAATCGGTCAGGGATTGACAGCAATGGATGTTACACAGAAAATCGGTAAAAGCGGATTCATGGAAGTACACATAACACTCCACAATGATTCGTATAAAACCAAAAGATTTGAATATAAATTTGAATGGCTTGACAGTCAAGGTGGAATCCTTGATACCAAGACCAGTGTATGGCTGCCCTACTCTATAGCAGGAAACGCCACAAGTACTATAAAAGGTATTGCTCCAAGAGCTGAAGCCAGCACATTCAGAGTAATAACAAGAAAAGTAAAATAACAACTAATCATAAAGAAGAGGATTGAAAAATGAAAAAACTAACTATATTACTTATCGCAGCAGTTTTTATTGCCGGTTGTGCTACAGAAACAACAAACATTGATGTCCAGAACGATACAGCCGGAGCTGTCATGGGTCTTGATTACAGAGATTTCGAAAAAGCCGCAAGCTCCATGGTGCAGTCAATGGTTCAATCGGGATCTATCAATAAACCCGGTGGCGGTCGTTACGTAATGGCAACAAGCCGTATCATTAATGACACAATGCAGTATATTGATACAGATCAGCTTATGGCAAAAATAGAAGAAGAGCTTTTGAATACAGGCAAAATAGTTTTTACCTCTGCCGTTAGCGGTCGCAAAGAAGGTGTCAAAGGTGAGTCAGGCGGCTCTACTGATGTATTGATCGAGCAAAGCCGTGATCTTCGTGAATCAGACGAATTCAACCAGGGCAATGTTGCAGCAAAGGGTCAGCTAATAGCTCCTGAGCTAAGTATAGCAGGTAAGATTATCCAGAAAAACGTAACCATAAAGAAAAACGTTCAGCAGGTCGAATACTACTTCCAGCTTTATGTTACCGACCTTACAACAGGCCTGAGACTCTGGCAGAGAGAAGAATTCATAGGCAAACGCGGCAGCAATAAAAGTGTCTCCTGGTAAGCCTTGAACTAACATGACATATCAGAGAGAAGTTTGACAACTGCAAAACCTTTAGGGCTCTTTTTGCAGGCATTATCAAGTTTTGAAGGAGTAAAAAAATGAAAAAGAACATATATATTCTGGCATTAATAGCCGCTATCGGTTCTGTATTTGCAGCAAACGGCGTTTATACAGAGAATACCGAATCGGTAACCGCCTGGGGTGTAGGAGAAACTGAAAACGCAGCCCTCTACTACGCATTAAACAATGCGGTAACACAAGTTAACGGCATATCGATAGAATCTGACACAGACGTCATTAACGTTGTAAGCAGCAATCAGACGTACTTTCCGCCTCTTGCCAACAACTCGCTTCTGATCACAGGCAAAATCACCCGTGAGACAGTTGACAGGAGCTTCGAAGGCTACATCAAAGGATTCAAGGTCTTATCAAGTGAGAAACAGGACGACTCAAATATCAAAGTTACTGTAGAGGCAGAAGTCTATAAATACCAACACCCTGCCGCTGATACAACAGACAAACGCGTAAGAATAGTTGTCAACGACTTCAAGCAGGCTGCCGGTACTCTTGGAATATCAGAAAGACTTGAAGCAGCGATAAACAACGGGCTTACATCTACTGATAAGTTCAACGTTCTCGAAAGAACATACATAAAAGACTTTGCCACGGAAAGAAATATTATGCTTTCCGATGACGCCTCAATGGCAGACAAGGCGAGGCTTGCCATGGTTTACGGCTCAGACTTCATGATAAGCGGCACGATAAGAGAGTTCAGACTTGAAAGCGCATTAAGAGACGGCATGACGTCAAAACGTAAACTTCCGCTTTATGAAGCAAATGTAGAAGTGGAATACAGACTGATAATACCAGCCACACTTCAAACACGAATATCTGATACTGTGGAGTTTAAGCTAAGCCCGCAAGAGGTAAACGCTTTATGGGAAAAAACAACGCCAGCCGATCTCGAACTTGATATCACAGAGGTCAAGAAGGCTATATCAGCAATGGTCGCAGACAAGATCGTTGATGCTGTCACTGAGAAGATTTACCCTGTGCTGGTGGCCTATATTCAAGGCGATATAATATATCTCAATGAAGGCGGCAAACGAATTTCCGAGGGCGATATTTTCGATGTACTGAACAAAGGGGCCGAAGTTACTGATCCGCAGACAGGTTTATCTCTTGGAAATACCATGGATAAGACAGCAACCATAGAGGTTGATGTTGTTGCAGACAGAATGTCTTTCGCTAAGGTGATCTCTGGTGATATTTCAAAAATCAAAGTCGGTGATGCTTGCCTCAAGCAAACTGATATGGCTGAAGGGAAACAAGCATCAACTCCCCCAACCGGCGCAACACTTGACGGTCAGCCTATCTTAAATCAGGATTTCGTGCAAAAAGTTGAAGCTCATAAGGCCAAAAACTTCAAACCGGCCAAGCTTGCGGTATTGCCGTTAAAATTTACAAACGCTAAAAGTACATATCTCAACCAGATTACAGGTTCAAGGGAAATAGCATCTAAGTTTGACCAATATCTTATAACTGCCCTGAGCAAAACCGGTAAATTTGAGCTTCTTGACAGGGACTATCAGGCAGATTATTCGAAAGAGATCCAGCTTATTCTCGACAGCTCACCTATTGAAGAAATACTGCCCAAACTTGACAATGTCAGTGCTGCAGATTACATTGTTGTCGGCAGACTTGAAAGCTTCAGCGTCACAAAAGACTCGAAGTATGTCGAAGCCGCTTCTATAACCAGCACTCGCTACAACGCACAGATCCGCTTAGAATACAGGATCATTGACCTTGCTACCAGAAAGATTGCTCATTCTGACCAAATGGATATAATACTTGACGATGAGCAGCTTAAGTCTCTGATTCCTGACCTCGCCACTTCAACAGACAGGGAGATCGGCGAATCACAGATTAAATACACACTAATCTCAATGGCCGCGGGAAATGTGACCGAACAGCTTATCAATGAGCTGTTTCCTATACTCGTTGTGGCTGTTGCCGGAAATGATATAGCTATAAGTGCCGGCAGCGATATACTTATACCGGGGCAAGAGGTTTATATATTCAAACGCGGTGGAGCAATGAAAGACCCTTATACAGGCCAGGCAATCGGAACTTTCGACAGCCAATCGGCTATCGCACGTGTAACGAGAACCGAAGCCTCTATATCATATGCGGATATAATCGCAGGTGAAGCCGAAGTAGGGTATCTATGCAAAGCAAGCAAAGAAATTGAAGAAATACCTACGGGTTTGAAAAAGACCGATATGAAAGTTACACCATCAGGCGGCGTCTACTTGCCGATGGATTAAATTTTATTGTTTAGATTTATGAGGATATGAATGAATTTTAGTAAGTTAAGTGTTGTCATATTATTACTTTTATCTTTTTCTTTCGCCAATGCCGACACCGATAAAGTGCAGGCTGGCGGAATACTTACCGTAGCCGAGGGTAAAAGGCTTATAGGTAAATCAATAGCAAGACTTCCTGAGGTCAAAAAGGCCCTTGAACAAGGTATTGTTATTATATGTCGCGGTACAACTAACACTTATGTTGCCGAAGAGATATTGGGTCAGAAATTTGAACACGGCCCTTTTACTACCGGCAAGATATACCCATCGACTGATGCGAAGAAGGTCTCGCGAGGAAACCCTATATCGGAAATAGTCCTCATAAACGGTAAGTGGGAAAAAGAAGTCAGTTTCAAAGAAGCTCTCGAACAGCTTAAACCTGGCGATGTTGTAATCAAAGGCGGCAATGCCCTCGACTACAAAAACAAGCTTGCCGGAGTATGTATCGGGGCTCCTGACGGCGGCACAACAGGCAAGTTCATGCCTTATGTCGTAGCCAGAAAGGCACACCTGATAATACCTATAGGGCTGGAAAAACAAGTAACAACGGATCTTATAACTCTCTCTGAAAAGATGCAAGAACCGATAGAGTATCTGAGCTACGTACCTTCGATGTTCCTGCTCAACGGGAAAATAGTAACCGAGATCGAAGCCATCAAAACCTTCGCAGATGTAGAAGCTTTTGATGGTGCCTCAGGCGGAATCGGAGGAGCAGAAGGCTCAACCTGGATAGTAGTCAGGGGCAAAAAGGAAGAAGTAGAAAAAGCACTCAAAACCATTGAATCGGTACAGGGTGAAAAGCCTTTCGCTGATACTGATACAGAAAGCAAAAATTAAGTCACATAAAATCAACAAAAAAAGAAGGCACTTTGAAATCATACTTCAGAGTGCCTTCTTTTTATTTACATCTTTAATACGGGTTGTTAAAAATATAATCGCATCAGTTTAATGAGACGCGGTAAACCGGCGTCTTTACAAAATGAAATTTATCACTTATACGCAAGTTCAGCTCTGTGAGCTTGCTTTTATTATTCCCGAGCAAGTCAGATCTTCTTCTATTTCCGTACCCGGCTCAAGAGTCAGGAAATCCTCATTATCCCAATCACCATCGACCATCCTCTGAATCAGGCCGCTGCTGCCGTCTACCTGATCATATTTCCAATTCATATAACCAGCGCATTCTTTGGTATATTGAGCATAATCCTTGCAAATATCGAAAGGCCAATTAATGAATGTCGCCCACTCGTATTCCTTCATCCAATTCTGCTCCATTTCCATCAGAAAATCGGCGTTATCCTCTCCATATTTCTCTATATACTCTTTGCGAGTGTCTTCAACACGCTCTTTGCCGGGCATCGGAGTAGATTCTATCCAGCCGCAACTATACCAGTATATGCCGCGATGAGAGTCAAAATATTCCTGATATTTCTCCTTGGAGCCAAGTAGAAGTGTGACACAATCATGCGCTCTGGGGACGATAACGGGGAGAGGTGAAGATAGGCCGATTATACCATTGCTGCACAAACCATAACCCATTATTATCGCATCAAATGTATTGCCCTGAGAATCAGTCGTATCAGTCAATATCTTTTGCAACTGGGCTTTCAACTTTTGAGGTTCGTTATGAAGCCCCTGCTCCACAATACAAACCTCAACGATATTCTTTGAATTCGCCGCACAATAATAAGCTTCACGTCTAAGAACACCGCAAACTACAAATTTGAGTCTTAATGGCTTCTTTTGTGTCAACATATATCTACCCTTTCTTACGGACGGCTATTACGTTTGTCTTGCGTCCTTCGACAAGGTATTTGCGTTCAAAATTAGTGCCGGCCATCTCGCCTTCTCTGGCTCCTGCCGGTTTTGTGTATGGAACCTGCTCAATTTGAGTCTTTTCCGGATCGAGTAAAACTTGCTGCATCTGCTCGAAATAATCAGTGTGATCGGTAGCGATATTTATTACGCCGCCGGGCCTCAAAGTTCGTACCATCTGAGCAACATTCTCATCACAAACAAGTCTGCGTTTATTGTGCCGTTTCTTTGGCCATGGATCAGGAAAATAGATGTGATATCTATCCACTGACTCATCAGCAAGATGCTCTGCTATAAAATCAGCAGCCTCATCTCTCATCATTCGTACATTCGTAAGTCCATGCCTGTAGATGCGATCAACCGCATGACGGTAATATCTGCTTGCCCACTCAATACCAACGAAATTAATATCAGGAAACGCCTTTGCCTGACTTACAAGAAAAGTGCCTTTGCCTGAACCAATCTCAATCTGCAAAGGTGCATCATTACCAAAAACTTCAGAAAAATCGACAATACCCTCAACGCCATGAGGATTAAAGAAGAAATCCGGGTGTATGTTATAATCTGGTGCCATATTTATATCAAGCTCATTCCCAACTGTGTTCTTTTATAGCTTCCAGTATTTTGTGTGCACATTTCAGAGCCTCAAGGCCCTCTGCCGCAGTTACTTCAGGACGCTCAATCTTTCCCATTACAGCTGACAGAAAAGCTTCCTGTTCAACTTTAAGAGGCTCATTATTCTCAATAGCAAGCGGCTCAATATCCAGAAGATCAGGCCAATTCACTGAATTGAAATCAAAATCTCCTTCTTCCTGCTTCTCTTTTATCCAATCAAGTACATTAACATTCGGAGCAGCCTTAATAGCAATACCTTCTTTTTGGAGATAATCAAGGCTAAGATATGCCTGACGGCTGAATATCCTGATCTTTCGCTCTGTCTTAAGAGCAAGGCGCGAAGATGTTATATTTGCAACACACCCGTTCTCGAAAAAGATTCTCGCGTTACAAATATCCTCATTTTCGCCAAGAACATTAACTCCAACAGCATCAACTTTCTTAACTTTGCTTCCCGCAAGCGACAAAATTATATCAATGTCATGTATCATTATATCAAGCACAACACCAATATCTGTAGACCTGAAAGTGTAAGGACTTATCCTGTTGACCTGTATATAGCGAGGCTCTATCTCAAGCCTTTTCATCGCCTGAACTACAGGATTGCACCTCTCACTATGTCCTACTGCAGCAATAACATTCTTTTCAGCCGCAAGGTCGACTATTTTTTGCCCCTGCTCAATTGTTGCAGCAAGAGGCTTTTCAATCAATACCGCAATATTGTTGTTTATGAACATCTCAGCAAGCTCAAGATGGCGTATTGTAGGGGCTGAAATGGTAACTGCATCAACCTGTCCGATAAGTTCAGAAGGATCGGAGACTGCCTTGCATCCATATTTATCCGCAAGTTCAGAGGCTTTTTTGATATCTACATCAGCAACCGCAACAAGCTCGACATAATCAAGCTCGCTGTACACACGACTATGAAAGCCGCCCATTTTGCCCGCACCAACTACTGCTGTTTTAATTTTTTGCATAATAATGCCTTACTGCATCTGATTTGAGTACTCTAAGTAATACTCAAAAGTTTATTTTCTATATGCTTCGAGATGACGTCCAAAACGATGTTCATTACCCCTGAGTATCGCATCAATGACCTCTTCGGCCGGCTTAAGCAATCCGCCGGCTTCTTTAATCTCTTTAGCTTTATTGAGCTGAGGCCCTTCTTCACGGTACACCTTCTTGAACACGTCCATCACAGCTGATTTCTCTTCGTTAGACAACCCAGCTCTGTCGAGCCCTCTCTTGTTTACCGCTCTTACGATACATGGGTAGTGGCCATTTGCAATCAGATATGGAGGTATATCGTGATTAATACCGGTAAGTCCTGTAGCATATGCCCATTTACCAATAGTACAGAATTGATGAACGGTTACCATTCCGCTGAACCATACGCCCTGCTCAACCTTGCAGTGGCCGCTTATCTGCGAATAGTTACTCATTATGATGTCATCGGCAAGATCGCAATCGTGTCCGATATGAACGCCGATCATAATAAAGTTTCTATTACCTATCTTGGTAATCCCATCTTCGTACATTCCAGGATGTATAGTAGCCTGCTCACGGACCACATTATCGTCACCGATAATCAGCTTACCATATTTATAATCATCACCTTTGCCGTATATCTGCGGAGTACAGCCAATCACACACTGCGGATAAAACCTGTTGTTTTTTCCAATTACAGTGTCTTTTTCGATCACCACGTTAGCCGCAAGACGGGTACCTTCACCAATCTTAACACCATCTGCAATGTAGCAATTGGGGCCCACAACCACGCCATCACCAAGTTCTACATTATCTTCGACAACGGCTGTCGGATGTATTGTTACTTCAGACATAAAACTATAAAATCCTTATGAATTAAACATCATCATCTATCAGCATAAATTTAAGCGTAGCTTCCGCCACGACATTATCGTTCACCTTTGCACAACACTTACATTGAGCACTCCTTGGACGAACCTTATCTGATTCAGCAATAAGAATCAACTGGTCGCCTGGAACTACTGAGCGTCTTATCTTGACACCGTCCATTGTAAAAAGTACAGCAAGCTTACCTGTGTTCTCAAGTTTTTGAGAAAACAACAAACCAGAAACCTGAGCCATAGCTTCAACTATCAATACTCCCGGCATTATAGGTGACGAGGGAAAGTGTCCTTGGAAAAACAGCTCATTAAAAGTTACATTCTTAATACCAACAATACGATTATCATTGGTTATCTCTATTATCTTATCAACCAGCAGGAAAGGATACCTATGCGGCAAGATCCTCTGTATTCTCCTTATGTCAAGGAGTGCATCAGTACCTGTCTTTTTTATCCTCTGCTGCTTGCGTATCTGCTCAGCAAGTTTTTTGGCCAACCTCTGGTTAAGGCTGTGCCCACTCTTATTGGCAACAATCTTTCCTGTCACAGGTATGCCCGCAAGCGCTATATCTCCAATAAGATCCAGTATCTTATGCCTTACACACTCATCAGGATACCTGAAACTATTGTTTATAGGACCGTTATCACCTATAACGAGTACCTCTTCAGGACCTAAATGGGTACCTATACCCATCGCCTGAAAAGTCCTTGCCTCTTCTTCAAGAAGAAAGGTCCTCGCATCCGCAAGCTCTTTTTCAAAGACCTCAGTATTGAGATCAAAGCTGTACATCTGCCTTCCTATACCGCCATGTTTAGTATAATCGAGATCGTATGTTATGCTAAGATAATCACTGCTGCCGGGCAATGCGTATATAGAGGCATCACCCTCGTGTACACCTATAGGCTCTGTTATCGCAAAGACATCCTGCTCAGCATCAAGCTTTACCAATCCAGCCTCTCTTAGCAGATTGAAATACTGGGCACTGCTTCCATCAAGTCCGGGAAGCTCCGGCCCTGAAACCTCTATGATTATATTATCTATATCAAGAGCCCTTACCGCAGCAAGACAATGCTCTGTCGTCTCAATGGTAATATCACCTTTGCCAAGTGCAGTACGTCTGTTTTTTTCAACAAGAGAACTTATAAGCGCAGGTATCTTAACCGGAACCTGAGTATCTGTTCTTACAAACACAATACCGGTATCTTCTTTGGCAGGCTTGAATACCACCTCTGCATGACAGCCGCTGAAGAGCCCTTTGCCTTCAACCGCCGCTTCTCTCTCAATTGTCGTTTGCTTTCTCAAGATTCGCAACCTTTTTTTCAAGCTCTTTAATTTTTTTAACCGTTTTACTTATACGACCAACCTCAGCACTTATCTTCATGCCTTCTTTAAGCTCACGAGCCGGATCACCAAATACAGCGATAGGATCTTTTATATTGCCTCTTGCAAGCGACCTGGCAGTCATAGTGACACCGGATGCTATTTTAACATGGTCTACAATACCAACCTGTCCACCTATCAAAGCACCGTCACCGATTTCCGAACTTCCCGCAATGCCGGTCTGTCCTGCAATCATGCAGCATCTGCCTATTTTACAGTTGTGTGCAATCTGGACAAGGTTATCAATCTTCGTACCAAGACCTATAGTCGTATTACCAAATTTTGCCCGGTCAACACAGCAATTAGCGCCAATTTCCACGAAATCCGCTATTTCAACTCCACCATAATGAGGTATCAGCTGAGGCATATTATTGACTGCTCTATACCCAAAGCCCACACTTCCAATCGTCGTGTTGCTCTGAATAACACAATTATTCCCTATGGAACATTTATGATATACAGAAACATTCGCATCAATTCTACAATTGGAACCTATAGAAGATTCATAGTTCACAACCGAACCGGCTTCGATTACAGTATCGTCTCCGATAACCACATCGTCATCAATAAACACAAATGGACCGATATAGACATCTTTGCCGATCTTAGCAGAAGAACTAATCACCGCACTGCCATGAATGCCCTTTTTTTTCTCTCTATAAGGCTCAAAAGCACCTAAAACACTTATAAGTGCCTGATCAACATTCGAAACTACGATCTGAGTTTTTTCAAGACCGTCTATCTTCCTTGGAACTATTACAGCAGAAGCATCGCATGAAGACAGCATATCAAAATATTTCTGCTGGCCTGCAAATGTTATCTGCCCCTTCTGTGATAACTCAATAGAACTGAGCGAATTTATGACGATATCACCGTCACCAATCAATTCACCGCCAGTAAGTGAGGCGATTTCACTGGTCTTATACTCTCTAACTGCCATAGCTTTCCGTCATTTACTATCAATAAGCTTTATAACTTCATCTGTTATATCAAGATATGGTGCATAATGCAAGACTTTATGTGTCTGCACCATCATAGTAAGCTCGTTTACATTTGGAGCAGGAATGGACACCTCATCGCTATCAAGAACAAGCTCTATACCTTTAGCCTGGGCTATTTCCTTAACACAATCAAGTATCTCTATGTATAGATTCTCCATTGCGATCTTGTTCTTAGCCATAAGCTCATCCTGCAAAAAATCTTTTTGTGCTTCGGCAACAGCTCTTTTCTGCATCAGTTCGAGCTTGAGATCGAGATATTCCTTGCTGTCTTTCTTGCGAGTTTCCATATCTGCTCTTACAGCTTCCATCTGAGCTTTCAGTTTTTCCAGCTCAGCAAGAGAAGAATCCTTCTGCTCCATTATTTCAGTCTGCATAGATGCAGCATACTTGCTTTCCGCCATTATCTTAGGGATACTTACAACAGCAATATTGCTCTTGTGCTCATCTGATACAGCCACAACCTTTGTCGCTGACATTCCTGCAAAGAAAGTAACAGCTACTACCGCTGCCAACATTATTATTTTTCTACTCATTTTTTCACCTCTTCTAATTCAAATTTACTTCTCAAATATCAGAATAACCTACCCATAGAGAAACTGAATACATTAGTATCGTCAGACTCATCTTTTGTAAGCGGCGCGGCAATCTCAAAACGCATAGGAACCGGACCAAACCACTGCGGCAACAATATTTCTATACCGGTACCAACAGCAGAACGAAATTCATTGTCATCCACCATTCCTGTATCACAGAAAAACAACCAGTTGAATGTATCGCTTGACATCGGTATTGTAATCTCTGCATTGGCAAGTATCAACCAATCACTGCCTATCGGATCATCGTAAACACCAGGATTAAGAATACTCTCACCTCTGGGGCTTACTCCACGGTAATCAAAACCTCTGAGACTGCCTGTTCCACCTGCATAAAACTTTTCAAATACAGGAGCATCTCCTATTATGCTGCTGGCCTGAAGCTTAGTAGCAAGAATCGTCTTTCTTCTGGCAAGATCCTGTGAGAGCGTTTTATACCAGCGATAAATTCCTGTCACTACTCCAAAATTATAATCGCCGAATACCTGCTCATAATTTGCTTCATAGCTATCACCCTCACTTGGCGTATAACGACTATCAGTATTATTCTTTACAGCAACTATCTTGGCTCCAAAGACATTATTTCCGCCTTCAGCATCCCATACCTCGTAAGGAGCATCTGCATCAGGATCAATATCAACATTCTCAGCCCTGAATCTCAGGCCAAGAGACCAGCCATCTCTATATCTCCTTGTTAAGCCGAGATACCCTTTAATTCGATCTTCCTCGTAGGATTCGCGGTCTCTTTCATACTTGCTCGAACCAACATTCAAACTCAACGGCTTATCCCATGCATAAGGATCAGTAAAGTCCACAGAGTACCTTGTCACTTCAGTACCAGGCTCAAGAGAAATCCTCATTCTCTGACCTGCTCCTTTGAATGCCTGACCTCTTATGAACTCCTCAAAGCTATCCGGCCAGTCAGAAATATCAAAATTTCTCTGCTCAAGCATTATCTGACCAATAACACCATTAGAACTGTCAACACCAGCTCCAAACATCACCATACCGGTCTGACCTTCGGTGATATCAACAATTGCGGTTTTCTGCCCATCTCCAGCATCAACCGGTGTGATCAGCACACTATCGGCAAGAGATGCTCTTTTTACATCTTTCTCAAGAACCCCCTGACCATTGCCTCGTGCTGCCTGGCCGTTATACCACCTGCCGGGTCTGAAATCAACTTCATCAAGCTCTCTCCTGACAACCTTATCATGAGTATGCTGATTGCCTGTTATGTCAATTCTGCCTATTCTGAACCTTTGACCTTCTTCAATTGTATAAGACAGACTGATTCCATCATCCTCAGTGTAAAGCCTTGTCATCTTGACTTTGGCTTCTATAAATCCAACTTTACGGTATTTATCTTCAATCGTCTCCCTGTCAAACTCTGCTTTTTCCGTATCGTAAGCATCGCCAACAGGTAACTTCAAATCATCAAGTATCTGTTCATCAGTAAAAAACTGATTGCCGCTTATACTTACTGAATCCGTTCGATATTCATTACCTTCATTGATGACAAATACAACAAGAGCTTTGCTAAGCTTCTCATTAAATTCTTTGCGTACTTCGCAAGAAACGTCAAGATAACCGTTTTCTCTATATAATCCAAGTATACGTTCTGTTTCCTCTTGAAGGCGATCATCAGTAAGTTTTGAGGTAAACACTAAGAACTTGCGTTTTCTTAATTTAACAACCTCTTTCAACTCCTTAGCCGTAAAAACCTCATTACCCTCAAAAGCTATCCCATCAACTTTCACCGGCTTGGATTCCTGGATATTTAAAATTATCCTACCTTCCGACAGAGCTTCTTTATCAAGCTCTATCTTTGCAAAATAATATCCTTTCTTGCTGTATGTTTCACGAATCAGTGAAATAGCTCTGGCGATTTCAAGATTATCAATGTAGTCACCTTTACGTAAGTTAATCTGCTTACGCAGGAAGCCGTCCTTAATCTTTTTATTGCCAAAGAACGCTACCTCACGAACAAGCTTCTTTTCGACGACAACAAAAGTTACCACAACTCCCTGATCTTTTTCGGCTGCATTATAATAAGCGTATTCAACGCCTTCAATCGCAGCAATATTCTGACAATCTCTTGTGAGAATCTCAGGATCAAATGTCTGGCCGCTTCGAGTCTGAACAACAGAAAGTATCTTGGTATCACTTATAGTGATATTACCCTCAGTTTCGACTGAAACAATCTTTTCCTGGCGGGCAAAAATAAAACTTGAGAAAAATAGCAATAAAGCTGCCGCTGTTCTGATAACTCTGTAATTAAATAATCTCATCAGTAACCTTCTATTAAACAAACTACTCCAAAACCTAAATAACACACAATCAAAACGGTGAGTCTTCCATATCATGTCTAAGATTATCAAATCTTGTGAACTGACCATTAAAGTGAAGCTCTACCGTACCGGTTGGTCCATTACGCTGTTTAGCAATGATAACCTCTGCCTTGTTTGTCGGCTCATATTCCGGCTCCTTATGATAGTAATCTTCCCTGTGAAGCAGAAGGATCACGTCAGCATCCTGCTCAATACTACCACTTTCACGAAGGTCACTCATTCGCGGCTTATGGTCTTCACGCTGCTCAGCAGCACGATTAAGCTGACTTAGAATCATAACCGGCACATCAAGTTCCCTTGCAAGAGATTTGATTTGCCTCGATATAGTAGAAATCTCGGCCTGCCTTGACTCAACTCTTCCGCCAAGACTCATAAGCTGCAAATAATCGATAACAATGCATTGAATATCATGCTGCGCCTTAAGCCTTCTTGCTTTGGCACGAATTTCAAGCGGCGTCATACCCGGAGTATCATCGATAAATATAGGAGCCTCTGATAATTCTGAACTGGTGTGAATCAAATCCTGATATGTTGCGGAATCCAACGCACCTCTTCTTACTGCCTGAGAATCAACCATACCACGACTGCAAAGAAGCCTTTCGGCAAGCTGTACTTTGCTCATTTCGAGTGAAAATATCGCCACCGGAGTCTTTTCATCAGCACCGATATGTTCGGCAACATTCATCGCGAAACTGGTCTTACCCATACTGGGACGGCCGGCAATAATAATCATCTCTCCACCATGAAGCCCACTGGTCATGGTATCAAGATTGAAATAACCTGTTGATAAACCGGTAACATCCTTACCGCTTCTCTGCTCAATTTGAGAGAACGCTTCTATAAGGAGCTCATTGATAGGACTTGCCTGCCCGGTCATCTTCTTTTCAGTAACATCAAAGACCTTTCGCTCTGCATTGTCGAGCTTGTCTTTAATATCGCCACTGAAAGAATACGCATCTGAAAGTATCTCGGTAGCAGCACCGATCAGGTCACGCATCAACTGGTTATCTTTTATTATGTCGCAGTAATACCCGACATTTGCAGTTGATGCAACTGAGTCAACGATTTTTAAAAGATACTCATTACCGCCTACCTGCTCAAAATGACCGTTCTTAACAAGCTCGGTCTTAAGAAGAAGCAAGTCAACATTCTTGTCAGGCGGTAATTTCTCATAAACGCCGACTATAGCATCAAAAATTAACTGATGCTCATTGCGATAAAAAGCCTCAGCCTTTATCTTTTGAACAACATCACTTATACAAGACTTATCAAGTATCATTGAGCCGAGTACTGAGACTTCAGCCTCAAGTGACTCCGGCATAGTCCTGTTGATTTGTTCAGAAGATAAAGCCGAGGCCTTATCCTTATTCTGCCTTTTCTTCGGCTGTGTCAACTTCTTGTCCCTCAGCCACAACTTCAACACTTATTTGAGCGTTAAGGTCTTGAGCAAGTTTCAAGGTTACGTTGTGAACGCCAACCTCTTTAATATGTCCGCCCGGTACCATATCATCTGAGACTTCGTAGCCGGCATCACGAAGAGCCTTGCCAATCTCAGCAGCACCAACAGAACCAAACAGATGCCCCTGGAAGTTAGCTGCCGCAACAACTTTAACCTCAGCACCTTCAATACCATCACGTACTTTTTCAAGCTTCTCAAGAGCAACCTTACGCTCCTGAGCTCTTTGCGCTTTTTCTTCCGCGATAGCTTCAATATTTTCCTCAGTAGGAATAGTAGCCAGGCCGTATGGCACAAGATAGTTTCTCGCATAGCCATCTTTAACTTCGACTATATCGCCAAGCCAGCCAAGTTTATAAACATCGTCTAAAAGTAAAACCTTCATCTGGTCTTTTCTCCAAATTTTTATAGTTTACGTATATTCTGCAGCAGAATACCGGCATAAGCCGGCAGCCTTCCCGTATTAAACGGAACTCCCCTTAGCACTGGTAAGGAAGCAGTCCCATAAATCTGGCGCGTTTTACCGCATTCTGCACTTTACGCTGGCAACTTGCACAGTTACCGCTACGCTTGCGAGAGAATATCTTACCACGATTAGTCAGCAACTTGGCAAGAGTATCGAGATCCATATAATCAATATACTCGGCCTTTGATTTGCAAAATCTGCACTGACTTTGCTCACGGTATGATGCCGCTTTTCTTTTCTTTCTTCTTACATTAGCCATTTTATGCCTCTTTCTATTTCAAAAAAAACAGACTTATTTCTATATTATTAATAACACTTAATTAAAACGGTATATCATCCGGATCGAATGAATCATCGCCCATAGGCATTGAATTGCCTGGATCAGCCACTGGAGGCTGCGGCGGCGCATTGTACTGATTGGGTTGTCCATAGCCGCCCTGATTACCACCTTGAGATGCTTGTGGTGCATAGTTCTGCTGTCCACCGCCCTGACCGCCTGAGCCGCCTTGACCTACAAACTCAAAGTTTTCAACGCTTACTCTATGCCTGCTTCTCTTGGTGCCGTCCTGAGCTGTCCAACTGTCAAAAGTCAATCGGCCATCAACAAAAATAGGAGCACCTTTTTTGAAGTACCTTTGTATAACTTCAGCACGTTTTCCAAACATACGACAATCAACAAAGCAAGTTTCATCACGCTGCTGTCCATCCTGCCCCGTCCAACGTCTGTTGGTAGCAAGACCGAAATCAACAACAGGTGTACCACTTGGTAAATACGACATCTGCGGGTCGCGTGTCAAATTACCAAGAAGGATTATTTTGTTATAACTGGACATAATTATCTCCCATATCCCGTTCTTAAGTGTTATGGGTGTATTACCCTTCTGACTCTACAGTTTTTTCCTCAGCTTCTTTCTCTTCAGAAGCGTCATCTGAACTGTCGTCATCACTGTCATCATCATCGTCGTCGTCATCGTTAGACTTGTAGTCTCTACCCTTCCAACCTTCGTCAGAAGAACCACCACGATATCTAAAATCAGTGATTGTAGGTGCCTGCTTGTCCATCTGCTCATCAGATGATATAAAATCAGCACGAAGTATCATAGTACGCATAATGTCTTCAGCAAGCTTAAAGTCACGCTCTACAGCAACGATAGCAGCCGGTTCACTCTTGAAGTAGACCAGGATATATGTACCCCTGCTCTTACCATCAATGTCATAAGCAAGCTGACGCTCATCCCATTTTTTGAGGCTAACTACTTCGCCGCCTCTTTTTTCGATTTGTGATGTTACCTTGCCGGTAATGCCTTCCCAATTTGAGGCAGCAATCGCCGGATCAATAAGCAACAGACACTCATAAAGTCTTTTAGTTTCCAAGGTTATTTACCTCCGCTAAACTTTTTATATTTCGGTTAAAACCGCTTTTATACATTAAACTCTGTCATAGCTTTGTCAATACCGTCTCTGAGCCATTTTCTGATACAGGCCGAAGCCCTTTCAACAGACTCTTGAACCGTTTTCTTCTCTTCGCCGCTAATCTTACCTAAAACATAGTTACGGCTGTCGGGATAAGGACTTTTACCAATACCTATCCGCAATCTTGCAAATTCCTGGCTGCCAAGCTTTTTTATTATGTCTTTAAGCCCGTTGTGACCGCCGGCAGAACCTTTACCTCTGAGGCGTATAACACCCGGATCAAGAGCCATATCATCGGTTACTACCAATATATCACTCAAATCCATTTTATAAAAACCGCGTATCAATGCAACTGCATCACCGCTCAAGTTCATAAAAGTCTGAGGTTTTGCAATCAAGAGTTTCGTACCTGATAACTCAAAGGCCGTAATTTGGCTGTTGAATTTTTTAGTCTTAATCTTTTCGCCATACGATGCTGCAAGATTATCAACGACTTCAAAACCTACATTATGCCGGGTATTTTCGTATTCTTTACCCGGATTACCAAGCCCTATTATCAGTTTCAGATCCGACATTAACAATTCCTGACACTAAAGGACGATTACTCCTCGTCCTTGTTCTTTTCTGTTATTACTTCCGGTTCAGCTGATTCTTCAAGCTCATCGCCCTCTTCAACTTCCGGTTTCTCAGCTACTACGTGGCAGTTAACTACAACCTGATCACCATCGGTAACAAGCGAAGCACCTGTAGGCAGCTGGATATCTTTAGCGTAAATAGCATCACCAATTCCAAGAGACTTCACGTTAACAGTGATAGACTCCGGTATTGATGTCACCGGGCAATTAATCTCAATGCTATCAAAGTGTACATCAAGTATTCCGCCTTCAGAAGCACCCTCAGGAGTACCTTTGAATTCAAGCATAACACTGACATCAGCCTTCTCGTCAAGATCAACACGCATAAAGTCAACGTGAAGAATATCCTTACCGAGATAATCATACTGAAGGTCTTTTACAAGCAGAGTTTCACTCTTACCATCAAATTTCAGTTCATAAAGACGCTGTCCACTATGCAAGCCGTCGATTAAGGCCTTGCAATCTACTGAAACAGATTCAGGATCCTGCTTGTGCCCGTAAATGACAGCAGGCAAAAGGCCCTGCGCACGTACTGCGGCCGCTTTCTTAGAGCCGTTTTCCCTAAGCTCCGCTTTCAATATAACTGTATCTGTCATATTTACCTCACAAATTTCTATATATTTCCTGCCCGTTTACACTCAGGGCAACTTTACTTATTATACAGCTGTGTAACAAACTCACACACAGCATTCAACTTCATGTTACAAAAAGGCTGCTCACCGATTCGTTCCGGTGTATCCTTTTTATCGCCATTGCAAGAAGATCGGCAACGCTCAATACTTTTATCTTCTCTACCTTCTGCGCTTCTTTATTAAGCGGCACGGTATCAGTGACAATGACCTCATCAAATGGTGCTTTACTGAGTCGCTCGATAGCAGCCCCGCAGAACACTCCGTGAGTCGCACCAACTATTATACTGTTGGCACCTTTGCTTTTTACAAGCTCGGCTGCCGAACAGATAGTACCGGCTGTTGATATCATATCATCAACCATTATCACGTTTCTGCCCTCAACGCTGCAGCCTATTATCTGGCCGCATTCGACCTCACTGCCGCTCAAACGCTTCTTGTGAATTATGGCCAGCTCACCATTAAGGTGCTCTACATATCTGGAAGCCGTCTTAACATTACCTACGTCAGGAGAAACGATCAGCGGGTTCTCGATCTTCTTAGACCTTAAATACGAAGTCAACACCGGCTCAGCCATCAAGTGATCAACCGGTATATCAAAGAATCCCTCAAGCTGACGCGTATGCAAATCAATAGCCAAAACCCTGCTTGCACCTGCCGTTGTCATAAGATTAGCTACGAGTTTTGCCGTAATAGGCACCCGGCCTTCATCTTTTCTGTCCTGACGGGCATAACCAAAATACGGTATAACAACTGTCACTCTTGAAGCACTTGCTCTTTTGAGAGAATCAAGAAGGATAAGAAGCTCCATAAGATTCTCATCAACCGGCGTACATGTACTCTGGACAACAAAACAGTCCTTGCCTCTTACATCATCCTCAAGCTTGACAAATTTTTCGCCGTCAGGGAATTTCACAACCCTTGCCCCGCCTGGAGTTACACCAAGCTGGCTGCATATCTTCTGTGATAGTTCAGGATTTGAATTACCACTGAATATTTTCATATTTTCATTAAGAAACATTTTCAACAGGTTTCATTAAGCATAACTTATCGAATAATTACACGGCGATACCGCCGAACACTTTTAAGACTTACACGAAGTCATATCTGTATTGTGGCAATCTTCTTTGATTCGCTAAAACAACCGGCCAAACCAGAAAATCTTACGCATCAAGCTGTAAACTAAAATAAACCACACTATCGATCTATATAAAGATCTACCCGGCCTGGACTCGAACCAGAAATGCAAGCACCAAAAGCTTGAGTGTTGCCAATTACACCACCGGGCAATCATATCTTCTCAAATTTACCGAACGGTAAAATGAATATAACCATATTAATCTGACGCGAAGCCTGCTTTGAGGCAGGCAGAATCGCCCCTGACTGAAGCCTGAACCGAATACGTCGCGTAACAATCGGCCCCACGCTGTTTTGCACAGCTCTACTCCGTTAGTCAGTAGATTGGCGTATTTTACAGATATCAAACGCCTTTGCAAGTGTTTTTTGGATTAATTTTCACCATAATTATGCAATTCCATAATCATAACATAAGGTCGTATCAGACTTCGACTTTCCCTGCCTAATCAATACGGTACCGTGCCGAACTCATCAATCTCATAACCAAACTTGCGTATATATTCCATGCCGGGCAGAAACTCATCGCCTCTTTCCGTTAATTTTCTGTCCAATTCACAATCAAGTTTATTACTGACATCCGAGAAGTCTTCATCATCAATTAAATTCGTCAACTGATACGGATCTTTTTGGTTATCATACAGAAGCCACGGCCCATCAAGCGTTCTTACATAAGTGTAGCGATTAGTTCTGATTCCTCGATATTCGCGACCGTTTATGCCGTAAAATCCACCATCCATGCCTTTTCGCCACTGCCCAAAACAATGATAACAGGCAAGAAAAGAGGCTCCGCCAGATGGATCGGCACCTTTGCCCTGAATATAATCGGAATAATCATATCCCTCTACTGATTCAGGAACTTCAATATCACACAGTGAAAGCAATGTCGGCATTATATCAGGTGCATCAACAGGAGCATCACACTCCTTAGCATCAACTCCGAATTTAGCCGGCAATCGCAGTAAAAATGGAACCCGTATGGATTCCTCCCAAGGCTTCTGCTTCTTTTCAAACCCATGACTTCCAAGCATATCACCATGATCGGACGTAAATACAAATATAGTATCATCGGCTATCCCGGTATCATTCAGTGTATCAAGCAGATCCCCCAGACATTTATCCAGTGCTGAACAATGGGCATAGTACTGGGAAAGCCAAATTCTTGCTTTTTCCTCCAGTTCCACCGGAACATTAGGCCTAAGCTGTATATCCTCCGGTTTGTACATGTCGCGATATTCTTTTGGAGCGGTATCAAGCGGTGCATGAGGCGGACCCCATGAGAGAACCATGAAAAACGGTGAATCACTCTCTCGCTGACGGATATAATTACGGGCATCATCAGTCTGAGCAAAGGCATCATATCCATCCCATCTGCGTTTCAGATCACAATCACCCTCATAGTAATAGGAATTATTATAATCATGGGTGCATTCCAACACTTTCCAATAGTCAAACCCCTGCTGCCTCTCACGCGGTATATACCCATCTCTTCCATGACCATCTACATGCCATTTACCTATGTAGGCAGTATCATAGTCAGCGGTTTTGAATGCCTGAGCAATGCTCATAGTCTCAGTATCAATTGAGACATCATTTACAAATAAGCCTGTTGTAAGAGGATACTGGCCTTTAAGAAAAGAAGCCCTGTAAGGTGTGCATACTGGACAACCTGAGCTTGCATTCGTAAAATTCACACTTTCGGCAGCAAGTTTATCAAGATTTGGCGTTTTCACAACGTTGTTGCCCGCATACCCGGTTGCCTGAGCTCTCCATTGATCAGCAAAAACAAAAATAACATTCGGCTTCTTCATATCTATTCCTATCAAAAACACAAATTATCCAATTACTGCCACATATTAACAAGTAACTGTAAGGATGAATAATTTAAAATAAAAAAAGGACGCCTGTTTTCGCAAGCGTCCTTTGTATTTCGATCATAATCGAACCAATTATCGCATATAGTATTCGATAATGTTTGTGAAGTCCACATCGAACGGCAGACGTACTTCCTCGAACTGTGGAAGTCTTGTAACTGTCGCCTTGAGGGTAGCTTCGTCAGAAACAAGCCACTCAGGTACAGCAAAGCCCATAGACTTTGTTGTCTCAATAACTTCAGTAACAAACTTTTTGCTGCGTTCTTTAGCTTCGATAACATCGCCAGCCTTAACCCTGTAAGAAGGAAGGTCAACCTTGCGACCGTTCACAAGGAAGTGGCCGTGAGTCACCATCTGACGTGCTTGCCAGATAGTTCTTGCCCAACGAAGACGACGTACAACATTGTCAAGCCTTGTCTCAAGCAGCACCTGGAAAGCCCTGTCTGTTGTCTGCTTTGAAGCTTCTGCCATTTTCATATAACGACGGAGCTGCTTATTCTGCAGGTTGTAGTAGCAAGCAATTTTCTGCTTCTCTTTGAGCTGTGTGCCGTAAAGAGTTGGTTTTACACGACGAAAACCGTGCTGACCAGGACGAGTTGTCTTGCGAGGACTAACGTGTTTTGGTGTTTCTGCAATTGGCACGCCAAGTGCACGACTAAGCCTTACTTTAGGCCCTGAATAATTTCCCATAGTTAAATCTCCATACAAAAGAGGTCTTGCTTACGGGCGGGAAAGCCCTTTTTTATATAAATTACGCCGTTTGCAGGAGCAAAACTTCCCGCAGGCATAATAAAACGAGCCAGAATAATAACAAAAATAATGTGTAAATCAACAAAATTTCATAAAAACTGTTGAAAATGAGGCAATACTGGCATAATTAACGCAATATTCAGCCTTCTTCAAGACTGAAAACCAAACCCAATCTCCGTATTAAGGATACTTTAAAAAACATATTAAAAGTATCTCAATCCATGCAGCATATTATACTTGGATCAGACCAGCCACTTTAGTTTTTAATGATTGACTTTGTAAAAAATATAAGTTATATTGGTATTTAACTTGTTTGTAGGAGAATAAGTTAGATTTCGCAAATCCATTTTGGAGGGAAATTAATGCAATCAGTCAGGGACATCTCCGACGACACATCTGGCGTACCGCTAATAGGAATTAAAGAGGCGGAACCGCCGCTTCGTGAAGAACTTTTCAGCTCCGGTCAATTGGAAAGCCATGCGAGGTCTCTGGCAACAACACAAATATTGGATACAGGAAAAGGTCCTGAGCTACTGCTACGCAGACTCAACGAAAACGCTGAGATCATAAAGAAGTCCTATGAAGATGTCGCAAAAGCTCTTAGCCAAAATCGCTCAGTATCCCCTGGTGCGGAATGGTTACTTGACAACTACTATCTCATAGAAGAGCAGATTGATCATATTCGTCTCAATTTCCCTCCTCAATACAGCCAGCAACTCCCGCGTCTTGGTACTGGCCACCGCAAAGGTCTTCCACGTTTATACGACTTAGCATTGGAGTTGGTATCGCATACCGATGGAAGGGTTGATATTGAAAACATTTCGCTTTTCCTTCAAGCTTTTCAGTCCGTCCATCCTCTCAAAATTGGTGAGCTCTGGGCAATGCCGCTGATGATAGATCTTGCCCTTATGGAAAACTTAAGACGCGTATCATATCGAATATCATGGCGGCGTATGCATTGCAGCCTTGCATTGGAATGGTCACAACGTTTCATACAGATAATCCAGAAAAAGCCCAAATCCCTGATCATGGTTCTGGCGGAATTCATACACTCCAATCCCCCTATTGTAGCTCCTTTCCTGGCGGAACTGACTGCCGAGCTTCAAGGAAGACACCCGTCACTTGGTCTTGTCATAAACTGGATAGAGCAGGAATTGGCCGAACGAGGACAAACCCTTGAAATCATACAACAGGCAGAAAGTCAAGATCAGGCAGCCGATCAGGTATCAATAGGCAACAGCATTACGAGCTTAAGAAATCTCAGGACTATAGACTGGAAAAATTTCGTTGAATCTCTAAGCATAATTGAATCCACCTTGCAAAAGGACCCATGCAATATATATGCTAAAATGGACTTTCATTCCCGCGATATCTGTCGTCATCAGGTTGAGGAACTTGCACGAGGTTGTGACTGTGAAGAAGAAACTGTAGCTGCTGCTGCAATCAAACTGGCTGAAGAAAAAGCTCGTTCAGTTGAAAATGAACAACGAGAGAAAACCGTAAGCTATTTTCTTATCGGCGATGGAAGAGAGAAATTGGAAAAACGAATTGGTTATAAACCAAGTTTTGGCAAACAAATATGCCGTAATCTGAAAAAAACAGCATTACCGGTATATCTACTGTCCTTAACTGTTTTAACAATTCTTATCACCGCAGTTTTCTTGAAGTTTGTAGATTTAAGTTCAGTTATTTTACCTATAGTCGGTTTAATAAGCGTAGTAATAGTAGCATCAAGATCAGCTTTATCAATAATAAACTGGCTTGTTACACTTATAGTCCCTCCCTGCAACATGCTAAAACTGGATTTCTCAAAAGGCATACCAGATGAACATCGTACAGCTGTAGTAATACCAACTTTATTATCATCCATGCAGACAGTAGAAAAGCTGATCGAGCAACAGGAAGTTAGATATCTGGCCAACCGAGACAATAACCTTCTGATGATTCTACTTACTGACTTCCCAGATGCGCCGAAAGAAACAATGGCCGAAGATGAGCACTTGCTAAAGTCTGCTATAGATGGCATACAGCGACTGAACCGAAAATATTCAGGCAACGGTCATACTCCATTTTATATTCTAAACAGGCCTCGACAATATAATGAATCACAAGGATGCTGGATGGGCTATGAACGAAAACGCGGCAAACTCAGCCAACTCAATCATCTCATCAAAACAGGCAACAGCAAACCTTTTACTACAATTGAGGGAAATATTGAAGAGCTTCGCAGTGTACGCAATATAATCGTTCTCGACAGCGACACCTCTCTTCCACCGCAATCTGCATTGAAGATGGCTGCAACTTTGGCCCACCCGATAAATCAGCCGCATATTGACCCCGAACACAATCGGGTCGACCGTGGTTACGGCATGCTTCAACCCAGATTAGCCACTAATCTTTCCAATTCACGTCAATCATTGTTTGCCCGCCTGTTTGCCGGTGATGTAGGTATAGACCCTTATACTCGTGAAGTATCGAATATTTATCAGGATCTATTCGGACATTCCCAATTTATTGGAAAAGGCATATACGATGTTCAAACATTTGATGCTGTTCTGAGCAAGAGATTTCCTGAAAACCGTATACTAAGTCATGATTTGATAGAAGGCTGTTATAATCGGTGCGGCTTTTTAAATACTGTTGAGCTTGTTGAAGAACATCCTACTCATTATCTGGCAGATGTAAGCAGACGTTTCAGATGGGCACGAGGTGATTGGCAAATCGCAAGATGGCTTCTATCAAGAGTACCAGATGCAAATGGAAAAACTTATAAGAATCCGCTCGGCATACTATGCAAGTGGATGATATTCGACAATCTCAGAAGAACAATTGTGCCACTGGCTTTTCTTGCTGCATTTTTTATTGGCTGTTTTCTGCCAGTAGACGCATCATTGGGCTGGATGATATCACTTATAACAGTCTTTTTCCTACCGGATTTACTCAAATCAATCCATGCGTTAGCTTTTAAGCCTAAACATCTGAGATGGGCTACCCATACCCAACATGCAACCCGCAAGGAATCACGAATATGGGCCATAGATATATTAGACCTTATTCAGATACCATTCATTTCGTATGTTTACCTAAAAGCTATCTTTCTGACAACATGGCGTTTACTTTTCAGCCGAAAATATATGCTTCAATGGCAAACCTCTTCCGATGCGGAACAGAAGGCAGACAACACTCTGACTGGAATATGCAGAGCCATGTGGATTGCCCCTTTTGCCGCTGCAATCATAGCTTTCACTATTGCTTTGATAAAGACTCCGGCCCTGGCCGAGTTGTCTAATCAATTCAACATACATCAATATCCAGGTGGAATTGATGGCCTGGTTATTGAAGCAGTACTACTTGTCGAATGGTTTTTATCACCATTAATATTTTGGCGACTCAGCCGTCCTACCACACCAGTAGAACAGGAAATGACTAAAAAGCAAAAGCTATTTCTTCGAAAAACAGCAAGGCGTACATGGTCATTCTTTGACGAGTTTGTCAATGAGGAAAATAATTGGCTGCCGCCGGACAACTTCCAGGAAGAGCATTCCATAGGTCAGGCCCATCGCACTTCACCTACCAATATAGGAATGGCTCTTGCCAGTAATCTTGCTGCATGTGATTTTGGTTATATTTCAGAAAGAAAATTAATTGAAAATGTATCAAATACATTCAAGACTCTGGAAGAGTTGCCAAGATACCACGGTCATTTCTATAACTGGTACGACACAAGGACACTCCATGCATTTCACCCAAGATACATATCAACTGCCGACAGCGGCAATCTGACCGGCTCACTGATAGCATTACGCGGCGGCCTTGAAGAACTAATCAACAAACCAATTCTATCTGAAAAATGGCTGGAAGGGCTTAATGATACAACTCAAATACTTTTCGATGAATTGCAGGCAGAACTTAAAAACAAACGCAGTCGGCTTGGCAACTCTGAAATTAATCGTATTCAAAAAGAAATATCATTACAGATCAAATCACTGCAATCCCTATTTGCGCTTTCCGAGATAAACAGCGGCCTATCATCCCTCGGACTGATAGTAACAGAATTCGAGTCTCTTGTGCCTCAAAACAGTGAATCACACTTCTGGATACGAACACTTCGAAACCAATGCAGAGACATACAAAATGATATTGTTTACATGGCACCATGGCTTGAATTGGAAGACAGTACTCAAACTAACCCAAAGAACAAACGTTTTGAAAATGAGATACCAACCTTATTTACTTTAGCTAATCTGAAAAGCGATTCATCAACAAACGTTAATAGCGAAGAATTAGCTTGTAAACGCGCAACAGAGCGTATTAAGGTTTTGGAAGACTTGCAGTATCGCTGCCGAGAACTATCAGAAACGGATGTAAGCTTTTTGTATGATCCTTCCCACCGATTACTGTCAATCGGATACAATCTCGAAACCAATCAACGCGATCCGGGATATTATGACCTGCTGGCTTCAGAGGCCAGACTATGCAGTTTCCTCGGTGTTGTTCTTGGACAACTTCCGATAGATCACTGGTTCTGCCTTGGACGCCAATTAGTTCCAATAGGCAAGAACAAAGTTCTGATATCATGGAGCGGCTCAATGTTTGAATACCTAATGCCGCTACTCTTCATGCCCTCTTACGAAGCAACACTGCTCCATGAATCTTACAATCAGGCGGTGCAATGTCAAATTAACCATGGTTTGCGATACTCAGTCCCATGGGGAATATCTGAGTCGTGTTTCAACCAGATTGACATTAACAAAGTATATCAATACAGAGGTTTCGGCGTTGTTGGAATGGGGCTCAAACGCGGCCTGAAAGACGACCTTGTAATAGCACCCTACGCAACAGCTCTGGCAATGATGGTCAAACCTGTACATGCTTGCCGAAACCTGCAAAAGATGGATGAACTGGGATTTCAAGGACGATATGGTTTCTATGAAGCTATAGATTATACTCGTAACAGAGTGCCGCACGAAAAAAGTTTTGCTGTCGTACGCTCTTACATGTCGCACCATAGCGGAATGAGCTTCCTTGCACTCAATAATGCCCTGATGGGCGGGCTTATGCAGAAACGGTTCCAGAGCGATCCACGAATTAATGCTTCACTGCTGCTTCTGCAAGAACGCGTACCTGTCGTTGAAGTTCACTCAAGAGTTGGAGTTGCGTCAGAAAAGCATGAGAAAAACGGCCAGGCAGAACCTCCAGTAGCCGCTCTACGAACATTTACACGAGCCGATATGCCCGTACCCGATGTTCATCTGCTTTCCAATGGCCGATACCACGTATTGATAACTTCTGCCGGCAGCGGTTCAAGCAGATGGGAAAACCTGTCTTTAACACGCTGGCAGGAAGATGCGACAAAGGACAATTGGGGGACATTTCTATATATCAGAGATGTTGATACCGGAGAATACTGGTCTGCAACGGCTCAGCCTTGCGGCAAAGAACCAGACCGCTATGATGTAACCTTCTCACAGGGAGCGGCCGAATTCCAACTGATCAAAAACAAAGTCAAGGCTCAAACTCGAGTAGCAGTCTCTCCTGAGGACGATGTAGAGCTACGAAGATTATCTATCACAAATCTTGCCGGACACAGCCGAAATCTCGAGATAACGAGCTTTAGCGAAGTTGTCCTTCTTGATGGTATCGATGCCGGCGAACAGCCCGCATTCCAGGGATTATTTGTCCAGACAGAGTTAATTCGTGACAAGGATGCCGTTCTAAGTTTTCGCAGGCCCAAATCACCGGATGAAAAATGGCCGGTATTTTTCCACGGCATGACAGTTCATGATGGTGAATCTAAAAAGGTTTCATTCGAGACAGACCGCTGTCGTTTTATCGGACGCTGCCAGACCAACGAATATCCTGCCGCAATGAAGAAATCAGGAAAGCTCTCAGATACTTGCGGAGCGGTATTGGATCCTGTTATGTCCGTTCGCCATAAAATACACTTAGGACCTGGTCAATCAATAACACTGGATGCCATCTGGGGTCTTGAACAAAACAGCACAAAAGCGTTATCTCTTATTGACAAATATTATGACCGTCATCTTGCCGACCGCGTGTTTGAGCTTGCATGGACAAACAGTCAGGTAATGCTGCATCAGCTACAGATTAAAGAAGCCGACAGTCAGCTATTCAGTCAGCTCGCAGGGCTTTTGATATATGCAAACCCTCATTTACGTGCACGCGCCAGCTTGATAGCCCGCAACAGGAAGGGACAATCAGACCTCTGGGCATACGGTATATCGGGCGATCTGCCTATCGTATTACTTAGAGTTTCAGATCTTTCAGGTCTCGATCTTGTACTTCAGGTCATTAAAGCCCATGCGTATTGGCGATGCAAGGGATTAAAAACAGATTTGGTCATTCTATGTGAAGCATATTCAGGATACAGGCAAACGCTCATGGATGCAATTATCGGTTTGATAAATGTAAATCTTGAAGCTAAAGCCCTAAATCAACCGGCAGGCATATTTGTAAGGAATATGGATCAAGTAACCGAAGATGATCGGATGCTGCTTAAAGCCGTAAGCAGAATAGTTCTCAGCGACCGAGTTGGAACATTATCCGAGCATCTTGACCGCTATACTCTGCCGCAACCTGACCAACCTATTTTCAAACCGTCACGCAACGCCGAGGAAATGACACCTCAGGAAAAACAACTTCCTGAACGAGAGCTTGCCTACTTTAATAGTTGGGGCGGCTTTACTCCTGACGGCAGGGAATACGTAACAATGATTAAACCAGGAGTTGTAACTCCTGCTCCATGGGTTAATGTTTTGGCCAATCCTAATTTCGGTTCTGTAGTCAGTGAATCCGGCAGTGCTTACACATGGTTCAAAAATGCACACGAATTCCGACTGACACCTTGGTACAATGATGCCGTAAGTGATATTAGCGGTGAAGCCTTTTACATACGTGATGAGGAAACCGGAAGATTCTGGTCGCCAATGCCCTGGCCAGTAAACAACCAAGGTTCTTATGTATCGCGACATGGATTAGGATATTCCGCTTTTGAGCATACAGAAGATGATATCTTTTCTGAAACGTTCACTTACACGGCCGCACAGTTGCCTATAAAACTTACAAACATAACGCTTCGCAATCTTTCAAACCGTAAGCGAAAGTTGAGTTTGACCGGTTTTGTAGAATGGGTACTTGGAGAAAGCCGGGCAAGAAACTCAATGAATGTAGTAACTCGACTTGATGCACAAACCGGTGCTATTTTTGCATGCAACACCTATAAAGCCGACTTTAACACATGCGTCGGATTCTTCAATTGCAGTCATATGCTTCGAACCCTAACAACCTCAAGGACAGAATTCATTGGACGTAACGGTTCACTAAGCTCGCCCGAAGCAATGAGACGAGTGAATCTGTCAAATCAGGTCGGTGCCGGGACAGACCCATGCGCTGCGATACAGACATTCGTAGAAATACCCCCAGGAGAACAAGTACAATTAGTATTCATGCTTGGAGGTGCAGACAACGAACAGCATGCAAGATCAATTCTGGCACAAAGCAGCGGCGTTGACGGAGCAAGGCATATTCTTGAAGAGGTTTGGGATAAGTGGAAACGAGATTTAGGCAGAGTTTATGTAGAGACGCCTGATCTTTCTGTAGATCTGCTTGTCAACCACTGGCTGCTGTATCAAACCTTAGGCTGCCGTGTTTGGGGACGCAGCGGTTTTTATCAGTCCGGTGGCGCCTTTGGGTTCCGCGATCAACTGCAAGATTCTCTCGCTTTCTTGTATGAGTGTCCCTGGATTACCAGAGATCAGATACTATTGTGCGCAAGCAGACAGTTTATCGAGGGAGATGTGCAGCACTGGTGGCATCCGCCAACGGGACGCGGCGTTCGAACACAAATTTCAGATGATTATCTCTGGCTTGTCTATGTAACTTGCCGTTATATTAAAGCAACCGGAGATACAGGCATACTTGATGAACAGGTATCATTCCTCGAAGCCGCTCAACTCGAGCCTGGAGAGGAAAGCCATTATGGGATGCCGCAAGTTTCAGAGAAATCTGGCTCAATTTATGAACACTGTGTTTGTGCGATAAATCATGCAATAAATTATGGTGCTCATGGTTTACCTCTCATTGGTGCAGGCGACTGGAATGACGGCATGAACCGTGTAGGCTGCGAGGGAAAGGGAGAAAGTGTTTGGCTGGGATTTTTCATTTACGACATTCTGCATTCATTCACGGATATCGCCAAGCTGCGAGAAGATAATGATCTTGTAAAGAAGTGTCAAGATGAGGCTGCGAAACTGCAGCAGAATATAGATCAGAACGCATGGGATGGAGAGTGGTACTTACGTGCCTTCTTTGATGATGGGAGCCCTCTTGGCTCTTCAGTCAACAGCCAGTGCAGTATCGATCTGCTTCCGCAAACCTGGTCTATACTCACTGGGGCTACTGATCCAGCCAGATCCAAACAGGCATTAGAGTCAGCGTTAAAACGATTAATAGATCCTAAAACCAGAACAATCCATCTTTTAGACCCGCCTTTTGATGGTACAGAAATGGATCCTGGCTATATTCGGGCGTATATACCGGGTGTTCGTGAAAATGGAGGGCAATACACACATGCGGCAATATGGGCGGCCATCGCTGTTGCCCGCAGCCGTAAAATCGAACAAGCCTGGGAATTATTCACAATGCTTAATCCTATAAAACGATCGGCTTCAGCAGAAACAGCATCTGTCTATAAAGTAGAGCCGTATGTAATGCCGGCAGACATTTATTCAACACCAGGACATGAAGGAAGAGGAGGCTGGACATGGTACACAGGATCAGCAGGATGGATGTATCAGTTCACAGTTGAACACTTGCTGGGACTTAAAGTCGAAGCAAACACATTGTCTTTTTCACCACTGATCCCTGAACAATGGAACGAATATACTCTGCATTATTGCTATCGAAACACGTTCTTCCATATACGAATCATTCAGACCGGAAGCGACACCTGGAACACACGAAGCGTAATGGTTGATAATAATAAACAACATGACAACAAAATACATCTATTTGATGATGGCAACGAACATTACGCAGTTGTAGAGGTGGGATTGAACCCTTAAAATTTATAAATGGGCAATAAAGAGAAGTAAAACTGCTCTAATCTTGCGATTCAAGTTCAGATCGTGACTGTTCTATAAAATCCTTGATGTATCTTGCTAAGCAGGTATTATCAATATTGCCTGCAAAATATTCTGCACCTACGCCTATAGCCGTAATCTGAACCGTTGTCGATGTATGAGACATAGTATCCCATTGGATACCTGCTCGCTTTGCAAGCAATTGGGTCCAAGCTATCGTTATGCTGTGATTGTTGCCGTATGAGAAATCTTCGCTCTGTGTTCCGCCCTTCATATACGCCTGCTCAATTGTTTTTCTTTCAGATTCTGTGATTTTCTCCAATCCAAAAAAATCTCTCATTTTTTCAAAAGCTGCCTCATTGTCAATCTTGTCATTCTCAAGCTGTTTCAGCAACTCCTGAAACTTCACATCAGAGCCTGACTGTCCATCAATTAATGAAGCAAAATTATTTATATCAATCTTACTGTTCTCTAAGTTCAGGCCTCCGGTCTCATGATCTGCGACAACAATTATCAATGTATCTTCGCTATGCTCCTTATAAAACTCATATGCAACCTTATAAGCTTCATTAAAAGCCAATGTTTCTTTTATAGCGGAAGCAAGATCGTTTGAATGACAAACCCAATCAATTTTTCCACCTTCAACCATTATGAAAAAACCGATTGAATTATAGAGCCGCTCTATGCATGTGTCAGTGTAATTAGCCAAAGTAACCGAATCTTCGCCATCAATTTCATACGGCAGATTAGGATAATTCTTATCAAAAAGCCAAAGTTTACCGTCTATATCCTGGATTTCAGATGTACTTCGCGGTGAATCAATTATTGTATACCCGCTATCTTTCACAAGCTGGTATATATTCCTATCGCCTTTCTCGGGATCTTTAACACCGCTGGCTCCAAAAAAATCAAAACCAGAACTTGCTATTTCTTCGGCAATCTCATAATAATTATACCTGGAATCCTGATGTGCATAAAAACCGGCCGGAGTTGCGTGATTGAGCCAAACAGAAGACAAAATACCCACTTTAATGCCATTTTTTTTCGCATATTCAGCCACTGTTTCAACTGAATCACTACCACCTACGACTCCTATCATCCCATTATTCGTCTTATAGCCGGTTGACATCGCTGTAACTGCGGCGGCTGAATCTGTGATGTCTGAATTCAGGGAAAAGGTCGTCATATTACCAGTAAAGGGCATATCATTAATTTCAAGCTTTTGAAGCTCTGATTTTTTAACTCCAGAGCAAAGCTGTTTGCTTTGATAATAAGAGTCGGCAACAGTACGCATATTCGTTCCCATGCCGTCTCCAATAAGCAAGAATATGTATTTAGGTGCTTTATCGGCACTAAAGGCAACTTGTATTGCAAAGAAAAAGACAGTAAATAATACAACTAACCTGTTCATTCTTTTTGTTTTTTCCATTTTTACTCTGCCAATTTATAATTTATTAAAATATCATTCAAATAATCAAAACATTGTTTTTATTCATCTACGTCAGTTAACATAGAACTAACTATTTCAATATCCACCAACTCAACTTATAAAACAAACCTTTTTGATCTATAAGTTTAATACTGAATTAAACAATTTGAGTCAATATCTTTATTAATATACACAGCCTTGCCAAAATTATCAATATATTTTGTAATAAGACCGCATAGGCATGTACTATAAACAAGTATTATTAGAATTTAATGAGTCTTTCATCTAATCCGCAGGTATGGTTGTCTTTTCAAGAAATTTTCAAATATAAATCTGAAAAACACTAAAAATGGTAATAAAAAACGGCTTTACCATATTTTGATAAAGCCGCTCTTGTTTTTCGTATTACTTTTTCATGCTTTGCGATACATCTTCAATCTTCACACCACCAACAAGTCGTCGGGCTTGTGCGAGAGCTTCAGCCCTTACAGTATATTCCGATGCGTAAAGCACCTTCGCACCACCTTCAATGATACTGTCATAGTTTCTCGACTTGAGTACCATACTCTTTGCCTTAGCTGCATCACTTTTTTCCTGCGGGTCGCCTTCAGCCATTATTTTTTCTGCCTTAGCAAGCACCAGATCCTGCTGGATAGTCAGGATTTCCTTAAGCGTAACAATCGGGTCAGTAGTAAGTTTTGAGCGGTCAACACCACCAACGATCATTTCCGCGGCAAGCAGATTATCAAAACAATAACCGTAATTGAATGGATGAATGATATGCGGAGCCTGCGGCAAAGTTGGAGGCCACTGACCATCTGAATTGTATGAGTTGGTCAGATGATACCAGGCCATCTCTTTTTCTTCCTCGCTGAGATCCGCAGCATCGAGAAGTTTCTCACGTACAAGATCCTGCCAAGGTCGGAGCAATCTTGCCATTGGTGTTTCAGCCCAAACAGAAGCACGTGCACCATGCCATGCCGCATCATCATCAAAATACAATGTTTCATCGATAGTCGGCAGATTACTGCATGCATCATTAAATGTTGTAAACTCGCCAAGTTTCTTACATTCGGTAATCAGATCAATCAGCTTCTGACGTGCTGTCTCTACAGCCTCAAAAACATTATCCGGCTGATTCATAAATTTCAGCTTAAACCAACCGTTAGTGCCTATATACTCGGCATCATCAGCAAATATCACCAATGCACCTTCCGGCTCGCCTTCCTTCTGCTGTGAATACTTCTTGATAAGCTCCATATACTCATCAAGACTGTAGCCCTCCATATCCATGAAGTAGCGAACACCAAACTGACAAACCCTGTCACTTCTAAGGAATGTTTTAAGCTTTCCCTCTACTCCCTGAGTGTTTGCAAATGGGAAATGCAATGCTTTTTCATCACCGGGCAGATCATATCTTGACCCGAAATTGTAGAATTTCTTCTCTTCGGTGTATTCAACTTCATATATTTCCGGGCGTTGCGGAGTGCCGTCAGGCTTTTTGGCAATACTGTATGCCTCGAAATCGCCTACAAGATTCTCATAACCAGCATCAACGACCTGCTGTGGAACATAGCTTCTCCAGCCGCATTCAGGATTCCAGAAGCTCTTCGGACGCATACCAAGATACCTATCATACACATCGTTTGAGAACTTCAATGACCAATCGCCATCCTCTTTAGGAAAGTTCGGCAACATAGGATGTGCATATGGTGAACCCATAAACTCACACTGACCGCTTGAAATAGCCGCTTTAAGCTTTTCGAGCACATCAGGCGTCTTGAATGCCATCTGCTCAATCGTATAACCCGAAGCCTCAAATACATACTGCGTATCAGGGAAAACCTCACGCATTGTATCAATGGTCATCTCATAAGCCGTACGAATCACAAATTCGTACATATCAGGCGTAAGATATGCATAATTCAAATTAGCATGAAAAATATTTATGTACTTCAATTCAATAACCTTTCTAATCGTAAAATCATATTAATTCTAGTTTATCGTTAATTAAATATTCACTATTTTTTTGAGTTTTAAAGTTTATCCGCTTTTGTTTGTAGCTGAGGCTGCAATCATTTCCAAGAAGCGATCTTATTACTGCTTTTACAAGTTTGCCCTCGCTCCAGAATATGTCCGCTTCAAAGCCGCCGCAGCAGCGGAGCCCTTTGATGCTGCCGGCTTTCCAGCTTTGCGGCAATGCAGGCAAAATATGGATAACTCCGTTATTGCTTTGCAACAGCATATTAGCAATGCCCGCAGTGGCACCGGTATTTCCATCCATCTCAAATATATTTTCTTCTGCAGTGGCAAATGGGGGATGATAAGTAAGCAGGCTCGAAGCCGTTATATCAAAGAGTCCCATAATATTGTCATACGCTTTTTCGCCAAGTCCAAGGGCGGCGAAGATATTAATATTCCACGATCTGTTCCAGCCTACTGCCTCCCAGCCTTTGGTGGTCATTTTATGCTCAACAACACGGCGGGCGGCCTCGGCAAGCTGCGGGGTATGCTCGGGAGTTATCTGACTGAACGGGTGGACGCCGAGAAGATGGGATATGTGGCGGTGCTCGGGTTCGGGCTCATCGAAATCCTCAAGCCACTCCTGAAGCCTGCCGTCAGAGGTTATAATGAAGGGCGGCAGCCTGTCTGCGGCGGCTCTCCATTTTTCACGAAGCGAATTATCCACATCAAGCAATTGAGAGGCCTCTATGCAGAAGCCGAACAATTCACGCAGGAGGACGTTATCGCAAGTGGGGCCGGCGCAGACGCTTGCCATCTGGCCGTCGGGCGTTTGGAATATATTCTCTTCCGAGGTCGCCGGACAGGTTACAAGATAGCCGCATTTAGGGTCTTCAACGAGAAAATCGAGAAAGAAATCAGCCGCTTCTTTAAGCACAGGATAAGCAGTTTGCTCAAGGAAGCTTCTGTCGCCAGTAAAGCGGTAGTGTTCGACCATATGCAGTGCAGCCCAAAGACCGCCCGTTGGGAAAAAGGCCCATCTTTCCGATATACCAGGTGAGGTAAAACCCCAAAGGTTGGTTACGGCATGGGCGGTCCAGCCGCGGCAGCCGTAGTGAATCTGAGCGGTTTTTCTTCCCGGCTCGACAAGAGCCTTGATGAGATCAAATAGCGGCTCGTGACATTCTGAAAGATTGCAGACTTCAGCGGGCCAGTAATTCATCTGGGTATTGATATCGAGATGGTAATCACACGTCCAGCCCATATTCGCGGCCTTGTTGTCGTTCCACACACCCTGAAGGTGAGCCGCAAGAGAACCTCTCCTCGAACATGAAATAAGCAGATACCTGCCCATATCGAAGAATTTGGTTATCAGATCGAGATCATCTTTTTCCCGGCGGAAACGCTCAAAACGCTCGCCGGTAGTCAAGTCGCTCAAATCAGGGCCCTCAAGCTTAAAGTCCACCCTGTTAAACAGTGAACCGAAATCAAGACTGTGGTCATTTAATATCCGTTCAAAAGACTTGTCTTTGAGTGCCTCAAATTTTTCATCGACAGCCGCAGCGTATTCTTTGCTGCGATATGATGTCTGTATATCTATAAAGATAATAACAGAATCGGCGGCATTCACCGTGAAACGTCCTTCAGCAACATTATAACTGCCGCCCTCTACCTCAAACTTTACAGCAATAACAAGGTCAACACCGCCATCGCGGCATTTGCAGAACATTCGCAGAGAATTACCGGTGAAGTCGATTTCGATATTCTGATTTTCGCTCTGCAGTGAGAATGCCGCGTTAACAGCCGATGCCTTATCGCCGCTGAGGCGGATGCATACAACATCATCTACATGCGATGCGAAATACTCACGGCTGTAGTTTATACCGCCTGCTTCATAGCTGACTTTTGCCACGGCCCGGGCCATATCCAGCTCACGGCGATAAGAGCTTATATCCCCGCTGCCGTGATCGTATTCGATGAGCAGCGAACCGGCGGGCAGATGCGTGCCGTAATGATTGAAAAAGCCTGTCATATGCTGCTGGCCAAGTTCCCTGGCCTCATTGTAACGACCGGAAAATATCAGATCGCGAATTTGGCCGAGGTATTGCGCAGCTCCGGGATGATCCCAATCTGCCGGGAAGCCGGCCCAGACACTTTCCTCATCAAGAAGGATCGTTTCTTTAAGAGGCTCGCCGCTTACCATTGCACCAAGTCTGCCGCAACCGATGGGCATCCTCTCGAACCAGTCAGAAGAAGGTTTGTCGTATCTTAGAATCTTATTCATATTTGATCAGCCGTAAATTTCTTCCAGCTCCCTCATTTGCTCGTTATTAACATTTTTGACAATGGCAAGCAGCCCCCTGGTGCCGACATTATCGACAAGCGGTTTGATTTCATCGGGCTCGGCGAATACCTGGCACGACTTGCCTGAATCAAGTATCTTTCTGATAACGTCATACCATTGATCCAGTCGTTCCCTGCCAGCGCCGGGCTGCCACTGCACCGCCTTTAGTTTATCGATGCCAAGGAGCATATCCAAATGGCCAAGCATACCCGTACCGTCAAGATGAAAGAGCGGATAATCCATAGCTTCAACCATTTTTCTCACGGCCGGAAGGCAAAACTCGCCGAACATATCCGGAGATATCATATACGCAAAATCTTCCTGTATAGGGAAGGTAGTACCCGGAGCCCAGATGCCCGTCCAGTTGCAAATGTGGCCGCTGTTGCCGCAGGCCTCTATCATCTTCGCGATCTTGTTAAATTCATCGATCCAGATTTTAAGAAGATAATCGACCGCTTCTTTAACTTTATCCGGCGAGATCACAAGATCCATAAGCAATTCTTCGGCACCGTAGAGCCCGCTGATGGTATCGAGCAAACCGCCGAACGACCAGTTGCTTACGTAATGATGGCCCTTGGCAAGTTTGACGGAACGACGCAAGGCTTCGACTTGGGCGTAATAAGCGATGTTATCTTCTGAAAGGCTGACCGAAAGCACATCCCCGATATTATCGAAGACAGGATGGGACCATACCGTATCTTTATTGACATACTCTATCTCACCGCCCAACGCACAGGGCATGGCAGAAGCGCTGAAATCAATATAATGAAACGGGACCGCTACGCCGTAATAGTTGGTCGCATCAATGGTTCTCATATTTCGTTCAATTATAAAATCAACGTCCGTCCAGTACTTTTTCAGGTCATCGGTATCAGGCAGCGGAGAATGATCGTCCTTAAGCACCGAAGCGAGCAGCAGCGGCGAAGACTGAGGTCCAAAGTTCCACCAGTTCTCAAGTTTTTCGTGGATTATTTTAAGGTTTTCTATCTGGTTCATTATCATATCATTGTTTCCAGTCGTGATTTTTTCCAGGTAGACGAGCAGCTACGTCTTTCTGCCAATCAAGTAGTATTTCATGAAGCCGGTCACGGACTTCCGGATTGCTTTCTGAAATATTATTAGTTTCCGAAACATCCTTCACAATATCATAAAGTTCGAGACGGCCATCTTCAAAAAACTTGATAAGTTTGTAATCACCTTCTATTACAGATGCGCCTGGTTCCCCACCCTGATTGCCGTAATGCGGGTAGTGCCAGAACATCGCGTCTCTTTGGTACGGCTTTCCACAAAGAGCATCATAAAAGCTGCGACCATCAACATGCTGAGTCGGCAAAGCATCAAGACCTGCGGCCTCTAATATTGTAGGATAGTAATCCGTACCCGTAACATAAGAATCAGAAATAGAACCGGGGGTCGTTACACCCGGCAGTTTTATGATTAGCGGCTCACGGGTACCACCTTCATACATCCACCCCTTGCCCTCAGCATAGGGGGCATTGCAAGTGGGTGAACCTTCAGCAGTTGCAAGGCCTCCGTTGTCAGAAGTGAATATAATCAAAGTATTATCCGTTTGACCGGTTCTTTCAACTGCATCAAGAATTTTGCCTACATTCTCATCAAGGCTTTCAATCATGGCTGCATAAATCGGATCAGAATGAAGCAACCGGCGTTTAATCGGTTGTCCTTTTTTGCTGTCCATTTTGAATTCGGCACCTTCTTCAAACGTCTTGATTTTGTCCAGACCCATTTCTTCTGCTTTTCGACGATATTTTTCAATCTTTTCAGATTTGGCCTCTATAGGTACATGTACCAGATACGGCCAATAATTAAGATAGAAAGGTTTACCTGTAGCCGCATTTTCTTCTATCAGACGAACGGCTTCATCGCCGAGCCTGTCAGGCAGATATTCTCCTTCAGGACCATCCTCAAGATTCGGGATTCCCCACGGGCTAAAATAGCCATTACTCGGCATACCCCAATGGCATCCGGCAACATTCACATCGAAGCCATGCTTATCAGGCCAGCATTGGCGGCCTCCAAGATGCCACTTGCCAACATGAAAAGTTTTCCAGCCATTATCTTTTAGGATACGAGCTAACGAATATTCACCGGGGTCGAGACTCTTAATATAAGGGGCGTCTACCAGAAACCCTTTTGAGGGGTGATAATCACCGGAGTGGTCGATAAAGTTTGTCAACCCCAAACGAGCCGGATACTTGCCGGTCATCACACTTGCCCTGCTTGGAGAGCATACTGGGCAGGTAGCCCAGGCGTTGACAAAACGCATTCCTTTTTCAGCGAGCGCATCGAGATTCGGAGTTTCATAGAAGTCACTGCCGCAACATGCCAAATCCGTAGCGCCAAGGTCATCGACAAGTATCATTATGACATTGAGTTTTTTATTACTCAAACCATGATTTTCGTCCAACTTTTTCATTATTTCTGCTTCGTTTCTTCCATTTTCTTCAAAGCTTCATTGTACATCTGGCGGCTGTCCACAGGAGCACCAACCTCTTTTCGCCATTGATACATTTCCTTTTTAAGCTGCTGCACCTTGCCGGGCATTTTATCGGCGAGGTTATTTTCCTCGGAAATATCTTCTCTCACGTTGTAAAGCTCAAAGGTCTGCTTTTGTCCGTAAAGTGTAACAGGAAATTCAACCAGCTTCCAATCGCCTTTGAGTATCGAGCCGCATGGCCCTTTCGACATTTCTACACCTTCATGGTAGCGATCAGCGCGCGGATAACGAAGCCAGTGAAGAGCACGCGGCTCAAGAGAAGCATCAGAGTCTTTGAGAAGCGAAGTAATATCTTTGCCGTCAATCTTATCGGCAATATCTTCAGGAACGTTTATGCTGGCCATGCTGAGCATCGTAGGATAAAGATCGAAACCGATCACTCTTTCGTCGCAAACCGAACCTGGCTTTGTTACGCCGGGCCATCTTACGAAAGCAGGTACGCGCGTTCCGCCGTAATACTGACTATGCTTACCATCCCTAAGGGGATAATTATTTGTAATCGGAATATCATTGTATTTGCCGGTATCGTTGGAACAGTATGTTGCTCCGCCGTTATCGCTCGTGAAAACTATTATGGTATTGTCTGCAATACCCGCATCCTCAACAGCCTTGAGGACCCTACCCACAGCCTCATCGTAATGCTCTACAAGGCCCGCGTAGCCGGGATTTCTTTGTTTAAAATCAGGACCTATAAGCCCTCGGTACTTCTCCAGTTTATCGCTGTCGGCTTCAAGCGGATGATGCGGGGCATAGTCCCAGTAATCGAGCATAAAGGGCTTATCCTTGTTTTCCCAGATAAAGTCAACCACCTTCTCAGAGAGTATCTGCGTGAGATGTTTGGCCTTATCGGCATCGTCGAGATCATCGAGATCAAGGCGTGCCTTGGGATGTCTTTCAAGGGCCTGGAAGGGGTAGTAATAGCTGCCTATGCAGCAGAAATCATTTGCCCCATACACATAATCATAACCCTGATCCTGCGGCATATGTCCTTCTTCACCGCAGTGCCACTTGCCTATATGTCCTGTAAGATAACCATTTTGCCTGAATACTTCAGCGTAGGTTACTTCTTCTGTAGGCAGGCTTAGATCACCTTCAATTACGCCGCCAAGCTCGCCGTGTCCCCAGCAACCGAAACGTGCGGGGTATTTACCGGTTATTATAGACATCCTGCTTGGAGCACAAGTTGGGAAGGCTGCATGTGCATTACTGAAATACATACCGTCCATAGCAAGTGTATCTATATGCGGCGTCTGATAAAGTTCACTGCCGCAGCAGCTCAAGTCGTGATTACCCAGGTCGTCTGCAAGAATAAAAATTATATTCGGGGGCCTTTTTGCAGAAGCAAGCTTACCAGAACCCATGCAGCCGGGCAATGCCGAAGCTGCCGCGGCGGCTCCCATCATCTTCAAAAAATCTCTACGCGTTTTCATAAAAGTCTCCATTACTTAAAAGTAAATCATTCCTGCATAATCTTAGCGATCGCCTCAGAGCTGAGCGATCTGTCATAAATTCTTATATCATCCATCGCACCGGTGAAATAATCGGCTCCTGAGATATTCGATCCGGCAACCAACATTCCGGGGGAAGTATCAACACGGCAGCTTCTGAAAGAACTGTATCTCTCCTCGACACCGTCAACATAGAGCTTTGACTCCCAAACATCGGCGGAACCATCGTCGGGCAATACTGCCGCGATATGATGCCATTGGCCGTCGCGAAGGTCCGTTCTGCCAATACGGTATCCGGTTCCAGCCAACAAGGCGAGCGTCCCGGGCAATCCGTACTGCTGCTGGACGGCAACGGTGAACACCTGACCGGCAGCATCTCCCCAGCTTAGCAGGCCGCCGCAATCCTGAACCTTTATCCACATACTCACGCTGCGCTGAGAGGAACCGATAACACCATCAAAATAGGCTACAGTAATGCGGTCGTCTATTCCGTCAAATGCTACTGCCATATCCGCTGCCCGGCTGACGAGAGCAGGCGAACCTGCCGCAATGCCGTTTAAAGCCAATACGCCTATATCCTCAGCGACGCCATTTTGAAACGAATCGAAAGGCCACCACAATAGCGGCAAGATATTCTGCCAGTTTGAAGCGAGCAAAGAATAGTCATCCATATCAATGAGATCGTCTGCGTTGAGGTCAGCGGTAAAAGGTGTCTGGATTGCCAGCCAGCTCTCAGAGATCAAGCTGAGATCATGAATATCGATGCGGCAGTCGTAGTTGACATCCGCTATCAGTCGTTTGCGCGAATCGAAAACCAATCCGCCGCACGGCATGGCAAAAGAATCACAGCCCCCTCGATATAACTGCGTTATCTGTCCGTCGGTCAATTCGATCCCGGCTATCAATACCTCATCAAGCAAACCCTTGTAGTAACTGATTCCGTCAACATCGCTTCCTATGACAACGCCGCTGCCTAAGGTAGCAACCTCATAATCGATCACTAAAGCAGGCTGCTCTCTTTTTCCGTCAATATACATAACAGCGTCCGAAAGCCAGCCGGTGTTAGCCTGGGGAAGAACAAGGGCTATATGATGCCATTTATCATCAAGTAAATCAGTTTGTCCGATAAGTTCGCCGCCCTGCACATCTATTGCGACTTTGCCTTCATCATTTATCCTTAATGACCAGAGAGCTGATGCGGACTTCTGCCCCCAACTGACGATATCGCCGCCATCGGCAGTCCTTATCCAGACGGCGACAGTTCTCGGCTGAGACCCGGCGGCGGGCATAAAAGCATCACCTATGGATACCCGGTCGTCTGCGCCGTCAAAATCAAAACATCCTTCTCTTATCCCGGCATCACCTTGCCAGAGAGGTTCGCCGGATAAAACCGCGGCATAAGAGGCTCCGGCAGAATTTTCGAAGGCCGGGTCCTGCAGTTCGTCCATATTCCACCAAATCGCCTCGCTGCTGCCCTGTTGTGCTTGCGGCTGATATTGTGGCTTGATATGACTGCCCTCACCCTCCCAGCGGAAAGTTTGTGGAACTTTTATTTCGGTAATGCTGAGCGAACTGCCGTCAAAGCTGAATTCGTAATCCTGATAGCGGCAAGTGAAGGAGCGTCCGTCGATACTTATAGAATCGCCGCTTGCAAGGACCATACCGTTCAAAGTCTGTCCGCCGGTATCCTGCACGGCAAGCATTTTTGCCGCTACGCTTACACCCATAACATCGAAAGTCTGCGACTGACCAGAAGCACGAAAACTCATAGACGCGCCGTTTTCCATGGCGAGATCGAAGCCGTTGTCATAAGGGGTGATGGTCTGGATATCTATGCTTTGAGAGCTTTGCGGATCGAGAAGACTTACCACCTGCTGATTTCCTGAGCCCCTCCAATTGAGGTGAGCATCGACTTTGGCAATATTGTTGTCGTGGCCGGAAACGGGTGTGTACCAGCCTTTGAGATTAGCCGAATCGCCGTAATACATCGTCGGCGATAAAGATGCCGAAGTGAAATGATGTATCGCGAGATTAACGGAGTTCGTTTTATCGGTGTAAAGTTTTTTGACGGCGCTATCATAATGCACATCCGAGGAATCGAAAATCGAATCAAAACCCCAGGTAAGCGTATAGTCATGAACCTGAGAGCTTAACAGACGGTCAACAACGACGAACAGATCCAATTGCCTTGCAAATAGCAATTGCCGCTTATGCGTAACATCAGTTATCTTGTCGCCGTAGCCGTAAGGATAGCTTCCCTCGGCAAGATCAAAATTCGGGGAGCTGTGCCACAATGCATCGATAGGTTCGGGATAACCCTCGGCGGGCATTTCATTTCCCTGGCGAGAACTCTGGCCGAAGCCGTCAACGGCGATGGTATTGCGTGAGAAAGATGAACGATAATAAGAGTCGATGGCCTCGCCGCTGTAGCTGTTGGGGCCGCCGGCTATGAGCAGGTTCTTGCCGTAAGCGCAGAGCGTCAGGTGCAGGCCGTCTTCAACGTAATGGCCGTAACCGATTCGGCTGGACTTGAAGAAAGCATACAGCGCATCGTTTTGCCAGAGCGAACGCAGCATCGTATATCCGCCGTAAGGATAATAAACGGAAGTAAATTCGTCATAAACGAGTGGAGTATATTCAGCGGGAACGCTCATAGCCGAGGTGCCGGTTGCCGGAGTGCTTCCTATCGGGCTTTTGAGTATCTCCAGAAAACGGCTTCGGTATGTTTTGACTTCGGAAAGCTGGGTAACAAGGTCCTGTGCCTGCTGATCATCAGGCATTATCTGGTTTATCAGGTCGATCATCTGCTGGGCAGAACCGACAAGACCGGCGTTATAGTTGAACGACTGCTCCTGATCGGAGCCGTCGGCAAGATAGCTTCCGGCTGTCACGTATTCCTGAGCCTTGATAAGTGCAAAGCTTCGCCAATCATCCGCATCCTTGAAGTCTTCCATTGCCGCCGCGGCCTTGAGCAAAGCCTGTATCGACAGCACCTGCTGATTGGGCGTGCTTGGGTACCTGAAACCGGCCAGGTCGGGAATTTCCAGCGTAGCAAGCTGGTTGAGAATATTTGCCAGCTCTTCCCCGCTTATCGAGGCTTTGGCCGCAGAAGGGTCATAGGTGCACGCGGCGCCGTAGAACCGCATAAAATTATCGATCCGCCATGCGAGATATAAACCCGATTTCCACGCCCAATGAAGCGTGTCGCTATATGGTGAGCCGTTGGGCGGCCGCTGAGCCATCCAGTTGACGCCGAAATCGTTCCAGTAATCGCAGAAGCGTACGAGATATTGATCATTGCCGCTGAAATAGCCTTTGAGGATTATACCCGTCCAGTGCATCGAGGAAACGTCGCGTCCGAAATCAATATAACAGTCGACAAGCGGAAACCATTCGACGTTTCCCGGCAGACCGATATTATCGGTGCAGTAGCCGGTACCCATGGCATCCATTTGTATCGTGCCCGAATAAGCCATAGACTGGGTCGTAGCGCCCTGGCTCCAAAAGCCATCGGCACTGCCCAGATCAAGAGCTGCCATACGATCGATGAAGATATTCTTGTAACCTTCCAGGGCAGAGGCATGATCGCCGGAGAGGTAAGCGGTCTTCACCGAGGAAAGCTCGGCTCTTTCCAGGTCGATACGGCCGAAAAACTCATGCGAGATTTCAGAAGTCGTTGCCCCATAGCAGCATAAACAGGTTAATATAATAAGAAGATATAAAAGCCTGGAACTGTAAGGTTTGTAAAACATTTTTATCCTGCATTTATAATATGAAACACTCATTAAATTTCCAATTCGAGAAATTCATCGGTCCACCTAAAAGGCGTAAAACCTAATTTGAAATAACCATCAGGCCCCAAAACTCCTGAGAAATAATTTTGGCCGTTATGGCTTATTACTTCTCTGGCAAAACCGGCACCCACACCTTCCCAGGTATATTCGTTTTTTACAATACCCGCCTTAAAAGGGAGCGGTGTAAGCGAATCAAACCTTAACGGGTCCTCACTTATGCTGTAATCCCAATTGAGCAGAAGAATATATTTACCGCTGAGGGGGTGCTTCAAAACAAACGGGCTTTCACAAGGATTAAAAATATAATCACCGCTTTGGATAACGATCGCATCGCCCATATTCTCCCATGTATTGAGGTCCCTGCTTTGAGCAACGCCGACAGAGAACGGCGCATTATCTGTTTGACGGGTATAGTACAGGAGCCAGCGTTCATCCTTTGCATCAAAGAACAAATGAGGATCACGCCCCTTTATGGGTTCACCCTTAGTTACGGTTATTCCGCAAGGTTCAATATGTTCGGGAATATTCCAATTGAAAAGATCATTACTGACAGCCATGTAAATACTTTCCAGATGGCCTTCATAATTGAAATTCGGGCGTTTGTTTGGATGCCGCCAACCGGAATATGCCATATAGAAAAGACCATCATTGGCTTTTACGACATGCGGAGCCACAGCCATATGCTCATCATTATAGCCGTCTTTACCGCTTGCCTTGACCGGATGACCGTGCATAACCCAATTGACCAGATCGGGTGAGCTGCTGTGGGAAATGCTTTCCTCGCTGCCCTTATCTAACCAGCACCGGCCAGTTTGACCCGAAATACTGAAAAAGTGCCAACGCCCGCCTTCAAAAATCAGGCTATGATCCTTGATATATTCTCCGGGAGGAGCAAAAAGCATATTTGGTAAATCACAATTATCTGTCATGGTTACTAATTGGTCTTTAAATTCAATTGAAACAGTCTAACTTTTAAGTAAATCCATAGCCTTAAAATGGTGCGGTGAAGTAACAGCCCCTTTAAGAAGCGGATCATCTGTATCATGCATCCATTTGAGCAGTTTCTTGGAAAGCTCTTTTTTAATTTCCGCAAAACTCTTATCATCAGCAAGATTGTTCTGCTCGTAAGGATCATTCTCTAAATCATAAAGCTGTATATAATCATTATATGCCCATGAAGGCTCTTCCGGCTCTACAGTTATGGTATTAGGACGATACGTCTGCGATGGATTCATTATCAGAGGAGCCGAAGAAAAATCAGCTATCAGCTTATACTTAGCGTTGCGAATACATCTCATTGGATCATAATATTCGTGATAAGTGAGTTCGCCGTAAATTTCCTGATTAGGCTCATAATCACTACCGTCAAGCAAACCGGTAAAGCTTCTGCCCTGCACATTTTCAGGCACATCAATTCCAAGAGCATCAAGCAAAGTCGGCACATAATCGATATTGGAAATCATCTCTTCCTGCACCCTGCCGCCCTGCCAATCTCTCTGCGGCCAGCGGATAATAAAGGGCACCTGCAACCCCGCATCATAAAGGGTACATTTGGCACGCGGGAACGGTATGCCGTGGTCAGCGGTATAGATCACGATAGTATTATCACGCAGTCCGGCTTGATCAACGGCTTTGAAGATATTTCCTATCGCCGTGTCAACCTTCTTTATAGCCCCCTGAAACTCAGCAAATTCATCTCTCGCAGAAGGCTCATCTACGAGATAAGGCGGCACGAAAACACCTTTACTGCTGTCGGGCTTTGCACCGCCAAAATCGAAATTACGATGCGGTTCGAAGAACCCAATCTGCAAATAGAACGGTTTCTGCGAATCGCCGTGCCGTTTGATATAATCGGCGGAATCTTCAGCAATAAGCTCGCAGGGAGGATTGCCGTCGTAACCGTCCTGCTCACCGAATTTTCCGCTGGAGGCATCAACACCGGCGGCTTTGAAGAAGTCGTAGCCGATTCTCTCGGGATATCGCGTCTCATGCTGCACGCCTATCAGGGCGGTCGTATAGCCTGCATCCTGAAGGTAGCCGTTGAGGTGTTTCTCATCGGGGTTGAGGTCCCAAGCAAAATTAAAATGCGTCAATCCCATTACACCGTTGTTGTGCGGATACCTGCCGGTATAGATAGAGGCACGGCTGGGGCTGCACTGCGGGGCGGTACAGAAGCTGTTCTCGAAACGAACGCTTTGGGAAGCAAATTCATCTATCGCAGGAGTGCAAACAGTATCTACACCGTAACAGCCTAAGTGCTGTCCAATATCGTGGCATGTTATAAGTATTATATTCGGTTTATCCATTATTATCCTTTCATTATTGCTTAACCGGCATCGCTGCGTTAACATCTTTTCTCCAGTTCTCAAGCTTCGTTTTCAACAGGGCCGCGATATCAGGTCTTTTGCCTGAAATATCATTTCGCTCTGATTCATCATCTTTGAGATTGAAAAGTTCAACCCTACTATCTTCAAAGTATTCAATCAATTTATAATCTTTCCAGCGAACCGCCCCCGATGGGCAAACCCCTGAGGAATGATAATGAGGCATATGCCAATATATCGCATCGCGGTCGAGTTCTTTTCTGCCGGTAAGAAGGGGCATCAGGCTCACACCGTCGAGCTTTTGGGGCGTACTCTTTATGCCGGCCATATCCATAACTGTGGGATAAAAATCGACGCTTATAACCGGCTCATCATTGTAACTGCCGGGCTTAACAACGCCGGGCCAGCGGACTATCAAAGGCTCCCTTATGCCGCCCTCATAGAGCCAGCCTTTACCGGCCCGAAGCGGATAATTCGATGTCGGCATTTTTTCGAGCGGACGATGAGTATGAGTGCTGAGTCCACCGTTATCAGAGAATAATATAACAGCAGTATTATCTGCCAAACCCTCTTGTTCAAGACATCTAAGCAACCTGCCGACATTCTGGTCAACACTTTCAATCATAGCTGCATAAACGGCGTGAGCCTGATTTGTTCTTGTGTAAGAGATCTTTTCAAATTCTGGTGTTCTGTAGTCATCGCAGGCATTTTCCTCAACCTCAAAAGGCACCTCACCGCCAAGTCCCATTTTTTCAGCTTTGAGTCTATATTTCTCAACAAGATCGGGCTTTGCCTCAAGCGGAGTATGTACCGAATAATACGACATGAAAGCAAAAAAGCTGTTGTCTGAATTATTTTTTATAAACTCAACGGTTTTATCAGTAAGATGATCAGTAAGATATTTACCTTCTTCACCATCTTCAAGATCAGGCACATTGAAATATCCATCCATAAAGTCATTCTCGTAGGGATAGAAATAGCTACCCGGCTGTCCGCCCTTGTGACCGCCGTAGTTTATGTCATAGCCTTGCTGCTCGGGATAGTATTTTTCTTCCTCACCAAGATGCCATTTACCTGCAAAAAATGTCTTGTAGCCGTCTGTTTTAAGAGTTTCAGCAAGAGTTACTTCCGAAAGCTTCATCTCCGTTTCACAATGCGGCGGGCAAAGCGGATAACTCGGGTCCTTAAGCCCATCATTGAGTATAAAGTTGATACCTATTCTTGCCGGATACTTTCCGCTCTGAATACTGGCACGTGTTGGCGTACAAACCGGACTGGCGGCGTACGCGTTGGTAAACATCATCCCTGCTGCAGCAAGAGCATCTATGTTCGGAGTCTCATAGAAACTGCTCCCGTAACAGCCCAGGTCTTTTGCCCCTAAATCATCGACAAGTATGAAAAGAACGTTCGGTTTAGAATCTTTTTTCCATTCTACGGGTCCAAGACATCCGCCCAACGCGGCCGAAACGCCGACTAACGCTGTTTTTTTCAGAAAATCACGTCTGTTCATTCGCTTCCCTAACTTTATTATTTTACAATGCCCTTTTTATATAACTGCACGTTTTAGCACAATACAATCGTACTATAACAGCATTAAAGCACAACAAAATACACAAAACGAACATTCATATGGACAAAACAACTTTCACCGTGTTTAACAGGGAATCACCACCTCAATTGTAGACAGGCATTTCGCCCTGGGAAGTTTTTTCCCATTTAAAGGTATTGGGCTTTATAGCTTTCACCTTTTTCCCTTGCGAATCTGTTTCAAAAACGTTGTCTTCTTTAAGGGTAAGGATGCAGTTTCCACTTTGGCATACGGCTTCCACGCCGCTTGAACTTCCGTAACGGTAAGATATATTGCCGCCATCAGCAAGCTTCATCTCAAAACCATTATTACGTGACGTAAAGTCTGAAACAGGCGTCGTATTATTGTAAGGCACGATTACAGTTATCAGCACCTGTTTTCCAGTACCACTCCACTCACACAAAACATCTACAGCCGGCGAGAACTCTCCAGTCTTTTCATCAACAGCCTTTCCGAGCCAGCCGATAATCTGATCCTCTTCCATCACGCCATAAGGTTTGGCGTATTCAATATTCCCGATGCCTGACTGATACATAACCAGGCTCACCCCGTTATCACGGGTGGCGGTGATAGTATTGTACTTAAAATCAACCATTCCGGGCGTGAACTCGGGAGCCAGAAGCCAGCTTTGCGTAAATTTATGCTCGCCGGCGCTGTCGATTATGTCGGTTACGATGAATATGCCTTCGTGCCTGAGGAAGATCACCTGGCGATCGTGGGTTACATCGTCTATAACAACGTCTTTTTCAAGCTTATAATAATTCTCCACATTCGTGCCGTGCTTTTTGAAATTCCAGCCCGCGTAAACGCCGCGGAACTTACCCTCGATAAAATCGAAATTATCGCCTGCAAGGAACCTGGCATTTATGGGCTCCTTATAAGTTACCGGTACATCCTGCTCATATTTCAGGTCCTGACTGTAGCCGTCTACGCTGATCGAGTTCTGAGCGGAGGTCGAATACCAGAAACCCTTATGCTTCAGATCGGGATTGTAAAGCTCTCCGCCGGAATTGACTATCAGGTTGGCACCTAGTGCCGAGAGTTCGATGCCGTTTCCGGCCTCTTTCATATGTCCGTTACCAGGTCTTGAAGTCTTCATAAAACAGTATAAACTGTCAGAATCCCAACCATCACGAAGCACAACATAACCACCGTAGGGAAAATATATAGAGTCGAAAGCCGGAGGAGAAACATCTTTACTCTGATAGATATATTCATTTATAGTTTTGGATAGAGGCAACATAGAGAAGTCATCTATCAGAAGGTCGGAAGTAAGCCCCGGCATATCCTTTACATCTTCATCATATTTTCGCCACGTGTTGTTCTTACCGATGATCGGTTGGGATCCGTCAGGCTTGACTATTGAATGGAGATAATAATAGCGATATTTATACATATGCTTGAGATTATCAAGCCACGGGCCCTTTTCACTCTTGGGAAGCATGGCGGACATATGCAAAAACTTATCAATTGTCTTTACAAGTCCCTTGTTGTAATTGAGGCTCTGCTCCATATCGGTACCGTCAGGTAGAAAGCCGCTTCTCTGCACTTCCTTAACACCAAGCTGACGCCATTTACCTGAATTCTCAAAATCACTTAGATAAACGCCAAGTTCGAACATAGCCGTAGCGCAATGTACCCTCTGATTTGGTACACCGCCGTCGCGTTCTATCCAACCGATACCTTTCGCCGCCTCGAATGTGTCGAGATGGACAAGCAAACGAGCCAGCTTTTCACTATCGATCTCATTTATAACCCCGTCCTTTACCGCCCTGTGGCAAACTGCATTGAAGGCCTGCTCGAAGCTCTCCAGCCTCCAGCCTATATAAAGTGCGATATCGCTCCATTTGATCGACTGCTTCTCCACAAGTGCCATGGTCTCAGGGTTCCTTTTGGCTTTTTCGTATTCAGCGGGCCAGTTGGTTACAAAGTCGTCCCAGTATCCCTGCCAGGCTTTGAGATAGCGGAGATCGCCGGTCTGCCGGTATTTTTCCGCAAGCTTGGTCGTCCAGTGCATCGTAGTGATATCACGAAGAAGCGTCGTATAGCCGTCATCGGGCACCCTGTACCATTGCACACTTCCGGGCATGCCGATCTTTGCGATGGTTCTTACCGGCTTTCCGTACTGCTGGGTGGTGAGGATGCCCTCAAGCAGTTCGTCAGCGTTTGCCGGTCCATAGAGCCAGTAGCTAAAATCTTTTACCGAATCGAAACCCGAAACCCTATTGACGAGAATATGTTTATATTGTTCAAAAGCTCTTCGCTCATTACCTTGTTCTATTGATGTCTGCACGCTCGAAAGCTCCGGCTTTCCGGTATCCAGAAGCTCTAAAGCCTTTGCAAAATCACTTCTTTGCGTATCGGCCATAAGAAAACCACACAACATTAAAAAAGACGCAACAAATTTCACTCGATACATATCTGCTCCTTTCAGCAATATTAACATCAAAAATCACAACCGGTTATCAAAACCGTTTTATTAGAACCGAGCTTTATATCAAGCTCCTTATCACAATAACGTACGACAACATCCGACTCAAACGAGCCGTACAACTTCGCTTCGGCAAGCTTATTATCTTTCCATTCGATATTAACCGTAATGCCGCCTCGGGCTCTTAAGCCGCAAACTTTTCCGGTTTTCCACTTATCCGGCAAAGCAGGCAGCAGGCATATCTTTCCATTATGGCTTTGCACAAGCATCTCAGCCACCGCCGCGGTAAACCCAAAATTGGCATCGATCTGAAACGGCGGATGCGCAGCAAGCATATTCGGATACAGCCCGCCTCCGGAGTGATAATCAAGATCGGTATTCGGCTGCACGGCACTGAATAAATCCCCAATCAACTTGTGACAGCGATTCCCATTTTTAAGACGAGCCCACAAAGATACCTTCCACGCCAGCGACCAGCCGGTACCCTTATCACCTCGCTGCTCCAATGAACGCCGGGCCGCCCGGGCAAGCTGCGGAGAAACATCTTTGGTTATCTGCGCAAACGGATAAAGGCCGATCAGGTGCGAGAGATGTCGATGGTTCGCCTCGCCCTGCTCCCAGTTCTCGTTCCATTCGATTATCTCGCCGCTATCTGTAATCTTTATCTCAGGCAAAAGTTTAACAGCCTCTTTAATTTCAGATATAATAATATCATCAAGCTCCAATATATCTGAAGCCTTAACGCAGATATCAAACAGCTCATTTACGATCGAGATATCCATAGCCGAGCTGATGCATACCGAATTGAGATAACCACCGGGGTGCTTGTACATATTCTCCGGTGAAGTAGAAGGTGCGGTAACCAGCCGTCCATCAGGTGATAAGACCAGCCAGTCTAATAAAAAGACGGCGGCATCCTTAATTACCGGCCAGTGCTTTTCAAGAAACGCTATATCCTGCGTATAGAGAAAATGTTCCCACAGGTGGGTGCAAAGCCACGCCCCGCCCATCGGCCACATGGCATACTGAGCGGCTCCGTAGTTCACCCTGCCTTTAAGCTTACCCACCGGCGTAGTCTGCCTTAGAAAATCGGTTTGATGATGGGCAGTCCATCCTTTACATCCGTAATGTATTTCGGCAGTTTTTCTGCCGCTGCCGCTAAGCTGCCTGACAAGTTCGAATAATGGTTCATGACACTCTGAAAGATTGCAGACTTCGGCAGGCCAGTAATTCATCTGGGTATTTATATTGAGCGTATAATTCGACCACCACGGCGGCTGCATCGATTCATTCCATATACCCTGCAGATTTGCCGCCTCGCAGCCTTCTCTGCTGCTGGCTATTAGAAGATAACGACCGTAATCAAAAAGCAAAGCTTCAAGTTGCGTATCATTGTTCACGGCATGTTTTTTGATCCTCTCGTCAGTCGCAAGCCGGCTGAGTTCTTTTTCTACGCTGCCAAGTTCAAGCGTAACCCTTTTGAACAGGCGTTGATAGTCATTTATGTGATCGTCTCTAAGCCTGGAAAAACCTTTTGACAAAGCACGATCAAGCTTAGATGAAGCCTGCGTGCAAACAGCATCCTTATCTTCACCGACCGATACGGCGAGGAAGATTGTTATCTCGTCAGTCTTGCAAACCTGCAAATGTTTATCATCACAAACGACTTCACCCTTTTCCGTCAACACACGCATGGAGATGGCATAGCTGCGGCAATCGGACGAATCGTATTTGACAATATCCTCGGGTGCCGCTGTATCATCGATCTCTTTCCATATAACGCTTATCGGGATATCCGCTTTAAGCATCAGACCACCGTCAACGCAATGAACTTTATGGCGCATTTGCGAATCAAGAGAAAACATCAGCTTATCGATCTCACTATCAGAGTGTATCCGCATAGCAAACACGTCGTCAACGTAAGAGCAGAAACACTCCCTCGTCAGGCTGCGGTTGTCTGCGTCTGTTATCGCAACGGTCGAGACCGCCGTGGTCAGATCAAGCGACCGCTTATACCCGGTTATATCGTATATGCCGTCGGTATCGATCAGCAGATCTCCGGCCGGCAGATAGGGCTGATTGAAATCGGTAAGCATATTTTCCTCTATCAGCCGTTGCGCCTCTCGGTATTTCTCCTCAAATAAAAGCCGTCTTACCTCAGGCAAAACCTTTTTAGCCTGCGGTAAAGGCTGCACTGCATCTCTGCCGGCCCAGATCGAATCGTGGTTTAAGGCAATTTTTTCGCGACCTGCTCCGCCGTACACCATCGCACCGAGTCTGCCGTTGCCAAGCGGCAACGCTTCGTTAAAATTCTTTGCCGGCGAATCATACCACAGACATTTTGAAAGATTTTTCATATACTATAATTTAGGTTTGAGCGATCTCGATTTGATATAAAAGCCGATGCCGAATATCATCATACCGCCGCCGCAGAAGGCAAAACAAAGCTTACCTGCAACCGGATTGGGTATAAGCATGCACAGCAGCACTGCCGCCCCGTAAACCATGCATAAGATACCGACGGTAAGTGCCTGAAAGTATGTATTATCAACAACGCCCTCTTTGACTTCATCAATGGGCGTATTAATACGTTCAAAAAGCTCATCCACATCGCGTTTGTATTTTTCCGTTTCTTTGCCGTAGAAAATTCTCGACCCCACAAACCAGACTGTACATACGACCGCCACACTTATTATGGTGGAAGCAAAACGCATATCCAGAATCTCCTGATCTGAGGGCGGACGGTCGAGACCTATGATATTGGCGACAAATTCCATTGGAAGCAGAAACTGTACTAATGCAGCCACGGCAAAACCGATAATAACAGTTGTCCATGATGCCCATGAAGGAGTCTTCTTGATGATTATCCCCCAGAACACCGGGATCACCAGAGGCATGCCTATAAGCCCGGCGACGATTAGTGTAAGATCGAACAGCGGGATGCTTTTGAGGTCGTTGAATTTGATACCTCCCAGACAAAGCACAGCGCCCAAAACCAGAACAGTTATTTTGCCAGCGATAAGCAGCTCTCTGTCTGAGGCATCCTTTCGGATAATCGAGTGATAAATATTCTTGACGAATATCGACGAGTTGACAGACAACACAACATTGATGCTCGTTAAAGACGCGGCAAATATCGCGCTGGCCAAAAGCCCCACCATCCCCTGCGGCAGAACTTTCATCGCCATTGCGATATAAGCTGCCTCGCTGGGATTATTCAACCCTGCATATACATTTTCGATATCAGGTATGAGAAATGTTGCTGCAAGAGGAGGTATGAAGGCAATAAGCGGCAAAAGAAGCATACCTATGAACGGTATCAAAAGTGCTTTTCTTGCATGACGTTCATTTTTCACTGTTATATATCTCGCACACCCTGCCTGCACGTTGTTGGCGGCTACAAACTGATTAATGAATATTCCAACAGCCCAAAACCAAAGTACCTGTTTTGCTTCCAGATCAGACCATCTAAAATGAGACTGAGGCACTTTATCCAGCAAGCCGCTAACACCACCCACTTCAGGTATTCTAACAATCATAAATGCTGTTACTAAAGCAACAAAAACTATAAGAAGACATTGAACAAAATCACCAACGATTAGTCCACTAGTTCCGCCAGATGCTGCCATTACCGTAATAACTGCACTTATAACAACTATTATGACAGGTACGCTTATACCAAATATCGGGTGCAAGAAAACCGCAAGAGTATATAACGAAACCCCACCAAAAAGAAATCCTATAAGCATAGTTATCCAAGCGTAGAACTGCTCGGCAAAAGAGCCGAAACGGTCTTTGATAGCAGATACCCATGTTATAACCCTCAGGCGTCTTATACGAGGCACAAGCCAATATGAAAACGTCAAAGACAAGGCATTGAACAGAAAGATAAGCCCGGCGATAGTCCCGGAGCGGTAGACCTTGCCCGCACAGCCCACGAACGTCCAGGCCGAAAAAATGGTAACGAAAGCCGAAGAACCGACAAGCCACCAGGATAAAGATCCCCCACTACGAAAAAAATCGCTTATGTTCTTACTTTGCTTTCTATATATAAGCCCCACTGCAACCATAAATACAAGATAAAAGCCGATCATGGCATAATCATAAATACCAACCTGAAATTCCATATAGAAATTTTCCTAATTAAATCCTATTGAATATACAAAACAAACTATCAGGCAAGTATTAGTGATCTTTCACGAGTTATCTGCCACTTAAGTTTTTTACCATTGATATGTCTCTCCAGCTCATCAATCATGTACTTAGACATTCGCTTACATTCAGGCCCCATGCAACCGGCAATATGCGGCGTAAGAATGACATTCTTAAGCTCATAAAGCGGAGAATTTGCGTCAGGAGGTTCCGGTTGAGTAACATCAAGAACTGCTGTGATATCAGGACGCTGAGTTAACACTTCAATCATTTCTTCTTCCTTTACAATAATACCGCGGGCTGTATTTATAAAGGAAGAATCATTTTTCATCAAACGGAAATGCCGCCCGGTTATCATACCTTTAGTCTCCTCAAGCACCGGCGTATGAAGTGATACAATATCACTTTGTGAGAAAACATCATCAAGTGAACATAACTCAATATTCATCGCTCTGGCCTGATCCTTTGAAACAAATGGATCGTAGGCTATTATACGCATTTCGGTTATCGCCTGAATATATTTGCATACCTGCCACCCTATCATACCAAGCGAAACAATACCCAATACTGACTCATAAGTTCCAGGCATAAAGAAAGTTTCACGTGATGGAAAATCCTTTATCTTTTTCGTCTGATCACTAAACTGGCTGATTCGTTTAGTACAGCTTATTATCTGAGAAACCGTGTACTGAGCCACAGATATAGCGTTGGCACCATAGGCGGAGCTTATCGCTATGCCCCTGTCCCAGAACTCTTCGCTGACAAGCCCTTTAATGCTTCCGCCGGCATAGAACACAGCCTCCAGCCGCGGGGCGTGTTTGAGCAGCTTCTCGGTGAAACGAACAGAGCCCCACTCTGTCATTACTATCTCACAATCACGAAGGACATCAGGATCCTGTTCTACCTGAGCAGTAGTCAAAGGCTCGCATTTTACGTCTATGAGTCTGTTGATTTCCGCTATTTCTTTGTCGCCATATATCTCTGCGAACAAATCGTTTTTAATTATTATTCCGCGTTTCATAATATTTTGCCTGTCCATTATCTGTACTCGTATACCGGAGCCGTCAAATCGCCTTCATCTGACCATTTAAAATCACTGGGTATCATTATGTCACCAAGGACTTCAAAAGCAGCATCATTCAATTCAAACTCAAAGCTTTCGGTGTTTATATCTTTCTTAATTCCATTAATTATAAGCTCTTTACAATCCGTTACCAATCCTTTTTTCATACCCGATGCATCAACCAACAAAAGCGAAGATGCTACAGCAGAGACATTTCCCGCAGAAAGTTTTGAATGCTTCTCTGATGTCTTATACGTAACGTTTCTGCCGTCTTGAAGAACCACCTCAAAACCGCTTATATCTGCATCACTAATATCGGCCAGAATTTTTATGGAGCTTTTAGTACCCGCGGCAACCGGATTTATCAGCGTTACCAAAGGTGCCTTGCCGCTCCATTTCGCATTGACATCGACCGCAGGAAGCCAGCCCAATGCCGCCCGCCAGCCTTTATGCGGATATTTGTCGCCGAAGTTTTTTTCGTAGCTCACATCCGAAGCGGTGAAGTTGTATATCTCAACATTGGCACCTTCGGTGTCGGCGGTATAAAAACGGTCGGTGTCATCGGATACAATCACCTGCTCAGGCGTAAATCCCGGCATAGACAAAGGCATTGCCGCAGTATTAATTTTGCGGTCTACCGGTATCGGCGGCGGGAAATGCCAAAGCTGGGTATAATTACTGCCGCCAGCGACAATATCACGCACAACCCAGAGTTTGCAATCTTTTATGAAAAGCACTTGCCTATTGTGTGTCGCATCGATTTGTTTCTTCTCAATCTGCATCTGGGTAAGTGCGGCTCTTTCCAACACGTCGAAATCGCCGTATTTTCCTTCATCGCTGCCGTAGAGCTTACGATACTCATCGAATTGCGAACCTGAAGGCCCCTGCTGTATAACATCGTAACCGTCGCTGTATATGCCTTCCACAAAATCGAAATACGGTGAAGTGTAGAATCGCTGATCGTCGGTCCTGTCGAAGGCTTTCTCGGCCACGTTTCTCTTCCATTCGGTCTGCACCGCCCCATCGACAAGCACCGTGTTGGCTCCGAAGGAGTTGTGAAGATAGTCGACGATCCACTGGTGATCTTTCTTCTGCTCATCGGGTAAAAATCTCGGAGCATAAGGTACGCCTCCTCCGTCGGATATAAGATGCCTGCCGTAAGCGGCGATCTCTATGCCGTTATCGTCCTGGTGTGCATGCCCGCGTTTTACCGCACGTGATGACTTCATAAAAAGATAAAGACTCTCGTTATTCCACCCATCGCGAAGAGCATAATAACCGCTGTAAGGAAATGCTATCGAAGTGAACGCAGGCTCACGGCAAGCAGCACCCTTCCTGACCAGGCAGGATAATACATCCCCGGTGAGCGGTGAATCGACCATCTCCAGCCAACTTTCATACCGCTGGGGCCAGCGACGGTCATAAGCCGCACCTTCACCAACCGCCGGTACCGTCCCCGTAGGCATTATTATACCCGCAAAGAAACGTACCCTTTCCAGACTACTCTTTTCGACATCACTAACCCAATCAGGTTTTTTCATACCCTCAAAAAGCTCGTTCATCTCTTTGCCGGCGCCTACATTCGTTTGATTGTAGTTAAACGACTGTTCCATATCTCCGCCATCAGGCAGGGTGTTCTCTCCACCGGTCATAGTCTTTTCGAGCCTGTATTGGCCAATATCGAGCCATTGCGGGGCATCTCTGAACTCATCAAAGGTTTTGCCGAAATAAACAAGTACCGATGATATATGCTTTACCTGATTGGAAACTTCCTCTTTGCCGTTATCAAGACAGCCTCCCATACCTACTTCTGCAAGAAAGGCCATAAAATTTGCAACTGATACGGAAGATATTTTCTCTGCATCTTCGGGCTTGATATTGTTAGCTATCAAAACGATCCTCTCGAACATCACCTCCGACATTGAGGCACTGTCAAGCCCGGCGAACATATCCCAATCCTGGGGCCAGTGGGAATCGAAGTCGATCCCGCGGTACTGCTTGCCCAAACCCACATCACTGAGCGTATGAAACTGCCTGAGGCCGTTGAGGATAAAATCATCCATCAGCAGGAAATACTGATCGAGATATTTCATCTCGCCGCTTTTGGCGAATGCGTCAGTAAACCACTGCCCGCAATGATAAGCACTTATACGGCTGTTGGTAAAGGGGTAATTATGATAGTATACAAGCGGGGGCCGCCATTTCATCGCTTCTTCGAGATTCGATTTTTTCTGCACGGCATCTGTGCGAACAGCGAAATGTTTATCGCGGTATTTATTCAGCAGGTATGTCTTATACTCATCGAGAGCCTGCTGATATTTGCCTGCGCCGTAATACTCAGAAGCTTTCTCAAGCCCCTTGCTCGAAAGATCAACGAGATAAAAAAGATTATTCGCGGCCCTTTGAGCATCGTTTTCTATTGCTCCGTAGAGCATTTCGTTTCTCGCCGTACGCAATTCGAACGACGAAGCGGCATCGGGCGACACTTCAAGCTTTGCATCGGGGTTATTGCTCGCTATCCTGAAACCGTTTGTCTTGATTTTATGAAAAGCATGTACCCTGCCCCGGAAGTGAGACTGATGATAATAAGAATGATCGAGAGCGACAGAACCGCCGCGTATAACCCTAACACGGCTGTTGTTTTCGGTTCCTCTGGGATCTTTGAGCGGTTTTGTCGGATAGGCCGTATCATACCTGTCCCAGCACCACTCGCCCGCATTGCCGCTCATATCGTAAAGAGAAAAAGCATTGGGCCTTTTCTGCGCGACCGGCTGGGGGGTATGTATCAAACGATGAAAATATCCCTGAACGTATTCTCTCCAGGGAGCGTCTTGGCCATCCCAGGTACTGTAAACCTCATGACCCCAGTAGTAGTTCGTTGTCGTACCGGCTCTGCAAGCATACTCCCACTGCGCCTCGGTCGGCAGACAGAAACCATCGGCAGCCCACTTAACGCAGTCGGCAGTAAGATCGAGGCGACCCTCTTTGTAAACTTCGCTCTTTGAGCTGTCGGTATAGTAAACCGGTTCGAGCCCCTGCATTTGCGAAAGTGCGTTGCACCACTTAACGCAATCATACCAGCTCACCAGCCATACCGGTCTTTGTGCATCGGTTGAATAACCCGGGTTCATATCATAACCGTTATCGGCGGACCAGTCCCACACGGCATCCCACAGACCACGGGTAACTTCCGTATCGGCTATCGAAAATTCACTCACCTTTATCTTTTTACCATCAGTTCTGATAAAACTCCCCGCCGGTATTCTCTTCATCTGAGTTTTCGCGAAAACACCGCCGGCACAAACTAAAACAGCCAGTGCCGCGAGAAAACCCACAGAGAGCCCGCGTCCGTATATACATCCATTCTTCATATATCGTTTATCCCTGATTCTCAAACTCATCTGATACTTTCATGACCTGCGTATTTTATCAGCGATTCCCATAATTTGAAGCATCTCTTTGCATACCCGTATTCGATTTCGGCGTTTCGCTGCGGCGAAGGGTTGTTGGTCAGCGGAAGCTTCACTTCGCTGCCGTCATATCGGCAAAAGCTCTTTCCGCCATCATCGGAAAACGCGTAAACACTGCTCAGGACGTTCATATTCTCACAATCAAGACCGAACATCGGCATAAGAACATGCATCCTGTTTTCCCTGTCGAAACGCACGCCCCAGCCCCGCATATAGTTGTAGAAATGCGGCTGAAGCGACCAGACAAGCGTCTTATTGCGGGCCATCTCGTTATCCCACCGCATGGTGGGAAGAGAGAGCCAGTCGGTGGCCATCCTGATATGATAATCTGCCCACAACGGGTATTCTTCCTTAACGTCCGGAGCAGAACCGCCCACCGCGTCCCATCGCCGCCTGTCAGTATCATACTTGTATAATCCGAAACTCTGGATCCCCTGCACGTGTATCCTGCCGTAAAGATAGAGCTCTCCGTTGCGGTCCTGTATAAAATTCATATAGTTCAAACCGAACGGCACAGGGACGTTGCGCGGGTTGGATCGCTGACCCATAAACTCGAACGACTCGATGCTCTGCGGCTCACTCGAAACCCAATACATCAAAGACGGATGACTGTCGTCGGTATATTCACGCGAAACACCCATCTGCTCCCAGCTTCCGGGGATGAAATTATCAGCCACCGGTGCGTTATGCATGCCGCCGGTGATGTGTATGTAGCCGGCGTTGTCGACGGCTATCGACCAGCCGCGAAGCTTGGCGTCCTTCCCATCGAGTATGAACTTCTCACCTTCAAGGTATACGCTTTCCTCGCTTCCATCGGGAGCTGTCTTTATCACGGGCACCCTGTAAAGATGCTCATAGCTGACGCTTCGCCAGTTGAGAACCTCGGGATACTTACCGGAAATCTCCACCATCAGCTTTTTGTATTCTTCAAACGGAACCTTTTCCACACCCTTCCAGGCCTCGCCTTCGCCGCATCTGTATGAATATCCGTTATAATCAGCCGCGGCAGTGTACGCACGAGTATTAGGCTGCCAGTCCCTTTTGTCGCGGTTGATATCTCCCTGCGAGAAAAAGAAATCGCCATACTCATTCAAATCGAGCTTGCGGTAAATATCGAGTGCCTCCATATACTGCTTTGCGTCAAAGGCTTCTTTAACATCCTTGAAGCAGGCGGCAGAGATATCCGCTGATTCCAGAATTGGCTTTGCGTAAGATATCGCAAGCACATCTTCGGCGCGACTGTCAGTGTGCCGGTTATCCAGCAGTGCCTTTATCAGGGCATTTCTCAGATGCTCCTCGATGCGCGGCAGATGCGTCCCGCCGGAATTATCGATAGCCTCAAGCATATCAGCGAGTAAAACCACCTGCTCTTTGGTTATCTGCGGTTTTTCGCAAATCGCAAGAACTGCCGCGGCTCTGTGCTGTTTATCTAACTGCCCATTAAGAATAATGTCCATAAGCACAGACTCGCTTTTATCCGAAAACCCCAACAAGCTGTCTTCATCCTGTCTGGCACTCTCGATTTCAGGCTCTGCCTCGATGCGGGTATTATCGAATATGTACTTTACCTCGGCGGCACCAATTGCCCTGTCAAAGATAACTATATCACGAACTGAGCCGTTCAGCGAACCGGAAACGTTAGACTGAAGCCACCATACCGCATCGCTTCCTATAAGGATATCATTTTCGCCCGGCGTAAACTTAACATTCTTCTGCGTGCATACCGCCTGGCCGTTGACATAAACGGTTGCCGTGCCCTTTCCAAAATTCTCTTTTTTATCGAGCATCTGTTTCCACTGACTTCCGCCTTCGAAATCGCCGCCGGCTTTGTATGTATATAGTATATGCTGCCATTTACCCACTTCGATGCTTACGCCGCGGGATTTTGAACCGGCCGCGTCTTCAACGCCACCGCTTATGATATCCACCAGTTCACCCTTGCGCACGCATATACTTACACCTTCTTTTGAACCGCCGCCTACCGACCACTTGCTCTTTTGGAACAACACATTCTCATTGTAGATGGTATCGAGGGTGAAGCCGCTGTGGTGATAACCGTTGCCGATAAACGTCATGCCCGCCTGCCCGGGCCACTGACCGCCGATAACTTCGGTTCGCGTATACACCCAGCCGCCTATGCTGAATTCCCGGCCTTGATACGCGGAATGACCGGGGATCAGAGCCCATTGAAAGGCTCCGTTAAAATCCGGCATGCCGTTTTCCCAGCCGGTATTATAAAGCCGCCCGTGGTTATTGTTTCCCGAGCGATCGTGAAGTATATCACCGCTGCCTTCATCGGCGGGCCAGTAACCGGCCGGTTTCATGGTGGTTATAAATTCATACCCCTTTTCGGGGCCGTCGACGGTTTGCGCAAAAATTCCGGTCGCACACCACAAAACTGTTATGGCGGCGGTTAATGTCTTAAACATATTCATAAACTCCATTGATTTATCAGAGTGAGCTGCTCAGCCAGTTATCGGCAATTATAGAGATGTCCTCGATATCTATAAAGCAATCCTGGTTCAGATCGCTATCGAGGATCGGATGGCACTCATCGCCGCATTGGCGAGCATCGTCAAATACCGCGGTAATGCTTATACTATCTGTCGGACTGACAGTGGTCTCTTTGTCAGTTGAATATAATTGTCCGTCAATTTCCCAGTGAGAGAAATTCTCAACATAAGGACACTGAATAAAATCATCGGCACTCAAATTGACCGCCGTGCCGGGTGCAACGCTGTAAACTCCCGCGGCCGGTGCGATTGTATTAACGTAATCTGGGGAAACGCTCACTGTAAGGTTCACATCAACCTGTTCGTAAACGGGACTGATATCCCCGTCACTGCCAAACCAACTGAAATCGATTGGTTTCGTTATCGCCTCACTCGAGATTAACTGACTGTCTGAAACCGTGAATTTCAAATCGGAATAAGCCGGCGTCTGCTGGGCTGCCGCTACAGTCAAACTTGAACAGTCCAGTGCGGCCGCCTCACTCTGGCCAGATGTATCCGTTATTACCAGCAGACTCTTCGCCGTTGCAGTGATATCGCCGAAAGTGATCTCACCGGCAGTCTTTCTCGCTCCATAGCTTATGGAAGTACCGTTATCGGCCAGGGCCGTGAAAGTTATCAGATCTGATGTGGCATTTTGCGAGGTAACGCTTATGCCTTCGGTCTGCCTCGACATCGGCACTACCAGACTAATAAGAAGCTGATCGCCCGAGCCGCTCCAGCTTCTATGCGTATCGACAGCATTTACATATCCCGCACCATCTTTAGCCCAGCCGAAAACATTAATGCCATCATTATATCCGTAATACCTCGTATAAGAGAGCGTTACAGGCGAGAAATTATATATCGCAACATTAGGCTGATAAGCCTGCGTTGTAATTATCTTATTTGCCGCTGCCAAATTAACATCTGTCTTAGCGTAGTCTTTGTCATAATTCCAAATCTGTGTGTAAGTATGCGAACCTGTGCTTAAAAGCCTGTCGGCAATAACATACACTCCCACTCCCTTAACAAAAGTAACCTCTCGCTTATGCGTAACATCAGTTATCTCAATTGCCCCATCACTTCCGTAACCACCGTTTACTCCCGCTCCATAAGAACCTTCTATCATATCAAAATCATCGCTCGTATGAAAACGCGCATCAATAGTCGTATCGTAAGCAGGTGAATGCTCACCGCCCATTACCTGACCCTTGCCATCAACTATTATTGTATTATGACCAAACGAGCCGTGAAAATATTCATTGCGATAATCTGGAACATAGAGCTGTCCACCTGAATCAATCAGAACAGTACGCCCAAATGCCGTAATTTGTACCTGATTAGAACTCTCATCGTAATGTCCCTTACCCATTCGTGAATTTTTCATGAACATATGATGAGCATTTGAATCCCACCCGTCCCTAAATATGCAATATCCGCCGTAAGGAAAGTACATCGAATTGAATGACGCCGCAGGCAATGATGGGTTTACACTCCACGTATTGTCAATTATCCTCGCTACCATATCATCATTAAAATATCCCTGATCATCTGACAGCCTGCTATAAGCATCCGCATCACTTTGCAAATCGAGAGAAGGCAGCATCCCGTTTGGCCGTACAATACTTGATAGAAAACGAAAACGGTTGAGCATGGCATTCTGGTACTCATTTATCCATACCGGAAGATCGCCGCCATCACTCTGGTACAAACCAACAATCTCCTGCCCCACACTTATCATCGACCCGTTGTAATTGAAAGATTGTTCCATATCCGTGCCGTCAGGCATATACGACATATTAAGATAGTCGCCCGCCTCATACTCTCCGGTAGCCTGCCACGTTGGTGCGTCTACAAACGCCACGAAGCTCATTCCTACCTGCATCATTCCAAGTGCCGAAGATATAACCTGATTGGGAACTCCGCCATGAATTGTAGCATTTAGCCGTGGCATGTTACGCTGAGCTATCTCGCTGAGTATTATACCAAGCTGCTCACCGCTTATGAGAGATTTTGTAATGGTCGCATCTGCATCCATTGCCGCAGAAAACTGGGCAAGCATATATCTTATCCTATCACCCAGAATCAACCTGTGAAGCCATACATTTATGAAAGAACTGCCGTAAAGTGCCTGATCCGCTGTGCCGTAAATAGCGTTCCACTGGTCATAATTATTCTGAGCAAAATCAACCCAAATATCCATAAGCTTTGTTAGATAAGCTCCGTTTGCAGACGTATCAGCGGCATATCTTTCCACAAGGCTGTTCGCCCAGCTCATATTAGAAAGGTAATACTCCCACTGATTAAATGCCGTAACCTGATACCAGTTTATACTACCCGGAGCACCTATATTCTGAGTCTCATAGCCTCCGGCGAGATTGTATATACGCACAGTATTATTGTTGAGTATATCATCTGCACTGCTTGGAGCATGCAGCATATCCGACAGATCAAGCTCCGCCACACGATCAAGAAAAATATCCTTATACTCATCCAACGCATCGGCGTACTGTCCCGCCTGATACTTCTGCTTAACACCCGCAAGTTGCGAATCATCAAGATTGATATAACCAAACAATTCATCAGCAACCGTCTGTTCACTACCAAGACAAACACCTGCGGAAAACACAAAACAAAATACCAAACTAATACCAAGCCATTTATTCATAATACATCCAAAAAAATATTATCTGATATCTCTACCATTCGGATTAATCTTCAAACCTTCCTTAGGTGGAGTATAATCTTTTACAGTATCAGCGGTATAATCAAATCTGGTTATCTTTTCAATATGTCCATCAGCAAAACCAAGACTTATCCCACCAGACATTTCATACCTATTATGGAATGTTATCTTCGGTTTACTTTTATTCAAACGTACCTCATGAGCCGGCACAAGGTCAGGCATAAACCGAATACCACCACTATAAAAATAACTGAAATGTGGAAAACTATCACCATCATTCGCCAGCGGTGCACCAGTATCGGACAGCATAACAACACTTGAACCTGATTTAACGTTACTCGCTTTCAAAGGCTTAGGATTAATACTTGAAGCATGACTGTCAGGCCACGTGCCTTTTGTTATTCCGTTAGGAGTCCAACCCTGTAACCACGTATTAAATCCATACGCCTGTACTTTATCCCATCCTTCAATTGGACCAATATACGACTCTGTTATCTTAGCCGCCGCCCTATTGTGAGATATTTTTTCAGCACATGAGAATACCTCGTAATTTTCAAGATAAACATAAAGTTTATCATCCCACAAGGAATCATTCCCGTCATTGTATTTATTATCAGTACCGTTATGCATTCCGGGATAATACTGATCATTTTCCTGTAGATACATCATCGCAGCTTGTGAAAGATTCTTAATATTACTCCCACATATAACTATTCTTGCTTGAGTTCTGGCTTTACTCAAAGCAGGCATCATTATACTCATCAACACCGCTATTATCGAAATAACAACAAGAAGCTCTATTAATGTAAATGCACGTTTCCTCATAATTTTACCTTTTACTATCATTTTATGGCTAAGGGATAAGACCGCTTATGCCTTATCCCTTATGCCTTTTTCTAAACATTAATCGCAAGATGGGTCTGTACAATCAGTCCAGTCTTGTGCAACCTTGGCAAAGTCTTCCAAGTCAACCACACAATCAAAGCTCACATCACCCACTGGGTAAGGACGGCAAACATCACCACATTCGTTGCTTGAAACAAATACGGCAGTTAAAGTCATATCGGCATCAACAACAAGAGTTGTATCGGCCTGATCAGAATACAGCACACCATCTACTTCCCAATGGTCAAAGCTGTAACCGGTAGGACATGCCCCCGCAAAATCAACAGCACTTATCTCTATCTCCTGATCCATAACAACCTTGCTTGCACCAATCATCGGAGAAACTCCGCTATCAACAATAGCCGGGCTTGCTTCAACAGTAAGGTTGTAGAACGATTCAGGATCGGCAGATATTACCAATTCGGAATTATACCAATTCACCTTCCTATGATTAAGACGATTACCTCTCATTGCAATAGCGATATACTCGCCATCAGCAAGGTCTATTGCATAAAGAGCAGGATCCGGTACATCATAAACGCCTATTGCGCCTTCTACAGGCTCATAGCTCCAAAGAACTGTCTTTGTAGTGAAATCAGCATTTATCTTTGATATCTCAAGCAGCATTCCCTGGCCGTTAGTATCACTTACATTTAATTTTTCCCAAGTGGTTGCACCAAGTATATTGAAATCTACTGTTGCATTGTATGGGTTCTTAAATGTAGCAACTACCCAAGGCTCGGTTCCAAGCGGATTATAGTTCACGCCGCCATCAGGATAACGGTTCCAGTATGCGGTGAACATAGATGTATCCGCATAGGTGAGGAAGGAAGGACCGCTCTCGCCGAAGTAACCGGCAGTCGAATCCCAATTGAATGCTTCCAACTCACCCGGCAGATAATCAAGCTTATCAAGAGCCTGACGCTTAATCCAATACTGCCATGCGCCGCCTGAAGGATCAAACGTTGTGCCGTGAGAATTGCCGCTCTTTGTAGAAACACCCATATCTAAACCGCGGTTAAACTCGATCGTCTCACTTGATGGCCATTGCTGAATGAACAGACCATCGTCGTGCAGATAAACACCTCTGTAGTTAAGACCGGTTTCAACGCTTATCATTATCTTATCACCGGCACTAAGTGGGATATTCTGAAGCAGGCTGTTATCTGCAAAGCCGGGAACTTCTACTGGACTGTCCGGCGATATAGCTTCATACGGGGAAAGATTATCTGCATCGCGAAGCTGTACACTGCTCCAGAGATTGCTGTAAATATTTTGACCTGCCTTGATGGTACCGATATGCACATACGCACGGGCATCAGTAGCTCCCCACGTACTCCACTTAAGACCACCGGCAACGCTGTATTCGCCTGTCTCGGGAACTTCAAATACGATAGCTCCTTCGCTGGCGATGTAATCAAGGTGGTCATTATCACTCTTGTTCCACATCACCTGCAATCTGTCATTCATAGCACCTGAATACCAGTAAGCGGGAAGCGGCTCAGTGAACTGATATTTATCGGTACTCAGATAGGGCATATCCACCCAGTAAGCAGAATCGCCTCTGCCGTAAGTTTCCTCATCAGTTCCCTTGATCATATGGTAGCTCCAGAGGCCATGACCGGTTTCTCCAAGTGTATGCGTATCATTTGTCCAGTCGATCATACGGTTATACTCTGCAAGCGGGCCCATTTCAAATCGCTCGACATAAACTTCACTGTCGTGAATGTTGGTCTTGCGGTAATTTAACAAACCCGTCTGCAGGATGATCAGAAGCTGATCGCCGGCAAAAAGCGGGATATTTTCAAGAGCCGCATTGTTTGTAAAACCGGGAACCGCCTCAGGATTGGCCGGATCGATCATCTGTGTGTAGTCGCCGCCGGGGCCACGTAGCATATCACTGCTCCAGAGGTTAGTATAGATTCCGCTTCCAGCCTCCACTACACCAATATGAACGTAAGCGCGGGGATCCGTCAGAAGCTCGTTGCTCCACTTCAGATCTCCAACCAGGTTGTAGCTGCCATCCTCAGGAGCGGTGAACACTGCCGCGATCTCGCTCTCGCGATAATCGAGGTCATCATTTGAGCTCTTGTTCCACATTCCCTCGAGGTGGTCGCTGTAAGCACCAAGGCTTGCAAATTTCGGAAGCGCATTATAGAACCTGTAGCCGCTTACTGAATTAAGATAATCGCACGCCGTCCAGTAGTCAGTATCTCCCCTGCCGTAGGCATCGATTTCAGCTTTGGTCATCATATGGTAGCTCCATAAACCGTGGTCGTTGGTACCTTCGGTATGAGAAGCCGCTGCAAAATCATTTACCCTGTTGTATGTCTCCAGTGCATTAGGGTCCTCTCCTGTATAGGCATTAGCTATAACAGGCGTAAGAACAGCCACAAAAGCAGCAATAATCGATATATACTTTTTGAAATTTCTAAACATGTTTATCTCCTGTATATTAAACCACATCATTAGTCTAAATTACTGCTAAGCCAGTTGGCAGCAACCAATTTAATATCGTCTATATTAACTTCACAATTACCGTCAGCACTACCGACAGGTATTGGATGACACGCATCGCCGCATTCGGCAGTAGCAGCATAAACTGCTGTAACTACTGTATCAGAGCTTATGTCAACCGTCGTAACTGCAGAAGAAGCATCTGCCACATCGCCTGTCCAGTGATCAAATTTATAAACTGCACCATTTGCACAATCATTGAAATCTGCCGCCTCTATCGTAGCTGTATCTCCAATAGAATATTGACCCGCTCCTGTAACAGAAGCCTCATTACCCGCAGGGTCGGTAGCAACTGTAAGATTAAGAGCAGTCGCTGATGATACAGTTAAATTAACCTCCTCATCAACCCACATAGTCTGCAAATACTGACCAGTAACACCATTAACACCATCTTCAAGATTGCTCGCCCTGATACCAAACGCTAAAGACTCACCCGCTTCAAGAGTGATGCCTTGAAGTGTCGACTCAAGCATAAAGTCACCAAATACCTTAGCAGTAGTGAATGTATTCCATGCACCGCTCAAAGCAGGGCTTGCACTTGGGTATTCAAAAGACCAGAGAGGTGTTTTACTATCAAACGCCGAATTAATCTTAGCGATTTCAACCTTTGCACCATCTAATGCACCGGCTGCGCCTGTTTGTATTTCACTTGCGCCAGAAAGGTCAACAATCACAGTTGAACCAAGCGTATTAGTAAACACAGCAACACACCATTGCTGCTTTCCGTATGGAGCAAGTGAATCAAATGGTGCAATTGTGCCACCGGTTTGCATATTAACCGCATTCCAATACACATAAAGCCTGTCGCTGAGTCCCTGGGTCTCATACTCATATGCAATATGGGTATTAGTTGTCTCGTAGGGATCATAGAAAGCACCCTTGTTTGTACGGAACTTCATCTTCACCAGGTCTGCCGGCGAGTATTCGGTACCCGGGTAGACCGTCGGAGCAGTGGGAGCTACAGCCATTGTGTAATAGCTCCAGCTCAGGGTATCGGTATCCCATTGCGTGCCGTGCCCGTTGGGATCGGCCCCGGCTGCACTGGCGCTCCAGTCAGTCTGCCGATTAAAAGTAATATCCGCATTGAGCAAAGAGGCTCCCAATGCCGTCAATAACAATATCACTGAAAACAACTTAACAATTTTCATACTTACGCCTTTCATATATAGCCTCATTAATAAATATAATCAAACCGAATGTTTACCATCCGGCATTACTATCAAAGGATCAATTGTAAGGGTCATACGTGGCTCACTGATGTGTTCTTTACGCCACAAAAGCCTCTGAACCGCCGCCTTACCCATTTCGTACGAACGTATATCAATAGTTGCCGGACGTGGCATAAGCCCATCAAGCAAACTCTTTTCATTATTTACAGAAACCCAATCAAAATCTTTGCCCGCGTAAAATCCTTTCCGCATCAGTATCGAATACACAGGAACAGCAAAAGCATCACAGGGCAGAAAGATAGCCTTGGGAAGTTTATTTATTGCAAGATATTCATCAAACTTTTGCTCCAAGACAACTTGATTAGGGCGGTTTTCACGCTCATTGGTTATGAAAATATCATCAGCTGTATCAGCGAGCGTTGTAATTTTCATGCCGTAAATATCAGAAAGCTCCGCCAACCGACGGCTATGATTGGATGGATGTATCTCAAGAAACTCCTTATGCCCTTTACCTCTGAGATAATCAATAGCCCTTTCGGCTACAGCAGGCTTGTCATAACTGATTTTATCACACCAGCCTAAAGAAACATCACCAAGTATTGAAACAATCGGAACTTTTTTATAGTTAGACCTTACCCAGTTAATAATCGTACCGGTTGGGCTGAACAATACCATCCCGTCGATATCTCTACCGGATATCCATTCAGAGATATTCTCACCAGCCTTTACCTGCTTAAACATCATTGTCATGCCCGCTTTAGCTAATTCAGCTTCAACACCATGAATTATTTCCGCATAAACAGGACTGTTGGTTTGAGAATCGTATTGAGCAAAAGAGAGGAACAATATATTTGAGAGAGTACTTTGCTTATCGGGAATTGCCTTGCGACCTGGACGAGAAGCGATTGGCTTAGGCTCATAACCCATCTCTTCCATCGTTCGAAAAACATTATTACGGGTGTCACTTGAAATGCCCGGCCTGTTATTTATAACCCTAGATACAGTAGCAACAGATACGCCTGCAGTATCGGCAACTTTTAGTAATGACATAATTCGCTCCATTAAAATTAAGTATATAGGCCAATATAACAGGAAAAGAGTGTTTTGCAAGAATTTTTTCGCAATTTTTCCAGCATTTAACTAAAATTAAATCCCCAAAAAAATACCATCATTCATCTAAACAAGAAATGTCAAAACCTAAAAATATAAACATAAACATAGACAAAAAAACAACTTATACATAAAACAAAGCCAGACAAGAAACTCAAGCACAAACAAACAACAACAACTATAATTCAATGTAAAAAAACACAAAACAAAACAACACGTAGCTATTTTGCATTAATTTGCATTAAAAACACAGAACAAAAACACACTGCAAACAATAAAACATTTTTCTAAAGCATCTAAAAGACACACTTCCACAAAACATAAACACCTTTATAAAAAACTTTTACATAGAAAAATATCCTAAATACCCACACTTAACCACTATGCAATTTGCATAAAAACACTTTTTTTTACAGAAAAAGAACTTGTAACACTGGTTTGTTTGTGTTATTTTAAAAATCGTTGGTTGCAAAAATCACAGAAAAGACAGACTCAATACCTGTCATAAGAGAGGCTTATTTGCAAAAATGAGAATAAAAAGAAACGAACTCATATCCGAATGCAGGCTCTGCGTTTCATTACAAGCTCGCTATCCACCTTGCTCTTTAATCAGTTGAATTTATTTTAATTATCAAATCCAAATATCATCACTGTTTGACTTTCTTGCTTTGGGGAATATTAATATATTATATAGGAAGAATTCAAATGCGAAATTCAAGAACACTTTCCAGTTGTTCGATATGTTTTTTTATTACATTGTTGCTCATATCACCATTTTTCTGTTACGGCATCTCGAATTCGACAGCATATGACTTTCAAATTGTAAGAGAAATATACAATCGGCAGATAAGCTGGGATACCGAAACACATCAAACGGGAATTAACTCTCATGATTCATGGAGTTATTATATACTCGAAAAAGCAGACCGTGATTTGCATGGTCGGGGAGACTCATCCTATTGGATAAATGCACCTTATATTTCAAGTGGGTATTACGAGTTCTCTAACGGCTGGGGAGGAGATTATGGCCGATGTACCTTCAAAGCATACCGTGAGTATATCTCCACTTTCTGGCACAACGACGGAACTTACGAAAACCCACGTGCAGACAGCGACATGATAGCTGTTTACGAAGTTGAGCAAACTGGCATTTATAACATCGCAGGACAATTACGCTGGAGTCATGGCGATAATTCAGGCTATAAAGACCCTCGCAGCTACGCCATAATAGGCACTATCAGAGAAGGTTCTACTGACTTTAATCTTCTTTGGCAAAGCAATATGCTGCGAGGAAGCGGCGGCGATTACACCGTATGGATCGACCCTGCTTCACCGGAAATAGTAGATGGCTTTGCAGGCAATAACGCTTTGCAACACATATACCTTGACGCCGGTGATGAAATCGTATTTATACTCCAGGCAGGTGCCATGGCTTACAGAGAAACACGATTATATAATCAGGAAGTGTCTATAGAGCGTGTTTCCGAGGGATATTCAAGAAGAGAGGCATGGGATGCGGCCAATCATTTTAACGACTCAAACAGTCATGGCGGGATTGATGACCCTAATAGCTCACTCTGGAGCTATCATACAATAACTGATGTAAATCGTGACACATACGGCTTGGGAAACCCGACCTATTGGACGGATGTAACCTACAGCAGTACGGATGATTGCTATAATTACTGGACGGCTTTACCTGATATGATTAGGGTTGATGCTCATCAGGATATGTTGTCGGCATTGTGGAATAAGAATGGAATAGACCCGCCAATGACCTATAGAGAATCATCCTTACTGACTGTATTCAATGTGCCGGGTGCAGGTATTTATAATATTACAGGCCAGTTGAAGTGGAGCAATGAGTATACGACAGACCCACGAGCTTACGTTATCATAGGTACAATTGCGTATGGAACCACTACCTTTACCGAGCTTTATACCAGTGAAAGTTTACGGGGTCCAGGCGGCGATTACACGCAAATGATCAGCCCTGAAAGCCCTCACGTCGTTGAAGGATTTGCAACTGATGGAGACCTTTATGGCGTAGAGCTTTGGCCCGGCGACCAAATCGTAATCATCCTTCAGACCGGAGTAACCAATTGGCGTAAGACTAACCTTCACGACAGCGAAATGTTTATTGAGATGATAAAGCCGATAACAGTTAGAGAAGCCGACTGGGATTCTGCTAATCACAGCGTCGGCTCTAATGAGCATGGCGGCATTGTCGATGCTGATGGCGATTTCTGGAGTTATTATTGGCAGGGTGATCCGAACACAACTGGATTAGCCTTAAACCAATGGGAAACGGATATTACATGGGACTCGGTCAATAGTCGTTATATGCATTTTGAGCCTGATGGAGAAGCATACTGGGATGGCGGCTGGAATATGATTAACAGTCAGAGTTTACAAGCTTATTGGCACAACGATGCACCGAGCTATATGAAACCAAGCTGGACAATTGCAATGTATAGCGTTAATCAGCCTGGTTTATATAATATAGACGGTGAGCTGGAAATGTCATTATTTACTGATAATGATGGTACTTTCCCAATCGTTGTGGGTAAATATGATTCAGTTAATAATTCAATCACAGAAATCTACAGCGACAATGTTTACATCTCTCAAACTGGACATTCAGACAGGCGTTCAGTTGCCGATTTGACCGCTGAAGATGATTTGCAACAAGTTGAGTTATTACCTGGTGACGGCATTTTCTTTGCCGTGCGCAGTTCTGGTAGTGTTTATAGAAATCCAATCTTGTATGATGATGGGATACAGATTCAAATTGACCGTAGTAGCCAGAATCGTTTTGATGATTGGAATGTTACAACACATACCAGTGGTGAGAATGCTCATGGCGGATGGGACGACCCTTCTTTTGAACGTTGGAGCTATCATTTATTGACCGCTGATGACCGTGCAACTAACGGAAGAGGTGACCCATCGGTTTGGACAGATGTTAATCGAGATGCAACTTCAGATGTCTATACTTTTTCCAGCTCCTTACCTGATTACGGCAAGTTTGAAGCGTATGACTATACTCTTGAGGCGGAGTGGAATTATCAGACAGGTTCAGATAAGCCTTATAAGGACGCAGATTTAATGGCTGTTTATACGGTTGGCCAAGATGGTGTATATGATATTCGTGGAAAACTAAAATGGAGCTGTGAACACGCAACTGGTCCAAGAGCTTATGCTATTGTTGGAACAATTAAAAAAGATTCACAGGTATTCTCTCAACGATTCAGTGAGTATCTTTACAGTACAGCCCTTATTAGCCCCACCACTCCGGCAGATGTGCCAAACTTTGATAACTGCCAGAGTCTGCGAAACATGCGGCTTAAACGTGGTGACATGATAGTTCTTGTACTAAACATAGGCACCGCCAATTACCGCAAGGTGAACTTGCATGACCAAGAATTACAAATAGTTCGCTGGGCAGATCAAGGCGAGAGTTATTTCAATAGAAATAATGACTGGGCAACTTCACAACACTCAAGTAGTTCTCATGGAACCGAACTTGACCCTACCGATAACGGTTGGCAATATTGGGTTATGACTAACGGCTTTGACAACACTGCTTACCAAGCTGACGATCTTGCATCACTTACCGCCGGAGTAGATGATTATTCACTTCAAGGCACAGATTTTGATGTGAGTGTTGACGCTACAAAATTCTATGTTTATTGGAATAGCAACGCAACATTAGGCAAGCAGCCATGGATTGTTGCAACATTTAGAAACCCATATCCGCGTACCGCGAAATTTAATATTACCGGTGCAACTACATGGGAGAAGACCATCACAGGTGACAGCTCCAATCAGGGCATACGGCTGGAGATTGCAAAATTTGATTCTAATTTTGAAACTACACCATCTACCTCTACTAAGACAGTTCTATGGTACGATGAACCAACAAATGGGGCAGTAGGTATCTATGATGTTGCTGACCCGAACTTGCTGAGTATTTCACTTGAATACGGAGAATATATTGCCATAGGATTGCGTGGGTGTAGATACAACTACCGAGGAGCCACCTGGCATAACGCAAATTTAACGATAACGCCTGATTTGAAGACTATTGCTGATGACTTCTTCGATTTAGTTGATCTTACCACAAGCGAGATGGCAGTAGTTAGTTCACAATATAACCAGGGACAATACGAGGCCGCTCTGGATACATTCAGGGATATTTTCTTCGACAAGCTATTGCCGATTGTAACAGACCAGATGGGATCAGCAAGCTCAACAACCGCACAATTGATGGATAATACAGTTAAGCTATATGACCTCAATGGCGGTTATGAAACCCAGAATATTGGAGCACCAGGTGAGATTAATTGGTTCCTTAACCCAACCTATGAGCATTGGACTTACTTCCTTTCTAATATGTTCTGGGCTAACCCTTTGATAACATCATTCGCCGAAAGCCCTAACGCCAATACTGCTTATCTGGAAAAATGGACCGATTACTGGGTTGATTTTTCGCTAAACAACTATGACCAGTGGTATGCGATTTACGGCACCGCCGCTGCTGAAGATTATGGCGGATTATTCATCAATATCTGGCTTCATAGATTGGTTATGGGTGATCGAACACGTGCCTTGATGAGGCAACTATCAGCTGCATCTAAAGCGAACGTAGAGGTATGCAAGCAAGTTATTTCCGGTGAAGACCTGGCAATCATCCTCACAATGATGGCAGGCAGAAACTTACCTAAACTTGACGATGTTATTCATGGAGGTGTGCCTAATCAGGTTATCAGCTCTGCTTTTGGTATGCTTGAGGCCGGAGTTATTATGGATAACTGCACAGACGCATCCGATTGGTTCGATACCGGTGAGTACGAATCAAACGATTACCTCACGACATATTATATGCCTGATGGAAGCGATATGGAGCAGTCATTCAATTACAATACTGCCTTTATGGATGTGGGTGTTTCCATTGTAGACTTATTGGAAAGTGCTTATATAACGGATAGTGATCTGGCAGATGATTATGCCGGGCCGATTCTTAATAGATTCCGTTTCTTGCTTAGCATGGTAAGACCTAATGGTATGCTGCCGGGACTCGATCTCAATAGTGATGGAGACTGGAGTTCTGTTATGGACTATCAGGATTATTTCAATGACACTTTGGCAAGCCGGATTGACGACTATACTTGGGGTAGTGCTTCAGGCAGTGAACCTAATTTCACATCAATCGCTTTTCCGTATGGAGGCTTTTATATTATGCGAGATGGCTGGGATGAAAACTCCAATCACCTCTTCATGAAGAGTTCACGTATGGGCAAGGGGCATTTCGATGAGAGTGGAAACCAGATACAAGTTACTGCTTACGGCAAGACAATGCTTATTGATTCGGGTGGCAGCCTTTACGTATCGGATAGTCGGAATGATTATTTCCATGAATCGTTTGGACATAACACTATAATTGTCGATGGTTACTCACAGCGTATGGGTGGAGAAAAAACTCCCGCCTGGACTACCACAGCGGGAGACAGGTGGCATAATTCGGATGACTTTGATTTCTGTGAAGGTATTTTCGGAGACGATGCTTCTTCATATTATGGTACAAGTGATGGCTCAACTTCAATTACTGATGTTACCCATTACCGTGAAGTTACATTTTTACGTAAGCATGGATTATATATTGTAAGCGATTTACTCGATGCAACTAATAGTCATGACTATACGCAAATATGGTGCTTCGATAGTGATTATGCTAACAGCGATATTAGTACCGCCGGTACAGACTCCATCGTTACCGATTCTGCTACTTTGCCGAACGTATCTCTTTATAACTTCAGTGACAAGTCTTTGACTTACACGAAGTATGAAGGATATAATAGTGGAGGCGATGTATTCGGCTGGCAACATGTTGGTTCCGGTTATTCATCAGCAGTTGACACGCATGTTGACTTTAGTGGTAGCGGTGATGAGTTAATTGTAACTCTCATCAGGCCAATGTCCGGCACCGACGATGGGATATCTTCGATTTCAGATGCTTCCGGCAGTGGATATGCAGGATTCGATTGTACGATGGATGACAACTCAACAATCAAATATCGTATTCGTGAAACTACCGGTAGTATTACTATAGGCGATGTTACTGCTACGGCAGATAGCCTGCTAATTGTTACCGACTCAAATGCTAATGTCACCGGAGTTGCTCTGGGATGCACTGCAATGATTATTAATGGTAACACGCAAACGCTCAATTATAATGATTTTGAGTTCACACGTAGTAATAATTCTTTGGCAAATGAGGTTGAAATAACCAGCCCTACAACCTTCGATTGGGTAGAAAACGGCAGTGAGATATATCCTGTCTACACAAACTAAACATTATATCTTGGAGTGGGATTCTAACTTTGAAACCGGAATCCCACTCTATAAAACATATTGGTTTATGACTATAGTTATAAAGCTTTGATGCTTGGCAAGACAAAATTCATCAATATAAATATACCGCAAATTCTTTATAGAACTTCTTGTGTACTTGTTGAAAAGAAATCTTTCGTGTATCTGTCTAATCGTATACAAGCTATGAGAAGTAAGCTTGAAAATCTTACTACTTGGCTCATATGATAAATATTTAAGCTCTCTTGTTTCTTTACTATACTCACACGATTTTTTACCATCTTTGCCTCAAATCTGAGGGCATTTTGAGGGCATTAAGCATAAATTATCTTTGTTAATAAATTTAGTTGTTTTGCCAGATGCTCTCAGTTGGGCCTGTCGAAGTACTTCCTGTCAAATCTGTCATAGTAGATTTCTGGATGAGAAACTTATCAAGATTAGTACCATCTTCGCGATAATATATTGTCAGATAATGCAATCCGGCACCCAGGTAGAAATCGCTGCCGTATTTCTTCCATTTCCAGTATGATGCTCCGGTTCCATAATTATTGCATGTTATCCACGAACCGTTATCAATACGGTAAAAGAAAGAATCATCTTCGCCGCTTGGAGCATTAAGCCGGGCAAGAAAGCTGTAATTCTGACTTGTGGTTAGGTCAAAGTAGAATGTAACTTTTCCGTAATCCGAGCTGACCACCGTAAACGGCGTTACCGCAGAAGAACCAATTGTCAGATAACGACCGCCGGAAGCTGAAGCATTCTCTTTCAAAAGCCACCAGCTTTTATGATCCATCCTGCCGGCAAAACGTCCGTTTTCCGCTTCCATACATACCTGATCCGAAGAAACCTGGAATACACGTTCATTGGTCCGTGATGCCGCATTATAATATGGCTGTACGCTTAAGTGCGTGCCGTCATCCCAGTAAAGGGTCCAGGCATCCTGCTTGGTGTATGATTTTGGCAATCCCTGCGTATTATCCCAGCGGAGCATCCAGATCGAGGCCATTTCACTAATCGACATATTATACCTGAAACCCCAGTCATACCGATTTCCCGAGGTGGTCGAAACTCCGGTAGAGCCGCTTTGCAAGGGCAAGTAATCAATATATAATTCATCGGTGCCCCAGTCAAGCTTCAGGCAATCCCATCCGTTTCCTCCCGTCGGCTCGGTAATAGTTGAAGTGCCGTCCAGAATTCTAACCCTGTCCTCTACCGTGTCCCAACTGCTGAGCGTAGAAGGCATAGTCCTTACTGCAATGTAGCCGTTATCTATCGCCACACCCCTCGTAATCGGCAGCGGACTTGAAGAAGTACCGGTAGTAAGAACCTTAGAAGATTGAGTATACCTGTTATTTGCCGGGAGAGCAAGATAGTTAGCCCCCTCTTTAACTTCCCACTGAAGAAATCCCCAGTCGCCGGCCTCGTTCCAGAAAGCGGCAGGCATCGACTGCCACATAAGCCCCCAACCCTGGTAATCAATATTGTCCATAAGCTGGTATTTTGTTAATACTCCGATCCGCAAGTCGCCGTATTTACTGTTCAGGGCATGAACGCCATCATAACATGCGATCTCGTTAGCAACGGCGGAAACCGTACCTACCATCGAATGCCAATTATAATTGTACCAAAGCTCCCTCAGGGCATACTGTTTGGTATGATCAACACCCGAGGCAAAAGGCTCCACCGTTTCACTAAACTGCTGATGTTCAAAATTTGTACTTGAAGGAGTTTTGGGAGATGTTGTCAGGGCGTAGCTGCGAATCGCAGGCACTCTCACTCCCTCACTGAAACGTTTATCAATTGCAACCAATTCACGCAGAAGCAGCTTGGCATCATCTGCAATATCAGTTGGCAATGAAGTAGAAAAAAGGATCAGCAAGCTGAGTTCATCCTGTATCACCTTGGCATAGGTATCGCTCATGTGTTCTCCCCATCCCCATTCATCATCCTGGTAATAAGCAAAGGCACTGCGAAGCTGACTTTGCGGCATCGTCATACTTGAACCCATTATCTCGCTAAGAAGATAAGTTACCACCAACTCACCTATGGCTGCATTGGGATAACGGTAATCTGTCTCATCAAAATTAGTTATCCTTGAACGCATATAACTCTCGGCGCTGGTTAACATATCGGATATAAGATTATTTTCCGCAGTTGTCAACTCGCTCGAGAACTCAAGATAAAAAGGTATAAGGTTCAACAGAACAAAGAAATCCGCGTTATAATCAGTAGGAGCAGATTCCTCGTAAGTCCACTTGAAACGGGTGCTCTGGCAATTCTTTAATGTGGTAAGCGCATCTTCAACCCTCACATCATCCAGAAGATTATCCAAACCGGCTGCAAGCAAAAAACGGCATGTAGTACGGGTGAGATGCGAATCAGGCGAACCCCACATTGCGATATCGGGGTCGTAGGTTTCGAGGTACTCATCGGGAAGATCTTTTATGATTATAATCTTATCTACACAAACGCCGTCCTCACGCATCCAGATGTTGATAGTTTTGGTTCCGGGAGAAGAAACAGTAAAAGCCGAACTTACATCGGCTTTATATTTCCATGCCCAATCAGCACCGCTATATACGCCAAGACCTCCGGTAGTTAAAACTGTATCATCAACCCCGATAAGAATAGAATCATCGCTCGCGGTAGGTCCGTACATACGCACCATTATTACATAATCACCGGTATTGGTAAAAGACACCTGATAATTCATGCAAGGCTTATCGCCGGTACATCCGGTGTTATAATTAGGAACAGCCTGCATATATCTTGCACCACTGTAACCGGCATATCCGGTAGCCCCATACCAGTTTTTCTCATAACCGTCTGTCCCCATACCACTTGATCGAGTGGTAAAATCCTCAGCTTCCATAACAACTTTACCGTCAACTTCGGTAAATGTAGCGGCGTGTATTTGCCGGGCAAAAAACAATCCAGCAAAACAAATCATGACAACAATTACCAACCTGTTACATCTTCCAACACATACCATAGCATTCCCTTTCATTTAAGTTTCTACAAATATATTTATGTTTCAGAACATATTCATCAAGACCCAAAATCATTGCCGGGTCTTCAATAATTTATATTGAGACATTGATCTGTAAAAAACAAAGCTGTAAGCTAAGCACAAGCATCCTTACATTAAGCACTAAATCGCTTATATCTTACTGTCTTCAAATATTTGAGTCAATTAATGAAAGACAGGATAGTTTGCATAAATCACAGGTTTATGGAGCATACCGGTCAATTCAACTAATACTGTAATTCTATCATTGCATGGCAGGTAAAAGAATCTATATTAAATTTTACGGCACCATCTTCTTTGGTGACTTCCAATTCCTTACCCTGCGGCTGGAGTAAAGCCTTTTTAATCGGTCTTTCATGCGTAAGCTTAATCTTAATATCAGACAAAGGCAAAAGATGTTCTATAATTTCGATTTGAGAAGAAGCTTTGATATTACTGCTTAGAAAATCTATATTGCCGCCTCTTGTTATTTTTTCAGCGTACAGAAGATGAAGTATAAATCTACTCTGATCTTGCTGATTCATGAAAGAAATTCTTGCAGTAGAAGGCAAATTGGTTTCAAGTGTTTTATCCTCATCAAGAAGCAAATCAATGCAGTTACAAATATACTCCTTGTAAGCCACTCCACCATACCACCTGTAGATACTAAATACCGGATGAGCCAAATATAATAAATTCCCGTTTATTACACCGCAATCAAAACCAGATTCTTCGGTCTTGTAAGGAGTATGCTGATGACTGCTGAAATGCCTCGCTTCCCTGTTGAAATACGGCTCAAAGATTTTGCCAAGAGATTTCCCTACAGTTGTTTTTATACGATTACTCGTCATATACATAACCAACGGAGTACTGATAAAATCAGGACATACAGCAGGATTCATCTCAATATAATCAGGGCAGAAATCACTTTTCCCGAAACAGTCTGCGCCTATATCAAACAAAGGCAAATTTGATTCATCAAAGCCACTGGAACCTGTTAACAAAACCTTACCGCCCTGACTAATATAGTTATCAAGTTTTTTCTTAAACTCAGGACTGACTTTAATATCGTCAGGTAATATCAACAATTTATACCGGTCAATATCCATTACATCATCAATAGTATCAAATAGATAATGCCCTTCGAGAAGTATTCTTGCAGCTCCCGTGTCAGCTGCAGAATCATCCTCAGGAGTCAGGCGTAACTTATTAACTGCTTCCTGATTTACCAATCCAATATCAGCAACATTCTTAGCATTAACACACCATGGTTCCTTTTTAGCAACTTCGCTATATGCCTTACCTATCATATCATAAGTAGAAACATCAAGCCTGCCTGATGGGTGAAGCTGATCACCTACAGAGCAGCGAGAGTTGAATGCGAGCATTGCAGAAGTTTCATAAAGCAATGCATTTGGATGTTTAAAACCTCCAAACTCACCCCATGTAGTATTGAATTTACCGGTCATTCCCAGGTACTGATGCTCTCCATTCATTGAATATTTTACCGACATTGGGAAATGGTCATAGCCCCAGCCGCCTGTAGGCAGTGACTCCATTTCAAGATGGCTGAAATATTCAAGAATCTCAGGCTTATCCTTATGGATATGCCCACTGTTATGGAATATGGGCATATTGGGGTCAAAATCTTTGACTGTCTTTGTTGTCATTTTATAATATCGCATCATGGCCATATCGGAGCACTTCACTCTGTCAGCTTCAATAGAAGCGTCAAGACCTTCCTTATCCATCAATTCCATGCAATACTTGCAGCAACACTGATTTTGAACAATTATATCAAGAAAAATACCATCACATTGCGGATATCTTTGCAGTGTTTCATTAATCTGATCACAAAGATAATTCAAATATGGTGAGTTAAAGCATAAATTTTTGAAACCCGGCACCAATACGCTTGGAGTCCAACCAAGATACTCTCCATTGTGCCCTATCTCACGCCATTGGGGGTGCTGCTCCGCGGCCAGATTATTAACTCCGGCAGTCAGATAAACAGGTACGTTTATATCAACTTCCTTACAAGCCTGAATCTGCTCACCAAGAAGATCAAAACTCAAATTAGGATGCATCTTGCCAATTTTTGTCGGATGATAGCTCCAGCCATGATGGCATGATGAAAAACATGTGATCGAATTAACTTTTGCGTTAAGAAGTGTCTGCTGAAATTCTTTTTTATCGAACTCACTTCCTATACCTTTGATATGTTCAGATGTATGAAAATCAAGATGAATCTGTCTAAATCTCATATCTTTACTCAAGCTCATTATTATCTCGTTGTATTATATTTTTTTATTATTAAATTCGCCAAATGGATGCATCTCAAAAGTATCAAGATAAAGGGCAAGCCTTTTTTTGCAGTCTTTGAGTATATCCTCATACTCTTCTTTAGCGGCGAGGTTATTAGTCTCTCCAGGATCAGCTTTGATATCATAAAGCTGATCTGAATCAAAATAATCCGGATGACGCAACATGATACCTATCTGATAAAACTCCAGAGGAGTAAAATGGTAATAATGTTTTCCTTCGTCTATTTCCTTCTGAATATTATCCGGATAACGAAGCGCAATATATTTATATTTATCGGTGCATATTGCCCTGGTCCAACCTATCTCAAAGAACAAGTCATCGTGTACGCACTTCCGCTCATCGGCAAGCATAGGAAGAATATCTTTGCCGTCAAGATGCATATTTGATGGCTTCTCAATTCCGCACGCACTCAATATAGTGGGAACGAAATCAATATTCTGCACCAACTGATCGCAAACCTGTCCACCCTTTATGCGGCCCGGCCATGAAATCATCAACGGCACCTTCACCCCGCCCTCATAAAGAGACACCTTATCGATAAGCTGATTATCACTGCAAAGTATTATCATCGTATCTTCATAAAGCCCTTCTCTCTTAAGCTTATTCATAACGGCACCAATGCCATCATCAAGCCAGGTGCAATAAGCTGTTTGTGGATCATAACCTTGATCAACAACTTTATTGTATATATTTTCTCTTGACGGCATATCAGCCTGAGGCAATTCGTCAAGACAGCCTGCCGGAGTCAGCTTTGGGTCAATACCGAGAAGCGATTTTTGAGGTTGCGGGTCGTGATGAAGAGTTGGCGCAAAATAAAGGAAGAAATCATCCTCTTTATTATCCTCAATAAAATCCAAGGCTCCCTCAACCGTCCATTCGAGATTGTGCGAATTAAGCTTATGATTTCTGAAACTTTGCGATACGCTGAAGTATATCCTTTCGGCACTGTCAAATCCAAACCGCTGAATATCACGGCTCCAAACATCCTGCATCTTTTCAAGCTCTTTTACGACTTCAGGGTCGCAAGGATCGTACTGATGTTCTGCAGAAATCCAGGGATCTTTGGTATAGCTTTCATCAGGATGTCTCAATTTCTCGGAAAAATACCATGCGCCCAGATGCCACTTACCAACCATACCGGTTTTGTAGCCATTATCTTGCATAACGGAAGCAAGGCTTGGGGACTTCTCATATAAATGAGTATCGAATCCTACAGCCGTTTGACTGCCCGCCTGATATTTGTCTATATATTCAGGATGCCGGCATCTGCTCGGATATTTGCCTGTGAGACAACTGAAACGGCTTGGTGTACATATACTCGAAGCAGTATATCCGCGAGTAAACAGCACACCGTCCGCGGCAAGCTGATCCTGATACGGTGTAAGAACTTTATTGCCGTAACAGCCGATATGTTCAAAGTTTTGATCGTCTGTATATATTATTACTACGTTAGGCTTTTTCCTCCTGGACGCTTTCACCTGATAGGCGGGGGAGCAGCCGTAAGCGGTCAAAGCCCCGGCAGCCGTCATGCTGTATTTAAGAAAGTTTCGCCTGCTTAGTTTATTACTGTAACTCATTATAAACTCAATCAATTTTCTGTATATAAATATTGCGATGCCCGACATCAGGACTGTAACGATACTTTCTGTTACGATACGTTCCGCTTATCGCAGCTTTGAAATCGTATTTGCCGGGAACTATCGTTACGTTGTCGAATACAAGCTTGCCGTCATTTGGCAGTATCTTTTTGCTCAGAACCCTCTCGCCGATGCTCAGCTCGAACACGGATGTATCATCAAACAAATCGTTCTGCATATGGTTGACGGTTATCCTGTAGGGCCCTTTGTCAACAACCACCATCGGCCAGCCGTACTTGGGGTTTTCGTTGCTGTACCGCAGGTTGGTAAGCTGCTGCTTATCGCTGCCGACGATTATAGGATTGATCTGGAACTCGCCGAAATCGACCACCTCGGCGGTAACATCCTTAAACCATTTCTCGTATTTATCCCGCAGTTTGTAAAACTTATCCGGCATCTGCCTTGAGAGATCATTTTTTTCGTACGGGTCATCAGAGAGATTATAAAGTTCGCAGCCATTGACGAGTTTGTAGTCGCCTTCGCGGATGTATGAGTTGGGCCAAACGCACGGCACATCGCCCCTGTGGAACTGGCCACAGAAAGTTCTTGGCTTTTTGTCTGTCTTTGTACCGTTGATATACGGCCACAGACTTATTCCGTCTATTTTCTCGGGCAACTCGGTATCTATGCCGCACATATCAAGAACCGTAGGCATAAAATCGATACACGCACCTACCTGCTTTATATCTTTGTCTGCCGGAAGTACATTGGGCCAGCGTATAAAACATGGAAGCTTGATGCCGCCTTCATAAGTCGTACCCTTGGAGCCGCGAAGGTTCATGTTCCAGCGTGATGAAGTCGGTGCAAACTGCGGCCCGTTGTCGGAAGTGTAGATAACGATAGTGTCGTCAGCAAGGCCGAGACTGTCTACCTTTTTGAGCAGACGCCCGAGGTTATTGTCGAGCCTTTCGATCATGGCGTATACCTCGGCATCGAAATCGTTTATCTCGGGATTGTTTTTGAACTTCTCCACGTCTTCGGGCGGTATCTGGTAATCGACCCATGTATGCGGCATGGCACTGGCAACGTACATAAAGAAAGGCTGATCAGAGTTCTTATGTTTCTCAAGATACTCGATCGCGCCGTCAAAGACGATG
>JBITAJ010000024.1:0-78575 GCA_044440125.1 Sedimentisphaeraceae bacterium JB056 | reverse complement strand
GTTTTATGTATTCAGCAGCAATGCATTGCCTTTTGATCAGAATAAGGGATATTCGAAATTTGCTGTCTATTCAATGCTCGAACATGGCGGTAATAACTCTGCTGCGATAAGAGCTCTTGAACTTGATGGCTATGGCAACCTTGAGCGAGGAGTAGACTTATCTGGTTTCATGGCCGGTCTTAAAGAACAATCACAAATATCAGAATATTGCAAAGAAGAACAATCTGGTGACCCACTTATCTCAATTGAAGACAATAACTGTTTTGATCTTGCTCAACCTTTTCCTGATCATCTGCTTAAAGTACCGGGAATGATTGGTGAAATTATTGATTATACACTTAGAACTGCCCCATACCCTAACAAGACACTTGCCCTTTGCGGTGCAATAACATATCAGTCGTATGCGATAGCCAGAAGGGTTAAAGATTCAACTGATCAACGAAGCAGTATTTATATAGCCGCATTAGCTAATAGCGGAGTTGGTAAAGATCATCCACGTAAAGTTAACTCGAAAATTGCATTATTATCAGGCATGCTTGCAGGTATTGGTGACAGTTTTGCATCAGGCGAGGGATTGGAAGATGCAATGTTCGTTAATCCTGCGATGCTCTTTCAGACAGATGAATTTGATGCAGTTCTTGGAAGTATAAATAAGTCAAGAGATGGTAGGCACGAGATTATGATGCAGATACTGCTTAAAATGAGCAGCTCTTCAAATTCTATATATCAGATGAGAAAGAAAGCAGGTCAGGGAGAACCGCTTGTTATATATCAGCCATCTCTGACCATATTCGGTACTGCAGTGCCTCAATACTTCTACAAGGCATTAAGCTCACGAATGCTCAATAATGGACTTCTGGCAAGAACACTTGTGTTTGATGCCGGTAAGCGAAGCAGAGGTCGAATGCCTGAGAATGTTGATATTCCCAGCTCTATTATAGAAGCTGCATCATATTGGGCTAAATTCAATCCCGGTGGAGTAATGAGTGCTGTTAATGGCTTTTGCCCGGCTCCTATGTTGGTTGAAGACACATCAGATGCAGCTAAAAAAACTCTGGAGATATGGGAATTAACAGATGATGAATATGAAAAAGCACAGTCCGGCAATGATGAATGTCGTATGGCGATCTGGGCTCGTTCATATGAAAAGGTAAGAAAACTGGCGTTGATCTATGCATGTAGCGAGAATCATAAGGAACCAAAGATAACGGCTCAAGCTATAGAATGGGCCTGGGCAGTAGTGGAGTTCCAGACAAGAAGGATGCTTTGTATGGCTGAGCTTTATGTTGCAGAGAATGAGTTTGATGCTGATTGTAAAAGGGTTATAGAAGTTCTGACTAAATGGCAAATCAAGAAGAAAACTGAATTTATGCCGCACTGGTATCTGGCAAGGCGGTTGCAGTGGTCAGAGAAGAAGATAGAAGATGTCCGCAACTCACTTATTGCCCAGCAAAAAATTGAAACTGAGTTACCCACCAGTGGACCTATGAAGTACAAATACCGACTCAAGTGCTAAAAAATATCGGAGTTAAAATCTCGCTTTGTGTCTAACTCCGCCTAACTCATACTTATTTCAGGCCAAAAGTCGGAGTAAAGTCGGAGTTTAAACAGGGGTTAAAACATTGTAAGAATAGATATAACATATATTTATATATATACTACTACTTAACTCCGACTTTTTTATCCCTACCCTTACACCAATGTGTGTATTTGTGAGAGGGGCTAAAAAAGTTGGAGTTAGACGGAGTTGAAATTCAAGCAAACATTGAAAGGGAAATTTATGCAATCACCACAAAAAGAAGTATACCAAGTAATACCCGATGCAATGCTTAATTGCAAAGTAGATACAGAATTCACCGATTGGGAACTGGCTGTCTACAGTGATGGTGAGAAGATCTTTATCTATGGAGGCATGCATGCCAGCGAACAGGAGATACTGCTGATGGCAAGCTTTGACGCAGTAGGCATAGTCATGCAGAACGGGCACGTTTATGTGCCAACCGATTGGCTTATGGAGGCGTTTCCTGCAAGACGTAAGAGTATAATGGAGCTTGACGCCGTTATCAGGGCTAAGCTGCCCAAGAAGGTTTAGAGGCCCGTGAGAAGCCTGCGTGAGGCTGTCTGCAGGTAATTAGCTACCATGAATGGGTAGCGAAAACAAGCCCTCAGACGGCCTTTGCGGGCGTGGTTCGGTGAGCAATATAAAGCCTTAGGATTGCGTGTTAACCACAATTTTAATAAAAGCCGCGTTATTGGGCTAAAAACGGCTATTTTGTAAATTTGCGATTATAGCTAAAAAAAGGTACTCCCTTGTCAATAAAGGACTTACGAGCGGCGGATGCAGTAGCCTATATAAGCACAGTTTGTTTTGAAGTGCGCGCATTTTTTAATTTCCACAAACATAATTTTAGACGTAAACACTTGCTTTTCAGGTACTTATGCGTATGATTAGTAAAGATGCCTTTTTAAAAGGTGGATAGTAATAGTATACAGGTTTTGAAAGAGTAATGAGGATTTGAAATGTCTGGAATTAGCAAGAACGAGCAGGATTTATTTGCGGAAACGGAAACCACGCTTTCGCAGTGGCAGAAACTCGGCATAGAGGTTGGCGTAAAACCGGCGGAAAGAACTGCTGATATAGAGGGGCTATTAGTCGATTCGGCTGAGTTTTTTGTCAGTGATAACAAGCTGACCGTGCCGGTGGCAAGCTGGCTTTGCAGGTGTTATCGGATTGTATGCAAGCACCGTTTGGCAAGGATTATTAAGGATATTTCTTGTCCGGAAAAGCTTGGTGTATTGAAGAGCTTGCTCAGTTTTGCGAAACGAGAAGCCTCGACTGAGCATTTCAATCTTGCGATCAATGCCTGCGGCGATTTTGAGAATGTGGTGTTGCATATTGACCGAGTTGACTATGCAAGTATCAAAGAGCCTGCTGTTGTAATGGAAGATAATCCCGACCTGCATTATCGTGCGATTTTTTCTGGCGGGCTCAAGGCTTCGGTTATAGTAAGCCTTATTCACTCAACTGAATTTGGCATAAGCGAATCAGCTTTGGCGAAAAACTGCGGCGTAACCCGCAAAGCGCTTCGTGATGCCCTGGAGCACCTCGAGTTCTGCCAGTTGGTTTGCCGTGAAAGCACTACGGCAAAAACAAAGGTAACCCTGAACTTCATCCCAGAAAGCTGGGAAACTATCCCGCAGGAGTATATGGATAATATGGAGTTTGTCATTAATTGGTAAGCGATAAATAAGTTTACGGGTTATCTCATTTGCCAAAATGATTTTAAACAGGAGAAGTTGAATAGTATCTTTAGAAAAACTTGTCAACTCCATAATCACCTATCCAGCGGGTAGCTACTCTGTTTAATCAGTTTTTCCTCAATAGTATAAACGGCTGAGGAGCACTTTTCGAGCCATTTGCTGTTGACGCTCAATAACTTGTTTGGGTTTGGTTGGCTCCCCGTTCTATTCGCGTATGTGGAAAGTTTTTTGGCTTAAAACAAAAATAATCGGGGGTGGTGAAATCGAATTACCCTTGTTTGGAAAAAGTCTCTGTTTTTGTAAACGACTGTAAATGCTGTATTATGGGGTAATAAGTGGAACTCGTTCTAAGTTGAACAAATTCTGTGTTCTTAAAACAGAGAGTGTTAAATCTTTTTTGATTTTTCTTAAGCTACCATAAATTGGCTTTTACTATTTCCAATCCTAATTTCTATAAGAATTATTCATATTTACTACAAAAACTTATGTTTTAATCCAAATGATATGGGACGCGGTTTGTTACTGCTCATAAAAAATCTACAGAAAAGTTGTTGCTTAATCTGCCTAGAACCTTGCATTTTTACAATGACTTCTAATCCCAAGTTGACTGATTGGGGAAAGGAGCCGGGAAGCTATCCGCCTTCAATGAGTAATTCTGAAATCCAGTAGTTTTCCTTGTAAAATTGAGTGGTAGATACCATAAATGGAGCTGGCTTTGCGCAAAAACGGTATATTATATCGCTTATTAGGATTGATAGATGTATTTTATTGCTTAAAATTTTAATATATATTGTACTTATTACGTTAATATTTTTTCTGATATATGAGGTTTCGTATGAGATTTGTTCTTTCTATGTTTTTATGTTTTATTGGAATATCGCCGGTATTTGCAGATGTTGATTATTGGTGGCCTAAACAAAATGTGCCTTCTAAAATAGTTAAACTGTCGTATGATGGTAGTTTACCGCAACAGATGCTTGCACAATCACTCTCTGGTCTGGCTGCTCAGAATGTCAATGAAGGTAAGTATGATGAATTAGTTTGGATACAGGCTAACTCACAGGAGTATGAATACCTTTTCAATAAAACAGTTAGACGGCTCGAAATAGATGGGCTTAGAGAAGTTGATGTTTGGGAGCTTATAGGTGAGTACTTTGATAAAGGTATTATCAATGGCTATATTCTTTACTCTCAAAATGATACTGCTGATTGCGAATCTGATCGAAGCGTGAATATTGCTACCAGTGTTTCTGGTGTTTTAGGTGGTATATTGGTTGAAGAAAGTGTCGAAAATAAGGTTAAGGGGCTTGGGCTTGAGATGCTTTATGATGCCAGAGGCAGAAAGTCTTTAGAGGTTCTTAAAAAGTATAAGAGTAAACTTAATAGAAAGCTTGTCCTCGCGGCAGCACCAGATAAGGCTAATATGCGTGATATGGCTATTGCACATAGATGTATGGCTGTTTACGGTATTGATGAGGTAGTTGAAGAAGTTTATAAGTGGCTTAAGCCTCTTAGTCCTGTAATGGGCTGGAATGTTGGTGATGAGTTTGGGCATGTAAGCCTTGCGACTAAGTGGGGGCTTTTTGAGACTGTTTCAGATTGGTGTATAAATATTCCAGTAATCTCAGCTGGTTCAAATAAAGCTTCTGTTACCCCTGCCAAACAGTCCCAGCCGTGGAATATTGATTTTGATAATAAACAATCTTATACTTCATTTTTATTCAGTGATGGTGATAATGTACAGTGGAATATGGGTGGATTCAATTTCAGCAAGTCTATATGGGCAAATGAAAATCATGGTAAATTTCCAATGTCCTGGACTACAGCTTCTGCAAATTTAGTTCAAGTATCGCCTGAAACCTTAAATTATAGAGCCAAATCGCAGCCCAAGTCAACATCATTAGTTGATTTTTCTGGTGGTTATTTTTATCCTGATTTATTTGCTTCAGAGAGAAGTAATAGAAAAGAGTTGTTATCTCAATATGCAAAGAGGTATTCAGAGTCTCTAAAAAAGACAGGTGTTAATGTCATTTGTATGTTGTGCCAGGATGTCAGAGGAGAAAATGCTAAAGAGGCTTACCGGATTTTTTCAAAAGAGCTTGATGGTATCATTGGTATGGTTGCTATGCAGTATGCCCCTTATGACGGTGGTGATGGTGATATATTCTGGTTCAAGAATAAAGATGGTATTGAGATACCTGTTGTTACTGTTAAGTACAGTACATGGGCAGGGGCAAGTTGGCAGCGGGGCGGCAGTCCTGAAAAAATAGCAAAACTTATAAGAGCTCAAAAAGTGAGTTCAGATAGTAATAATTTAGGTATTGTATCTAATCATGCCTGGTCTACTTATGATATTGATGGGCAAAAGGTATCTGGTCTTGATGCGGTTAAAGATTTGTATGACCGGATTAAAGAAGATGTTAGTGTTGTCAATATTGAGGAGTTTGTCTGGAGAGTGAGGATGGAGCATGATGCCATTGAGACTAATAAAGTTATCGATGAGCTTAAAGAACAAAACCTGAATCGTAATATTTGGCTTGTTGATGTTTTGACATTTGCTCCTGCAGAGCAGACTATGGTTGTCACTCTTCAGGGTCTTCTTGCTGATGACAGTGAAGATGTGATAATGGTTCGAAGCGGTGGTATAAGTTCTTTAATGGTTCAAAAGTTAAGGGCTAATGGTAATAAAATAATAGAAGTTGATACCCCTTGGGAGATGCTTTTAAGATTTAAGAATCGCATAAGTGGCGCGATCGTTTATGATCCAAGCAATGGAAGCATAAATGCGGCAACTTCTTTGTGTGGTCCTTTTAATGCAATCGCAGTAACAAAACAAATGGTTTCGCATCTTAAAAATGTGCAAATACCTGTTATTAAAGATGTTAGTGGTTATGATGCAAGGAAATTGTTTGATGAATACAAAGAGTTTTTTGTTAGAGGTATGGTTGTAGAACAGGATCCGGCGAAGAATATTTATCTGCGTGATTTTGCTATAGCTAACAACTGTTTTACTTATTATGGTGTTGACGAAGAGCTTCAAAGTGAAATACTAAGCTATTTTGGGCCATCACCATTGGTTTATGGCTGGGGGGCGGATGAATACGGCTGGGTTAAAGATGTCAGTAATAATAATGCGACAACTGTACCAGCTAATTGGTGCCGTAACTTGTCTGTGATGGATTCACTGAAATTTCCAATAACTAAGAGGGATAAAGTTGTTCCTAAGCCGGTGAAGGAGGGCGAAAGAATCGTTGCTTTTGTAATGACCGATGGGGATAATATACAATGGATGGCTGGTGGCTTTGTGACTGATTATGGTTTCTGGGCTAATGGAAATCGCGGTGATTTTAATATGTCTTGGGAGATGGCTCCAGATATGGCAGATGTATGCAGCTTTGGTCTTGATTATTTCTATAAAACAGCGGCATCTGGCAATTATAAAGATTGTTTTGTTGCCGGACCAAGTGGAAGCGGATATTGTTTCCCAAGTTACAGAACAGATAATAAAGAGTATGCAACGCAAACAGCAGAAGATATGAAAGCTGCTCAACTATCACTACTGACAATTCTTGATGCTGATGGTAACATTGAAATAAGTAGAGATTATCTTGAAAGAGAAGAGATTGACGGTGTTCTTTATAAGGATTTCGCTCCTTATCATAAATTTGCCGGTCAAATATACTGGCATAATGGCAAGCCGGCTGTTTCTTACAAATATGTACTTTGGGAAGGACTTGAGGGAGGTATGCCTAAAGAGGTAGCTGAATCTATTTCAAAGATGCCAAGCTCGCCGGCAACTAATCAAGATAGTTACGCATTGATAAATGTACATGCCTGGTCTTATGGCAACGTTGCTGGTCCCTTGCAACAAGTTAACAGGCCTTTGGGAGATATAGGCGGACCTATGGAAGCAGTAAAGAGAACTATTGATTTATTGCCTGAAAATACAAGGGTTGTAACCGCAGAAGAATTTATGATTCTTCTGAGAGATAATTTTGGTACACCTGTTAAATAAGATCAAAAGGAATTTTATATGCAATATTTAAACGTATTTGATTATAGTGTTATAGGTGTCTATTTTTCTATTCTTGTAGTTCTTGGGTTGTATCTTCAAAAGAAGGCTTCTGCAAGTATCGAAGATTATTTTCTTGGCGGGCGCAATATACCATGGTGGGCGCTTGGTATTTCCGGTATGGCGAATTTTCTTGATGTAGCGGGAACAATGCTTATTGTGTCATTTCTATTCCTTCTTGGACCTCGCGGTTTATATATAGAGTTTAGAGGTGGTGTTGCATTAATACTGGCAGTAACAATGCTCTGGACAGGTAAATGGCACAGGCGAAGCCAATGTATTACCGGTGCAGAGTGGATGCTTTACCGGTTTGGTAGAGGTTTCGGTGGACAGTTTGCACAGTTGGTATCAGCACTTGCATCAATTACAGGTACTGTTGGTATGATTGCTTATATGGTAAAGGGAGTTGGCTTATTTCTCTCAATGTTCATTCCTTTAACACCCTTTTGGTGTGCAATAATACTTGTTGGTATAGCTACTATATACACAATGGTTTCCGGTTTTTATGGTGTGGTATTTACTGATATTTTTCAATCAGTAATAATTTTGGTGGCAGTTGCGGCCATCTCAGTTATGGCAGTTGTTAAGATTGGTACGATTGATGATTTCCCTAATCTTGTAACATCAGTAACCGGCAACAGTGACTGGATGAGTTCTAAGCTTCAGTGGAAAACTGAAATGCCAAGCGGTTATGAAGCTTATAAACATTTGATGCTGTTTAGCTTTTTCTATCTGCTTAGGAATATTTTCGGAGGAATGGGAATGGGCAATGAGCCAAAGTATTTTGGTGCAAGAAATGATGCAGAATGCGGAAAACTGACAATCCTATGGATATTTTTAATGACTTTCCGTTGGCCTATGATGATTGCATTTGCGGTATTGGGTGTATTTTTAGTTAGAGATATGTTCCCTGACCAAGCAGTCTTGTTACAGGCAGCTGATATAATTAAAGTTAATTTTGAGTCTGTTGACAAAAGCGGCTGGCCAAGTTTGTTAGCCAATATAACGAATAATCCAGATGAATATATGAATATTGCTGAATCATTAAGTTCTGTACTTGGTGCGGATTGGGCATCAAAATTACATTTGTTGAGTTTCGAGGGTACAGTAAATCCTGAAAAAATCTTGCCGTCTGTTATACTTCATAATATACCGGTAGGCTTTAGGGGTATGATTCTTATAGCACTTGTTGCTGCTTCAATGTCCACATTTGATTCTAATGTGAATATGGCGACAGGTTTCTTTACACGTGATATTTATCAGAAATTTAAGCCAAAGGCGACAAATAAAGAGTTGATTTATGTGAGCTGGGCATTTTCAATTGCAGTTGTTGTATTAGGTTTCATATTTGCTTATAAGATTCCGTCAGTTAACGCTATATGGGGCTGGATAACAATGGGACTTGGAGGCGGCTTGCTTGTGCCGAGTGTGCTTAGGCTTTATTGGTGGCGGTTTAACGGCGGCGGTTTTGCGATAGGTACTGTTGTTGGTCTTGTTGCCGCAGTTTTACATAAACAGATTTGGGCATTACTTGTCGCTGTTTTGCCGGTTGGTGAACTTAATGATTGGAAGATGTTTATTTTGATGTTTGTTATAGGTTTGATTGCTTCTGTAGTTGGAACATATTTGACAAAACCAACCGATGATAATATTGTAAATAATTTTTATAAAACAACAAAGCCATTTGGTTTTTGGGGTAAATATAAAAACATTCTTAGCTCCGAAACCAGAGCCGTAATGGATAAGGAACACAAAAATGATATTTTAGCTCTTCCTTTTACTGTTTTATGGCAGGTTACATTGTTCATGCTTCCAATGCTGTTTATCATCAGAAATTATACGGCACTTGTTATAACTCTGATAATATGCCTTCTGAGTCTTTTGGGTGTGTATTATTTCTGGTATAGAAAATTGCCTGAAGATAATTTCTATCCTGACGAAGATAACAAGGAACATTTTGCCAATAATCGTAGAGTTTCCTGAAATCATATACAAATTGAATGATACAAAATGGCTAAATTTACAGACTCAAAGACGTTTTTTCAGACTAATAAGGAATATGACAGGCAGCTCGATTTCTCAACAGATGCTGTTGTTTTGCACCCTCATAATATTTTACCTCATAATAATATCAGGATGCATGATTCCTGGAAGGGCAAGGCTGATGTTATCGGTCGTATGTTTTTTTCCGATTCTGATGATCTTAATGAATATTGGAAGGGGCTTTGGGATGGCGAGTCTCATACAGATGAGACGGAAGTTGACAGTGAAGGCAACACTGTTATGTGCTCGGGGATAAGACCTTATATGCTGCCGACAGAAGGTTGGATAAAATACCTTATAGATAAAAAGGTTCGTCCTTCTTTGGATAACGGGGTTAATGCTGTTTTACCCGAAGAGCCTTTAGCTCATACATTCAGCGGTTATGAAGATGCTTTCAAGCTGATTTATGAGAAGTATTATAATACAAAATGGCAGGGAGAGAACTCGTCGGCTATCGCGTACTATAAGACGGCTTATCTCAAGTCTGTACTTTACAATAATCTCGAAACAACGCTTGCTGAATTTACAAAGCAGTATGCTTCTGAGAATAATAAGAATATTGATTTTGTAGTACCCGTACATTCTATATTCAGCAATAAGGCAACCAATATAGTTGCTCCGCTTGGTTTGTCTCTGAAAAATGACGATTTTGACGGTTATATTGGTCAGGTTTGGACAGGTCCTATCAACTGGGCTCTTAAAAATTACAACTCTGATGAAAAATCATTCTTCACTTCGGCGATAGTGCTTTATGATTATTTTGCACAATTAGTTATCGGTACGGACAAGAAGATGTGGCTGCTTGTTGATCCTGTAGAGGATGATCCTAATCATGACTGGGAAGATTTCAAGTCATGGTATCAGCAATGTACGGTTGCTATGCTTATGATGACTGATATTGATTCTTACGAGATAATGCCGTGGCCGGAACGTGTTTTCCTGAACAATACATTTACTCCCGGCATTGAAGATAATGCTCAGGAGCTTGTTCCTGCCGGTTATTTAAAGCAGATACTTTCTGTAACACAGGTTTTGCAGGATGTTCGGCTTGGTGGAGATTGGCTTTCGTGTAATTCACAGGGGCAAATCGGTATTGCTGTTGCTGACAGTACTATGTGGCAAAAAAATGAAGAGGTTATACTTGATGGACTTTATGGTCTGCGTTTGCCGCTTCTTCACAAGGGGATATTGGCTTCCAACTTTATTATGGAGCGACTTGCTGATGTCGAATATACAAAAAGATTCAGTGTAATAGTAGTATCTTATAAGGATTTTAAGCCTTATGAACAATGGATGAATGAGCTACTTATTGAATGGGTTTCTAATGGCGGCGTTCTTGTTGTTATTGGTCATGAAAGTGATGAACTTGACAGAGAAGAGAGTTTTTGGTGGAAAGACAAAGGACTTGATTCGCCTACTGATGCGTTGCTTGATGGGTTTGGATTTGAATTAGACGCAGGTTCTTGGGGATACGGTGAGGGTGAGGTTGTTTATTATAAAGAGACTCCTTCTGATTATGTTGATGTCGTTAGCAAGGCGGCTTCTTTAACAAATAATGTTACTGAGCAGAGTGGTTATTTCGCGGTAAGACGCGGCGATTTTGTGATTGCGTATTCACAAACCGAACAATATTTGTTGGACGGTTTGTTTGTTAATGTATTTGAAGAGAATTTGTCTTTGCAGAATGGAATTAATCTGGAGCCTGGACAATATGGTATATTTAAGGATGTGTCATCGAAACTGAATGATGTGCCGTGTGTTCTTCATACTACCTACAGGTTGATGAAGGAAAAATATTTTGATGATGTTCTGCATTTTTGTCTTAAAGCTCCTAAAGTTACAGAAACGGCGGCTAAAATATCGCTTGGTGGTAGAACCGTAAAAAACATATCTGCTGAATCTGATGGTAAAAAATTGTCTCTTTGCCATTGCCGGGACGATTCTTGTACAATTTTGATTACTGTTCCATCCAGAGCAGAAGGTGTGGATATAAAAATAGAATTTGAGCAAAATAAAGGGTAAGAATATGAGCGATAAGAATATAGTTCACGTTATATCAGGTACACATTGGGATAGAGAATGGCGTTTTACGGCAGAGCAGTCGTTATTGAGGCTTGCAGAGCTTATTGATGAACTTCTTGATATTATTGAAACAAATCCTGATTATAAATGCTTTCTGCTTGATGGCGGTACTGTAGTTATTGAGGATTATCTGAATGTACGTCCTGAAAATGAGCAAAGGCTAAGGCAATTAATGCAGGATGGTCGTATTGAGACTGTGATGTGGTACACGCTTCCAGAGATGAGTACGGTTGCTCCAGAGGCTCTTATCCGTAATCTTCTTGTTGGTAAGCGTATGGCTCAAAAGTTTGGCGGGGCGGTTAATACCGGTTATACTGCTACATCTTATGGTCAGATTTCTCAGTTTGCACAAATTTATTCAGGTTTCGGTGTTAAGGCTGCGATGAGTTATCGCGGTACAAATAAGCACCAGGTGCCACCTATATGCAAGCTCGAAAGTCCAGATGGTACTCAAGTTTATCATATAAGGTGCTTCGATGAAGTAACACGCACTAACTGGTTCTTTTTCCCGCATTATATGCTCGTTCTTGGAAAATATCCAAGAGATCTCAGTACCAAGTGGAACCCGGCTGACTGGCCTGTCCATATGGCCGATGCCGGATTATATGAGACAGCTTTTCAAATGAAAAATGAAAGTAATGATTTTAACGGCAACCCTGAAGATGTTAGCAAGGCTATGCGTATGCTTGTGGCTCAGGCACAGCCGCAGATGATAAATAATCAGATGCTTGCATTGGACATGGAAGATAATGCTGTGCCTTACAGCCGTTTACCTGAGCTTATTGATTGTATCAATAAAAATCAGTCTGATTGTATTGTAAAGCAGTCGGGTATTGATGAATATGTAGATGCCTGTCTTGACGGACTTGATGCCGGAGATATTCACGTTCATAAGGGAGAGATGAGATATACGCTTATAGAAGCTGGTTTCAATGGTTTGCTTGGTTCTACTCATTCTTCAAGAATGAATCTGAAATTGATGAACGATTTGGCTCAGCGTGAGCTTATTAATGTAGCAGAGCCTCTTTCTGCAATGAGTGCAATGCTCGGGGGCAGTTATGAGAACGTGCTTCTTGATCGTGCTTGGTTATATCTGCTTAAAAATCACGCTCATGATAGTATATGCGGTGCGGCAATAGATCAGGCACATGAAGATAATCCGTTCCGTTTCCGTGCTGCAACATCAATAGCAAGAGAATGTTCTCGCAAGGCATGTGAGGAGATTTGGACAAAGATTGATACGAAGGGTAAATTTGAAGATGGTGATTTGACGCTTACGTTCTTTAATACATTGCCGAATCAGAGAAGGCGAATAGAGCAGGTTGTTATTGATACTCCAAGACCTGATTTCGGTGATTTTAAGGTAGAGACCTGTACGGGTGTTGGTCCTATTGTTGAGGGTTTTGAACCTGATAAAATGCTCACCTTCCAATACTTTGATATAGTTGACGAAGAAGGAAACAAGATTCCTTATACTATACTTGAACGTGAGGATGTTGATATGGAGGTTGAACGAAAGCTTGACGCTAATGCGGCAGTTTATGATATACTGCGAAATAGATTGCTCATAGAGGTTGATATGCCTGCAATGGGCTATAAGACTTATGCCGTTCGTCCAAAGCTTAGGGAATATAATTACTCTCCTAAACCAAATGGCGACAGAGAGCTTATTGCGGCAAACAATGGCACATTAGAGAATGAATTTATAAAGGTAGAGATAAACAGTAATGGTACATTTGACCTGACAGACAAGCAAACGGGTAAGGTTTGCAACGGCCTGCATTATTTCTGTGATGATGCTAGTACCGGCAATGCCCACAAGCATAAGGGTACGCTTAGAGATTTTATGGTTACAAGCCTTTGTAACAATGCATCGCTTACGCTTGTGGAAAACAACGCCCACAGAGCAACCTGGAAGATAGAACTTGAAATGATGGTTCCTGACAGGGCAGAGCACAATAGCAAGGACAGGTCGCAAAATAATGTTGCGTTGCCTATCGCTACGTTTGTTACGCTAAAGAAGGGTAGCTCGCTTGTAGAGATTAAGACCGTTATAGACAATCATGCAAAAGACCACAGGCTCAGAATTATGATGCCAACGGGCGTTGATACAAACTACGCCTATGCTGATGCTCCATTTGATGTAGTTAAAAGATGCATCCAGTGGAACGATGTTGCTGATAACATGGAAGAACATCACCCATACCAGCCAATGCAAAGGTTTGTAACCGTCAGTGATGAAAAAGAAGGTTTCTCGTTTATGAGCAAGGGGCTTGGTGAGTATGAGGTTGTTGATGATGCCCAGAGGACGCTTGCGATAACCTTAATGCGTACTTCTCGGGCGTATATGAAGGCCAATCGTGGTCTGATGACTCCTGAAGAATTTGATCGTAATACCGGACAGCATTGTATCGGTAAGCTTGAATTTGAATATGCGATATGTCTGCACAAAGGCAACTGGCAGGATGCCTGCATCCTGAGTATTGCCGATGATTACCGCACGCCGGTAAGAGTGTTGCAGGGTGTGCCGAAGGATGGTGCTGCCGCTCCTTCAGCCTCGCTGATAGATATAAACCCTTCTGATAAATTGAGTGTTTCGGCATTCTATAAAGATGCTGATGGTTACATTCTAAGGGTTTATAATTCGGCAGATTGTGATATTGATTCGCAGATAAAGTTCAATACATCAATAAAAGCAGCCTCTTTGGTTTCAATGGATCAGGAAAGAGTTTTAGATGTTCTCGATGTCCAATCGGATACTATAAAATTCAAGGCTTCTAAAGCATCTATAGTAACAATTTGCATAAAAGAGTGATATTTCTATTATGGTAAGCTCGGAAAACAACATGCTTGAGTTTCAATCTAAGCGGCCTGCTGTCGAAAAACGCACCTTTAATTCAATGTCTGTAGAGGCGTTGATAAAAACGATAAAGTCTGAAATCGTAGATCCGGAATTGGCGTGGATGTTTGAGAATTGTTTTCCAAATACATTGGATACTACGGTTGATTTTGATATTATTGATGGTAAGCCCGATACGTTTGTTATTACCGGCGATATTGATGCGATGTGGCTTAGGGATTCTACCTGTCAGGTTTGGCCTTATATGCCGCTTATTAATGAAGATTCTAAACTCAGAGAAATGATTAAGGGGCTTGTACACCGGCAGGTTAAATGTGTGATACTGGACCCTTATGCAAACGCATTCTATAAGGATATTAATGAGGTTTCACGCTGGAATAATGATATACCAAAAATGAAACCGGGTGTCCATGAACGTAAATGGGAGATTGATTCTTTATGTTATGTCGTTAGATTGGCTTATGAGTATTGGCAGATAACTGGTGATAAATCAGTATTTGATGATGGTTTTGATGAGGCCATGCATTTAATTGTTGAGACATTCAGAACTGAACAACGAAAAGATTCTAAAACTCCATACCGTTTCAAGCGTACTACCGACGAGATGACAGACGCCCCCTTGTTTGAAGGTACAGGCCGACCGGTAAAAGCAATCGGTTTGATATGTTCAATGTTCAGGCCTTCGGATGATGCAACATTGTTTCCATTTTTGATACCATCAAATTTATTTGCCGCAAAATCGCTTGAACAGATTGCTCAGATATATAGTGATATTTTGGGTGATTTAGAATTCTCAAAAGAATGTTCTGACTTTTCTGTTGAGATTAAAAATGCGGTAAATGATTATGCAATTGTTGAGCATTTGAGTTTTGGTGAGATTTACGCATATGAGGTTGATGGGTTTGGAAACAAGGTATTTATGGATGATGCAAATGTGCCAAGTTTGATGTCTTTGCCTTACATTGGAGTATGCGATTTTTCTGATGAGGTTTATCAGCAAACAAGAAAATTCTTGCTTAGTGACTCTAATCCATATTTTATAAGTGGCAAAGTCGCTTGTGGACAGGGAAGCCCGCATACCGGCAAGGAAAATATTTGGCCTATGGGTATTATCCTAAGAGCGTTAACCAGTAATGATGCTGATGAGATTAAAAAATGCTTGTCTATGCTTAAAGTAACTCATAACAACTCTGGATTTATGCACGAATCTTTTCATAAGGATGATTGCAACAATTTTAGCAGAAGTTGGTTTGCCTGGGCAAATACATTGTTTGGAGAGTTAATTTGCAAGGTTTATAGAGAGTTTAGCAGTATTTTGAAAGAAAGATTGTAGGCTGATATGAATAAGATTAAATTAAATGTACTGATACTAATTGTGGCTTTCAATTTTATTGTATATGCTTCCGAAATGAAAATCACGGCGGTGGATTATGTAGATACATTCATCGGTACTCAAGATGATAGCGGACAGTTTTTCCCCGGGGCTTATTATCCCAATGGTATGGTGAAGCTTGGTCCTGATACCTATCCGAGCAGTTTAACCGGTGATGGCGATTTTGCCCATTCAGGATACAATTATTCTGATAAGTTTATTCGGGGATTCAGTCATATAAGGCTTGCAACTTCAGGCGGCGGCAGCATCTCTGACAGATCAGGGTTTGTGTCTGTTTTTCCATACCTCAATAGTAACGATGAAATATCAACCGGAAAAAGAAAGATCAGGTTTGATAAGTCTACCGAAGTTGCTCATCCGGGGTATTATAAGGTTGCCTTGGATAATGGGATAAAAGCTGAGCTTACAGTAACTGCTCATTGCGGTTTTCATAAATATACATCTCCAGAATCTGGCGAATTTCATATTTTAGTTGACCCTTCAAGACGGCATATGGTCAAAAAATCAGAAATTGAGATTGTTGGTAAAGATGCGTTTACCGGTATGGTTAATGGTCTTGGTAGCCAATATTTCTATGGAGAGTTTAGCAAATCATTTGATAGAGGCATAATATTAGGTGATGATTTTGAGCCTCTTAAAGGCAGTTCAAGAATCCCAAGTGTATCTTTTGGTTTTACGGCAGATAAAGGTGAAGATATTTACCTAAGGATTGGATTTTCTACTGTGAGCAGGCAGCAAGCGAGAAATAATCTCAGGTATGAGCTTGCTGATTGGAATTTTAACCAGATAGTTAATGATGTCAAAGATAACTGGAACGATAAGCTTTCTGTAGTAGAGGTTGAGGGTGATTTTGAGTATAAAGAATTGTTCTATACTCATCTATATCACTCATTCCATCAACCTTCGGTAATTTCTGATGTTGATGGACAATATGTTGGCTTAGACAAAGCGATATATACAGATAAAGAAAATAAGCAATATTTTAATTTTGCCTTTTGGGATAGTTATAGGACAAAATATCCGCTTATAAGTATAGTTAATCCTCAGTTGTATTGGAAAATAACTAACTCGATTATTAATCTTTATCAGCAGCAATCCGGATATTGGCATTATGCAGACCCAGAGCATAAGCCTCATTCTTGTATGTTTGTATTTTCTGGTAAAAATGGTTTTCTTCCCTTTATGAATTGCCGTAATGAGCATATGATGTCTATGGTATTAGATTCTTACAAAAAAGGTATCTATAATCAAAGGCAGGAGCAAGCTTATAAGGGCATAGTTGAGGAAATGCTGACTCAGATGCCTGAAAAATATGAGGAAATCGGCTATATCCCGGCAAGACCTGATCAGACTTGTGAATATTCCTATGATAACTGGTGTGTTGCTCAGATGGCAAAGAGATTAGGCAAGCAAGATGATTATGAGCGTTTTATAAAACGCTCTAATTCTTACAAAAATACATGGGATCCAAGTATTGGATTTTTTAGAGCTAAAGCGGAAGATGGAACATGGCTTGATTTTCCGGAAAGTCCTGCTTTAAATCGCGAGAAGTATATGTACGAGGGTACTCCGTGGCAATGGAGATGGACTGCTATTCATGATGTTGATGGGCTTATTGAATTGATAGGGGGCAAAGAAAAGTTTGCTTCTGACCTTGATTATTTTTTTGAAGAAGATCTTTACAATCATGGTAATCAGCCTGATTTACATGTGCCGTTTCTGTTTAATTATGCGGGAGAACCTTGGCAAACCCAAAAATGGGTTCGCAAAATACTCACAGAAAAAATGCTTCAACGATACGGTACGCACGGATTCTTTAGGACGCCAAAGTTTGATAGAATATACAAAGCCACGCCTGATGGTTTTTTAGAGCAAATGGACGATGATTACGGTTGTATGTCAGCTTGGTATGTAATGAGTGCAATGGGGCTGTATCAGCTTTGCCCGGGAGAGCCTGTTTATCAGTTAACTGCTCCGATTTTCGAGTCAGTGTCTATAAAGTTGGATAATGATTTTTATAGTGGCAGCAGATTTACAATCAAAGCAGTGAACCTCTCTGCTGAAAATATTTATATACAATCAGCTGCACTAAATGGAAAAGTGTACAATAAATCGTCTATAACCCATCAAACAATATCCAATGGCGGCGAGCTCATATTTGTAATGGGCAATGAGCCCAATAAATCATGGGGTGTCGAATAGCCTCCGATTTAACCAGATAGGTTAAGTGGTATTAATGAAACTTTGTTGTTGCCGTAATTTATAATGAAAATCCTGATCTGCCATGTTGGATCAGGATTTTTTAGTATTTTGGTTTTTCTCGATTAAAATTGCCTAAATTATACACATTAAGATGCTGTTTGCGCAAAAACGGTATATTATAACGTTAATAAGGATTGTTTATTAGCGTTGTAAGGGGTAGAATAAACAAAATGTTATGATTAAAGTATAATAAAAGGGGCTTTAGCCTGATAATAACAGTTTTAAGCAGGATAATTATGAGAAACATATTTTGTGCAATTTTTTACTTAGTATCATTTATTGGCATAACATGTGCTCAGGGCAATAAATTGCTGTGGGAGATAGGTAGCAGAGATAACAGTACTGAAGAATTTGCGATGGCTCCCAATCAGTATAATAAGTTTAATGAATATTTTAAGGGCGATCCTGTATATTGTGTTGGCAGGTCAGAAGCTTCAAAAGATTGGTCTTACTGGCATCCGGGGCCTGTTGACGGGGGCAGTTCTGGACGCAGATCTCATGATTTTGTAATCTTGTTTGATATTGTAAGTGATGTTGAGCAGGGTGATTGTAAATTTGTCGTTGATATGGTTGATACTCACAGCTACGATCCTCCAATGTTGGAAGTTGCAATAAATGGTAATTCTACGCAGCATCAATTACGTGCCGGAGGTGGTGATGGTTCTATTTTTGGAGACCCTTCAAAGGGTAAGGAGTCTTTGATAGAAGTTGAATTTCCATCTTCATACTTCAAAAAAGGCAGTAATGAGATAATAATAACCAGTCTTCGCGGCAGTTGGGTGCTTTATGATTGGATAGGTCTTTATACCCCTGTATCAATGAATTACGAGTCTCCTACGGATGTGGTAAGGCTGCTTGCCGCAAAGCCGGGTATTTCGCTAAAAACAATAGGTGATAAACTGCATCAATCTGTTGAGTATGAGGTGCTTAATTTCGGTAACAATAATAAGGCAGAGATAAATTACTCAGGAAATTCAGGAGAGAAGATAAGCCTTGCAGAAGGTATAAACAGTTTTGAGTTTTTTGTTCCTGCTGTTGAAAAAGCAACAGAAATACAGTTTGATTTTATAGCAGAATCAAAGATTACAACAAGTAAACTTACTGTTGAGCCTCTTAGAAAATGGGACATATATATATTGCCTCATTCCCATGTTGACTTGGGTTATACTCATAAGCAGGAGGAAGTACTTGTAAACCAAAAAAGATTTATAGATGACGCAATTGAAATGTCAAAGGCAACATCCGGCAATCCTGAGGGTTCTGTATTTAAGTGGAATGTTGAAGTGCTGTGGGCGGTTGAGAGTTATGTGAATACACATCCAAGTCAAGATGTCAAAAAGCTTATCGATGCCGTTAAAAAAGGCTGGATTGGACTTGATGCTCTTTACGGTAATCAGCATACAGGTCTTGCCAGAGAAGAGGAACTTTTCAGGACAGTTCAGTTTGCTAAAGAACTGCGAGAAAAATACGGTTTTAATATAGACTCTGCTATGATATCAGATGTGCCGGGATATACTTGGGGTGTAGTGCCGGCACTCGCTAAAAGTGGTATAAAGTACATGTCATGGGGACCTAATGGAGGCGATCATTTAGGTGGAACACGCCAGGCCTGGGATAATAAACCTTTTTACTGGATTTCACCTTCAGGCAAAGAGAAACTTCTTTGTTGGCAGACTAATAACGGATATTATCCGGCTTTCAATAACGCAGATCAGTTAAAGGCTTATATTAATCGAATAAAGCAGAATGAATCAGCTTATCCGTATGATATTCTTTATACTCGATTTACAACCGGTGATAATGGAGGTCCTTCAAGGGATATTGCTTCTTTTGTTGCGGACTGGAATTCAAAATATGACTATCCAAGGCTCATTATAGCAACAACAAGTGATATGTTTCATGATTTTGAACAGCGTTATGGTGAGAGTTTGCCTGAATATTCTGGAGATTTTACTCCATATTGGGAGGATGGGGCAGCTTCTTCTGCTCGTGAGACGGCTATAAGCAGGAATGCGGCGGAGAGGCTTGTTCAGGCGGAAACTATGTGGTCAATGCTTGATTCAGAAAATTATCCGTCGAATAAGTTTGACAAGGCGTGGATGAGTGTAATGCTTTATACAGAGCATACGTGGGGGGCTAATGTAAGTATCAGTCAACCCGACAGTGAGTTTACTAAAGGACAGTGGGCATGGAAGAGACAGAAAGCTCTTGATGCAGACAAGTGGTCAAAAATGCTTTTGAATGGAGCACTAAGCAAGGTTGCCTCTTTTAAGAATGAAGTTGAAAATATAGAAGTTTTTAATACCTTGTCGTGGGACAGAACCGATATTGTTACTCTTGAGAGTGGTTCTGAGGATAATGTTGTAAAAGATTATCAGGGCACTATCGTGCCTTCACAGCTTTTGAGTACAGGTGAGTTTGTATTTATTGCTGAGAATATTCCTGCTTTCGGTTCTCGCTGTTTCAAGATAGTTTCCGGAGAGGTTGAAAGAGGCGATGTAAAAGCTTCTAAAAGGCAGATTTCGTCAAAAGATATAACCCTTAAATTCAATCAAAGCACTGGAGCTATTGAGAGTTTGAGACTCAAGGGTGTTGATGTGGATTTGGCTGATACCAAATCGGGTATGGGGCTTAATGAGTACTATTATGTGCTTGGAGATGATACCGAACCGGTTAAAAATGGTGATGTTGCAATAGAAGTTAAAGAGCAGGGTGCTGTTCTTTCTACTGTTGAAATTACCTCCGATGCTCCGGGTTGTAATAAGCTTACAAGAGAGATAACTCTCATTGAACAACTTGGAAGAATAGATATTACCAATACTCTTGACAGAAAACAAGTTCGTGAGCATGAGGGAGTGCATATAGGATTTGATTTTAATGTGCCGCAGGGCAAAATGCTTGTTGATATTCCATGGGCGGTGATAAATCCTCTTGAAGATCAGTTGCCGGGAGCTAATACATTGTTTATGTGTGTTAATCGATGGATTGATATTTCAAATAAGGACTACGGTGTAACATGGGTTACGCTTGATGCACCAATTGTTGAAAAGGGCGGCATTAATGTCAGGAATTTCTATCCGGATTGGACAAAAGAGCTGAGTAAATCGAATACCTTTTATTCATATGTGATGAATAATTACTGGTGGACAAATTTTAAAGCTGATCAGGAAGGTGTTACAACTTTTAGATATTCTATAAAGCCTCATCTTGGTTCTGAGATAATAGACATGCAGAAATACGGCATATCCTGTAGCCGACCTTTGGTTGCGGTATCTGTTGACAGTGTCAGGCAAGACAGTCAAAAGTTGTTCAGTATCACCAATTCTAATATAATCGCAACGAGCGTAAGACCTTTAAATAATGGTAATGCACTTGAAGTTAGATTTTTTAATACGACTACAGAATCACAGAAATTCGATATTGATTCTGTGGAAGATTATGTATGTCGTAATCAGGAATGCGGAGAAAAAGTTGAATTTCCAATTACACTTAGTAAATTTGAAATTATGACTATGGAATTTGTTAAATCAAAATAAGGTTGGACGTATGAATGACAATCAGATATATCAGGAGAATATAAACGTTTCTGAAAAAGGTAATACAATTTATCTTGGAATGATATGTTTTGTTGCGGCGTTAGGCGGTCTGCTTTTTGGCTTTGATACCGCCGTTATTTCAGGGACGGTTGATTCTTTGAGGATTAAGTTTGAACTTACGAGTATGATGGAAGGATGGGTTGTATCCTCGGCTCTGCTCGGCTGTATCATTGGAGCATGTTTTGCAGGGATTTTGAGTGATAAGTTTGGGCGAAAAAAAATACTGATTCTTGCTGCATTTTTATTCCTGATTTCCGCAATCGGCTCGGCTATTCCGCCGACAGTTACCTTTTTGGTATGTGCCAGACTTATTGGCGGTGTTGGTGTTGGAATGGCATCAATGCTTTCGCCGTTATATATATCTGAGTATTCGCCGGCCAATTTGAGGGGGCGGTTAGTTGCCCTTTATCAGCTCGCGATTGTGCTTGGTGTGCTGTTGGCATATTGTTCAAACTCTGTTATTGTGCTTTATTCGCAGTCTCATGCGGGGCAGGTTTTGGACGGTTTTGTCAATAAAATTTTTGTGACGGAATTTTGGCGAGGCATGTTCCTGGCAGAAGCTTTGCCTGCGACAATGTTTTTATTGCTTCTGTTTTTTGTTCCTGAGAGTCCTCGTTGGTTGGCAAAGCAGGGATATAAAGAAAATGCTGTAAAGTTTTTGTCAAAAGTAGTCGGTAAAAAAGAAGCAGAATTGGAATTAAAGCAGCTGTCTGATGTGCTTGAGAAGGAAGATGCGAAGATATCGTATCTATTTAAGTCAGGCTTGAGGTTAGCCCTTTTGATAGGAATACTTCTACCTGTCTTTTCTCAAATAACCGGTATAAATGTTATCATCTATTATGGTACTACGATTTTCAGTCAGGCTGGATTTGCTTCCTCTGCGTTTAAGATACAGGTATTAATCGGTACCGTCAATTTTGTTTTTACCTTAGTGGCTATATTGAAGGTTGATAAGCTCGGCAGAAAGCCGTTGCTGCAGGCCGGTGCAATAGGGATGTGTGCCATACTTATTCTATTAAGTATATTCTTTGGCAGGGCAAATGTAAGTGCGACATTGCTTTCATTGCTCTTTTGCGCTCATGTGGCTTGTTTTGCCTTTTCATTTGGGCCGGTTGTGTGGGTTGTTATTTCGGAAATTTTCCCAACAAAAATACGAGGTCGTGCAATGTCAATAGCTACTTTTATGGTTTGGATAAGTTGTGCATTTGTCGCTCAGTCATTTCCATGGCTTAGAGATAATCTGGGGGCAGGCAAGACCTTTTTAGTATATTCATTGCTACTGCTACCTTCGGTGTTCTTTATATACCTCAAGGTTCCTGAGACTAAGGGCAAAACATTAGAGCAGATAGAACAACAATGGCAATCTTGAAATACAAAATGCTATAACAACAGGAAAGTTATTATGAATTCTAAAGAAAGAATAAACGCGATTTTTAACAATGAGCCTACAGATAGGGTCGGTTTTTGGATTGGTCATCCTGCGGACGATACGAAATTAATCTATGCACGTGAGCTTGGAATTGATATAGGTGATTATAAAATTCCTGATAAATCAGAGTCCCATGGTTTACTCGCGACAAATATAGACATCCTTGATGTAAAGCTTGCCGCGGCTTTAGAGAGCGATTTGTTTTGGCTTAGCCCTGAGATTATGACGGGTACATGGAAGCATCCCGAAGGTAAGCCGATGTTTGATGTAACAGGTGGGAAAGACTATAATTCACTTAGTCAGCCTGGGATTTTTGCCAATACTGACAGCGTGAGTGAAATTGAGGATTTTGAGTGGCCTGATCCTCAATATCTTGATTTTACAAATGCGGTTGCTCTTCTTGATGAAGTTAAGAAGGAGAGCTTAGCAGTAGCAGGCGGTATGTGGATGTCATTTTTCCATGTGCTTTGTGATTTTTTCGGGATGGAAAATTATTTTATGAAGATGTATACACATCCTGAGGTTGTTGAAGCTGCTACCGAAAAGATTATTAGTTTTTATCTTGAAGCTAATAGAAGATGTCTTGATTTAATGGCTGATGATATTGATGTATTGTTTTTTGGCAATGATCTTGGAAGTCAGCTTGATTTGCTTATAAGTCCTGATGCCTGTTCTCGTTTTATTATTCCTGGTTATAAGAGGATTGTCGCACAGGCTAAAGAATTCAATTTAAGGGTTATGCTTCACAGTTGCGGTTCTATCGGACGAATTATTCCTGACCTTATTGATATTGGAATTGACGCTTTGCATCCTCTTCAGGCTAAAGCGGCATGTATGGATGCTGTAACACTTAAAGAGCAGTTTGATGAAAGTATAGTGTTTGTTGGCGGTGTTGATACCCAGGAATTATTACCTTTTGGTACGGCTGAGCAGGTGTATGAAGAAGTATGCCGACTTAAAGAGGTTTTTGGTCCTCGTTATATTGTATCGCCAAGTCACGAAGCACTTTTGAGTAATGTTTCGCTTAAGAATGTTTTAGCGATGAGAGATGCCGTATTTGCAAATGAGAATTGCACTGTTTCCGTTTAAGAAGGGTTGTTTATGTTGAAAAGGCATGTCTTTTTTATTGTATTATTATTTGTAATCTTTGCCGGTATAACTAATGGAAGCGAGAGAATTCTTTCTGAAAACATTAATGCCTGGGGTTCCAGTGTTTGGGGGAAATCTTATGCTTCAAAAACTATCGACAGTTCTGGTTTGGCATCTGATATACACGATGAAGATTACAATCATATGTGGCTGACTGAATCAAGTGATTCTGGAAGCCGGTGTCATGCCAATCAAGACACTTCTTTAGGTTCAGCGTGGATTTGGTATAAGTTTGATAAAGTCTACGAAGTTCAAAGCCTAAAGATATGGAACTATAATCAGACTAATTATAAAGATAGAGGTTTAAGGAATGTTACTATTGAATATTCCTTAGATGGATACAGTTGGTTTAAATTAGGTGATTATGAGATAAGTCAGGCCGGTTCACAAGGGACTTATTCTCAAATTATTAATCTGGGGGTAGATGCCAAGAATATAGTGATTACAGCCCATGAGCAGGATGGTAATTGGGGGGGGGATTCGTATGGATTAAGTGAGGTTCAGTTTTACGCTGATATATCCAGAAAAACATCTCCAGTTTTTCCGCAAACCAATGCAGATCAGTTGGTTGTTTCTACTGATACCCTTTTGCATTGGTCGGCAGGCAAAGATAGCGTTGCTTATAATGTTTATTTGAGTGATCAGATAGACAGTCTGGAAATGCCGGCAGATTTCAATTTAGATTCATATGTTGATTTTAAGGATATTCCCATATTAGGTAGTAATTGGCTTTCAGTTAGTGATAATGACTTGAACACGGATGGAAAAGTTGATTTGTTGGATTTTGCCTTGTTCGGGAAAGATTTTAATAAACAGAATGCTGCTTTAAAGTCTCATCAGACAGAGCTTGTGTATAATTCTGCGGGGTTAACTAAGGGAGAAGATTATTATTGGCGAGTGGATTCTGTTGATAACGAGGGGGCTGTAGAAAAGGGTTATATCTGGAATTTTACGGTTAATTCAGATCCTGCGGAAGCTTATTCTTCGATTCCTGCCGATGCAGAGGAGGGTGTTGATGAGTCTGACGTTACATTGAGTTGGAATGCCGGAGAAGGTGCTCAAAGCCATGAAATTTATTTTGGAGAAGATTACAATCAAGTAGCCTATGCAGATGTTGTATCGTCGGTTTTTCAGGGAAGTCAGATTGATACATCATTGAATTTAGGTTCTTTGGAGGCCGACAAAGTATACTACTGGAGAGTAGATGAGGTAGCTGATAATGTGAGAGTTAAGGGGCAGATTTGGAGTTTTACGACAAGTACAGCCAGCCTTGATTTTGGTATTGGATATCCGGAGCATCTCTATGTTGCCCGTGCAAGAGAACTTTCGCAAGTTGAGCAGATAACTTTACAGTCTCTGCAGGGTATAATTGCACAGAGCAAGCCTGAAATTTTTATCGAAACACCAAACAACAGAATGTGGTTGGAAGATATGGTCGATAATTACGGCATAAGCTATGAAAGACAAGAGTATCTGCGATGGTATCTTGAACATTTTGAAAATCGGTTAACAGGTTATATCCTTTTTGATTTTGATGATAAGGCAAGTATTAGAGTTGCCGCATCACTTGCCGGTATTACAAATGCCGTAGCGGTTGACTCTTCCATTCAGAGATGGGTTGGTATGATCACCGGACTTACTCTTGTTGAGGATGTCAGGGGTAAGGATGAACAGTGGCTTTATTATAATCATTGGGATTCATTGAGACATGATTTGATAGTGGGCAATAATGATGTATATATGCAGGATATTTCACCTGCATTCAAAGCCTTCAATAATTATAGCAGCGATTCTGGTTTTGTAGACCAGTTGTATAACTCTATGGGGACTTTATCCGCACAGTATTTTGGTTGGATTGATCCTGCACTTGGTTCAAATGATGAATCAGAGCAGGTAACATATCATAGTGAGTATGGTTTGGATACCAATGGTGCCGGATTGAATTACAATTTTTCGACTTACGCAGGGTTCTCAGCAAGAGAGCCTAAAATAAAGTTAAGGCAACCGGCAAGTGATAATACGTATGTACCCGAAGAGAATGTGCATTATGTCTGTTTTTATATGTCTGATATGGGGAACTTGGCATTTCTTCCATCGGCAAAAGGTTGGGCTAATAATGTTAATCATTTTGGTCATCCAAGACGTGGAGAATTTGGAATGGGATGGGGGACATCTCAAATGGCAGCCAAGTTGATGCCGAGTGTATTAAACTGGTGGTATCGCAATGCTACAGATAATGATTCGTTTGTTGCGAGTACGTATGTTTTCCCTACTGACCATCCTGATTTAGATGAATATACAAAGTTGCTTGATTCAAGAATGAAACAATCTGACACAGATATATTGTGGATATATGATGATTTGAGAGATGAATCCTGGGATTTTGAGAGTCCTGAATATGAGCCTTACTTGCAGAAGTTTGCTGATATGGACAGTTTACGTGGTGGTATTTATGCGGAATATTATCCTTACTATGCTTATGACGGCAGGATAAAATGGGTTGAAGGCAAGCCGTTTGTTAATATTAAATATGTTCTTGATGAGAATAATGATACCGGTTTAAGCTTGGCTGGGAAAATAAATAAATTGCCTGCAGATGTATATAATCAGGCAAGCTACAGCCTTGTTCTTGTTAATGCATGGGCATTTGATGGTGAACTTATGCCGCAGGTTTGTGATGCGGTAGATGGTTTTGATTCTGATGTTCGTGTTGTTACTCCTCATGAATTTTTTGAACGGCTCTATATGAATTTCCCAATCAATGTTGAAGCAATTGCCTCAAGTGAATCAGAGTTTACTGCACCGGCTGTGAATTGCGTAAACACAAGCGGAATGACAGGTCAGGCTCACAATAATAGTTATCATGATATGTGGCTTTCATATCGTAATGATCCTACCGGTTGGATAAAATTCAATCTTAACTCAACGTTTAATCTTAGCAGAATGAAAGTGTGGAATTACAATCAGGACATATGGACCTGCCGAGGTATAAAAGATGCTGATATTTACTGGTCAAATTCTTCGTCAGATCCCGATGGTGGAAGTGATTTTAATGCGGCAAATTGGAATTATCTATCTACAGAGCGGTTTAATCAAGCTCCTGGTACAAATGATTATAATACGCCGGATACTGTTGAACTGAATTTAGAGGCCAGATGGATAGCGATTGATATAAAAAGCAACTTTGGCAACAGTGGTTTTGATGATACGGGGCTTAGTGAAGTACGTTTTTTTGTGGATTGACATTTCTTATTAAAGGGAATTAAAAATGAAAAAGAATGTGATGTTTATTCTCGTTTTGGCAAGTTTATCTTTAGCGAGTATATCGATTGACAATTTTAAGCCAACTATTTTCTTTCCGCGGCAAGTTGATGGTACAATATCAAATCTTGCTGAGGCGGAATTTACTAATAGCGGTCGGGATATTGATGTTCTGGTTGAAATATGTGATATTGAACAGCCTGGACAGCCTTACACTTCAAACCTGAAATTTGTAAACGGCGGGAATAAAATTGAAACTTATGCTCCTTCAGATGCGGTAAAAGTTAAAGTTGTTGTCTACAGCTCTAAAACTGGTAGGACATTAGCAACTCGTATTTTTGATGTTACGCCGCAGAAAAAGTGGAATTTATATTGTATGACGGTGTCTCATCAGGATTTGGGGTTTATTGATTATTATCAATTGGTGAGACGACATGTGAGAGAGGGCGGTATAGATAAGGCGTTGGAATTTTGCCGTTTGACTGATGATTGGCCGGAGGATTCTAAATTCCGCTGGACAATTGAAACAAGTGAGCCAGTAATACGTTGGGTTAGTATAAACAGTCCCGAAAAAGTAGCGGAGTTTGTAGCAAGAGTAAAAGAGGGGCGTATATCACTGGGTGCACTTCATAATTCTATCTCAACAGAGATGGCAGGCTATGAAGTTTTTGCAAGGACTTTTTATACTCCTAACCGTTATGTTGTTGATATGCTTGGTATTGAACCTTCAAAGGTTGCAATGATAGATGATGTGCCTGGTTTTACCCGTTCACTGCCTTTGTTTCTTAAAGAAGCAGGGATACCTTTTTTTATGCATGGCAGCAATCATCCAAACGGCTTGATTGAAGCTATAAATGAGCCTGTTTTTTACTGGATAAGTCCTGATAATGATGAAAACGCCGTAATGTGTCGTACTGATTCTTATTATTCTCCAAATAGAATAAGGGCATGGGACAGGACTGAAATCAAAAGAATCGTAGATCGTCATGTTGATATTGACTGGAAGTATGATTGCATACTTGCATTTGATAGCGAGGATTTTATTGTACCATATATGGATAATGCTGAAAATATCCGTAAATGGAATAAGAAGTGGGCGTATCCAAGAATTGTTTGTTCAACTATAGAGATGTTTTTTGACGATATAAGTTCTCAGATAGAGCCTAAGGAGATCAAACGTTACGATAAGGATGCGCCGGATGCCTGGGCTGATCAGGATATTACGGATGTTTCAACTCTGGCACAAGCAAGAGAAGTTACAGAAATGATACCAACGGCTGAGAAGTTTTCAACTTTTTCGATGGCTTTATCAGGAGGGTATCCCGAGAAAGATATATGGCAGGCTTACAATCGTATGGTAATGTATCATGAACATACAAATGGTGCAATTGATTGCGGCAGACCATCCTATTATGAAACTGAAAGGGTTATGCATTCTAAGCTGGTTAGTGAAGCCGGTGAGTTTTGTAACAGAGCTCTAAGTAATTCAGTTGAGGATATTTCTGGTCAGATAAAAACGAAAAGCGATTCTTTAGTTGTTTATAACCAGTTAAACTGGCAGCGTACTGATGTTGTGCTGGTTGATGAGCTTGATGATAATGTTTCTCTGATTGATAATGTTACAGGTAGTGCTGTAAAGACTCAGAAGCTTGTAAGCGGAAAGCTTGTCTTTGTTGCAGAAAATGTTCCTTCTCTCGGCTATAAGACATTTACGCTCAATAATGAAGTTTCATCAATAAATGAAAGTGTATCTTCTCTGGATACTGTATGCGAAAATGATTATTACCGTATAAAAATTGATAAACAAAGGAATGTAATTTCGAGTATTTTTGATAAAACCATCAATAAAGAGATACTTGACCTTGAGTCGCCGTATTTTCTGGGTGAGTATTTGTATTATAATCATACTGCCCGTAAGCTTAACAGAGCAATTTTTGAGGACATATCATACTATAAGGGTGATGTTGTTGATGAGATACATATTACTCAGGATACTTGCGATACGAATTATCTTAAATTGGTAATCTACTTGTATAAAGATATCCAACGTATCGATTTCGATATGCAGCTTGAAAAGCTTTCTAATGGTAATGAATTGAAATCATATCAACGTTTATTAAAAGAAGCCGTTTATTGCGCGATACCGCTGAAGGTGAATGATTATGAGTTTAATCATGAGCTGAGCGGGGCGGTTGTGCAACCGGCAGCAAATCAGTTCAATGGTTCTGAGACATCTTTCTATGCCATTCAGCATTTCTCTGATGTTTCAAATTCTGATTATGGTGTAACACTCAGTACGAAAGAATGTCCTGATATTATTTATGGATATCCAAGATGTGCTACCTGGGACTGGAACGTTGATCACGAATCAATAATGCAAAAACCTAAAAGCAGCAATATGTTCTTGTACCTGATGAATAATATGTTTTTCACAAATATAAGAATAGATCAGCCTGGCGAGAAGAGATTCAGGTGGTCATTGAGAGGGCATGATGGTAATTGGCAGCAGGGTAAGGCATACAAATTCGGCTGGGATACAACAAATCCATTGATTGCAGTTAAAGCAGATAAGAATTTGAATGGCAGATTGAATGGAAAGTCCCATTCTTTTGTTGATGTTGATGTTGATAATGTTATTTGTACGACAGTAAAGCCCGCTGAGTCTAACGGCAGTGGTTATATTTTACGCTTCTTTGAGCTTTCCGGTAAGGATACAACCGTAAATGTTACAGCTTCTTTTGTCGATAAGATAAATAATGCTATTGCGACAACACTGATAGAAAATGATCTTTCACCAATAAAAATCACATCGGATAATTCATTTGAGTTTGATATTAAAGGCAGTGGCTTAAGGACTGTACGTATAACAACAGAGCCGAAGATTAAATCTGTTAAAAATGTTGCAGCAAAAGCTCAAACAGATATGAGGATAGATCTCCAGTGGTCTGCTGGCAAAGACGATACGATAAGCCATTATGCTGTGTATCGTGGGTTAAGTGATGATTTTACTGTTAATAGTCTTTCATTTATTGGGATTGCTGAAGGTACGCGGTTCAGTGATATTCCAGAGCTGAACTTTGCCGGTTGGGCAAGTAATGTTCTTCTTCCTGATACGCAGTACTATTATAAGGTATGTGCCGTTGATAAATATAATAATGAGAGTAAACCATCAAAAGTGATTGGCTGTAGAACACTTAAATCATCACAAGCTAACGAGAAACCGTTGAAGGTTGCGGGCTTGTATGCAGTATATGTTTCTCCTAACGGACCGCAGCAGTATATTAATCTATGGTTTTATACTAATTGTGAGCCTGATGTTTGTGAATATGAAATCTATCGCGGTCTTACTGCTGACTTTTTACCTTCCAACTCAAATAAAATCGGTGTAATTGATGCTGAAAATGGATTTGAAAAGTATTACGGTAAGTTTGCTTATAACAGAAAAGAATTGAACAGACAAATGTTTGAGGATAAAACAGCTGAGGCTAATACTGTATATTATTACAAAGTTTGCGCGGTAGATAATCTTGGGATAAAAGGCGAGTTTTCAGACTCCGTTGAGATCGAAATGGCAGTACCTCAGCTTGTGATTGAATCAGATATAAGCAAAGATATTGATTCGTTATCAGCGAAAGCGAATATTGGGCTTCAGTGGTTTGGCGGTGATTGTGAAATATATTATACTCTTGATGGAAGTAAACCTACACCTGAATCTATTGGCTATGATGATATATTTGCGATAGAAAAAAGTACGAGTGTTCGTGCGGCGGCGTTTGAAGCCGGTTCAGATGACCCTGTTTGTATTGTGTCAAAACATTTCATACTTAACAAAGTATTCTCGCAATCAGATTATGCTCGCGAATATTCCGCAGATAAAGCGGTTGATGGAGCAATGGGGCCGGGTTCTTCGTGGGTTTCTTCTCCATATGGAGGACAGGCTAAAGAGAATGCCAGGAATATTTGGTTTACGGTATTGCTGCCAAAGAGTTGTAAGCTGAAAGGGTTGCATATTATTGGTGATGATAGAGAAGTAATTGCTACAACTGATGATTTTAAGGTATATACAAGACAAGATTCTGATTGGGTTTTAACTTCTAATGTAAAAGAGGAAGATGCAGTTGAAGGTAAGAAGAATAATTTCCTGGTTTATTTTGATGATATAGTAGAGACTGATGCGGTGAAACTTTATTTCCCGAAAGAAACTTTACCTTATTCGGCAAATAGAGAGCAGGATGGCATAGTTAGAATATACGAGCTTAAATTTATCTTAGAGGATAATCAAGAGCTTGACTATAAGGAATTAAAATGACTGTAAGTGTTCATGCTGTTTATCAGAATCTTTTGTTTTGATAAATATTGACATTAATGTTTAATCAAATAAATGGGTCATGTAATTTATTTATATGACCCATTTGTTATGACTTTCATATTGCAGGAAAGGATTAGTATGTATTCAAAATTTAGAAAAAGAAATTTGATTTTGTTAATTTGTGCATTGATTGTTATTGTAGATGTCCCTTGTTTTTCAGGTCAAATTGAAAAAATCTGGCAAATAGGCTTGGATGATAACAGCTCAGAAGAGTTTCATCTTTACGCCGATAAGGAGCTGTTTACGGATTATTATCCGGGAAATATCTCATTTGATATCATGAGAGATGAACAAAAGAATAGTTTTCCTGCGTATCTTCCCGGGCCGGAGGATAAATGGGCAGGGCATATGGTTAATAAAGAAGTTCGCTATGTTCATGAGTTGAAATTGTTATTTGACGGTCAGGATAATTATGCCGGTTCTGTATGTGAACTGGTTTTAGATTTTGTTGACAGAAACAGTGAATCTCCAATGTTGATGTTTGTTGATGTTAATGGTTATCGTAAGCGTTACTGGATGGATTGCGATACAAAATATGTTCGATTTCCGGTTGACTATATTAAGCAAGGCGAAAATAAGATAATCTTGACTCCGCTTTCATCGACTTTTGTTGAATGGGATTGTTTGAAATTAGTCGTAAATACAAATGAAGTTGCTGACCGGCAATGGGAGGATTACCCTATAACGCCGGTTCAGTTGGTTGACCCAACTTATCATACAGGTTATTATATCAGGGTATTTGAGTCAAAACCCGGAGCAGGCGATCCCTATGCAATGATACACTCTTCTCCCGACACAGGGGGAGGTTCTTATTGGTATGGAAGTGATTCATTGGCAGGGATACGATGTCTTTACGATTATTGTTTAGGTGCTTTTCGCTTGAGTGCAACGCCTGGAAAGGTCAACCCGATACATTATGGCGGTCATATTGATAAGCAGACAGAAGTGTTTGATCCGGGTTATTGGGATGTCCATCTTGATAGGCTGAATACGCGTTGGGAAGGTACCGGCACGACATATTGCTCTCTTTTACAATTCACTTCTGAGCAGGCTCGATCAGATTTTAATATTTATTTTGATGCGGGTGAACGGATTGCTGAAACCCAAAAAGTCCATGATGCCTTTATTGAACTTAAACCTGATACCAATCAGATTGAGGGGTGGGCTGAAGTAGAGCCTGCATGGGGGCAGAAAATAAAAAATAAGATATATTTCTGTGCTGAAGTTGATACCGATGAAGTAAGCTTGGGGACATGGGATGAGCAACATAAGCTTTGTTCAGGGATTAAAAAACAGCAAGCTCCAAATGTTGGAGGCTGGATGACTTATGATACTAAGCCGAACCAGCAGATTTTAGTCAAAATGGCTGTTTCATACAATAGTATTGATGATGCCTGGGAAAATATGCATCATGACCTTCCCGGCTGGGATTTTACGTTTGATCAAATACATACAAAGGCAACAGAAACCTGGAATGATGCGTTAGGTCAAATTGAGGTTGAGGGCGGTTCATTGGAGGATAGAAGGAAGTTTTACAATCTTTTATGGGAAATTTTAATTGGCAGACCGATTGTCTCTGATGCTGATGGCGAATATTGCTATCAGGGGGAGAAAAAACATAGCGATTATCACCATTTTCAGACAGATGCATTGTGGCATTCTTACTGGAATTGGAATCAGGTCCTTTTGCTGGCATATCCTGAGTGGATGCAGCATTGGGCAGCTTTTTGTATCGATAATTATGAAGATACCGGTTTTTTCAATAAAGCTATGATTTTTAATGAAGCTTCCTTTATGATGGAGGGTGCTCACAGTATTCCTCTTGTTGCGGCAGCGGCAATGAATGGGATTGATGGGCTTGATCTTGATTCAGCAATGGCGGGTATGCATAAAACTATGACTGAAAATGGAAACGAATTTGCACCGGGGCTGTATCGCGGGATTCATAATATAGAAAAATGGAATAGGAACAAAAATTATGAAAATTATATGACTTTAACGGTTGAATATGAATATAACCACTGGTGCACGGCTCAGTTGGCTAAAAAGTTAGAGAGAAAAGACTTATATCAAGAGCATATTGAGTATGCTGACGCGTATAAATCTTTGTACTATTCTGATGAGCAAGGTGATTTTCTAAGAAGTAGAAAGAATGACGGTTTATGGTCGCATGATTTTGATCCGTATAAGGATCAGGGAACTCGCGAGGGTAATTCCTTTCAGTATGCCTATTTTGTACCTCATGACCTTGGTGCTTTAGCGGCTCTGTACGGAAAGGATGACTATTTGGGGCAGTGGGATAAGTGGATGAGCCAAGCCGAAAAAGGTATTTTTTCTGTTGATTACATGGGCGAATTGGATGAGGAACAAAAAAGGGCATCAACCGTTAATATTGGAAACCAGCCGTGCGGCCAATTTGCATGGTTAGGGCATCATGGAGGGAAACCTTCACTTTCAATGAAATGGAACAGGGTTGTGTGGGATAAGTTTTTTGGAAAGGTAAATCCTTACGGCGGGATGATATGTGATAATGATGAAGGACAGCTTGGCGGTGTTGGAGTACTCTCTGCTATAGGGCTGTTTTCACCTTCGGGGTTATGCAGCACAGAACCGTATTTCCTTATAGGAAGTCCGGTTTTTGATAAGATTATTATTAATCTGGATGGGAAATTTGGACGCGGCAGAAAATTTGAGATTGAATGCAGGAATTTGATTGATTCTGAAAGCATGTATTACGTCCAGGATGCGACATTAAATGGTAAGCCAATCAGCAAGGCGTGGATATTCGCAGATGAAATATATAATGGTGGAAAGTTGATTTTGAATATGGGTGAAACTCCTTCCAAGTGGGGAGAGGGGCAGTGCAGTCAACCACCTAATTGAAATATTAATCTTTAAAATGCTTTGAAATAAGGCTTTATGTTTTTTGTTTGAGATGACAGTATTGGTTCTATTATAATTGTTTTTGCGCAAAATAGGATAGTAAATACGTTAAATCGGATTGTTCTATTTGGTCGTAAAGTATAAAATGTACTAATAAGATATAGTTCTTATCCATGGATATGATATAGATGTTATTTAAGGCAAAAGAATCGTTCTTTTGTAAATTTGTATTTCTTTTTAATTGGAGAAATTTGATTATGAGGCTATTAAAGTTGAATATAATAATTTTACTGCTGGCAGGAGTTTGTTGTGTAGCAAATGCTGAAGTGTTTGCACCTACTGACGCGACAACACCGGGTTCTAATAATTGGAGACCTCCGTCTCAAATGATTGATGGTTCAGGTCTGATAGCAGATCCTGCGGGTGAGCCGGTTCAGGATAGAACTTGTAACACCGATGGAAATGCGATGTGGGAAAATGAATTCGTAGTTACAAATGCAGTTTTTATTCTTGGCGGAAGCTATGACCTTACAGGAACCTATATCTGGAACTACAACCTGCTCTGGGGTTCTGATCCTCAGTATACGAACCGCGGCGTTAAGGATTTTGAGATTTGGGTGTCTGCTGATTCTGATTCTGCAACAGCTGTATGGACCCAGATTGGAACGACATACACTATTAATCAAGCCAGTGCTTCTGCTGATGAAGCTGCACAGTATGTAAGTTTTGCGGCAAGTGGTGTAAAACTGGTCAAGTTTGCTATTAAAACAAACCACGGCGGCAGTGTCTCCGGTTTATCGGAGGTTCGTTTTGAGGGTGCACTTCTTGGATACGGAGATCACAGTCCTAAGGGTGATTTGATTTCTTTAAGTCCTGAATTGAGCTGGGAGTATAGCGGTGTGGCAGATTCTTATGATGTTTACCTAAGTGCTGATGCTAATGACGTTAATACTACTGTTTTGAATCCTGTAGCTCTTGTAGCTGATGATATTACCGAACCAAGTGTTCCTGGTGATACCATGGATGAGTTGTTAGAATGTACAGAATACTACTGGAGAGTCGTTGCTAATAATGGCGGTTCTACAGATGTTAGCGATCTCTGGACTTTCACCACAGGCAGTCAGAAGATGATAAGAACTGTCAGTGGTATTCTTTACGATTCGAGCAGTACTGCATGGAATGGCGTTCCAGGTCTTTATGACAGTAATATTACTGGTACTTTATGGTCTTCTGTAAATGGTTTTACAAACGGTTCTTCATATGAATGGATTGAGTATCAATTCCCATATGATTATCAGTATGCGATAACATCATACCAGATGAGTCCTGGTTGGGGAGCCGCAGGCAGGGCACCAAGCGAATGGATTCTTTACGGCAGTAACGATGGTACTAATTACGATGAGCTTGACCACCATATTGGCCAGACATGGTCATCAGTAGATGAGTTGAAATCTTTCTGTATTCCAGTTGAAAATGTCGCTTCATATAATATTTATACGCTTGATATTCTTGCTATTCAGGATGATGGCGCACAAGCTCAGATTGGTGATTTTAAGCTGATGGATAAAGAGCTTACAGTAGCTAATCCTCAAGTTTTTGACTATGATAATGGTGGTGTTGTTAATTCTGATGATCTTTCTGATTATGCTATGACATGGCTTGCCAGTGGTTTTGATGGAGCTGTAAATGTATTGGATGATTTTGAATCTTACGCAGATCAGGCGGCATTGGATTCTGATTGGTCTGACTATGCTTATGCCGGTACAAACCAGAGTGGTAACGATTTGGTTCTTCTCACCAATGACGGTAAAGACGGCACTCAGGGACTTCGATTTAACTACGATATAACTTCTTCAGGCTCAACAACTTACTATAAAACGCAGTATGAATTTGATGCACCTGTTGATATTGCTAATTCTATTTATGATTTCATGACTTTTGATATTCGTAATCAGGCAGGAAACAGCGATGAAATGTGGTTCTATGTGAAATTCTATGTTGGTGACATGAATACAGAATCAGCATATGGAAGGATACTTGATCACGAAACGAGCGATCAGCCTGGTGTTTGGGTTACGAGGTTGATTAACTTAAACAAAGACCTTAATGACGGTAGTCGAAATGATTTGACTAATGTAGTTGGTTTTGAGCTTTCAATTGTATCTAATGGTGGTGATGAAGGTGATCAGGGAATCGGTACTATTGATATTGATAATATTTCACTTGTTGAATGTACTTTGACAGGCAATCAAGCGAGATCTGACTATAATGGAGATTGTCAGGTAGATTTCAATGATTACATTGAATTCGCAGAGGAATATCTGGATGATCCTGATATTGCAATGATGACTTGCATTTCGTGCGAATAATGACTATATTAAAGTTGGCGGATCGATTTACCTCGGTTCGCTGACTATTCTTAAAAGATACTTCTGCTTTTTGGATAGTAAATTATTGAAAGATAAAAGGAACTGTAAAATGGAAAAGAGAAAAGCATTCACACTTATAGAGCTGCTTGTGGTTATATCTATAATTGCGGTATTGATGTCGATTATGATGCCGGCACTTGGAAAGGTCAGAAAGCAGGCCAAAGCAGTTACATGTTTGACAAACCTTAAACAAATTGGCACATCGCTTGTGATGTATGAAACAGATTACCAAAATAAGCGTATTGAAGTTTCTGTTAGTGATGCTGAGTCTGGTCATATATATGGCTTGCTTGCAACTTATTTAGGTACAGATCAGGCCAAAGAAAAGTCTGATGTCTGGAGTTGTCCGTCTGCAAGTAAATTAAGGATAGACGGAGATCCAGCTCCAGCTCAAACCGGGCAGGCATATTACGCATACAAAACACATACTGGATTAAATGAAATAGGTAGCTACGGCATTAATGGGTGGATTGTTTATTCCGATTTTTACAGCAGCCAGTATGTTGATTCTGCAAAAGAATATAAAAATTTCACCATGGTTACCAATGATGTACCTCTCTTTGCTGATGCTATTTGGGAAAATGGCTGGTTTAGAGATACTGATATTGCTCCTACAGAGGAAGAGTTATTAACAGGCGATGAGCAGGATTGGGATAATCAGGCACAGCGTTTTACAATTGACAGACATCAGATGAAAATTAATCTTGTGTTTGGTGATGGACATGCTGAAGCAGTGGCACTTTCTAAGCTTTGGAGTTTACCTTGGCATAGAGGTTTTGATAAGCAGAGTGATGTTGAAGTACCGCGTGAAAGTGGAAGCACTTCACCGAGAAGATAATTTATCAAAGTTATTCAACTTAGTTGACAAATACCTTGCCTTTTGTTTTTCTGTAGTCAAGCGGGGTGGTTTTATAAGTTTTCATGAAAACTTCGTGTAGTCGTTTGGCATTTGGAAAGCCGGCTTTGTATGAGATTTCTAAGACTGTAAGATGTGTGTTGATTAGAAGATCGCATACGTAAAGAAGCTTTAGTTTTCTTATATGTTCGGATATAGTTCTCCCTGTTGCTTTTTTGAATCTGATTTCGAGCGAGCGGCGTGATAATGTCGAATTGTCTATGACATCCTGAGCAGTTATATTTTTTGTTTCGTTATCTTTTATAAACTTGAGGGTATCGGAAATTTCATCATCATCAATCGCAATAAATCCTGTTGATTGACGTGTGTGGATTTTCAGAGGGCTTATCTCTATATCTTTAAGTTTGCCTTTATAACCTTCCATTAACAGATTTAATGATTCTGCGGCATCGTAACCGGCTCTTTCAAAGTTGTATGATATACTTGAAAGAGTTGGCTCTGAGATGTCGCAAACCAATTGATCATTGTCTGATCCAAGTACTGATACTTCTTCAGGAACCCGTAAATTAGCCATATGACACGCTTCTAAGACATGTCTTGCTCTGTCATCATTGGTAGTGTAAATTGCGACTGGTTTGGGTAGCTTTTGAAGCCATACCGCTAAATGAGGTTGTTCTCTTTCCCAGGCATTGTGCATATCTTCAATAGGAGTTTGGTATATTTCTGTATCAAATCCGGCACATTGCAGATAATACCTGAAGAAATGAGCACGAGATAAATCCCAGTTCAGATGGAAACCGCAAAAAGCAAAATTCTTAAATCCCTTACTGATAAAATATTCAGCTGCCATTCTTGAAGGTGTTTCACAGTCCGGAATTATGTTAAGTTCATTTTCAACAGGAGAGTAAATGTGGGTTACTACCATAGGTATTTTTAAGTCTAATGCGCAATCATAATCAATGAAGGGTATTCTTGCGATTATGCCGTCTGGTTCCCATTTTTCTATGAAATCTTTTACGTGTATATTGCTGATGCTACAATAATCTGGCAGAATCGTGAATAATCGCCAATCTTTGTTAATTCTGGCGTAATTAGTTACTCCCTTAATTATTCCTCGTCCAAAAGCTCTTGAGGTAGGGACTAATATTGCAACTTTTTTCATATCTCATATCCTGTTAAGTTTATGAATTATATTCTACGATAATATTATATTATATCCCCTCTTTTTGCAAGTTTTTTGCGCAAATTGGTAATATGATACAATTTTGCCGTAAGGCATTGAGGATCGTACACTTTAGTTGAAAGGTAAGGTTTCGAGTAAGTACATGTCTTTGGGGATTTGATTTGGGTTTACTTATTATCTTTTTGTTTTTATTTTGACTGGATGGTGGGTGCTTATTTTTTTTAGCATATCGCTGAAGTATGCGTACGGGTCTATGCCGTGGAGTTTGCAACCCCTCTCTATTCCATTCGAAAAAAACTATAAATGTTTGTCTCTTAGAAGGAAATATGAAAAGTCTTATATATTTGATGGATAGAATATCGAAAACAGTAAAAGTGCAATTTTGATGCTTTAAACGATATTCTTAGCACCGTTTCAAAAAAATAACACTCTAATAGTAAGAGGCATTATACAATTAGCTGCAGCTTTGAAAGTCATTCTTGCTGAATTTTGGGTATTTGATAAAATCAGAGACCATGATACGACGATTGACATAGAATTTACTTCAGGCTTTGATTGTATGACTTAGTGGCAACGATGTTAAGTCTGCTCTGCTACATATACAGAAGTCTATTGACTATCTCATTGAGGAAAATCGTTTGTTTCTTGAGTAACTTAGCTTCTACCGTCGCTGACTGCTTATATGAACGTCTGCGAGACTTTAATTTTATCAGAAACTTTCTGCCCCAGTAAAAAATCGGTAAACTAATATTTCACTATCCGCCTGCCGCAAATCTCTTGCTTATATTCATAGACCCACACAGACCGTATGGCTCCAGCTGTTTCGGCGGGGATTAGGACTCGTTCATACAGGCTCCAGCCACCGGGATTAAAAGACTCTAAGCGGTCGATTGGCGGCAGGTTTATCGCTGGGTCGGCGAAGGTTATTAGTTCGCCGGTGATTTTGTCCCAGTCGCCGGTTGGTTTGGTGAGGGTCTGGTGTTCAAGCTTCGTTGAGTTTTGCAGCTCTGCGTCGGCGTTCGGGTTGGTTGTGCCGGTCGCGAAGATGGTTTCTTTGGGGACTATTAGGCCTGGGTAACCTTGGGGTAAGGCGTAGAGCCTGCCCCAGACGCTTGCTTTTTCTATGCTTGCCGCACCACGGCAGTAGCGGTTGTGGTTGCAGTAGCCTTGCTTTAGTGTGCCGTAAACGAATATGCTTATCATATGGCTGAATTCCTTGTCAGTGGTTTTCTTTGTTGTGCGATGAATTTGAATGGTCGCGATTTGTAGTTCTCCAAGTCTTTGAAGTTGAACTCCAGTATCGTATTCGGCTTTGTTTCAAGTTCCTGCCAGTTGTCTTGTTTATCTATTACATCCGTAATATAACCCGCCTCTGAGGCATAGCAAATCACCTTGTGCCTTTGGCTGTAGAACAGGCTCAGGGGTTTATTGCCTTTTATAACGATTATTCGCTCGGGGTCAAGCAGTGAGACCAGAACGGCACTCATCTGCCCACGGCATAGGCGCAGTGCTTTGGAAAAGCCTTCTAGGTTTATCTCTGCCTGCGGCGTGAACCTATCGGCCAGCCGGAATATTATCTCGCTGTCAACCTGTGCGAACCGCGGCAAACCAAGTACTGCGAATAATTCATTGGCATTGTAGATTGTGCCGTTGTGTGTGCCGAGGATTACACCGCAACGGAGCGGGTGATTGTTACGGCTGTCTTTCTCAGAGCCTCTTGTACGCCATCGCGTATGACCAAGAAGGGCGGTTACATTATTATCGATAGCCTCAAGGATGTTCTCGTAGTTTGGCTCGGTGACAAATTCCTCAGCAAGGCAGGGTCGCTTGAATAGCCGGTAGCTGCCGCAATTTCGCACGAGGGCGAGCCCTGTGGCGTGCGGACCGCGTCTCTGGCATCCAAGTAGCATCTGCGTGAATAGCTCGCCTAACGCCTGCCTGTCGGCTTTACGCCGCCTCTTTTTGCCGAAGATTACACCTGCTTGTCCGCACATTCGTTTTCTCTCCTTTCTACCGGTTCAATATACGCATCGTCGGGTAAAAACTCAATCAGCCGCCTGCGGGCTAAGATGCTCAGGAACTCCTCTGGGGTGCAGGGCTTTACCTCCTCACCGATTTGAGCCAGCACACCGGCCATATAATCCTCGGTGGTGCCGTCGGCGGTGAAGGGCGTCTGGCTTGCCATTATCTGGACCAGCTCGAGGGCATTTCTCCCCTCAAGTTTCTCGCTGTCTGTTTCTAAAGGTTTGCCGTTAAATGTTGTTGAATGAATCGTTATCTTCATGCCGTTTCTCCTATACGTCTATTAGGATTCTTCCATGCCGCACTTCCGGGCATGTTTTTCATTAAATGCATTCTTGCGGTCTTAAACTCAGCTCCTATAAGCCCAAGGTGAAGAAGGAAAACTCTAAAATCATATTTGGCACTCTCTGCACTGAACTCTCGTTTACGGCTTGAAGCACTCCTTGCGTTTATCGCCTTAGCCGCAAGAGCCAGACAAAATTGAATATATGCCTTTATCTTACCTGCATGTAAAGTTCCTTCAAACCAGCGGAACTCCACAGTCCCCCGGTACCATACATTATGAAGATTAACTCCATGGTATCTTGACGAATCGTAATGATGGGGCCTGTTGTTTTCATAGCCATACCATATCCGGTTAAGTTCATCTTTTGTCCGAGGCCTGCTGGACTCTATCTGCCTTATAAGGTTATCGCTTACCGGTTTGGTATATCGCTGCAATCTGTTCTGCCTTATCCCAAGGGCATGCAGGATTAGAGGTTCTTGCTTGTAAACTATTTTGGCAAGGTTTCCAAGTCTTCTGCCGTCAAAATGTGAAGCATCGATATGTATGTGTATGCCGCATTGTCTATTTATTTTGGCCCCGCATCGTCTTACGGCTCTTACTACCTCCTGAAGCTGCTCAAGGTCCTCATAGCTTAATACCGGACTTACAACTTCTGCTCTTAAATTAAAGGGTACGTTCGAAAGTGATGAATCAGCCATTACTTTCCAGCGTCTGCCGCTTATATCTTTTACCTCCCATGGGTCGTAACATGAAGGCTCACCCACATAGCTGACCGTACCGCCGACTATCGAATGAATCGCCCACGCTATCCGTTCTCTGCTTTGCTTGACCGTCTCTATTTCAATGCCGAATTTAATATCTCTCAAATCCATTGTTTCTTTCCTTGTAAAAGTTCTTAACTCGTTTAAGGGCAAGCTTTTAACCCTTAACCTTACAGCACCAATATGCCATACTTTCCCACACTTATCAAGCTAAAAGAACACGTTTTGTTGACAATAAACCGTTTAATAGCAAGTGTTTACAGTAATCCAGTAAGCATAGTCTGTTGCTTGGCCCAGTCCGGCTCAAGTGCCACTTTCTGCAAGTCCCTGACCGTAACAACATCTCTGCCCTTGTCGGTTTCCGGCAGGAACAGCAGCATTTCTTGTATTGATGGAGCTAATAGATTGAGATTCATTATCTGGGTTATTCTGGCTCGTGTTACCTGTGTGTTTCTGGCTATTTGGGCCATATCTTCAAATTCACCTCTTTTGAGCATAAAATCAAATTTTACAGCCAACGCCATCAGTTTGCTTATTCTTTGAATTCTTGTAGTATATTTTTCTGGAGCCTTGCCTTTTTTGATTTTCTTCTGTGTTCTTAATGCGCTTTGGAAATGAACTTTTCTTTTTAATGTATATCTACTCATAGTTGGTCATCCTCAATTAAAACATCCTCATTCAGCATCTTAATCCCGCCGGGAGCAAAGGTAAGACTTATGCTTTCATCGTCTGCATCAAATTCCACCTTTTCCAGAAGCAGCTTTAACATCTGCCATTGCTCTTGTGTTGTTAATGTATCCCAGATAGGATTGAATCTTAAACAAGCCTCTTTTATTTCATTTGGATTAAGACAGTTCTGTTCAAGTTTCTCAAGCCTGACTTTAACCTCGCTAATCTGCCGCTCAGTTATCGCTAATTGCTCACGAACAATATTTAATTGTTCCTCTGTCGTATCACTTAGAAGCATAGACTGAAGACGTTTATTTTCTTTGTCAGATTGAAGTATTAAATGTTTTAGGCGACTTTTGAGCTCTTTAATGTCCTGTTTTGTGTTGGCAATAGATTTTTCCGCTACTTCTGCAATAAGCCCATCATCAAGACCTACTGCTTTTACTTCATCAATAACGAACCTTTCTATCTCGCTTGCAGGCAAAGAAGGATGTGGACATTTGTTCCAGCCTCTCTTAATTGCATTCTGACATACATAATATCGGTATATTTTGCCTGATACCTTTTTGGTAGTAGAATGTCCCATACCGCAACCGCAGGCTTTGCATTTAAGTAAGCCCTTAAGCAGACCGCCATGACGATTGGGCTGGTCGGTTCTTATTATCTGCCTATTTTCAGAAAGTATTCTTTGTGTTTTCTCAAAAGTTTGTTTGTCTATAATACCTTGATGTTCACCATCATAAAGCTTGTCTTTATAACTTATTTTGCCAATATAAAGAGGGTTTTTGAGGATTGCCTGCACTCTCTTTTTGTTGAATTCTTCACCGCCTCTCGGTTTACCTTTTCTTGTTACCCAGGCTTTAGTCTTCAAACCTAAAATTTCCATCTCATCAGCTACGGCTAATAAACTTCTGTTTTTAAGGTAAAATTCAAATATCTGATTAACTGTCCTTGCTTCTGCTTCATTGACAATGAGCTTGCCTCTCTCAGGTGATATGTCGTATCCCAGAACAGGTCTGCCACCGGTGTATTTACCTCGTTTTCTGGCCATGGCTATCTTGTCTCTGGTTCTTTCAGATATCACTTCTCTTTCAAATTGAGCAAAGGATAAAAGGATATTCAAAGTAAGTCTACCCATTGAATTGGTAGTGTTGAATAATTGTGTTACAGAAACAAATGAAATATCCTTCCTCTCAAATACCTCAAGTATTTTTGCGAAATCCATAAGGCTTCTGCTAAGCCGGTCAACCTTATAGACTACCACGCAATCTACAAGTCCATTGTCTATATCTTCAAGGAGCCTGTTTAATGCTGGTCTGTCCATATTACCCCCGGTATATCCTCCATCATCATAATGTTGATCGAGACATACCAATCCTTGGGACTTTTGACTTATAATATATGCTTCAGCAGATTCTCTCTGAGCGTCAAGCGAATTGAACTCCTGCTCCAAGCCTTCTTCAGTAGATTTGCGTGTATAAACAGCACATCTTATTTTCTTTTGTTTTTCCATCAGTTTGCCTTTCTCTTTGTTAAACCGAAGAATGCTTTGCCGCTGGTATGAGTACCGGTAACCTCTTTGGCAACGGCAGAAAGCGACCTGTAAAGCTTGCCGTTAAACCGTACACCGTTATCAGTCATTGTTACAACAATCCGTTTTCCTTTATAAATTCGCTCAAGTTGGAAACCACAAGAGTCCTCTTCTTTTTGCAGGGATAGATTAAAATTGATCGGCTTTTTAATGGTTTGACTTTTTGACTTAGGCTCAGTAAGCCTTATTTGTGAGAAGTCTGCAAGTTTGGCTGCTCTGACTAATGCTCTGGCAGATAAATCTCCCTGCTCATTAGCCTGAATTTTCCAAAGCAGACGCTTGATAATATAGTGTCGATGACGACTGGTAGTAATTTCTCCAAACACTTTCTCGTACTCTGTTCTCAGCTCTGAGAGTGATAAATCTTTGAGTTTTTCTTTCTGTCGTTCTATTGCCATCATAATGAATCTCCGTTAACTTAACTATCTGTTTACAAAGCAATTAAGCCATAAAGCCAGCCAAGTATCAAGTTAAGTTAACGGAGATTGAGAGAGTTTTTTAGAGGTTTTTGTGTCTTTGAGTTCTATGTCTTTATCGGCCAAACGACGGATACCACGGCACAGAATATTGATGATTTGTTCCCGTCTTTTACGGTAAGAAATATGTTGGTTCATTAAGGCAAGTTCTCCGGAAAAAGAGCCTGCGATCTCTTACTCTTTGAGTCAGGAAAACAGCCAGGCAGAAGTTGATAAAATACTAAGGCAATACAAGCACATGTATTATATACCCGAAAAGTTAACAAAGCGTTGCGCAGGTAAGGGTACGAAGAGAATGCGGTTGTTAAACAAATTTTTGAAAAGGTAAAAAAGGATGGTTTTTGAAGATGCACGAGTGGGACGGGTGCGGAAAAGAGAGAACTTTTAAGAGAGATTCAGAGAGATTTACGGCAAAATAAGATGCTTGGGCTGGCTGAATATCAACAACCTAAAAAGAAGAGAGAATTTTCTGTTGCGAAGACTTCTTACGCTGCAATGTTGAAAATAACCGTAAGCCCTTGTTTAACAAGGACTTTGTGTGATAATTGTACTTTTGGTATCTCGGTAGAATAATATCGCTCTGCGTAAACAAAAAAAGGTCAGCTGTACGTAACAGCTGACCTTGAGCTCCCCGTTCCATACGCGTATGTGGAAATGTTTTTCGGGTTAACACAAAAATTCATCGGGGGTGGTAAAATCGAATTACCCTTGTTTGGAAAAAGTCTCTGTTTTTGCAAATATCTGCAAATATGGTATTTACGAAAAGGCTGTTTTGAGGTATTCTAAGTTTGTGAAGCTTTATGCTCTCAAAAATAGAGAGTGTCAAATCTTTTTTGATTTTTCTTAAGCTATCGTTTTCTGGTTAAAATCAGCTTGAATTATTACGAAATCATGCTTTGCTTTTCTTTTGAGTTAACAGTAATCGCTATTTGTGAACTATTGCCATTTTTAGCTTATGTTTAGTGCTTCTGGCGGTGTTCCAAAAGTCATAAACCTTCTCTATGCCGCTTTTTTGACTCTGCGATATGATTTCAGTAAGCCGCCAAGCCGCTGAAATTCTACAATTTCACCGTATTTATCTTGCGGCAGAGGAGCTATGATTTTTCCGCCGAGTCCAAGATGTGGCCTTTCATGATGATAGTGCTCCATAAATTGTTCAATAACATATTCAAGTTGCTTTTGGCTGGTCAATACCATTTTGTCCAAACATTCCTGCTTTATAGTTTGAACAAATCGTTCTGCATATGCGTTCATGTTCGGAGCACACACTGAAGTCTCCACGACTTCAACGCCTGAATTTTCCAGTATCTCATCGAATCTTGTGGTGTAAAGGCTGTCTCTATCGTGTATTAAATATCGCTTATCTTTTAGAAAACCATCAAAAGGGTCAGTAATATTGCGAGCTATTTGCTGCATCCATTGGCCGTCGGGGTTACATTTGACGCCAGCTATCTCTACTTTACGGGTTCCAATATCGATAAAGAACAATACCATACATCTCACTAAACCACGCTTGGTCAGTAATTCAACAGTAAAGAAGTCCGTAGCCGAAATGACATCAAGATGCGATTTTAAGAATTGTTTCCAAGTAACCCGTTTTTGGAAATCTGGCTCTGGTACGATGCCGTGATCGTCAAGAATACGTTTAACAGTTGAACGGCTAAGTGGCAGATTGATATAAGCCATAATTCCCGCTATTTTATCATATCCCCAGGATGGATTAGATTTTGCAATACGCAAAACATTCTCTATCTTCTCAGCAGTTACTCTTGGTCTTCCGGATTTACGTCCACTTTTAGAGCTGTCATATTTTTGAGCGATTAATTTTCTATACCAACCAAGAATTGTAGATGGTTGAAATAGCACCGTAACATCGGCTAAAATATGCTTGCCGAGTGCGTATCCTTTTTTCGCAAGTTGTCTTCTTTGCTTGTCGGTAAGCATGATTCGTTTGCAGCCATAATTCTGTTCCAACAGCTCTCGCAGAACTCGGTTTTCCTCGATACAATAATCAATCGATTTTTGCATATTTAATAGAGCTGCTTGAGTTCCTTTATCAGTCAGGCCCGTCATTAATGCAGTGAATAATCTTAATGTTTGTCTCATAATAAACACAATGATACTGCCGAAGAAATTTAGAGCAATTTTTAACTTTTAAATTTGCTCCAAAATTATAAAATTCCAATGAAAATTAGGCACCGATGAGTTTTGAAACACCGCCAGAACCCATCTTTAGGCTACCATAAGCTCACTTTTGCCATTTCTCCCCCTAATCCTATAAGAATTATTCGTATCCACTACAAACCCTTGTGTTTTAACCCAAATTCAAATGATACGGGACGGGGTGTGCCATAGCATCCATTACGGCAAGGGCAATAAAGCAGTGCTGAATTACCTCTCAAGATACGTTCACAGGGTAGCAATCACCAACAGCCGTATTTTAGCTATTGATGATGAGTTTGTTACGTTCAGGTATAAGGACCGTAAGGCAAAACGCTTTAAGACCTGCAAGGTAACAGGTCATGAATTTATGCGTAGATACCTGCAACACGTATTACCCAAGGGCTTTCATAAAGTTCGGTACTATGGTATATGGCACAGCTCACATAAATATCACGTACTCAAGCTTGTCAAGTTGATGAACTTATTCGGTGATTGCCCACAACCTGCGACTAAGAAAACTGTTGCCGTTGAGCAAGTGCAAACGACAATAACGCCAAGGTGCCCACATTGCAAGAGTGAGCACCTGACGTTGATAGAAAAACTACCCAGACCACGCTCAAGAAGTCCATCAATTGCCGAGATCTTCAAACGACTGCAAGCACACAATCAATGATTTGAACAATACTTCAATGTCAGTAGTACCGTTGCGCGCAGAGGGCAGATAATTCATAAAATCAGCAAAATAAAAAGCCAAAACCAACTGAAACACTAAGCCAAACGGCACAAATCACCCCCAATCCACCTCCAAAATTGCCCGCGTTCAGTACAACCAAGGTTTTCAAGGCGGCAAAACGCCTCGAAAAACCATTATTCATTAACTTTACATTTATCTTTCAGTGAAAGACTCAACATACAATGTACTGCAATCATAAAACTGGTGGCTTATCTCGCAATCTAAGAGCCGAAACTTTCAAAATTATGCCCACGTCCTTGAACGTGGGCACTTAATAGTCGGTTAGATTTACAACCTATTAGTTTGTTAAGAGGTAGTTCTAATTAATCGCAAGTTATTGGTATAGGTTTACCTGTATGCATAGATTCAAGTAGTTTTTCTGCGAGTAGTGTGCTTAAATACCCTGAAGAACCGTTTGCATTTTCAGGTTCTTGGTTTGTGATAAAGCATTCTACGAAGTGTTCTAATGCGTTTTTCCAGCCTTTATCCGGGTGAAGTACAAGAAACTCAGGGTCGGAGAAGCCGTAATCTACGGGTTCTTTAGGGATAGGTACCGGCCGTTTTATTTTTTCCGTATAAATACCATATTGTTTGTAATATTTCTCAGTAGAATATTTCTCGTCTTTGTACTCGATAGCTCGCTTATTGGTAAGGGCTTCCCAGTAATCATACCCATATTTTAATACGTCTTGTTTGTATTCTTCTTCAAATGGTGGATATACTTTATCGAACTCACCTTTAAATCCCCTTATCTTCAGATCAATAAAGTCTGTCATAGCTATAGACTTATAGTCGCAGAAAATATGCATCATTTCTTTGTATAAACACCATGACCCTGTGGAGCCACAAGTAAAAGATACCTGAGAACCATCATCAAACCCTATTATACAGCAATTATTGTGTATATTACCTGTCATATATACGCTTGATGGGGCAGTTCCTAACATCCAGCATAAAAGGTCTAAAATATGGCATCCTTCGTAGAGGATTCTTGGCTGATTCGCATAATAACTACCTGGTTTGTTGTAATCTAATGCAGGAGACATAAGAATGTAATCGATATACCATGGGCGTTTTTCATTTGCCATAAGTTGCCTTATTTTTTGGATTGCCGGGGAAAATCTTCTGTTGAAACCAATTGCAAGTTTTCCGGGGTTTCTTTTTTCTGCATCGAGAACCATCTGTGATTCCTCTTCATTTTGGCTCATTGGTTTCTCACAATACACCCATTTACCTGCATCAAGACTCTCAACAATCATTTTTGCATGGAGGTCTTGCTTAGTTCCTATTATGACAATATCAATTTCTTCATCATCAAGGAGTTTCTTGTAATCAAATGTAGTATAGCCTATTGGAGCTATCTCCGTGAACTTATTTAGTCTTTCGGGAATTATGTCGGCGACAGCGCGTATTTCCATTAAGTCAGATTTACGTGCCGTCTCCAAGTGATGTCCTCTTACAAAGTGCCCTGCACCGATAATTCCTATTTTAGCTTTTCTCATCTCTAATTAGCTCCGAATAATTTAAAATTAAAAAGTTATTACGTAATATAAGCAAAATTCTTGAGTATCCAAGGTTAAATTTATAGCTGGGTTCTTAGTCCCATCTGCTTCTATAATATTTTTTGTTATATTATATACGTACGTGGATTTTGCATCGTTATAGGGGATTTGAAAACTTGTTGTTTGTTGAGTGTCTGAATAGTTACCAATCATTAGGATATATTTATCGTCTGACTTGATTGCGGAATAGCTCATCTTGCTATTTGTTCCTGTCCAGGAGACGATTGGATTGCCTGACTCAAACACATCTGAATATGTATTTATTGTTTTCAGTGCTTTGGCAGTATAGTAGTAATCCAATGGTGTGTCAAAATCTAAATAAGAAAAGAAAGCAACTCCACCGCCGCCATTAATGAAAATCTCATAAATCATAGGCTCTATTTTGAACGAGCAGAATTCGCCGTATGTGCCGGCTGTAATCCAAGGGATGTATAGCTTGGTTTGTTGTATTTCCGTATACTGGTTCGTGCATCTTTCGTGTATACTTTCCAGTGTTCCGGCAAGGTACCAACTTGGCATACCAAAATCTAAATTGTCCGGATAGTTTGGAAAAGAATCCGTGAAACTAAATACGTTCTGATAGGGACTGTTTTCAACATCAATATGATAAGAACCAATTTTTTCATTTCTTATCTCCGGTATAGACGAGACATCCCCTCTCAGGTCTTCCAATATTCTTTGACCGCATTTTTTCAAATATTCTTCTGTGGACAGACCCGACTGTGAAATAGCAGCTTGGCATCTTGTGCACGAGGCTACGCGACTGAGCAGGTCTCCATCGAAGACTTCTATGTCATAGAAAACATAATCAGGATTGATTTGGTTCCAGTAGGAATGTATTGTGTTTATATCGTCCCAATATTCAGTGCCGGTATAAGATGGACAGACTGAGGTGTCAGGATGAGACGTACAGCCTGTGCCGTCAATATATCTCAATACCGCAAGAGGAGATTCTACATAACACTTTTTGAGCCCTTCACTGACTATGTCATCGTAGAAATCCAATGCCTCTTGTGGCAGGTTTCCGTTCGTTGTCGTATATCGACGTGGAAAGGTAGACACCGTGTTAAAGCCGATAGATTTGTAGTTGTTGAAGAAATCAGGCCATTGTAATGCGAAAAAATCTTCCATCCATGCGAGACCAACATAGGAATTTTCAACCGGTTGAGTCTGTGGAATCTGTATCGAATAAATCGGTACCTTAATTTTTGATATCTCTGTGCCGTCATTCATGACGCAATAGAAGTAAGCTTCTTGCTGCCCTTGAAAATCGGTTTGTGTTTTGAAGTATATTGGCCCGAAGTATACATCCCATAGTAGTCTTCCTCTTGACCCCTTCCCTACACCCGGATATGCAACACCATTTTCAGAAGCTATTAACCTAAAAGTGTATTTTGTTCTATTTGTGTCATTTTCTACATAGTCGTCGGTCAGGATAAGATTATAGCTGAATGGTTCATTCTCGGCTATGCTAATATCGGACGGTAAGTCAATAACAAATGTCATTTCATAGCAAGTATTACTTGTTGCCGGCGAGAAAACATCGTTTCCGCTGCCTCTATAGTCTCCAAAAGATAGAATTGCAGGTATATCTGCGTTTTGAGCAACAACAAGTTGGTCTTGCGTTGGCCCGAAGTAGATGCTGTCTTTTTGCGCAAGCCCATGACCGATATAGAAAGGCTTTCTATTTTCGCTATTATAAATGCTACTGTTGTTATCGATTCCTGATCCGGAAGACATTACCTGAATCTCATCCATCCAGAACATAAAATACTCTGAAACTATTCGAAATCCTACATATCGTGCCGGTGCGCCTTTGGTATTAAATGTTATTTTATTTGTTTTTCTTACAGGAGTATATTCATCAAGACTAAAGGTTTCAACATTTTTGGGTAGATGATTGCCGTAGGCAGAACTTTTGCACAATGTCTTTACTTCATAGAAATTTTCGCCATCACTGCTTATCATTGCAGTGATTTTTTTGGGAGCTTTGTAGAAGGCGGTGGCTATTGTGTCAGTAAAGACACTCAGTGATATTTCGCCTATAGGCTTGTTTTCACCCAAGTCGACGCATACATATAATCCCTGTGAATCGACCTTGTCGTAGCCTGCCCATCTCCAACCGACTGTCATATTATCAAGTTTCTGCCCGGATGGGTTTGTCTGCCCGTCGGTAAGCTTGGAACTCGACGTATTGTCGGCAGGCGAATCCGGTGGGATTGAATAGTATACAGGCTTATTATATGAGAGATTCTCGATCGGCTCAAAGTCTCTGCACGCAGGATTAGAGTTGTCTATGCATTCAAGCCAATTTGAGACTAATATATAGACGTCTTCACTGTCGATATAGCAATCTTTGTTCAGGTCAGCTGTTATGTTCTGTTGTTCACTATAAAACAGTGAACATTCATCTGAGATGCAGAATGCGCTTTGGTAGAAAACTAATAGTATTACGGTAATTTTAAGGACACACATTTATGCCACCTGTCAAAAACTTATAATATTTATGTTATGCAAAATTGTTTTTATATATTATATGCATTGAAAAAGCAACTGTTTTTTTTTGATAAAATGGCTATTTTGTGCTTTTTGATAAAATTAATATTTGTTTTTTAGAAAAATCACTTGACAAGAGCTTGTTTGTCTTATAATATTTCCTATAATAAAATTGAACTTTCATCACATATAGGGTGTATTATGAATAAAGAAAAGGCGGCAGTTTTATCTATCCTTGATTATATTGAATCTGAAAATCTCTCAGTAGGAGACAGGTTGCTTAGCAATCCTCGTTGTGTTGATGAGCTCAATGTATCTATTAATACCGTAAGAAGAGCTATGGATAGGCTCGCTGATTACGGGCTTATATCCACTCAAAAAGGCAAAGGCACTTTTCTTGCCAAGGGTGTTTCTCCTGAGTTTAGAGAGAAGATTGTAGACTCTTTGGGGTTGTTAAAATCCGACAAATCCCGATTGAAACAGAAAGTAGCAGTGCAAGAGACTTATAATATCAAATTTGTTCACAAGTGGAGAAGAGATTCCGAAGTGTTTAGGAGTATCTATTCCGGCTTTGAAAAGGTGGCGGCATCCTTTGGCAGGCGGATTGTAGAAGAAAGATGCGAGTTACTCAACGACAGAGATTTTGATTTTGATGTGTTTTACGAGATATTGGATGGTTACGATGGAGGGGTTTTGTGGGTGCAGGATTGGCCTCCTGAGAAAATGTTGGAATTCCAGAAAATGAAGGTGCCCCATGCATTGATTGATTTGGATGAAGTCCACAATAATTGTGTAACCATTGATAACGAAGATTCTGTGAGGAGGTCTGTGGGGATCTTAGTTGCTCAAGGGTATGAAAATATAGCAATATTTGAGCCGTTGTCTGAGCATAAAGGTGAGTCAAGTCTGAAATCTGCGTGCGAATCTCTAAAGTACAAATATAAAGATGATGCTAATATAAGTTTTTTCTCCGGGCAGGATTATCTTATAGATTTTATGATTTCGGATGAGTTTAAGGATGTTTCGGCTATATATTTTGCTGATGATGTTTATTGCTGTAGAGATATATTGAAGCTGGCAAATAAGGGTTTAATGCCTGGTGAAAATGTAAAGATTATAACTCATGTAAATAAAAATACATCGGTTGTTTTACCTGACGAGATTGACAAGATGGTGTTCGATCTGAATGAGTTAGGTATGCAGGCGGCGTATATGCTTTTGCGATCTTTGGAGAATAAAGGTTTAGATGTTTTACCTGGAATTAAAATATGTGGTATTTATAAGGAACATTAATTTTATTTTGAAAGGAAAGTGCTATGAGAAAAGTGTTTGTTTTGTCAATTTGTGCCTTGGTAGGTAACGCCTGTTTGGCTGGTTCTTTTCAGGTTGGTTTTGAGGACCCCAATTATTTGTCTGATTTTACTTATTCGTCTCAGGCTGAAGGTAATCTTAATTATCAGCCGGTAACCACTGTTGGGTGGACTACGAATCATCCGGAATATACTGGTTGCGGTAGAGTAACTACGGATGACGTCTATGAGGGGGACCAGTCAGTTTATTTTGCCGGGTATGATGATGGCGGTACGCTTATGAATGTGTTTGCAACGTTGGACGCATGGCATTATTTTGATTCTTATGTTCATTGGCGTCCCGATATAGAGAGAGATCCAGTCTATATAAGTGTACTAATTAAGCCCTCGGGTACTTGGTCTGACGGGAATCGTATGGGAATGCAATTTCACTCGTATGGTGGTGGTGTAATGCTTATACAGGACCAAGGACAGATAGGGGTTTATGGCGTTCCGATGTGGGCTCCGTATGATTCCAGCAAACGCATTCGGTTAGATTCGAGCTCGATCCAGACTGAGAAGTGGTATCAAGTGGTAAGTCATCTTTGGACAGATACGGCTGATGGTGATGATGTTGGTACAAATCCTGACGTTTTATGTAGAGTATGGGTTATAGATGTTGAAACAGGTATTCGAATTGTTGATAGTGTTGATTTCAATCTAAACCCTAATATAGAAGATGGGCACGACCCATATGTTCAGATCTATAATTGGAATAAGATTATTCTTGGAAATCCTTCTTATCAACTTAATAATACCCAGGGTGTAATGGGAGCTGCTTATTACGACAATCTGAGTGTTGGGAATGTATTGGATTTGTTAAGCGAAGAGGATCCGTGTTTGGCTCTTATAGCTTCTGGTGGAGGGTTGACTGGTGATCTAAATAATGATTGTTATGTTGACTTGTTGGATTTTTCTGTATTTGCTTCGGATTGGTTGGGTTGCGTTCATCCGGATGATCCTGATTGTCAATAATTGAAAAGGTTGTTTATTGCAAGATATGGTTGGTTTACACTGAAGATGGAAAAATCATCTTTGACGGGATGAACTATAATCTTGACCCTGATTTTGCAGAGGGTTACCGCCCTCTGCAAAATTATAATTTAGCATAAGATTGTGTCTGAAATTTCAGACTATCAGATAAACAACATATTTTGAGTTTACGGTAGCTTGTGTTCTGATAATATTCTTTGCCTGTAATGAATTTTTATTGGTGCCGGGCTGGCGATAGTTGCGTTTTGGTCCGGGTTTGGTATCGGAGTTATTAATAAAAATAGGTATTTGTTATGGTGTACAATCGAAAAAGAGGCTTCACTCTTGTAGAATTATTGGTAGTGATATCTATAATTGCTTTACTGATGTCAATTTTAATACCATCTCTTGCTAAAGCGAGAGAGTCTGCTAAGAGTGTTATTTGTAAATCTAATCTAAAGCAGCTTGGTTCTTCAATCTATCTATACGTAGCGGATAATGAAGGCTACCTTCCTATTGCAGCCTTTGTTGATTCCGCAAAGGAAGGAATGAGCTATCAGTGGACGCATTGGTACAACTTGATATCCCCTTATTTCGGCGAAATCGAAAGAGGGAAAGCAAGTGTCTTGCTTTGTCCTTCCGACCCTTCAAATAGACATCTGCCCGCCGAGAATCAGGCATTGCATAATTATTGTTACAATGATTATTTAGGTGCTGAATGGCTGAAAGTAAAGAAAGTGAAGATGTCTGATGTAAATAATATGGCTAACGTGATAGCCTTTGGCGATGCTATTACGTATACCACTGCCGATACACTTTACACTTATTATTATGTTAGGCACTATAATTATGCAAATTCAGGCAATAGATGGGCACCTTATTTCGAATCTAATCTAGCCTTAATGCCCTATAGTTCTTTTGCCTTTAGACATCCAACTCCCAATGGCGAAGAAATATGGACATCGGCAGCAGGAGTTAATATATGCCTTCTTGATGGTCATGTTCAAACATGGAAGGGGCATATCCCCGAGAGAATGATAGCGTTCTCCGGAGAAAATGATGCTCAAAGTTGTTGCTACAATTTAAAAGAAGACGAAAACTGATAGGTTTAGTTTTATATTAGCTTTTAACTCCTGAAGGGATTAGTTTTAATGAGATACGTTATCTTAGTTCTCTGCTGTGTATCCTATGCCGTTACTTTTGCTAACCTTGATTCTTCTACAAACTTAGCTGCAGGCAAGAAAGTTATCTTTTCTGTTGAGCCGGAAAGTTCTACGGGCGTGGATACTGCATATAAGCTTACTGACGGAATTCTTGTGCAAAATCCCGGTGGGATTAATTTGTCCGATGATGCCGTCTATTGGCAATGGAATGCGTATACGATTTCTGACCAAGTTGGTGTTAATATGGTAATTGACTTGGGGGAAATCAAGCAGTTGAAGAAATCTAATATAAGGGTCTTCGGTAATTCGTCTTTCGCAAGACATCTACGATTGCCGAAGAGAGTTACTCTATTGGTTAGTAAAAACGGTCAAGATTTCTATCGTGTTAAAGCGTTCTATAAGATTACGACTTATGGACAAGGTGAGAATTCTGATAAGAAAGAATATTTTTATGCCGATGAAATAGGTAAAGCGATTCCTTACAATTTTGAGTTTGAATTAGATAATATCTCTGCCCGTTATGTTGGGGTCAACATATTATCTGATTTCTTTTATCTTTATGCTGATGAATGGCAAATATGGGGAAGCGAAGAGAATTGTAAACCAAAAGAAGAAGTTTATAATCCTCAAAACAGGACACACTTTGGTTTGGATGGTTTATTAGCAGAACGTGACAGTGTTTATTTTGGACCGTTGAAACAGCATGGGTTTTCTGTGTGTGAGAATGCCGTGTTGCCTACTGTTCTACACTATGTAGACTATAGACCTGGAGGATCATGGCGGGATCTTAGTTTTATAATGGAATTGCCAGATGAAATCCAATTAGTCAGAAATAAACTAATTTCATTTCACCACATCTCAGAACGAAATTTTACCAGAGATGGTGAGAAATATAGAAAGATAACAATTAAGGTTAATGAACAAGCTAATAATAAACCTTGGATCGATAAAGACTTCTGGCCCGGAAGAATAGTTAAGAAAATGGGGCAACAAACTCATTCTTATACTTTTGGTCCTCTGTATTTTAAGATAAACGGTGAGTTGACATCAAATAATAAATGTTTTTTCTATACAGAAGAGGTTGAAGAGGCTACTAATTCTAATGAAAATAAAAAAAGGGCATTTACGCCTGCTGGATTTACAGCTGATATATTTAATTTGCCAAGTGAGGTTGATTTCCATGCATCACCCGTAGTTCTTGCATGGATGTGGGAATTATATTCTTCAGACTGGCCTGATTTCCTGACCAATTACCCAAGAATCGGTTTTAATATGTTTCCCGCATTCCCAATGTACTATGTTGATAAAGAGCAATATGATATTCAGGAAGACATCCTAAAATTTTACAAAAGAGTGAGAGAGAATGGGCTTAATATAGCAATGGTCGACTCGGCTTTTCATACTATGAATTTGCAACCTGAGGATGCAGATAAGGTTAGTTGTCAGGGAGTTGAGACAAGATTATGTCCGAGTTATAGAGGAAAATACTATTTAGATGTTCTGAAAAGAATTAGAAAGTGTGTCAGCTCGGTTGATCCGGATTATATTTTCTTTGATATAGAATTGTTTTCCGGCATCAAGGCAAAGGTTAAAGATTGTAGTAGATGTACATCGCTTGCAAATAAACAGAATGTATCTATTGAGGATTACCTTGTTAATTGCGGTACCCGTATGGCAAGAGATGTAAGTAGGGCGACTGGAGAGTATAAGGTAGGACTGTATCACGTATGTGAGAGCGGTGGTGTTTATCAAGATGTATTTTCTTTTGACAAGATATATCCTGATTATATCAATTTGTCTCAAAAGCCTCTTTATATTGGTGGTCAACTGGATACGATTCACTGCGTAGCACAAGATGAATACCGTTTGTTGAAAGAAAAGTGGCGAGCCTTTCCGTGGATTACAACAGGTACATATGGAGAATATCCTTCATTTAAGATTGAACTAATGATTTACGAGTTGATTTTGAATGGTAATGGTGTTGCCTTTTTCTGTTTTGTGGATTTTGATAATGCAAAAGAATATTATTACGTGGCTAAATCGCTGAAGAACCTTGAGCCTTACCAGCATATTCTCGAGACGGGTAATCCGGATTTGGAGTGGAAAGTAGACAATGAGCTCATCAGTAGTTCTGCATTTAAGACAGATAAAGAAGGACTGTTTCTGGTAGGGAATTATGTTTCAGGCACAGAAGAATACGTAAAACCAAATCTACCGTTTAATGACATTTCATTAATTAGAGATGTTTGTCGTGATAAGATTGTAAGTATTTACGAATTTGAAAACCAAATTATAAAACCTCAGCAAATAGGACTTTTTTATGTCAAATCAAACTGAACTAATACCAAGAAAGATGCCTAACGATATTATTATGCTGCCAAAGAGAGAACAGGTAATTGGAGTTCTTCGTGGAGAGATATTGGATGAAATTCCGATTTATAATGAGTCCGCTATGGATATTACAGTGTTTAATTCGTTGCTGCCGAAATCGACCGGCGATTTTGTTACCGATGTAATTAATATAACTGATTTTTTTCATAGCAGTGCAATTCATTTGGGTATTGGTCTGAAGAGAGAAGTACTTGAAAAAACAGAAGATGTTTACAGGTATCGCTTTGAAACAGGAGCGGTCTGGAGAGAAGAATATTCTCCTACATTTTGCAGAGAGGCAGAGTCTTACCCGATAAATACACCTAAGGATATATTTGAGTTTGAGATGCCTGATGCAAATGATCCTGACAGGTTTACTGACAAAGATATTCAAGATTTGAAAGCATTTAAAGAGGCGGGTTACTTTGTTGAGGCAAGTGTCATTGGAGCCTGGTATGGGATGTATTACTTCCTAACCAGTTTTGAAAACGCTTTACTTTGGATGGCAATTGAGCCCGAAGCAGCCCATTGTATGATAAATAAGTTGAAGAAGTTTTCGCTTGATTCGGCAGTAAGATTACTTGAGGCAGGAGCTGACGCAATATTTACTCCGTCTGATTTTGGCTCGGGCTCTTCGCTGCTCTTCTCTCCTGCAATGTTTAGGGAATATTTTTCCCCATGGCTTAGAGAATTAGCGGATCTTTGCCATCAATACGGTGCCTTCTTACACTTGCATAGTCATGGTTATATCTCTCCAATTATGGATTTGATAGTTGAAGCAGGAGTAGATATGGTAAATCCGATTGGACCAAGTGATAATAATGACCTTGCGGAATTCAAGGAAAATTGGGGTGATAAAATCACAATAAACGGTGGAGTGAGCACTCTCATTAACGGAATGACAGACAAGGAGATTGAAGAGCATCTGAAAAATGTTATGGCCATTGGTCGTAAGGGAGGGAGGTTCTTTCCAAGAACAGAGAGCGGCATACCTCCTATTGGCACAGATAAACTAAAGAGCTATTATGATATTCTCTTACCCTTATGCCGAGAGGGATATACAGCATGAATGATTCGCATAGAAGCTTTCAACTCGAACAATATCTGCATAGTGATTGCCTGATTGAGGAACAGGTCGGTCCGCCGAATGTCGAACCTATTGATGCAGCAGAAGTAGATTCTTATCGCAAAAGCACGTATTTGTCATATGAATCGTTTCTGAGAAATAATCTCAGCAAGCATAATTCGCTAAGAAAACATGAGTGGAAGAGGGATTTTAGTTCTGTAGAGAACTACCTGGTGTCAGTGGAATCGAAGCGAGATATGCTGAAAAAAATGCTGGGCTTTTGGATTGAACCGGATCGGAGAGAAGAAGTAAATATCATAGAGAAGAAGCTAATCAGAGCAGAACAAGGATTTGATGTATATCGGTTATTGTTTGAAATTACTGAGGGCGTACATACCTATGCAATAGAGCTTGTGCCAGAGACCGAAGGGACACATCCGGGGCTTCTGGTTCAGCATGGCTATGGAGGTAGCCCGGAGCTTGTGTGCGGATTCTGTCAACAAGCGAATATGGAAGATTATAGTTATCGCTCACTTGGCATCAGGGCTGTTAAAAGAAATTATCATGTTATTGCGGTGCATCATCCTTCCGGATTTGGGTTTTCGGAAGAGACGATTGCAAGTATCCCTGGTTTTGAAGACAGGTATGCCTATGGTAAAAATCGATTACATCGTTTGGCGTTGCTGCAGAATAGCACTCTCTTTGGGCTTGATATGTTGGCCTCTTCGAGAGGTATAGACATTCTATTACAAAATGACGATGTAGAAAAAGATAAGATCGGGATGTACGGTTTGTCGCAAGGAGGTCAAAGCGCATTGTATCTTCCCGCTCTTGACAGAAGAATAAAGGCTTCCGTATGCAGTGCATATTTCAATAATCGGATAAAGAAATTGATAGGCCCTTATAAAGGAGTAACTTATCTTGACTCACTTGAAGAGACTCAATTTTATCCTAATGTTTTGAAATGGTTTTTTGATTCGGATATTGCATCATTAATTATCCCGAGAGCTTTCGCTGTTGAGGCGGGTGAAAAAGATACTTCTGTGGATTATGATTTGGCTTTAGAAGAGTTCGGTGACGTAGCTAAATATTATGATAGATTGCATCTGTCGGAAAAGGTCGCTTTTATTGGACATCGTTACGGGCATATTTCCGCTACGAAGAAAGCATTTGATTTTATAGAAAAGAATTTATAGGCTGTTAATATGGATTTACACTGGCTTGACTGGAGCATTATTGGTTGCTTAGTATTATTTATCATTATAGTAACGGTATACACACAAAAATATAATCGAAGCATTGCTGATTATCTTGTTGCAAACCGTTGTGCGGGAAGATATATTCTCAGTATTTCTGAAGGAATGTCTAATCTGGGTGCTATCTCTTTGATAGCTCTTTTTCAGATGTCATACCAAGCCGGCTATACTGCATTATGGTGGCAATTCATAAACTCTCCAATAGCAATGCTGATTCTGGTTTCTGGTTTTGTGATTTATAGATTCAGACAGACCAGATGTATGACTTTGGCAGAGTTTTTTGAAAAAAGATATAATCGTAAATTCAGAATATTTGCCGGATTTATAATCTTCATCTCAGGACTTCTTAATTTTGGAATTTTCCCCTCTGTCGGAAGTAGGTTCTTTATATATTTTTGCGGTTTCCCGGAAAGCTTTCAATTCTTAGGCATAACTTTCTCAACATATGCTACCATAATGTTTCTTTTGCTTCTTGTTGCAGTTTATTTCACATTTGCCGGAGGGCAGATAACTGTAATGGTTACGGATTTTATTCAAGGGGGATTTGTTAATATAGTTTTTATTATAGTTATTGTCTATATCTTCGTTAAGCTTGATTGGGATAATATTGGGTTTGCTCTGTCTAATAGCCAGCCCGGAAGATCGCTGATTAATCCTTTTGAAGGAAGTAAGATACGTGATTTTAACATGTGGTATTTCATAATGAACGGTGCAATTTTTGTTTATTCAACCAGGGCATGGCAAGGCTCACAAGGTTATAATGCTGCCGCTCTGAATCCACATGAAGCAAGGATGGGAGGTATTTTAGGTGGAATTAGAGGTTATGCCCTTACCTTATTAAGTGTTGTTGTTCCAATCGGTGCTTACACCATTATGCACCATCCTAATTTTTCGGGTATGTCCAATCAAATTAGTTCAGTATTAATGACGATTCCCAATGAAGAGATTAGAGACCAAATGACAGTGCCTGTTGCTATGCGTTTCTTTCTGCCTAAATGTTTATCCGGTGCTTTTGTGGCGGTCTTTCTTGCTGCATTTATTAGTACCCATAATACGTATTTGCACTCGTGGAGCAGTATATTTATACAGGATGTTGTCATGCCGTTTCGTAAGAAGCCGTTTGCCACTAAATCTCATATGTTGCTCCTGAGATTGTCGGTGATAGCTATTGCAGTATTTATATATTTTTTCAGCCTTGTCTTTGATCAGTATGAGAAGATACTTATATGGCAGAAACTAACAGGAGCTGTTTATCTATCCGGTGCCGGTTCGGTAATTATTGGCGGATTATATTGGAAACGTGGAACTACTTCGGCAGCGTTTGCATCTTTAATTGTAGGCTTTGTTTTGTCTATTACCGGCATAATTTTAAGTTATATTAATGAAGACTTCTTTCTTAACGGGATGGAAATCGCTTTCTATACAATGCTTGTTTCAATATTGACGTATATAGCTGTTTCTTTGTTGAGTTCTCAGGATGCCAATTTGGATAAGATTCTAAACAGTGGTCAATTTAAGACACAAGAAGATACTGTAATACATAAAGGTAAACTGTCAAAATTTAACCGAAGAATCGGCATAACAAAAGAGTTTACTTTAGTAGATAGGTGTATTTATTTTTATGCGATCGGGTTTGGTTTTCTCAATTTTATAATCTTAGTCATATTTACATTCTACCATTTTGTCAAAGGTACGGATAATGATTTTTGGCTTAAATATTGGTATTGGTTTACTATCATATTTGGCTGTCTTGCATTTATTTTTACTGTTTGGCTTCTTATTGGTGGCATAATTGACACGCGTAAGTTATACAGTAGGCTTAAAACCCAAATTTTTGATAGTTCTGACGATGGATGGATAGAAAGAGAAGACAAGGTAGAGTCTAAGTAGCAGGAAGAAATATTGTTATGTTGTATCCACAAGAAAACGAGAGACGTGAAGTTAAAGATTTAGCCGGTATCTGGCGTTTTAAGCTTGATCGACAAAATGTCGGATTGTCGGAGAGGTGGTATGAATCTTCTATGAAAGATACCATCGATATGCCCGTGCCTTCAAGCTATAATGATTTAACTCAAGATGTCAGTATTCGTGATTATGTAGGGAATGTTTGGTATGAATATTCCTTTTATATTCCGGAGAGATGGAAGGGACGTAGAGTTGTTATCAGATTAGGAAGTGTAACTCATCATTCGAAAGTTTGGCTAAACGGTAATTTGATTGCCGAACATAAAGGTGGGTTTCTACCGTTTGAAGGTGAGATAACAGATATAGCCGACTATGGCAGTGAGAACAGAATAACAGTCTTGGTTAATAATGAACTTGACGAAGGCTGTTTGCCAAGAGGCAGAATGAAGAGGTTTGATGATGACTACCATCCTGACAATTACGTTAAGCAGGAAGTGTTTTTTGATTTCTTTAATTATGCCGGTATACATCGTCCTGTTAAAGTCTACACCACTAATGGAGTTTTTGTTAAAGATATTGGCGTAACAACTGATGTCATAGATAATGTTGGACGGATTTCTTTTAAGGTATTGACAAATACCGATATTGAAGAGAAGAATATTCATATTGAATTAGTAGACGAGGAAGGGACTGTTGTCGCAGAGCACCGGGGGACGGAAGGGATTATGAATATAGACTCTCCTAATTTGTGGCAACCCGGAAATGCCTACTTATACACTCTTAAAACCTATCTCTATGATAATGATAAAAATGTTATAGATGTTTATAATCTGAGAGTTGGCATTAGAACTGTAGAAGTCGAAGGGGATAAATTTCTTATCAATGGCGAGCCTTTTTATTTTAAGGGTTTTGGTAAGCATGAAGATTCTGAACTGCGCGGACGAGGACTTGATAATGTGGTAAATGTTAAAGATTTCAATCTACTTGAATGGATTGGAGCCAATTCGTTTAGAACGTCTCATTATCCATATAGCGAAGAGATATTGAATATGGCCGACGAGAGGGGGATTGTTATTATAGGGGAATCGCCGGCAGTTGGCATGAGGAATGATTTTGGTGAGGAAATATTTACGGAGGAACGGTTTAATGGCGAGTGTATGAAGCATCATATTGATGTTATGCAGGAAATGATTGACAGAGATAAGAATCATCCGAGTATTGTTATGTGGAGCATTGCAAATGAGCCGTCAACATGGGATAAAGGTTCTGTCAAGTACTTTAAGAAAATAGCGGATAAGACCAGATACTTGGATTCTTCTCGACCTTTGACTTTGGTTTTCTGTTCTGTGCCGGAGAAGAATGGATTAACCCCAAACTTATACGAAGCAGGCTTTGCTGAATACGTCGATGTTATTTGTCTTAACAGATATTTCTCATGGTACACCGATTCGGGTAGTCTGGATCTTGTTGAATTCCAATTTGAAAAAGACCTTACTTTGTGGCATAAGAGATTCGAGAAGCCTATTTTGATTACTGAATATGGCGTTGATGCTTTAGCTGGCTTCCATGAAGACCCGCCTGTCTTGTTTACAGAAGAATATCAGATAGAGTTTTTGAAAGCTTGCCATCGTGCATTTGATAAATTTGATTTTGTAATCGGAGAGCACGTATGGAATTTTGCTGATTTTGCAACTGAACAGGGTATCACGAGGGTCGTTGGAAATAAAAAAGGTATATTTACTCGTCAAAGAAAACCTAAGTCCGCAGCTTTTCTGCTTAAAGAGAGGTGGTCGGCAAAGTAATGTGATAGAATTCTATCTCTCCCCAATATAGACGGATTATATGCGATGAGCGACTCGTCTACTTGATGGGTAAGTCGATTATTTTAGAAGTGAAATATGTGTTGAAATATTTTACGCTAAGCTATGATAATACTTGTAGGTTTTTAGAACTTCTTTTCAATAAATAGACAAATGACCGTTTCTATTTTGTAACTTTTGTCAAAAGCTATATCAAGATGCTGTGTGGTTTTAAATTGCAGTTTACTGAACAGAAGTAAGCTTTCAGGGTATGGAGAATTAATATTTTTACAAGAGTCCAATTTATTTTGGATAGTAATGAAGTTAAATTTTGGTTTTAAATTAATGAAAAGGAGAGTTTTATGGGTTCTACCAGACAAATAATGTTTATCTCTGTCTTATTCTTGTTTAGTCAAGTTAACGCAAAAATACCGGATTATGGGAGACAGTGGGTTAAGAGTCATCCTTTTACAATCTACAGTTGGTGGGAAACAGAAACGGATGATGCTTATCGGCATAGTGAATATCGGGCTATAAACAATTCTATTCATTGTAGATATTGGTATACTGATACATTGACTACTGCTTGGCCTAATTTATATTGGCATGTTAATTTGAGTGTTTATCCTAATCACATAGCAGCAATTAAGAGTTGGATATTAAGTAATACCAATTCTGACTATTCGGATGCATTCTACATAAGGGATGAACCGGATATGTCTGATCCTAACTTAGTAAATGCTATTCAGGATATTGTTGACTTCTGCAATAAAGAGAGACCCGATGGTCTGACGTATATTAATACTTTTAGGGTGGATGACTTGGATGATATCAAGAGTCTTGGTGTTGATGCTCTTATGGTTGATATGTATCCATATATGGATGTTGGTGTAGAACGCATTGGATTATTTTCTGCTTTATATCATCTAAGCAGTTATGGAACACAAAGCTACACGTCAACATCTCCGTATAATGGAATGCCGTTCTTCTGGTGGGTGCAAACTTTTGAAGGCGATTGGTGGAGAACACCAAGTGAATCTGAGGTGAGAATGCATGTATGGTCCGGTCTGACAGCGGGTGCATCAGGAATTGGATATTTCTTTTATGAAGAGACGCCTGAAACGAGTCAAACGCTGACAAATGCCTTGATTGATGAGAACGGTAATCAGACGTGTCTTTATGACTATGTTGAAGATATAAGTCCAATAGTTGAGAGTCAAGGTAAATATTTCCGGCATCTAAGATCCTTAGGATATTGGTATGTGCTCATGGATGGTCATGCTCTACCAACTTATGTAACTCAATGGGATAATTCTTTGGACGAAGATAGTATGCTTGACGATATTTATATCCAAACGAACTTATGGGATGGAGATTCAGCTAATGCGGATATTCTCTTAGGTCAGTTTGAAGATGATGCAGGTAATTTCTATTTTATGGTAACGAATCTTAACAGAGGGCCGACTAAGGATAAGGCAGACGCTACTTGTAACATCGTATTAGATTTCAGCCCCGGTATTGATCAGATTTACCGTTTGAATCCAGCTACGGGAGATTGGGACAAGTGGTATACAGATGCGAATAATTCTGTGAATTACGCAGTATATGGTGGTACCGGTGAAGTCTTTTGTTACTCAAAACCGAATTTGGCGGCAGGGATTGCAGGAACTATTAAAATTGAGAATGACTCTAAATGGTGCAATAATCTCTATCCTCAATATAACTTGTGGGCGTTGGACGAAGATGATAATAGCAACCCTCCTGCTTATTTTCAGTTGAAGGGCGAAAGCGATTATGGTTATAACGGGAATTGGGGCACTTGGTTTCCCTACGGCAACGACAATTACAGAACTTCTACGGGGGTATTCCCGGGAGCAATCACACAAGGAGGGAGAACAAGGGTTCTGGTTAGGTTCAAAGATTCGGATGGGAAAATATCTTCACTATGGTACGACGATATTTATTATGATAGTATTTCACCAACCGGTAGCATTACAATCAACGATGGGGATGATTCTACAGCAAGTGTACAGGTTATTATAAACAATAATGTGGTTGATGCAGTATCCGGTGTTTCTGAAATGCGTTTCAGTAATGATGGTGGTACGAGTTGGAGTGATTGGGAAGATTTCAATTCCAATAAGGATTGGGTCTTGACGTCCAGTTCCGGTCTCAAAACGGTAACAGTAGAATTTAAGGATAATGCAGGCAATATCTTGAGCGTAAATGATGCGATTAACTTGTTGTAAATATTGTCAGATAAAGTTTGGTGAAACTGACAGAAGTCAATCGTTGATAATTGAATCTGCAATTTTAATCAGATATCAAGAGTTAATTGGACGTTTATTGACTTTTGGCGGACGCATCAAAGTTTAAGAGTAGTTAAAATTGCCCTAAGGGCGTAGCTTAGGACGCGAGAATAAGTATTTTAGTAAACAACTAATCATATCGGATAGCAATGGTGTAGAAGAATGAGAGAAAAAATCAATATTGGAGTTATAGGTTGCGGGATGCTTGCACGTATGCAACATATACCTAACATAGTAAAGTCGCAGAGGATGGTATTGCACACGTGTTGCGATATCTCGGACGAAGCTTTATCAGAGTGCAAGCAGATACATGGGGCATTACATATCTCAAAGAATTACGAAGAAGTGATAGCCAATCCGGAGATAGATGTTTTATGTGTTGCTACCACCGAGAAGCTTCGACTACCCGTTATTGATGCCGCAGCAAAAGCAGGCAAGCCTGTGTACTGTGAAAAGCCATTGGCTCGCACTCTTGAAGAGATGTATGAGATTCAGAAGATAGTTAAACAGGCGGGTATTCCATTTTGCATAGGTCATAATCGTCGCAGTAGTCCGGCAATGCTTGATGCGCATAGAATATTTAGGAATCATATGGATAATCCTAAAACTTGTAAATGGAGATTCATTCGTGATGGAGCTTCCAAACCTGCTCTTCCCGACGATGGTAAGGCGGCAATGACTATCCGTATTAACGATGATTGGTATAGCTGGAAGTCCTGGGTATTTGATAAACAGCAAGCTCCGTTTGGTCCTATGCTCTTTGAGATGACGCATTTTACGGACATATGCAACTGGTTTCTCGATGCCGAACCCGAAGAGGTGGTAGCTATGGAGCAAGGTATGCTTAATCATTCGGTTATTGTCAAATATAAGACCGGTGAATTGGCAAACTTGTTTCTCTGCGCAAACGGCACTCTTGCTTATCCTAAGGAACTTTATGAAGCATTCGGAAACGGTGCGGCAGTTGTCGTCGACCATATGCTTGAGATTCGTACGGCCGGTATTGAAGACGCTCCTTCCATAAAGAAGTATCCAATGCTTGGGGATCGTCATCAGGATATAGGTACTGAAGGCGGGTTGACCGGTTGGCTTAAGAAGAAACAAGCTGCTTGTCGGCAAGTAGTAGAATCCAATAAACCGATGGATTTCTTTACTGCCGAACCGGATAAGGGACACGCTCACGCGCTTGAACGTTTTATGGACCAGATAGAAGCTGCTGGTTCGGTAGTTTGCGATGTTGATGATGCAGTGATGGCGACACGTGTTGCATTTGCTGCGATAATGTCAGCGAGAGAAAATAGGGTTATTAAGTTATCAGAAATATAGGAAAGTTTAAATGAAGAAGATTAAAATAGGTTTTGTGGGCGCAGGCTGGATGGGTAGCTGTCAGATGCGGCGGATATGTGAAAGTAATGATGCTGAGATTGCAGCTCTATACGAAGTTAACAGGGAAAGAGGTAAAGAAGCTTTAAAAAACCTCAATCTTAGTGAAGATTTGCTCGTAGATGACTACTATGAGATTGTAAATAATCCCGATATAGATGCGGTATGGCTTGTGAGTCCTAATAGTTTTCATGCCCCTCAGTCCATCAAAGCAATGCAAGCAGGCAAACACGTTTTCAGTGAAAAACCTTGCGCTATCGTTTTCGATGATTATTGCAAGCAATTAGAACTTGAAAGAGCCAACCCTAACCTTAAAACATTTGTTGACTATATACTTTATTTTGACACATTCGAACAAAGGCTTCGAAAAATGATAGCCGATGGAGAATTTGGCAAGGTAACGCAGATACAGGTAAACTACCGCCACCCTGTTAATATTGCCGGCGATAAGGTTTGGAAGCTTGATAAAAAAATAATGGGTGATGCAATTGCAATGGGCATAAACCATTCGATATCGGTTATGGTATATGCTATGCAAAGTCAGGCCAGGCCGGCAAGCGTTTATGCTACGAGCCTGAACCCCAACGTAAGAGGTTTCGAGGCAGACCCACTCTATAATATTCTTATTAAATTTGATAACGGAGCAACGGGTTTTTGTTTCGGCAACATCGATAACGGCAACGGTTACGATGCCTACCATAATATCTATGGAACTGATGGTGGATTAGTTTTTGATTCTCAAATAGATAGGGCTTACAAAGTAAGGTATTGGTCGAATAAGACTACCGGTGGCAAATGGGTAAGACCTCTCGATGCTGATTGCGATAAAGATCTGACTTGGGAGAAAGATACAACCACCCCCGATAGCGGTGATGTAGTAGAACACCAAACGGGAGAATGTGTTAATCACTTCTTGGATTGTATTAAAAACGACAAGAAATCGCCATTAAGCTTTGTAAATTCACAAGTAATAGCCGAGATAGGTTGGGCTGCTCAGATCTCTGCCAAACATGGCAAAGAAATATCATTACCGCTTGACAAGGTCTCTGCTGCAGAATTTTTCAGGAAAGCCAAAAAATGAAGATAACAAAAACAAATTGTAATTTCGTAAGAGAACCTCTTAAAGTCCCTTTCGGGTTTAAGGGTGGATATCTAAGCGAACTTTGGCAAACCTCAGCTCAGATGATATCAACAAGCGGAGTTAAAGCCAAAGGTCTGGGTACCCAAAGCACGTTGTGGTCCGACGCAAAGATTTTCACTACCAACAGCGAATCAGCAGGCAATAGTATGATGTTTCTGATAACATCATACGCTTTGAAATTGGCTGAGGTTATTGACTGGCAAACTCCGATCGACTTAATCGATACCATACTTCCTGAACTTTATGAGTATGCTAAAAAGGTTACACTAAACGATGACTTGCGATTAACATTTGTTTTGAACGCACTTGTAGCGGTTGATAATGCCGCATGGATTATTTATTGCAAAGAAAATAGTATCACCAATTTCGATGATATGATTCCAGCTGAGATCAAACCATCATTGTCGTATAGACAGGATGAATTGGCGTGCATTCCTTTGATGACTTACGGCGTATCTATTGAGGGAGTCAAGGCTGAAGTTGATCGGGGTTATTTCTTTCTGAAGATAAAGATAGGTTCTGATCCCGATAAAGATGGCAATCTTGACAAGATGCTTGAGTGGGATAAAAATAGAATCGAGCAAATTCATAATTTTGTAAAAGATATCGAGATACCATACACCGATAATGGACGAATTCCATATTATCTTGATGCTAACGGTCGATATGATAGTAAAGAGAGACTGCTTAACCTATTAGATTATGCCAGGAAAATTGGCGCGTTGGATAGAATCATACTTTTAGAAGAGCCTTTCCCTGAGGAGTTCAAAGAGGATGTCTCAGATATTCCAGCAAGATTGGCGGCAGATGAATCTGCCCATTCAGACAAGGATGCTTTAGATAGAATAGAGCTAGGTTATACAGCAATAGCACTGAAACCAATTGCCAAGACAATGAGTATGAGCTTGAAAATTGCTAAAATTGCTTACGAAAAAAATATCCCATGTTTCTGTGCTGACCTTACGGTTAATCCGATACTTGTTGACTGGAATAAGAACGTAGCGGCAAGACTTGCACCGCTTCCAGGAATGAAGATAGGTGTCTTGGAATCCAACGGACACCAAAATTACAGGAATTGGCAACAGATGAAACAACAACTTCCAATGCCTGAGGCTTCTTGGGTGGAAGCTAAAAACGGCATCTTCACTCTTGATGAAAGTTTCTATAACAACAGTGGCGGAATACTTGCATTGTAATTTTGTAAGAACGAGTGTTTATTCTCTTATGGCTCTATTGAGGTATATAGGTGCTAAAGATGCTTATTATTCATTTTGTTGATTTTATTATTTGAGAACAATGAGATATATTGAAGATTTTGAGAATATAATACCCATAAAGTGTTATCTATGCCCTGAAACTGTACCTCGTTCCGTATCATTTGAATTTAGCTGAAAGTACAAGGATTTGTAGTGGATACGAATAATTCTTATAGGATTAAGTAAAAGTGAGTTTATGGTAGCTTAAAGATGGATTTTGGCGGTGTGATATAGGCTGAGGTGAGTTCGTCACATTGCTAAGAAGGCCGATTTTATAGAAACTGATTAGGTGCGTTCGCATTCAAATCCATTCGAGCCCTCAAAAACCAAGTTGCGAACCTTAAGCTAAAATTGAAAAAAATGTTCTACGTTTATTTTAGGCAAGACTAAAAACATAGAACATTTCAACCTTTCCGTATTCGCGTCCAGTCGCTCATCCCAAGCCCTGTTAAGCAATTCCGCTTTCCGTATTCTGAATGGAACGGGGAGGCGTAATCCTCGGCACCCACAACGGGACGATTTATAACGCCAATGGGGTGAGATTTCTGATTCGCAGAAGAAGTCGTGGCAAAAGTCAATTGAGATAATCAATGAGGATAACGAGCCTGTACACAAATCGCTGTTCGCTTACGATCAGGACAACGATACCCACTGCGATCTCGACAGCATTGCCGTTAATCTCTCAAAAATGAAGCTGGCTAATCCCAGGGTATTCGGCGATTGTTGGCTTGGCTGTGAGATTTGGGATATGCTGGGGCTGGACAAATTCTGGTCCGAAAGGATCGACAGTAAAAAGTCTCCCGTAGAATATTCCAAAGTGGTTAAACTGCTTGCGGTAAACCGTCTTATCAAACCCGGCTCCGAATTTTACGTTCACCAGCATTGGTTTACTCAAACCGCCATGGATGTGTTGCTCGACTGCAATTTTGAGGTTGCCGAAAAGAACAGGCTTTACCGCTGTCTTGACCGAATACTTCCATACAAAGAAGAGCTCTGTTCTTATCTCAAAGACAGATGGCAGACGATGTTTGATCTCGATTACAATATCTTGCTTTACGATATTACAAGCACTTATTTTGAGGGTATGTGCAAAAGCAACCCCAAAGCTAAATTCGGCCACAGCAAAGACCGTCGAAGCGATTGCAGGCAGATATTGATAGCTCTGATAGTTACTCCCGAAGGATTCCCACTTGATTACGAGATACTCCCGGGCAACACCTCTGAGAAGACGACCTTAAGGCCACTTCTCAATAAGATAGAGTCGAAGTACGGCAAGGCCGGCAGGGTTTGGTTGATGGACAGGGGAATCCCTACAGAAGCGGTGCTTACATATATGCGTGAGAATGGCATTGATTATCTTGTAGGTACGCCGCGGAAATTGCTCGATGAATTTCAGCAGGAACTGTCAATAAAAAGCTGGCACGATGTCAATGGTAGCGTTCGGATAAAACAAATCGAGAAAGACGGCGAATGCTATGTATTGGCTCGCAGCAAGGAGAGAATGGCCAAAGAACGAGCTATGCGGAAACGAAAGCTCCGTAAGTACCTCGAGGGTCTGGAGAAGCTCAAAAAATATCGTGATTATGACCGCTTTATGAAGAGACTGGGGGTACTGGAGAATGACGCAGGAGCATGCCGTAAATGCGTTACGCTTACAATCCCCAGCAATAAGAATAGAATCGAAAAAGGCGAGTTTGGTTACAAATTCGAAGCTGATAAATACAGAGAAATGATTTATCGCGATGGCACCTACTTTCTGCGGACAAACCAGAAAGGCAAGAACGGCTGCGAGCTCTGGCAGGAGTATATGCTGCAATGTAATGTTGAACAGGCATTCAGGGAGCTAAAGAGCGACCTGGGCATAAGACCGATCTATCACCATAAAGAAGAACGTGTGGACGCTCACGTCTTTATAGCGTTTATGAGTTATTGCCTGCAAGTAACCTTGCGGCACAAACTTCGGGCAAGTGCCTGCGGCATAACAGCCCAGGCTGCTCTGGAGACAATGTCAAGAATCCAGATGCTGGACGTGTCTTTTGAGACTATGGGCGGCAGAACCCTTCTGATGCAAAGATACACCGAACCTCAGCAGGATCAAAGGCTGCTGCTCTACCACCTAAAGATGGAACTGCCGCCGCAAAAACCGCCGAAAATATACGCTGAAAAGACAAGAAAATAACACCCACTTTGGCGACAGACCAACCGCCCTTAAGGGGTCAAAAAGCCACTTTTACCCCCTTAAGTGAGAAATTGGGGTTAACAATAATCTGGATCGCAATTCCGTTACTGGTCCAGACTATACTCATATTCGCTTTAGGTTATGGGTTTAGCAAGCTTCTAAAATTGAAATATAACGATGCGGCACCATCAGCAATGATAGGTGCATCAAACCACTTTGAAGTCGCTATTGCCACTGCTACAATGCTCTTTGGACTTTCTTCCGGAGCTGCACTGGCAACAGTAATCGGAGTATTGATCGAAGTTCCGATTATGCTGATACTGGTCAGAATATGCCTGAAAACGCAAAAATGGTTTCCTAAGTAATCAAACCAATTAGTTAATGATACTCAAACTATTCATTTTCTGTGTATATTGTAAAAACCATAAAAAAAGTAATATGAAAAAAGAAGTAAGTGTTTTCAGGTTAAGTATCAATGGCCAATATTCCATCTGATTTTAAACAACAAAAAACTGCTTCATAAGTTAGATATAGCACATAAAATACAGGCTTTAGTTAAATCCAAAACTGTTCGACCAGAAAACGGACAACACAGAAAATCATTGGGAAACGGAAGATGCTCGAAAATGTCTAAACTTTTAACATTTCTTTTGTTTAGACGGTGATAGTCCTGATAATATCAAGCTAATAGCAATGAAAATATCATAAGAACAATTACTATTCCAAATAGAACTACCCAGATATTGGAACCTGCATTAGAGTTTTCAATAAAATTGATACCAGTAGCAGCCATTCAGAGAAGCGTCTTTTTTCTCAAATGTTACATTACTGTCAAAACACTTGTTGTTACAAAGAAAACACCAAGAAATACAAACCCGGTAGTCAATCTGCAGACTTTTCAATCTCAGCCCCAATCAAATTAAAAAACATTATTATCAAAACCAATGACAACAAGAATTCCAACTAATGTTTGGTGGTTCTAGATAATAACTTCTAATATCTTTTAGTAGGATATTCAAAAATATGGTCCACGTTTTTATGTTTTGCCTCTAATTTCAGTTTTTTTTATAACATAAACCATTTATTCAGTTGATCTTAGCAAATTTTCGAGTATAAATTATATAAACAAAGAAACCGTATTAATTTGATACGGTTTCTTTAAATTTTAATACAGGCAAGTTCTTAGTCATTGATAGTCGTTAAAAGTTTTGCAAAAGCTGCCATATCCACAAGTTCTTCATCTGTCTCCTGATTAATATCAAGCGTTGAATCACCAACAGGCTCCAGCCAGTTTTGTGCGATAAATATAACATTCTCTATATTTGCTACATTTAGTGGAGTTACATCTGCGGGATTCAGTGTCTGCTCAAAAACAAGTGTTGGATTCATTGAATCCTCCTGGATCCACACATTATCGAAATCCCAACCGACAGCCACAAAAGTTTCATTATCGAGCATCTCAACTGTAGTAAGAGCTGTCCCGCCATCACTTACTGCAACACCCGTTGATTCACTATCCCAGAAACAGTCTTCTATCTGACCTTCATAATTGAAACCGCAGAAACCGCCTGTATATTCTGAACCTGTTACGTCAACTACCGCATAACAATCCAATGATGTACCATACCAGTTTTGCCCTATTACACCACCAATTTTAAAAGAGCTACCTTGTCCTGCGATACTACCGTTTGCATAACAATTTGTAACATCACCTTTCTTACCGCCGCCTGAGCCACCGTTAAGACCACAAATAACACCTGCATATTTAGAAGCGTCGTCTATACTTATGCTCATATCAGCAAAACACGATGTTATAGTACCCCGATTCTCTCCAGATATACCACCAATAGATTCGCAATACGATCCAGTCGTTAACGCTCCAGTTACATAACAATTACTCAATAATACAGAATTATTCCACCCGGAAATACCACCGATAAACCAGCAATTATCGTTAACCGTAATGCTAACATTCTCTAATTTAAGATTTCTAACGGTACCACCATTAATGCGTCCAAAAAGCCCAAGATAATAATTAGAACCGCCAGAAGTATCGATAGTAAGTCCTGTAATAGTAAATCCATTCCCGTTAAAAACTCCACTGAATGACTCGCCAACAAATTCAGCAGTTGAACTATCCTGATCTGCTGCTATTACTGCTGTTGAATAAGTTGTGCCGGAAAGATCAATATCATTTACAAGGGTGAAATATGTCTTATAGAGACTATCATTAACCAGCTCAAGATGGTGCTGATTTTCTATTTGATAAGGATCGGTTTGTGAACCGCTGCCCTTCATCGCCGTCCTGAACTTTGGATAATCTGCGGTAGGTATCCACCACACATCAGCAAAATCCCAACCGGCAGTAAGATACGTACTGATCATCAGCATAGTTGATGTATCAAAACCACTTCCGGCTGCACTTACAACTACTTGCGAAACAGTAGTATCCCAGTAACACTGACTTACAGTACTCCCTGTATCTTCAGCGATAAGGCCGCCTACTACACCCTCATTGTTAGTAGCAAGAGTTCCAGCAGCATAACAGTTTGTTACAATTGAATCGGTACTGCTTCCAATAAGACCGCCAACATCATTATAACCTTCAATATCAGCCGTTGAATAGCTGTCGATAATACTGGAATCAATACTGATTCCCGCAACACCGCCTACATAAGCACTTGTTCCGCCGCCGTTAACACTGTCATCAGCGTAACACTTAGAAACAAGACCGCCGTTTTCATTTCGACCGACAACGCCACCCATCTGACTGCCTGAGCCAAAAGTGTGTCCGACAGAACTGCAGCTTACGAGATCAGAAGCATTATTGAGACCCGCAATACCACCGATATATTGTCCGTTGCCCTGAAGTTGGACATCAGCATAACAATCAGTTATTACAGAACCACCGGTTGCTGCTCCTGCAATACCGCCTACATTATCATTTCCGCCTACAACACTTCCCTGAACAGAACAAGCCGTAATTTGAGAATTAATCGCTTTGGCACAAAGACCACCCACAAAATCATCACCGGAAACATTAATATCAACTACCAGAAGATTTAGGATCTGAGCACCATTGAGCTCAGCGAAAAGCCCCTGATTGTCATATTCGCTATTAAGAACAGCATTTGAAACAGTATAACCCTGTCCATCGAAAACACCGCTAAAGGATGAACCTTCACCAACCGGCAGGATATCAACATCAGTAAGATCTATGTCATTTGTTACTATAAAATACTTATCCCATACTTCAGAGCTTACAGTCAGCTCGACCCAATCATCAGAAGAATCTATCTGATAAGGATTGCCTAATGTCCCGCGGCCACCGCTGAATTTATCAGGTGAATCAGGTATAGGGATATTCGGATAAACCAATGCCGGATACTGCTGAGCCTCTATTGACCAGTAATTATCAAAATCCCACTCAGCATAAGTATAAGTTGACATATCCTGCATCTGTGCAGTAAGCTTTCCTGTTCCCGCTATACTCGAAGCCTGATTGGTAGCTTCAATGTCCCAGAAACATCCTCCAATGGTGGCAAGAGTCTGCGATACCGCAAGTCCACCTGTATTAGAAGTGCCTGTAACTGCACCGGCTGCATAGCAATGCTGGAAAACACCCTTAAAATTAACAGGACACAATCCGGCAACATAGTCTGATGCACTGAGAATATCGCCCACAGCAAAGCTGTTTATTATCGAACCATAATAGTTGTATCCGCAAAGGTTACCTACATAGCTGCCCTGAGAAGTGATATCTCCTGCTGAATGCGAACCTGTAACAGAACCTGCGTTATAACCGCACAGACAGCCAATATATGTTGTCTCAAGACCGCTTTGAACATCAGCAGAAGCATAACAGTCAGATACCGCACCAAACCAGTTACGACCTACCAGACCGCCTATACTTTCAGAATCCGCTGCCGCATTAACGCTTCCATCAGCAAAACAGTCAACAATTTTCCCTGTCATATAGTTATAGCCAATAAATCCGCCAACATACATTGAGCCTTCACCGGCTGTTAAAGCTACAGACGAACTGGAATCATTGATATCAGCACCGCTTCTTCCAATCAAACCGCCGTAATAACCGCCATCATTACCGATCGTAATAGTACCAGTTGAACTGCATGATGTAACGACTGTTGATGAATTATAACCTGCCAACGCTCCAATATAGCGACTATCAAAACCGCCTGTAATGCTGACATTTGTCAAAACAACATTACTTACACTTCCACGACTAATATGACCGAAAAGCCCGAGGTAGCTGTTAGATTCACCCAGTGTATCAATAGTAAGACCAGTAATTTCATAGCCGTTACCATCAAAAGTTCCAAGGAAAATATCTCCAACAAAACTTACTGAAGAATTATCCGTATCCGGAGCAACAACCGCTCTGTTGTAGACAGTTGTCGAAAGATCTATATCCGCAGTAAGAATGTAATAAGCACTTGTATCATAATTAACCTGTTCGAGATGCTGACGAGTTGCTATCTGATAAGGATCATTCTTAGTTCCACTTCCAAGCATAGGAATCTCAACATAATGCCATTCATGTACAGGAGAACCTGATTCAGGCATCTTCCATATTGAGTTGAAGTCCCAACCTGCATCAAGAAATGTCTCATCGTTAACGATCTCAATCGTCGTCAGACCAGTTACACTATAACCACCGATAGAACCATCATCACATGAGATTACCGAAACTTCTTCGTTCCAGAAACAATCAGTAACAACACCTGACCATGTTACACCTAAAAAACATCCTACGTAGGAGCCTACTCCACTAACAGCACTGCTGCAATAGCTGTTCTTTATGCTACCAGAATTAGATAAACCGCAAAATCCACCAGTATAATTCAAACCGGCAGTGTTACCTGTATTGTAACAATTACTTACGGTTCCCGAATTTATAGTCCCAACAAAACCACCACTGTAATTATTACTGCCATAAACATCTCCCTCAGATGAACATACAGTAATAAGTCCTGAATTGTTATAACCGGCAAAGCCACCATTGTATTTGTAACCGCTAACATTTCCGGTCGCATAACAGTAAGAGATCGTTCCCGAACCATTTCGACCAACAAAGCCACCAACGTATTGATTATTACCAGATGAGGTTACAACTCCGGTCGCGTAACTTTCAGTGTTATCACCCTGAACACAATACCCAGTTAGTCCTCCACAGTAATTTTCTCCAAAAACATCTCCTGTTGCATAACAACCGGTTACAAGATCACCATGATCATATCCTAGCAAACCACCTGTATGATCTTTACCTGTTACAATTCCTGTTGCGTAACAGTCTGTTATAGTTGCCCCTTGATTATAACCGATAAATCCGCCAATCTCATTTTCTGAAGCAGTTACATTGACTGATGAGTAACAGTTGGTTATTTCGGAATACTGATTCATACCGATCAGCCCGCCGGCTTCTTCTTCAGCTTCAACTGTACCTGAAGAAGAACTGTTGCTTACTGGTGAATTATTAAAATTGTAGCCTATAAGCCCGCCGGCTCTTTTATCATCAGCCTCTACTATGCAGTCTGAATGGCAACCATCAACAGAACTGACTTGATTATATCCTATCAAACCTCCAACATAAGAATCACCTATAACCGTTCCGCTTACATAACAATTTTCTATTTGTGTATTATTGAAGCTATATCCGCAAAGAATGGCAACATTGTCTTTTCTTTTCGAGTCAATATTAGCCTGAACTATGCCAAGATTTTTGATTATGGCACCTCTGGTTTGACCAAAAAATGCCGCATCATCCTTGTCTGAATCAATAGTCAATCCTATTATTTCGTAGCCGTCGCCGTCAAACGTTCCACTGAACTGATTTCCATTGCCAATAACAGCGTCATCGTAAGTCTTGCCGCTCATGTCAATATTGGATGTCATCAGGAACGTAGATGATAAATTATCATCAATCTGCTCAATGTCTGAAACAGTAGAAACCAGATACGGATCATCGTAAGTACCCGAACCACCACTGAATCCCATGGATATGCTTGCAACAGCTAATAATAATGCCAAATATATTTTCATTTTTGTCTCCTTATATAATTACACTTTTAAGACATATGTATTTTAACAAAAAAAAATAGAAAAAAAATACAATAATGCTGGATTTATTAGCAGAGTTATTCCGTTTGTAAGGTTTTTGAGCCTTAGTTTACCTTTGTTTTGACAGGCGTTGATATTTCGCGTGGAATTCGTTGATTGTCTGGTTAAAAAATTGGATTTTCACATTACAGGAAGCATTTTGACTAAATCTGAACGCAACGGTACTGTAAACTTTAATTGAAAGCTTAATTTGAGTGATATTTATGCGGTTTTAGAATAGGTCAGCGATCTGATATTTTCAGTCTCACCTTCCTTTGTTCTGCCGTAAGCAATCGTAAGCATTATTATCAGGCTGATAAGACATCTTGCCTTCATCTTATCCATGCCACGGATATAGTGTTTTTCAAAACCGAAGTCTCTGTCTATTCTTGCAAAAGTTCTCTCAACGGCACTTCTCTG
>JBITAJ010000023.1:0-22524 GCA_044440125.1 Sedimentisphaeraceae bacterium JB056 | reverse complement strand
GGTTTCGTAAGTATCTACTAATAAATGATTAACAACTGATATTAAAAGACTTATAATTTCAACCGTAGCACAGTCGAAGCTCAGCAGTAACTCAAACGAGCATAACTGTTGCAAGTGTGTTGCAAATTCAAGACCTGGATTAACCTCTTTTATCCTGTATTGAACCAAGAATACATAATGATACTGATATCCAATGCACAGAAAGACTCGGCGGTCTCCTGAAATCATACCACCGCCTTGCCGCTTGAAAAAAATCACTATTCAAGCTGAGCCTGCAAAGCCCCATTGCATCAAGACATATGCGTTCGGCATTAAACAAACAAAGTCAAACTTCATTGTTTTCTGCGACATACAACGTAATTATTCATGCATTAACTACAGAATACAGCTCAAATCAAAGCAATTAATCCATTAAAAACCAAGATCTGGTAACTAATGAGTTTATGCACCCTACGCCTTCAAAACCTCATTCCCATACCTTTATTAATATATTCTTGGTTTACCCAGAGAAACGTCGCCACCGAAATGCACTTTAGATTTCTCATTATTTTTAAAATCAAAACCGATTTTTTCTATGCTATATTCATGGATTTCTTTATCAAAAAGCAAATAACGGTTTCCAGCAGATGTTTCAAAATGAACTTCACGCTCATTACTGTTTTTAACTAATTCATCCTGACAATAAATATACATATTGTCCCATGGGTTTACAATTACAATCTCTTTGCCGCCTTTGCTCAGTATATCAATCCAAAGAGGCGAACCATTTTTGCTGCTTTGAGAAGATACTATGAAGCCGCCCTCTGCATGGAGAGTAAAAGCGGCAGGCCCAGGTGACGCAGCCGGGAATACCCTTACAATACCGTCATAGCTTTGAAGCAGCGACTCATTTACCGCACATGCCAAAACGCCAAGAGGCTCAAGCCCAAGATGTCTGAAATTCCATGTTTCCCACTCAAAGGTTTCATTTCGCGGCACATTCCCAACATCACTGAAGTTATCAATTGCCGAAACCGAGGCATCTTCGGCTTTTACTCGTCTGTTTTTGAAGAAGAATTCACCTATTCGCGTACCCAGCGGCCCGTAATAGGAGAAACCGTTGGGGTTGAATATCCATTTATCCGGCCATGTTTGGAGCAACTCGTGCATATGGCGGCCCATTCCCAGCCTTGCCATCATTATAGGCAGAGTATCCCAACTGAGCATTTCGGGGGCGTAAAGCCTTGCCGTGTTGACGGCGGCGTTGAAGGCCGGAGTACCGCAGTCTTTGAGACCAATGCAACCCGACGGATAAACGGGCGAATTCTCCGATGCACTGTGTATACCGGAGAAGTTGGCCATATCGCGGTTGTCAAAACAGACCGAACCGTCAGCTTTTTGTATCCTGTGGAGCAGATCGAGTACGCTATCGCAGGAGGAAGTATCTTTCTCACACGGAGCTATTGAGGCAAGCATTTTTCCCTTTTCAGGGCAGAAACCTGCCGCCAATACATCCGGACCGGTCGCTTCCTCTCCTTTGAACATGCCTCTATCGAGGGTGAGTTTTTCGCCGGAGCCGCAGATAAGGGAACCTTCGCCATTAAAAACTGGCACATCACACATATTATCGGCAATTCTTTTTATCCTTTGCCCTAAATCGCTATGTTGGCCGGCCAGCTCGAAAGCTTCCGCAGCACAGCGGAATAAGTCTTTGCCGCAGCTTATCAGGGCGATGGAATCTTCAAGTTCGATCCAGCCTTCAAAGCCGCATGATTTGACGGGATGATACTTCCCATCATCGCCAAGAGTAAAAAGAGGTTCAAAAAATAAACACGCCTCATACATATACGGTACAACACGATTATGGAGAAAATCCTTATCGCCGGTATAACTGTATTGTTTCCAGAATTCGACTGCGATCTGAGCAACGGGAGTATAATTATGAACCTCGCCGACAGAATTGCGGCCGTCCTTGTCGGTAACGTCGGATACGAAGGCACCTTTGCTGCCGTGGAGAGTCGCGGCATCACGACGGGCGTGATCAAGTGAGTTGAAACGATATTCAAGATAACTCTCGAGCAGGTCGTGGTTGCCGGCAGCGTTGAGCGGCCAGTTGAGGCATTGCTGGTTCCAGTGGAAATAAAAATTCCACGGCTGGGCATCATGATACCAGCCCCAGAGACCGTTTATAAAACGCCCCGGATATTTACCACCCTGACAACATCGCATATAATACATCGTAAGATGCCACAGGTTGTCAAGATAATCATCTTCAAGGCAGATAAACGACCTTTCCCAAAATCCTCTCCACTTCGCGCGGCTGGAGGTCAGCAATTCATCAAAACCTTTATTCTCTGCACAAATCAAACTCTCTCCGGCAATACTGCGACTGTCATCATCGGCAGGGCTTGTAATTACCGCAAAAAAATCTATCTCGCCATCTTTTTGAGAGAAACGCATTGATACCGAATTATTATTGGCTCTACTGCTCGTGCCGGCAGGCGGAAAAAGTGCGGCGGCAGTAAATTTACCGCCGTTAAGCTGATGCTCAATACCTATCATATTCCCATCAGTGAAGGAGGCTGTACCGCCAAGACCGATTGAAGGATCGCGATTTATGAGATAATACCAATGTGAGAATGTTCGCGAACCAAAACGCTCTACAGTTATATCATAGCTTATATCATCATTAAAGTTTGGATTAACACGACAGGCAAGAGTATCTTCATTATAAGCAATAAAAGCGGAAAATTCCAATGAGCCAAACGGCGTTTGAGTATTTATATTCAAAGAACCTTCAGAAATATCCAGTACCGCTTTGAAATCATTAAGATATATTGTTTCAAAAACCGGCAAATGAAAGTCTATAATTATTCTGCATCCATGACGCAGGGTTGTGCTTTTATCTTCCTGAGCGGCATTCCAGTTTCTAAAATTCTCATGCGGCATCTCATCCCACAAATCGCTCTTATTAAACACAATTATGAGTTTAGAATTATCACACCACAGAAGAGTTGCAAGTTCACCATTGCCAAGCGGCAAACCCTCCATCGCATCGTTGGGCGGAGTATGGTAAACAAGATTATGTCGGCTAACGCGCTGCGGCCAGCTGACATTCCATCTGCCACTGTCAAAATCAAAATAACTCTTCATCAACACCTCTCAGTATCAATCGTTTCTGAAATAAAATTTATATTCTTTATCCGGTAAAGTTTCAAAAGAAATCAATCCACCTTTATATACATACGAAATTTTCTTGTTATCGGCAACAATTTTCACAAACTCCACCATTGTATCTAAACCCCGTATATCACACACCCCACCTTTAAGGCTTTTAATCTTTAGCGATACAATATTACCATCGGCAAACGAACCGCTTACAAGAAACGCACCTTCTGCTCTCAAGTTTTCAAAAGAACATTCCTTAATATGCGGAAGTACAGACGGGAATAACCTAATTACCCCGGCATGACTCTGCATCATCATTTCATTAATAACATGTATAAAACCGGCAGGCTCCTGAATAAACTGTATCTGGCGTCGAATCGCTTTTTCAGATACACCGCTCAGGAAACGAAAACGGTGTACATTTTCGGCACTCTGCCCATCTCCATATGCCAAACGTCTGGATTGTTTATCGCATATCTGCTCATTAGGAAACCAACTGAACATACCATTGGGCTTTGTAAATAACCTGAGTCCATAATCAATCATTTTTTCAGCAAATGCCTTATCCTGCAGCTTTACCGCAACAGAAGCAAGCCATATCCATGTATGATCATCGGCAGGCCCCTTGCCATCAAGTGAATTCCGGTATGTCCTGTCAAGATAGGTATTCATTGTCTTTATCGCAACATCAGCCAAAGGATGCCCTGCATCCACTTCTGCGGCAGGTGAAACCATAGCCAGCAATCCCGGATGATTTAAGGTGATATGATCTTTCGCAGTATAGGAATCAAGCAGAATGCCGTCTTTCTGAGCGTACGCGGGGAATCTGTCAAGAAAATATTTAACATCTTCAAGCACATCTGACTGAATATCCAGCAGTTCACATGAACGTTTATAGGCAAGCCAAACCTGCTTTATGAGGGCAAGGTCGTTAGCTGAATTATAGCAGGGGAAAGGTCCCTGTTCAGGAGCCCATGATGGACCAATCTGCACGCCCTCTTCTGTCTGTTCACATAAAGCCGTATAAAATTTACTCGATTGCTCAAGAATATAGAATACAGTATCTTTGAGAAAATCTTCATCAAGAGTGTACAGATATAACCACCAAAACGTAAGGGCGTAAAAACCGCTCGAACATTGCATCATTCTGTAATGCCCACAAGTAAGTTCAACACCTGTATCCAATGTAGCCTGCGGAAATTTTATACCATCAATACCGTACATCTCCATTGTCTGTTCTTTGAATACCGGAAGCAGCTTTGTAAAAGTTTCAACGAAAGGCTCGGTAAGTTCCAGATGATTGGAAGAAAAGCAACCCCAATACGTCATAGACATACATATGTCGCCATGATAATCACCATGCCAGGGAGTTATGTCAAGATGATTCCATAAACCAAGTAAACCGGGTGCCGTCTTACCCCTTGAACTGCCTGCATATTGATAAAGTGAAAAATACCAAAGCTTCTCCAATTCTTTATCATCAAGTGTTATACTGCTCTTTTTCCAGAAGCTATCCCACCAGTATTGATGACGTTTTTTGTAGAACGACACACCATTTGAAACAGCCTGCTCGATTGTTGAGACTGCCTGCGAGAGACAATTATCTGTTTCTTTACTGGTAACAACCGTTACAAAAATGCTGTATGATTTGGGCAGCTTATCTTCATAGGTAAGCCGTACATCTGTCTTGACTTTTCCGGCAACACAAACCGGTACGGAACAATCTGCACCGGTTATACCGGCAGCCATAACATATTCAAACCCATCAGGAAACCGATACTTTATCCACATAACCGAACCGGCAAAACCGGTTTGGGGTGTTCCCAGCAGAGGATCAATTTCTCGCAGCAAAGAAACCTCCTGCGTAAAGTCGTACTCAAAAGCAGAGTTCAACCAACTATCCTTAACTTCGGCAACAAATAAGTTGCTCTCGCTGTCAATAAATGATTCAACACAAACAGCTTTGGGTGCAACCTCATACTCAGATTCGACCACAGCCTTTTCAAGCCGTAATCTCTGCTTTGTGTTTGAAATAGAAGTAGTAACGGGAAAACTGTTGTTATATACAGCACCTGTTGAGATATTCAAACACCCACAACTTTTTGGCGTGGGATATTCATAGCTTCTGCCGACAAACTCTTTATCTATCTCTTTTGCAGCCGCATCAATACCCTGTTTAGAAAGTATCGCCCTGAATTCATCCAAAGGAAGCTTCGGAGCCATTTCACAACGTCTATCCCATACATCCTGCTTACTGAATGCAAACTCCACTCCATCTTTCTGATACGCAAGTGCTCCAAAATGTCCGTTGCCAAGCGGGAAACCATCCTGCCAAAATTGCGGAGCCTCTTCGTAAACAATATCATGCTGCTCAATATTTTTTTTCATATTTTTACAACTCAGCTTCTGAATATATCAAGTTTTCCGGTCGGCTATTATATAAAGCTGTCTAATCGAGTTCAAATTTTTCGGAAGTTTTTTTACCTGTAAACAACTCTGTAACTTCAATCTTCCACATTCCCTTTATATCGTTTAGAGCCGGAATAAATTCTATTGAGCGGAAGCCGTCAGTCGCGGCATAATAATCAACAATACTCTCACTGCCGTCGGGTGATGTAAGAGAGAAGTGAATAGGCACTGCACCATCAAAATAATTTTTATTGTCGTCAAAAATAGAAACAGCAATATTAACTTTTTCACCCGTTGTGCACTTACGCGGTACATCAATCTCAACAGCATCAAGCTTTTGATTACTTAAAGCGATAATTCTGCCGCCAAGGTCGTCAAGAGTAACATCAAATTTACCATTATTAATCTCGAACATTTTACCGGCAATCATATCGTAACCATACTTCGCATCTTTTTCAAGAAGCTCAATCTCAACATCCTGCTCAACAAACTTATCAAGCATACCTTTGCATTTCTCGCAATCAGCGAAACGATCGGAATAGGTACGTTTATCATTTATGAGGAAAAGATATGAAGTGTCGCCGTTTTGAAGCATATTGCTTACAACATTAAGCGAGGAACATTTAATTACTCTTTCAACATCTGTGCCAAGTGCACTGTCAAGTCGGGAGGCATAGCTTTCCATAATCTTCTGATCCTGATCAGCCGTAATACCTTCGGTGCTTTCTATTTTAGAGGTCAAATCATCAAGCGTATCACCACCACCGGCAAAGAGTTTATTCTCGGTAAGAGCATTAACATTAACCCTTCGGCGATAACCAAACTCAAAATCAAAGCGTTTGACATTATCAAACTCAGCGCGAAGATATTTATCACTGTAAAGCTTTCCTCCACCCTGCTGATAATCAATTACTGCATCATATACACTTTTTGTAAGTGTATCACAGCGAATCAGAAATAGATTATCATAATCGCTCAGCTTGCCGCGTCTTACATCTTCATCGGTGATTATATCCGCCGGTATCTGGTTCATTGCCAGAAGTGCATAAAAATCCATCACATAATAATTTTGATACCAGCTTGCAACCGCCGGACCATCCCTGTAAACAAATGCCGATTCAGAGGCAAGCACGGCAGTCTTGCGGGAAGTACCTTTAAGTTTATTTATCATAGGTCCAAAAGGCTGGACAATTCTCTCGTGATATCTTCCCAACGCCTCAAATGTAGGCGGATATTTGTTATAAGGATAACGAGCATTGCTTTTTCTTGATTTACCGCCGGTATAGAGAGTCAACTCTTCAGCAAAAGGATCGTTAGCACTGCCAATATAGTAGCACAGTGAGCCTGTATTGCGGGAAAGATTGATCCAACTGTTTTCCACGAGCCTGTCGGGGCCAAGAACCACATCGCCGCAGTCAGCGGGGGCTATGCTGCCTCTGCTGTTGTAAAACGTTATGGTATGGAAAACGTCCTTGCCCTCGGCCTCGGCGTAATTATTGAGCAGCTCTACATAAAGCGTATACTTGGGATCGGGGTTGGTGTATGTCCAGGTGCTTATGCCGTCGAGCCCCTGCATCCTCTCACGCACAAGCGTACGCCGAAGCGGGTCGCTGAACACCTTTATATCGGGACGGTATTGTTTGACGACCTTCGCGACATTCTCATTCATATAGACGATGCTGTCGCCCCATTGGAAACGATATATATGGTCGACATATTTTTCGTCCGTATCAGCTATCACTCCCTTCATCAGGAATTTATGCGGCGTCTTTTTCGGCTGAGGATATTTATAATAGCGATCGGCCAGCGGAACAGCCGCAGGCAGGTAATCCTCGAACTCGCTTTCCAGATAGCAGAGTTTTACGCCCGGGAACTGCTGAAGAATTTCCATCATCTCGATATTCTTTGTATCCTGAAGCAGCGTAACCTCTTTTTCAAAAGGATTGGGTATCAAGTTCGAATCCTGAAGCCACTTTTTATTGATCTTAAATTTCAGGGATTCATCTTCAATGTCCATGAAACAGCTTCTGTAGGCACTTACACCCATCTCCAGACCGTTGTAGAGACCGTAATCAAAGAGAGCGAGCTTGCCCTCATCAAAACCGCCGTAATTGGTTTTTGCGCCGACTCCGCCGCCGGGAACAAAACTGTTGAAGCCTTTATCAACATACCATGCGAGCATCTCGCGTGCCTCTGGGCTGTCCTTATAAACCACCTCACCGAATTTGTAGTGTGCCCAGAGCCAGACCCTTATCCTTTCGGGGTTCCACATATTCGATATCATGATATCGGTATCAACATTTGAGAGCTTCTTATCGCCTGAGATCAGAGAGGCTTGTGCATTATATTTTCCGGGTTTGAGATCGCAAGCATCAAAACGGAATACTGCGCCTTCATCTTGAAGCTGTTTTGTTTCGTTTATCACACCGTCAATATCCAGCGTTACCGAATAGTCCCCGCCATCTTCAAGACCGGCGGCAGAATACTCAAGCACCACTTCTTCATCGCGGATAAATGCCTTACGCAGGTTGTTATTTTTGAGGGTGATATTTGAAGCCGATAAACACATCTGAATACAAACAAGAGTTGCCAAGAAGCTCTTTAGCATTTTACCTTCCTTTACTTTTCTTTCGAGAATTTATAACATCTGACATCGTAGGGTGAGAGTTCGGTTTTGAATATACCGTTTTTAATTTCGGGGACTTCACCGCCAAGCAGCGGCTGTGTTTTGAAATCTTCCTGCGGCAGAGACGAGACCGCTATCTTTATGTAAGCGGAGGCGGAATTTACGATAAAGAGATAAACATCATCGCCATAAGAAAGCTCGCTGATCGAAAGCGGGCTGTAGTCGGTGCCGCTGTCGTCCAGGCGCCCGGCCTCGATGCACTCCTTTATCCTTTCCATATCGCCAAGACCAATCTTGAGCGTTACGGCTTTTACGCCGTCGATTATTCCGACCTTTATCCTGTCTTTCTTTTCACCGAAGAGGAAAACCTCTCCAAGATTAAGTTCGCCGTTGAGTTCACGGCTGACGGAGGAATATCCTTTATAATACAGATCGTAAGTATCGAGGCCGCGACGGCGAAAGCCCGACCATATCGCCACGCCCTTGGCACCGTTGACAAGCGAGCAATAAATATCGTGCCTGCACCAGAGCGGTATCATTTCGTGAAATTGGGGCTCGGGATCGCAGCACATCTCCGGCACGCACAACGGAACGGCATTCTTTTTGCCGCTGATCTTTATCGCTTCCATCTGCTGGGCGATAGACCATTTTATCCAGACCCTGTTGTTTTGATAACCGGCAAGATTTACGTAATCGCCTTTGCCGCAATAATCCTGATATTTGAGAGTCTTTGCCAGCCCCTCAGCCGGGCGGTGGTTCGGCTCGTACATCCATATCGGTCTTTTGAGCGGGTCGAGCTGTTTTATCGCCTGGGTCGCGACCTCGAGCCATCTCATTTCATCGGGCCGCCAGTGGCGAAGTTCTTCGTTGCCAAGATACCAGCATGCGATGCTCGGGTCGTCAACCACCGGCAGCATAACCTCTCGTATCTGCTCGACTATCTCTTTGTCGCTCGGAAGTACGTAGTTGGGGTCGTGAACAAAATCGATGTGCTCACCCACCCTGTAAAAACATTTCAAACCGGTAGCATGGGCCTTTTCCAATACGCCGGACTTCTTCTGCTCGCCGTAATAAGGGCCGATGGCCGTGAAGCCGTCATCTTTCAGTTTTTCCAGATCAGGCGAGAGAACCGAGAAGATGCTGAACATAAACTTTTTGCCGTCGGGATAAAATTCATCATCAGGCAGTTTAACAACCGGGGAGCTTTCGAAAAAGCTTTCTTCCTGCGTCTGCGCAAATACACTACCGCTATGAACAGTGAACAATATCAATAGCACACTGACCATTCTTTTCATAATACAACTCATCAATACTTCCTTACGGCTTATTGTTCCAATACAAGCTTGACGGACTTGCGAAATCTTCCCACCAGTCAGGATTAACAACACCCTCAATATGGCTGTCAGCATAAAGTATATCCACACCTTTTTTACCATAATGGCGATATATCTTATCTTTATAGAATTCAACATCACGATCATCTCTAAGCAAGCCATACCATTTACTACTCCAGATAGTACCAGTAGCGTTATTAAGTTCATCTACTGCACCTTCATAAGAAAAATCGAAGAATGTCGCAAATTTATCCGGCTGGATTAACTGTGTCATTCTAACTTTGCTCTTAGCCGCAGCCTGCAAACCGTAATCAGTAGCATTCCAGCCATAGATAAGTTCATCACCATATTCCTTGATCGCATCACCGGAAGGACATCTCATCAACCTGTTGGTATAAGGCCCCTTCTTGTCTGTATCGAAATATGGACCCAAGCGACCAAACCAATAACCCTGAAGATTGGTCGTGTTATTCAAACCCCAATCCTGCGTAAGATATTCATCATTGTTATCTTCGGCATAAAGAAGAAGAGCCACAGAGAACTGCTTGAGCTGTGATTTACAGATTGTGGTCTTAGCCTGCTCCCTTGCCTTCTGCAGAGCGGGCATAAGCACGGCCATCAATATCGCTATAATGGATATAACAACCAGAAGTTCGATCAAGGTGAATGCTTTTATAATTCTGTTATTCATTTTCATTCTCCACAACAGGGGGCGACCTTTGCCGCCCCCATGTTATTGCAGTCACTTGTTAATTATATACAGTTGCCAGTCGCACATTCGAGCCAATTCTCGGCCATGCGTACAAAATCATAGAAGTTTACGATACAATCAGGATTTCCGTTTGCACCGGATATATCAGCTTGCATATAGAGACTTCCTTCAAGACCGCAAAGCCCTGTTTCCGGAACAATTCTATATGCTTTAACCTGCCATGGGCTCAAACTTACCGCCATTGTACCGGCTGTTTCAGAGTAGCTTCCATCTGCGAAGATATCCTTGATATAGGCATCTGTCGCAGGCAAGCCGTTAAGCTGCACGTCAACCTGGGCATTTGCTGAATTGATAACGAACAGATATCTTACACCATCAATACCATTATAGCTCTTGCAGGTTATGCTTGAAGAGCTGTAGCCGTTGCTTGCAGAAGCAGTCATCGGCCCTGAGGTTATCGATGCCGTAATATCAGTCTTTTCTTCGCCGTAGAGGAATACATCCGCCAATGCATCTTCACCGTTAAGCTCAGAAGCAATTTGTTCGTAAGCTTCCTGATAGATCGGGAAGGAATCAAAACCGGTGCGTCTTGCACCAGACCATACAAACAGTCCCTTGGCACCGTTGGTAAGACTTAGGTATACATCGTGATGCACATAATCATCGATCAGACTGTAATCAGAAGATGATGCAGGATCAGTAGCCATTTCGAGCACGTTGATTGCTGTCCCGGTGGTACCCGAGTTGGCGATAGCAGTATTGACCTGCTCCATGCTCCACTTAACCCAGATCCTTTCCTTTTCATAACCGCTGGTATTGACATAAGAACCCTTGCCGCAGTAGTCCTGATAAGGGAATGTATCGTCAAGATCCTCGGCTGGCCTGTGATTAGGCTCGTACATCCATATAGGTCTGTCGTAGGTATCGGCCGCCCTGATTGCAGCTGTTGCAACATCAAGATAGTGAAGCTCATTAGCTTCCCAAGGACGAAGCTCTTCTGGAGCTATATACCATACGGCAATGTTCTGATCTTCCACCACTTCATTGACAAGAGTCGTGAAGGCAGAAGTTATCTCACTGTCAGAAGGCATTACGAAACCGGCATCATCCCAGTCAAGGTCCATACCAAGCCTGTAAACATATTTTACACCAAGACCAAAGTCATCTATGTAGCTCAGATAAGTATCTCCCCTTATCAAGCCTCCAGAAGCTTCTGTAAAGTATGGTCCTATAGCATTCATATCGCTATCCTTGACTTTACTCAGGTCGTACTGATTCACGCCAAAGAGACTAAACAGCATGTTCTGACCTTCAGGATAGAAATCATCCTGATCAAGAGCACTCTTCGTATCGGCTGCCGGAGTAAAGAAATTACCATAAGATACACCTGAGGCAGTTTCATTGAGCCATTGCCCTGCAGTCGCGACAACATCAGCTTCACCTACATAACCGTCACCGGTAACATCACCGGGCTGTACAACCGGTACTTCTTCAGGTATCACGGCAAAATCATAGGCTACTTCACTTATACGAGCACCATCAATAGCACCGTCCATACAACCGTATGTCGCACCAAGACGATTACCAATCCTGAGAACCTGCGTATTATTTGTGATTGCAAGACCGGGCCAATAACTTGAACCGATAAGTTCACCATTTATATAAAGGCTCAGCGTATCCGTATCGGCATCCCATACACCTGCTACGTGATAGTATTTGCCTTCTTCAAAGCTGCAAAGCTCAGTAACTCTTGCCGAAGTCGTACCATCGCCGGTCTCAAGCCAGCTGTAATACTGATTATCAGCCATCCACGGCTCTTTGTAGAAATAGAGCTGATAACCGCTTGCGGTGCTGTAGCATTTATCGAAAACATAACTTCTATCATTAGTCATATCATCGAATCTCACCCATGCCTCTATTGTAAGACTTGGATCGCTTCCATCGGGGAATATCTCAGCACCGCCCCATGCAAATGCAAAGTCGGTCGAGTAAGAACCGCCGTAGTTCACGAAGCTGCCGTCATCTATGCCGGGGGCGTTCGGGTCGAATGCACCGCCGGTAGGTTCAAATGTTGCATAACCTCGAAGTATTGCCCTGTAATCTGTAGACCAACCGTTAACCGTTATATTAGAGAACGAATTAAGTGCACAGGTATCCGCACCTACAGTGTAAATTTCATTCTCATTGAAATTCCATAGAGCTATAGCGTAAGCGTCTGAACCGTCATACTCTTCAGTCCATCCATAATACGGACTTGCCGGCTCAGGAGCTTTATAATCCTGAGCAATGCTGCTTATGCGAACACCGTCAAATGCACCTTTGAACGCTCCATATGAAGCAAGAAGCCTGTTACCAAGCCTTGGGCCGTAAGCGTTGTCGGTGATTGAGATACCAGGGAATGTCTTGGATACGTATTCCCTGCCGTTACGATATATCTTAGCGGTATCCGTGGCAGCATCCCACGTACATGCGAGGTGGTAGTATTTATTCGGACGCCATACCATATCCGCCCATACCTGCACGACATTTGTGCCGTCGCCGGTTTCAAAGTAAACGCGGTAAACGGTTTCCCTGTCGGCGTAGACCTGGTTCATATAGATCCTGTAACCGCTCTTGGCGCTTGCATACTTATCAATAAGATATGAAACGCCCGGCTGATACTCATCCATGCTGATCCACATCTCGATACCGAGACTTGGGTCAGAACCTGTGGGGAAGGGATACGGCAGGACCGTGCCGCCATAAATCTGACCGTAATCATCAGCGATTGTGCCGCCTACGTTCCTGAAACATCCGCCGAACTTGCCGTCTTCAGCAAAATAAGACGCACCCCTCTGGATAACGTAAGGTCTGTAGTTTGTTACTACGTTCAAAGCCTGACCGTTTGTATCGAACTCGTCAAAGTTCCAAAGACAGATAGTCCCGTCTTCGGTTCCGTCGTACTCACTCATCCATGCGTAAGGATCCGGCGGTACGGCGTAATCGTAAGCAACACTGCTTATACGAACGCCGTCGATAGCACCGTTGAACGAACCGTACGTGCTCAATACGCGGTTGGCGAGCTTGGCAGCAGAAACGCTGTCGGTAATAGCCACGCCTGCATACGTAGAGGAAGCGACTTCGACACCGTCGCGATATACTTTGGCGGTATCGGTATCAGCGTCCCAGGTACAAGCTATATGATAGTATTTACCCGCATCCCACTGAAGATCGGCGTAGGCAACGACTTCCGTGTTTGTGTCGCCTGTCTTGAAGTAAAGGCGGTAAACATCCTGCTGGCCCGGATCGGTACGATACAGGTATACGAGGTAACCGCTTTTGGTTGCGCCGCATTTATCGATCAGATACCCGGAGGTATATGTGTAATCGTTCATACTGATCCACATTTCAACACTCAAACTGGGATCTACCCCCTGAGGAAAAGGTACAGGAGCTGATACGTCGCCCCATATTTGACCATAATTAGCAGAACTTGTACCACCAATATTCCTGAAGCAACCGCCAAACTTGCCATCTTCGGCAAAAGTCGCAGCCCCCTGTTTGATTACATAAGGTCTGTAGTTGTTAACGACATTCAAAGCCCTTTCAGTGGACTCAAACTCGTCAAAATTCCAAAGAACTACAGTATTGGCATTAGTCCCATCATACTCATTCTGCCAGGCATAATACTGGCCGTAAGCAGAGGAAAGGGCAACCATCATTACTGATAAAAGTAGCAGCTTTCTCATCATAAGACACTCCTGTTAAATAATATTAGTTAAAGAAACTCTCAAACAATTCCTGCATTGAACCGGGATATCGAGCATATTGAAGATCTCCGCAGACAAGCTGATCGCCCCCGGTGAAGTACAGTAGTGTTTTGCCGTTAAATTCGCATAATTCCAAATCGGAAACATTATTCTCTTTAATACCTTCGCCTCGAAGACGATGGCAGTCATTTTCTTTGTTATACATCAAAACCGGCTTATCTTTCGGTGCATCCTGCCAGTTTTTGAGATCTTTTGAACGTGCAATCCTTGTTATCCAGCCTTCCGGTGCTTCATCAAGGTAGCATACATAATAGAAATCGTTTACAGTGTATATTGCCGGTCCTCCGACATATTTATCATCACCGTAAATCGCTCCATCGATCGGCGACCAATCGGTTAAGTTTTCACTTTCAAGAAAGCGGAATGTAAATTTTGGCCATGGGGCAGCATCTGTCTCGACAAGAAGTACAAAACCTTCACCACCAAGTTTTTTGCATACATTAATATTAAAGAATAACTCATCCTCATCTGCCTCAAGGATACACTCAGGATGCGACCAGATAAATAGATCATCAGAGTAGCACATCCATATCTCTTTGCTGTTCCAAGTCTTATCATTATTAAACTTGCTACCAAAAACATAAACCCTGTCATCGTCAACAAAAGCTGAACAAAAGCCCATGCCGACCATCGGAACACTTATTATCTTATCGGCCTCAATATCCCTGACACGAGCAATGTCCCAAGTCAGATATTTCGTCTTTACATTTTGCGGATAACCATCAAGCACTATCGGATAATCCCACATCTTTCGCCAGTTTTCAAGAAGATAAAGCCTTCCGTCGAAAACAAACGGAGTAGTCTCAACGAGTGGACTGCCCGTCTTGATTTTATCGGAAAATATGTCTTTTGGCACTATTGACACGCTAATTCTCTATATTAAATATACTCATTTACTCAGCTCTGGGTTCAGTAGTGGAGTCCCTTATTATGAGTTTAGACTTCACAACATCACGAACCCCGCCTTTTCCTGTCTTCATTATATCAATCAGCAGTTCAGCGGCCCTTCTGGCTGCCTGCTGCCTGGAAAGATCAACTGTTGAGAGTGTTGGATAAGATATTCTGCCAAGATCAATATTGTCAAAACCAACAATACTAACATCTGCAGGAACGCTTACACCCTTCTCACGCAAACCGCCTATCATACCGAAAGCAAGCATATCACCGGTAGCAAGCACCGCAGTAGGCAGCGGCCTGACTCTGGCAAGCCTCAAACCGGCAAGTTCACCAGAATCAAGGTCAAAAGCCGAATCAAAGATAAGTGACTCATCAACCTCTATACCGGCCCTCGCAAGTCCTTCAACATAACCCGAAAGCCTCTGCATAGAAACCTCCCTATTGGGAAGTCTTCCCACGAAAGCTATTCTGCTATGCCCCAGCCTGCAAAGATACTCAACAGCCTGAATTGCTCCGTTCTTGCCATCCAGCATCACACAGCTTGCTTGCGAAGCTGTAAAATCACGACCAATAAGTACTGTCGGGAAACGGCTCTGAGCTATTTTCTGCTTTGAATTATCATCAAGATCGGATGCAAGCAGCATCCCGCCCACGCCATAGCTTTTCATCTCAGCAATCAACTCGCTCATATCCATCACGGTGGAAACACTGTGAAAGAGAACGCGATACTGAAGCGTCTGAGCGTACTGGGCAAAATCGTGAAATATCTGCATGAATGACCTGTCATTGGCCAAATCAAGAGTAGGATAATTGAACACAAAAGCCAATGTTTTAGTACACGAGCCAACCAACCCCCTGGCCATAGCATTAGGCCTGTAATCAAGTTCAAGAGCAACTCTTTTGACCTTTTCGATCGTTTCTGCACTTATCTTACTGCTGCCGCGAAGGGCGAGACTTACCGTAGTGGCGGAAGTGTTTACTTTCTTGGCTATATCATAAATTGTAGTTGCCATTTTGTTCCCTTTGTTTCTTCTATTTCAAGGTTAATTTCATTTTATCGATAAACCTAAACAATGTCAAGAGAATTTGAAAATTTTAAATTTAAAGATATAAGCCATTTAAAAAAAACAACTTAACCCCAAAAGACTATATCAGCAAAATTTATTTTATCGATTATCTTGACATAAAAGACTAAACTTATTAGAATTAAAAAATGATCTCCGAGAATTCTTAACGAAACATAAAAGAGAAACATAAAATGCAACAAATACTTTCCGATTTATTCATAGAACCTTTATTCGATAAAAGTGCGGTATCCGCAAATTTCACTATCCCCCAAGGCTGCAGCGAATGCAGTTGGCAAGTACTTTCCGACCGTGACATAATAGCCGAAGGCAGCTCTGAACTGCCCTCAGGACAACCGGCAAAGATATTCGAGCAAATGCCGGGCTTCACACCATGGACACTTGAAAACCCTCATCTCTACAAGATGAGGCTGACATTAAAGATCAACGGAAGACTCTACGAAATATCACAACATTTCGGAATGCGCAAGATAGAAGTTAAGGGTAAATGGATATACCTAAACAACCAAAAAATATATCTAAGGGGTTACATTCGGGGCCGTGAAGCTCACGATCACCCTAACATGCTCAACCTTGACCTATATACCTACCATGAAAAGAACATCAAGCAGGCAAAAAAATTCGGCTTCAACCTAGTCCGCTTCCATTCAAGAATACCGGATCAAACTTTCCTTGAAGCCGCCGATAAACTGGGTATTCTCGTACACGTGGAGTTGAGAAAATACTTCGGAAAGTACCAGAAAGAACGCAGAATGATGAGCGATGAAGGTGAAATCCTTGATAAACAACAGTGGATTGAAACTGTAAAAAAGCTAAGAAACCACTGCTGTGTAATGGCTTACTGCATGGGCAACGAAATACGTAAACCAGGTAGAAATCCCTTCGTTCGTGAAATAGCCGATCTCACAAAAGAAATAGACCCAACGCGGCTTTTCATAGACACATGCGCCCACGGTGAATACGACAGGGATTACGTAGACTTTGATGTGCAGCACATGAGCTACTACTTCCCATACGGCAAAAACTACGACATGTTTGACAACACCTATAACTGGCACATTTACGGATCGGTAGATGAAAACAAAGAGCTTCTAAAAGAAGCCGGCAATTACACAATACGTCGTGCATTGAATATCGACAGGCCGGTACTGGCACACGAGATATGCCATTATATCGCCCTGCACGACATATACAACCTTGACAAGAAATTTACGTCCAACAACATAGAAAAACCATGGTGGGTGGACGAGCTGAAAAAACTGGTAGAAACAAAAGGCCTCGAAGAAGACTATCCGCAGATGTACAAGGCAAGCAAGGAATTCCAGAAAACATGCTGGAAACTCGGAATTGAGGCGGCAAGACGGAGCAAACTGCTCTCAGGCTTCCACTTCCTTCAACTCTGCGACACAGACCTTTACGAAAACTCCAACGGCCTGATTGACTGTTTCGATGACAACCGCTACGTGGAAAGCAGCTTTTTCAAGCAGTTCAACGGCAACACTGCAATACTTGCCGATCTGCCCAAACGTACTTTTTTCGAGTTGGATGAGGTAAAGATACCGGTAGCCGTCTCACATTTCGACCAGAAACTAAAGCCAGATGCTGTTTTTGAATTCGAACTCGCGGATGAAAGCGGCAAGGCGATTCTAAGCGACAGCATGGCTGACATAGACATGTCAAAGCTTGGCTTGCAGGAAATATGCACTCTTACCCTCAAAATACCCGAACTTGAAAAAGCACAAAATCTCAAACTTAAACTCAAGCTCTCGTGGCCGGGTAACGAGACCGTAGCTAACCATTGGGATCTGTGGGCATTTCCCAATGAACCTCAAACCATCGAAAATATAAAGTGCCGTGTCGATCTCGACGATATAGACCTTTCTCGGCGTTACTCGGATATCTGCAAAGGCGGCAATGATTCGCTTATTATAAAAAACCGTTTTGACGATGAGCTTTTCGATCATCTGGCAGAAGGGAAAGACGCCCTGCTGCTCTATCGAGTGGAAGAAACCAGATCAAGAGAAGCTGAAATCAAGCGGGAAAAATATTATTTACCTGCCACCTGGGACAGATACAAAGGTATAATATGGGACAGAGGAACTTTTTCCGGCGGTTTCCTGCGGAAGCATTTTATATCAAACAGATTCCCCAATAACGGCTTTCTTGACTTGCAATTTCACGACCTTGTTGATGACTGCGACAAAATAAACTTCGATACATTCCCGGTTAAAATCGACCCTGCGATACAAGGAGTAGACAAAGCAGTACGAGATCGCTTTGACGTCTACACCTATCAGCTCTCAGAACTTCAACCAGAATGGACACTAAGGAAATTCGGATATCTTGCTGAAATCAAAGTTGGCAGCGGAAGGCTTTTTATCAGCGCATTCAATTTCACCGGTATAGAAAAGCATGATCCGGCAGTTTGCTATATGTTCGAAACGATTATCAAATACGTAACGAGCGAAGAATTCAACCCGCAAGCATCGATTGGTCTCGATATGCTTAAGGATTATCTGCTTGAACAGGGACAAAAGCCCCGAATTTGTGAAAGAAAGATGACGCAGTTCTGGCAGCTCAACAATATGCCGCTCGAATCTGACAAATACTGGGCAGAGGCCGAACAGTTCATAGAAAAAAATCAAACCATTTAACGAAGGATAGCAATGAGCGTTTTAGACTGGTCGATAATCGCAGCATTTCTTGTCATTCTGACATCAGGTGCTTTATATACACGAAAATTCAACAAGTCGGTTTCGGACTTTCTTGCCGCAAACCGATGTGCAGGCAGATATATCATAACTGTTGCGCAGGGCATAGCAGGAATAGGAGCTATAAGCATTATTGCGGGCTTCGAAATGTTCTATCAGGCAGGATTTTCCGCCGCATGGTGGCAATTGATGACACTGTGTATCGTAACATTTGTTTCGTTATCAGGATGGGTGTTCTACAGATTCCGTCAGACAAGAGCCTTGACCATGGCTCAATTCATCGAAATGCGTTATAGCCGTAACCTCCGAATATTCACCGGCATTCTGGCATGGCTCTCCGGAGTCATAAACTTTGGCATTTTCCCATCAGTAACGGCAAGATTTTTTATACACTTCTGCGGACTGCCAAACACTTTACCGGTATACGCCGGGCTAATGGCGATGTTGATTCTAATAGCAATGTTCTTTACACTCAGCGGCGGACAGATAACAGTCATCACAACAGACTTTATACAGGGTACATTCTGCAATATAATCTTCGTTGTGGTAATAATCTTTTTGTTCACTAAATTTGACTGGGGCATGATAATAAATGCTCTGCAAACTGCGCCGGAGAACGAATCGATGCTGAATCCTGTTAAAACAACAAGCACCGAAGGCTTTAATATCTGGTTCTACCTGATAATGGCTTTTAATATGCTTTACGGCACAGGAATATGGCAGGGTAGCCAGGGATACAATGCCTGTGCAGTAAACCCACACGAAGCTAGAATGGGACGAATACTCAGTTCGTGGCGAATGATAGCAACAAACTTATTCATGGTGATAGTAGCAGTATGTGCATTCGTCTTTTTCAAGGACCCTTCTTTTGCCGTTTCAAACCAGGCTGCACTGGATTCAATCAATTCAGTGGACAACACCGTACTACGTGACCAAATCACAACAAGCATCGCGATGAAATACTTCCTGCCGACAGGTCTTTTGGGATGTGTAGCGGCAGTCTTTCTTGCAGCATCAATAAGCACTGACACTACCTACCTGCATTCATGGGGAAGCATCCTGATACAGGATGTAGTGATGCCGTTTAGAAAAACTCACCTGCCGCATGAAAAACATATCTCGCTCTTAAAATGGTCAATAGCTGCTGTGGCACTGTTCATATATATCTTCAGTCTCGTATTTCGGCATACAGAACACATTTACATGTTTTTTATGATAACAGGTGCAATATTTGTAGGTGGAGCCGGAGCAGTGGTCATCGGCGGGCTCTACTGGAAGAAAGGAACCACTGCCGGCGGATGGGCCGGAATGATAACTGGCTCAACACTTTCCGTATCAGTAATATTGCTTAAGCAGTTCTTCAAAACAACGGAAGACCATAACGCCCTAATACAATGGCTTATATCACAAAACGGAGCTGTGCTGAGCTTCTACGCCGCAGTCGCTGCAATAGTGATGTATGTAGCAGTTTCACTATTGACATGCAAAGAAAATTTCAATCTTGACCAAATGCTGCACAAAGACCTCAAAGAAGAGACCGAAAAACTATCGTTTATACAGAAAATCAAGAAGAAAGGAATCATGGCACTGCTTGGAATAACTGGGGAGTTCAATCTCAGAGACAAGATAGTTTACCTCATGATATTCGGATGGACAGTACTCTTGATAACAATATTTGTAGTCGGAACAATATACAACCTGGTTTTCGATGTAAGCGAAGAAGCTTGGGCAATTTTCTGGAAATATTACATAGCTATACTAGTCATACTATCCGTAATCACAACAGTATGGTTTGCCGTTGGAGGTTTCCGTGACCTCTCGAAGATGTTCTCTATGCTCAAAACGATGACAAGAGATGAATCTGACGATGGACAAGTAAAACACTGATAATAACATGAAATTTGATTCTAATACAACATTAAAAGATATCTCTTTTAATCACCCGACACTAAAACTTGCCTTTTCAGAATTGAAAAGATTGCTTGATATATCCACAGGTGCAAAATGCAGGACTAATGGTAATATCGAGACAATATTTTCTGTAAAACAATGCGATGGTTACTTCGTTGAAGTCAAGGGTGAAGCCTTAATATTTTCTGCTCCAAGCGAAACAGAGGTACTTTACGCGGTTTATACTTTTGCTGAAGAATTATTAGGGTTCTGTTTTATTGAACCTGGTTCAGAAATATTTGAGCCGCAAAAAAAAATAAGGCTTGATGAAGGAATCGTAATAACACCTCGTAAACCGGCAATTAAAACGAGAGGCCTCATCCAAGAGTTCAAATTCGATGAACGCACGCCCCTGTTAGCTGACTGGATGGCAAAAAACAGACTTAACTATTTGCTCGTATGGATGAAATATTACGATAATCTCAGTAATGATGTAAAAGAGAGCTTTCGTATTCGCGGAATTGATATAGAATGCGGACATCACAACTTTGAATACTTCATACCGGCAGAAAAGTATTACAATAATCATCCCGAATATTTCGCAATTATTAACGGTAAACGCATAAAGCCTGATATAACAGATGAGGGTTTCCTAAGCGGCGGGCAATTGTGTACCTCCGATCCGGGTCTCAGAAAAGAGCTGTTGAAAAACATCATAGCTTACTGTAAAAGAAATCCCGAAGTTAAAACAATCTCACTAATACCCAACGATGGATTTGGGTGGTGCGAATGCTCAGGATGCCGCCAAATTGCCGGAAAGATGCAAAAGGGAGATGCTTTCAGTCTCTCTTCACATGTATACAAATCTGAAGAGCTTTATCACGACTTGATAGATAATATAACTTCTGAACTCAAAAAAGTCCTGCCGGATATAACAATTACATTTGCGGCATACATAAATTATCTTCAACCGGCAAAAAGATTTGAATTGAAAGACAAAAACGCCGTACATTTCGCTCTTTACTGGAGATGCATAAACCATCTGATCAACGACCCTAAATGCCCTATAAACTCAAATTACATCAAAACACTGAAGCAATGGCAGGCAATTAAAAATGGCGGCAAGATCAATATCTACGAATACTACATGGGAGTCAATTTGTACATTTCCCTTCCTATGATACATCACGAAAGGGTATTCGAAGAAACTCGCTTTTACGCAGAAAACGATATTGACGGACTGCTGACACAATTCCAATTTGACAATTGGGCAGCATACGGCATAAATTACTACCTCATGGCTAAAGCCGCTTATAATGAAGATAAAAGAGCGATTGATGTTTTGTATAGTAAAATATTGCCGCAAGCCCCCCTCAAGATAAAAGAGTTTTATGATTATGCAAGGCAGCTTGTGGACAGTGCAGGGCCATGCCATATACCTTATCCAAGAGCCCTTTTGAAACGTACTCGAGCCCAGCAGTACGAAAAACTCCACAGTATTGCCCTGGAAATATCGCAGATATCTCAATGCGACTTCTGCAGCAGACTTCCTCTATGGACAGATTATCTTAGGAAATTCAAACAGATATTCGATGACTATACAAACGGCAAGCCTGATATAGCCAAAGACATTGAATCATTTATCGACTGGATAATAGAAAACAGTGATTCGAATATATTTGTGGCAAATAACGTCAGAATACTAATGCAGAAATGGCTTGAAAAAATACAAACCAATTCGCCATGGTACCATTATGGCCTGGACTGGGAAGATGAATATATTAAAGCCCACGACACATCACTTAATAAAGTAACAGAGGATTAAAATGGCTGACTTAATAGTAAGGCTTTATGATTTACCTGAATTATCATCATCAATGTCAAAAATGAAAGAACTTGATATT
>JBITAJ010000022.1:0-451730 GCA_044440125.1 Sedimentisphaeraceae bacterium JB056 | reverse complement strand
GCTCAAAATTAGTCAAAATGCTTCCTGTAATGGAAAAAACAAGTTTTTTAACCAGACGATCAATGAATACCATGCGAAATATCAATGCCTGTCAAAACAAAGGCAAACTAAGACTCGAAAACCTTGCAAACGGAATAACTCCTGTTGTTGGGTTTGGGTGTGTTTTATAACTCCTTGACTTATTATCGGTCGAGGGATATAATGAGTTATAGAGTGAATTAGTTGCATCCCATGAGCTTATGATCTATGAGGCATATTTAATGGTCATTAAGACTAATTTGGAGGAGATATGGAAAAGCGTAAATTTACACCATTTCTATTGTTAGCTGCATTGATTTGCTGCAGCCATTGTTTTGCCGGCAACCTTAACCCAACTTCACCTCCCGGCTCTACGATGAAGACTCTTGATGAGGTTGAGCCCAGAATACCAATCTCAGAATCAGATTTACCCCTGACGATAAAAGACCCCGGTTCTTATTATTTTGCAGAAAACATTGTTTTTGAAGGTGATGGTGTTGGGGCAGGAAATGCTGCTATAAGTATTGAAACTGATAATGTGACAATTGATCTAATGGGGTTTAGCCTTGACGGTAATTTGAACAGTAAATCAACGGCAGGTATTTACAGTGATCGAAAATGTATTACTGTTAAAAATGGTCAGGTTAAGAGTTTTCAATTCTATTGTATCAATATTGGCGGGGAAGCATCTGACAATAATACCATTGAAAAGGTAAATGCCATGATTTCTGATTACCCGCTGACTGTGGGCAGAAACTCTACTATAAGGCAGTGTCAGAGTACATTTGCCAGACAGCGATCAATCAGAACAGACTATAATTGTCTTGTAACTGATTGTGTGGTTGCTAACGGCGGGGGCTTTGATGGTGACGGTATATTTGTTCAGACATCTTCTATCGTGTCAAACTGCAATGTGTATATAGCAAAAGAATATGGCATCTTTGCTCATTATGGCTCAAGAGTTGTAGATTGTGCGGTTTACAGTTCTGGGAAATACGGTATATACGCCAGTGATGATACGGTCGTTACCGGTTGTGCTGTCAGAAACTGTACGGGAGCGACAGCCATACATCTAAACAGCAAATGTTTGGCTGAGAATAACTCGGTATCAGATAGCATGAATGGACTCGTAATTGGGTACGGTTCATCAATCAGGGCTAATCAGGTTAATGATTGTACTTATGCAATCACTGCTCATAACGGGGCTATGATTACTGATAACCTGATACAAGAAGTTGGTTATGGGATTACCGTGGGAAGAATGTGTTCGGTGAAGAACAATCATATCGCAATGCATTATTCTTCAGGCATAATAGTCAACGACTATAAGAATGTGATTGAAGGAAATACGATCATATCATCTTCGGCAACGGGAATTAAAATTGTTGGTGACAACAATCTATATATAAACAACAGGTATTCCAATTCTACCAATGTTGATAATTCGGGAAGCGGAAACGATGGTATTGACAATACGGCTTTCTGATTGGAGGTTTTGTCATGAGATGGCTAAGCTTAATATTACTATGCCTATTGCCGTTTATCTGTTCTGGAGAAAATGTTGACCCTTACAGTACGGGTGGCCAGTTTGCATGGTGTGAGAATACTGGCTGGTTTAATTTTCAGCCCGGCAGTGGTGATGGTGTTCAAGTCGAAAGCGACAAGTTGACCGGGTTTGTCTGGGCAGAAAACATTGGATGGATAAATCTTTCACCGACAACTTACGGCGGTGTTTATAATGACGGCAATGATAATCTTTCCGGTTACGGGTGGGGAGAAAATGTCGGATGGATAAACTTCAATCCTGTTGTTGCAGGTGACTCAACCGACTATGGTGTCAAGATCGATTATGACGGCGGCTTTTACGGCTGGGCATGGGGTGAGAATATCGGCTGGATAAATTTCGGCATAGCGGATAATTATGTTGTCGCTTGCAAAGTTACGATTGATGACCTGGTGAATTTTTCGCTGTCATGGCTTCAGATTGAGCCTAATGCGGCTGACCTCGATGGTGATTTGAACCGCACTGACTTGGATGATTATTGTGTTTTTGCCGATTACTGGCAGGATTTCTGTCCTGACGGCTGGCTTCTCAAGCAGTAAATCTCATTCTTTTGCTGTTATAGTATTTGCAAAACTCCGATTGTTTGATTAATATATTATTGATAGTGATCGTAATAATATGTTATATATAATCCGGAGTTTCCAAATGCAGGAAAAGATACAGGAAATTGCTGCCAGGATACATGAGCTTCGTGAACTGTCGGATATGACAGTTGGTGATGTTGCTTCAAAGCTTGGTATTGACCAATCGGTTTATGAGGCTTATGAAAAGGGTGAAAAGGACATGCCGGTAAGTCTTCTTCTTGAAATTGCAGAGCTTTTCAAGGTAGACAGTACTGCCTTGCTTACAGGTCAGGAAGCACGTCTTCATTTCTTCAGTGTTACCAGAGCGGGTAAAGGTATCTCTGTTGAACGCCGCAAGCAATACAATTATGAGGCTCTCGCTACTTCTTTTATTGCCAAGAAGGCCGATCCGTTTATTGTTACGGTTGAGCCTAAACCTGAAGACACAACTGTAAAAACCGCTTCGCATCCCGGGCAGGAATTCAACTATATTCTTGAAGGCCGCCTTAAAGTATTTATCCATTCGAATGAGATAATCCTTGAGAAGGGTGATTCGATTTATTTTGATTCAACATGCGATCATGCGATGCAGGCACTTGATGGAAAGAAAGCCGTATTTTTGGCATTTGTAATATAAAGGAATTAGCACAAGATGAATTTGCTTGAGAAATATGTTTCAAGAGTCGATTTCGATTCTTATCAGGATTTTAAGGATAATTTCAGGATAAATGTACCTGAAAATTTTAATTTTGTGTATGATGTCGTTGATTACTATGCCGAAAACGACCCGGATAAGGTTGCGTTGGTATGGTGTAATGATGACGATGAGGAAAGGATTGTTACTTTTGCCCAGATGAAGGAAGAAAGTAACAAGATGGCCAATATCCTTCTCGCCAATGGCACAAAGAAGGGCGATTGTGTACTTATGACGCTTAAAGGTCGTTATGAGTTCTGGTATTGCCTGCTTGGGCTGCACAGGATAGGTGCTATTGCCGTGCCTGCGACCCATATGCTTACTGCTAAGGATTTTGTCTATCGATTTGACAAGGCAAAGATTAAGATGGTGATAAGCGATTATGATGAAGGTTTGCTTGGTCATATTGATAAGGCGTATGAGGAATTTACCGACCAGATAACCACAAGAATGGTTATCCGCTCCGACTATAAAGACTGGCAAAATCTTACAAGTGCAATGGAAACGGCGTCTGCTGATTTTCAGCGTCCGACCGGCAACGAAGATACTCGAAATGATGATGCCATTATGGTTTACTTCTCTTCGGGAACAACCGGTTATCCCAAGATGGTTGAGCATGATTTTGCTTATCCGCTTGCTCACATAATCACTGCTAAGTATTGGCAGAATGTAATTGATGACGGCTTGCATTATACAGTTGCCGATACCGGCTGGGCTAAGTGCGTGTGGGGCAAGATATATGGCCAGTGGCTTGCCGGAAGTGCTGTATTCGCATATGATTACGAGCAGTTTAATGCTAAGAATATGCTTGATAAGGCGGCGAAATATAAAGTTACTACTTTCTGTGCGCCTCCAACGGTTTACCGATTCCTGATCAAAGAGGATATGAGCAAGTATGACCTGAGCAGTTTTAAATACTGTGTTGTTGCCGGTGAGCCGCTCAATCCTGAGGTTTATAACCGTTTTCGCGAATATACCAGCATAAAGCTTATGGAATGCTATGGTCAGACAGAAACTACTCCGCTTGTTGTTACCTTCCCGTGGATGACGCCGAAGCCAGGTTCAATGGGCAGGCCTAACCCATGCTACGAAGTTTGTCTTATGAACTCCGATGGTAAGATTTGTAATGATCCGGGTGAACAGGGCGAAATAGTGCTTGATACAGCAGTTGGCCGTCCGTTAGGTCTCTTTACCGGCTATCGTGCCGAGCCTCAGAGAACAGCAGAAGTCTGGACAGACGGCTATTATCACACTGGTGATGTGGCTTGGAAAGATGAGGACGGATATTTCTGGTTTGTAGGTCGTGCTGATGATGTGATAAAGAGCAGCGGCTACCGTATCGGCCCATTCGAGGTTGAAAGTGCCCTGATGGAGCACCCTGCGGTAACTGAATGTGCCATAACCGGAGCTCCAGACCCCGACAGAGGTGTAGTTGTTAAGGCAACTATAGTGCTTACAAAGGGTTATACTGCTGGCGATGAGATGAAGAAAGAGCTTCAAAATCACGTTAAAAAGGTAACCGCACCATATAAATACCCGCGAATAGTGGAGTTTGTAGAGGAACTTCCCAAGACAATCAGCGGCAAGATAAGACGCGTCCAGATCAGGGAAGAAGATCAGTAATCGCATCTGATTAAAAACACAAAACACTGCTTTGTTTTATAAATAAAGCAGTGTTTTTTTGTATACCTTATTTTGTAGAAGAAAGCTGGATAGAATGTTGTTTTAACTGACAGCTAAATAAGTTATATAAGACTTAGCTGGCTTTAGTCTTGCTTCTTTGGCGTGCCGGTAAATATTATCGTGGCGGGCGGATTGCTTTTTCTACGTAGGTTCTTGATAAATAACTGTTTATCGTATATAATGCCATAGGTATTGTTTTTTTACGCGACATGGTCGGCGAATGCCTTGTTGTGTTGGGTTTTGGAATTAATATAAATTACTGTTAGATATGGGATTACGGTACTATATAGTATGGATGCATTAAAGTATAAACGGATATTATTGAAACTTTCAGGCGAGAGTCTGTGCGAAAAGGGCGGATTTGGTATTGATGGCGAGCAGGCCAAAGCAACTGCTCAGCGTATTCTTGAAATTTGCAAAGCAGGGGCTCAGGTTTCTATCGTAGTTGGCGGCGGCAATCTTTTGCGAGGTGCGGCGTTTTCGCAAGAAGCAAAGCTTATTCCAAGAGCGACAGCCGATTATATGGGAATGCTTGCGACGGTTATGAACGCAACAGCCCTTTGTGAGACACTGAAATCTATCGGTCAACCGGCCAAAGTACTCAGCGCAATACCGGTTGAGGCAATTAATGAGCCTTTTGTACGTGAAAAAGCAATCAGCTATCTTGAAGAAGGTCAGGTTATAATCCTTGCCGGTGGTACGGGCAATCCGTTCTTTTCAACAGATACCTGTGCAGCTCTGAGAGCATGCCAGATTGAGGCTGATATGATTGTAAAAGCCACAAAAGTTGACGGGGTATATACCGCAGATCCAATGAAAGACCCTTCAGCTGAATTGATAAAGAAAATAACCTATCAGGATATAGTAAGCAAAGACTTAAAGGTAATCGATCATGCGGCAATGACATTGTGCCGTGAGAATAATATACCGGTAAGAGTGCTTAATATGTTCAAAGGTGACGATATAATACGTGCTGTCAAAGGTGAGGATATCGGCACGATAATAAGTGATAACGGATAATTAATAATCGACTATTAATAAATTGGAGTAAGTAAAATGCCTACTAAAGCGATTTTAAAAGAACATGAAGTTAGTATGAAGAAGGCTGTAGATTTTCTTGATAACGAGTATAAAAGTCTTCGTACAGGCCGTGCTTCCACAGGCCTTGTTGATAATTTGAGAGTGTTGTACTATGGAAATATGACTCCATTGAACCAGATGGCGACCGTTACTGCTCCTGATGCAACGTCTTTGGTTATCAAACCTTTTGACCCCTCTGCGATAAAAGATATTGAGAAGGCTATCAAGACAAGCGATCTTGGCCTCAGTCCTATGACAGAAGGTCAGATGATAAGACTTCCCATACCGCCTCTTTCAGGAGAGAGAAGGCAAAAGATTGCCGCACAGGTTAAGCAAATGGCTGAACAGGCGAGAATCTCTCTTCGTAATATCAGACGTGATGCTATCAAGCAGATAGAGGATGAAGAGAAGAGCAAGGCTATTAGTGAGGATGAGCGTGATAAGGCGAAAAAGGTTGTTGACGATATGATCAAGAAATATACAAAAGAAGTTGACGATCATTGCAATAACAAGACGGACGACGTTCTTAACGGCTAATTAAAGACACGAGCCCCGTCATTTCGGGGCTTTTTTTAATTTTACCTTGTAGTTTTATATCAAGCGGGAAGTTAACGAGGTTTAGGCCTGAATACGGTGGAGTAAAAACATGGCAGAGAATAATAACAGCAAAGAAGATGCCGTTAAAAAGAAACAAGTAAAAAAAGTTCGGGTTTATAAGATAGTATCAATAGTAGCTGTTTTGCTTCTTTTAATGCTATTGCTGACACCCTTCATCTTATCCACTTCTGCCGCACGATCTATCATAAAAAATAAAATCGCTTCTGCTGCGGCTGCGGATGTAGAAATCAACAATCTTGATGTAAGCTGGACAAAAGGTATAACTGTTGAAGGTGTCAGCTATGCTGATAAAAACGGTATAGTCATAGATGCTCAGAAAATATATGCAAAACCCAACTACTTTTCGATGCTTACCGGAGATGTTCGTGTTAATGAAGCTTTGATTGAAAATGCTACTATTACGATAGTTGTTGATGAGAATAAGCCCGTAGAGATAGAGGGCAAGCTCGAGGCAGCTATGGCAGCTTTTATTCCTACTGTCAGCTATGCATCCGCTGAGACAACTGAGTTTCGATGGATTCAGTTTGACTATATAAGGAATGTTGCGGTTGATCTTAAAAATGTAAGTATAATACTTGAGGTTATAAAAAAAGATAAGACGCGTTCTAATTTCCCGCTTTCAAATATAAACGGTAAGATAAGAATCAATCCACCCGGAGAAACTTGCGGTGTAGAATTTGACGCAAATCTTGGTGATGATCATTCTGACTTTAATCTTTATGCCTTGGCTAAAAGGCCTGAGCTGTTTTTCGAGAAGAAGGAGTTCGATGCAGTATTGAAGATGGAAGGCGAATCGATAGATCTTTCCTCTTTCTCTCCTATCCTCAATATTGCCGGCGTGAACGCAAAATTAGATGGTTTGGTTAATTTTGATATAAACGGACAGATGGAAAAAGGTCTTCTTACTAAGAGCAAATTTGTTGTCAACAGTAAGGAGATAGATGTGTTATCAGGTCAAACTGATAACAAGATACGTCTTGAGGATTTTGATTCTCTAATAAGATTGACTTCTGATGAACAATTCCTGAATGTTACAGAGCTTACTATGGGTTGTGACTGGTTTAAGTTTACTGTTGACGGGCAAATTCCGTTGAATGAACAAGGTATAGAAGAGCTTTTTAATTCAGCGTCTGAGACTAAGCTTAGTGCTGATTTTAATGCCAGTCTCAGCAAAGCACTTGAACAATTCCCTCAGTTACTTGGCAAGAATGATATGGAAGTGACCTCTGGAGATCTTAAAGGTAAGCTTGCTACTACAGGTATTGGAGGCGAAAAAGTATTTTACGGCAACATAATGCTATCCAATTTTGCTGCTAAAAGCGGCGGGAAAGATATCAAGCTCAGCGCACCGATAACCCTAAGGACGGAAATTGCAGCCAAAGAAGACGGTATACTGATTGACCCCATAGAACTTAGTTCAATATTCATGAACATAAGTTGTTCAGGTATGGCCGATGATCTCAAAATTCATGGTATATTCCCATTAAAGGTCGCTCAGCGTGAACTCTCCGATCTGGTTGATTTTGGACCATATGAATATTCCGGTGAACTTATCTTGAATGCTGATATGATACCTTCAAGTAAGATTATAAACGGTACTGCACTTCTCAGGGAATTCAAGATAGTAAATGGTGATGCTGTATCAATAAACGACCCATATTCTGATATGAGTTTTGGGTTGAAGTATGATGATATTGAGCAGCGTCTTTGGATTACCAGTCTGTTTATGAAATCTAACATACTTGGCGAGCTTGAATTACTCCAGGGTTTCTTCAATTTCAAGGAAGATGAACCGGATAAGTTTGTAACACTCTTTAAGGTTAGAAGTAATATAGCAAAAGTAGTTGAGCTTCTTGATATTTATCATAAGAAACCTGAAGATTTTGATGCAAATGGTTTATTCTCCACAACTTTAAGGCTTAAAGTCGGTGAAGACGGTATGAAGATTGTTTCCGATGATACTGGACTTAGTGATCTCTCTGTAGCTACCGCTGATGGTAATTACAGTACTAAAGGGATTACCATTGGTGTTGATGCCGATATAAAACCGGCAGAAGGCGTTTATCATGCTGATAAGCTTGAGTTCAGAAATCAATGGTGCAGTCTTAATTTCAATAATACGAATTTGCTTTTAGATGATCAAGAGGGAAGCCTTGATGCCGATTTTGATCTTTCTTATGATCTTGAAAAGATGGGGCAAATCGAAAGTTTTCTTCCCACAGGGATGGTCATTAAAGGCTCAAGAAAAAGCTCGGGAACTATAAAGACAATTCTTGGTTCGCAGGAGAAATCCTGGACGATGAAGAATCTTGATGCTAAATTCAATTTTGGATTTGACAGCATTGATTACATGGGGCTTGATTTTGGTGTTGCTGATATTGACGCAGTGGTTGACTCCGGTATTCTAAAAATACCAGCTTTTAGGGTTCCTCTTAATGAAGGATTTGTCAATTTTGGTGCTACATCAGATATGACTCAGAAACAAATAGTACTTAGCGTTGATGATGACATTAAATTGTTAGATGATGTCCATATTAATGACGACTTGTCAGATGGACTATTGAAATTCATCAATCCTATTTTTGCCGGTTCAATCAACAGCAGCGGCAGTGTTAATCTTCTTTCACGCAAATTAGAGATACCTTTGGCTGGAGCAGATATTGACCAGATGTTGACTGATTCTCAAATTGAGGTAAAAGATCTTCAACTGAGGCCTTCTGGTTTTCTTGGGCAGATCAAAGATATTGTCAGCTCCGGCAGCGGTTCCATTGCTTCGCTTAAAATTGAGCCTACTGATATCAGGATCGCAGATAAGAGGGTTTCCTATGATGATATGATTGTATATTTCGGAACTAAACCGGTAGGCTTCAAAGGCTCTATTGCATTTGCCGGTGATATCGATATGGATATTACGCTCCCTTATTCTTACTCTATAGATGGTAAAGAAGAATCAAAGATAGTACTTCCGATTGATGGCGATGTGTCTTCACCTCGAATTGATACAAGAAAGATTCTTGAGAAGAATACTGAGAAGATAAAAGAAGCGATTGATGATGCAATTGATAAGAATACCGATGAGGAAACGGCAGAGATGATAAAAGAGGGTATTCGTGGGCTTCAAGACCTTTTCGAAAAAAAATAATAAAGGATCAAATTGATGATATTTTCTGAGAAAATTCATAAGTTCAAAGAGTTTATATCAACGCCTTTTGATGAGCTTGGTCATGTTAGTCGTTTTATTGTATTTCAATTCAGGCTATGGCCTCTTTGCGCAAAACTCTTGAGGACTAACCGCGCTGACCAGCAGGCCGCAGCGTTGGCGTATCATTCTATATTCGGGTTCATACCTCTTGCTATAATGCTGCTTATAATTTTTCAGAGTTTCCCCGGCTCTGAAGGAATTGGAGAAAAATTCCGTGATATGGTATATGAGGGGATCCAGCTTGACAAGTTTCAGTATCCCGATGCGGCTAATCCTGAGCAAACGGTAAAGCTTACAGATCATGTTAACAAGCTTATTGGAGGTTTCTTTGAAAAATCAAGTAAGGGACCGGCGACTCTTTTAAGTGGACTTTTTGTGTTTTGGGCGGCGATAAAGCTTCTTACAACTATAGAACGCACATTCAATAATATATGGAATGTCTCGAACGGCAGGGGGCTTTTGCGGCGAATCTTTTATTATTGGACGCCTCTCACCTTAGGGCCGCTGCTTATTGGTGCCGGTTTGTATATTAAGACCCTTGATATTATATCTAAGAAAATGGGCGGTTTTGTAACCATCTTAAATGATTTCAGCGGTTGGATGATACCGATATTGGCATTTTTCCTTTTGTACTGGTCCATGCCGAATACCAAAGTACGTACTTTGCCTGCGCTTTGGGCATCTTCTGTTGCGGCTGTTCTCTGGGTATTGCTGAAGGAGCTTTACGGTTTTTATATCGTTGAGTATATGCCGTTTCGTGAATTGTATGGAGTGCTTGGTCTGATACCTTTAAGTATGCTGTGGATATATATAAGCTGGCTGGTAGTTCTTTTTGGCGTACAGCTTGCCTATACCACTCAGAATCTTGAAAAACTTGATGCTATTGAAACTTCTTCGGTCGATAATACAGAAAATTTCTCAATAGCCGGCGATGATACTATAATCGCTGTCATGGGATATATCAGTGACGAGTTTGATAAAGGTAATGGTCCTGTTGGCGGTGAGAAGATAGTCAGGAAGTTTTCATTGCCTTATAAATTGGTGTATCACATTCTTGGAAGGCTTGTTAAGGCCGGGGTTCTTGTAAGTACGTCTGAGCCTAATGAGGGGTATTCACTTGCACGTTCTTCTGACAAAATATTCCTTTCGGAGCTCAAGGCTCTTGCAATAGATCATCGGATAGATGTCTATATTGAAAATTGCCAGTCCTTAAAAGAGGCATCAGAGCAGTACGGACAGCGTTTGGGTGATGTGACGCTCAGCGATATTAATGTGGCTAAGAGTGATGTTTGATATTATAAGCGGCAGATTAGCATTCTTGCGTTTAACTATGCTGCTTTCGGCTATAACGCTGATGGGGATAGGGATGCTTTGCATTTATGCTGCTCAACCAGAGGAGAATTTCTGGATCAAACAGCTTGTGTATATAATAATAGGTCTCGTTGGATTTCTCTCTGTAAATTCGCTTCATTATCGACTATTAGGACCATTGAGTTACTGGCTTTATGGAATAATAATCATATTGCTGGGGGTTCTGTTATTAGGTAAGTTCCTGCCTATGCCGGAGTTTTGGCGCAGTATCGTGCCGGTCATAAATGGATCTCGCAGATGGATAAGAATAGCGGGTATCCAAGTTCAGCCCTCGGAATTCTGTAAAATAGCTTATATACTTTCGCTTTCATGGTACCTGAGATATCGAAGTAATTATCGCACTCTCAAAGGACTAATAGGGCCTTTCGGGCTTACTCTTCTTGCGATGATGCTTATAATACTCGAGCCTGATCTTGGAACTGTACTTCTAATGATGCCGATTTTATTTGCTACATTATTTGCTGCCGGGGCGAAAAAGTGGCATCTTATAACTATCATCCTTCTTGGAGTATTGGCAAGCCCTTTATTGTGGATGAACATGCATGCTTATCAGCGAATGAGAATAGCAAGCGTGCTGCTGCAAAATGATAAAATATATAATGCTGCCAAAAACAATGAAAAGCTTGCAGAAGCACTTGCCGGCAGCAGCGCAAATCTGATACGCTGGAAGCGTGATAAAGGTTATCATCTTATGCATTCCAAGCAGGCGATAGCCAGCGGCGGAGTGTTTGGGTATGGTTTTGGCAAGGGGCCTTATCTTAGCGGTGACAGCCTGCATTTACCTGAGGCTCATAATGATTTTATATTTGCTTTGATAGCTCATCAATGGGGTCTTGTCGGATGCTTGTTTGTTTTTTTCCTGTATTGTATTATTGCTGCGTGCGGGCTTGAGATTGCCTGGAACAATACCGATCCTTACGGCAGGCTTATTGCTATTGGTATCGTTGCGATGCTTATGGTACAGGTGGTCGTAAATACGAGCATGACTATGGGACTTATGCCTATAACAGGTTTGACGCTGCCGCTTGTTAGCTATGGCGGTTCGAGCCTGATCGTGAATATGATAGCGGTTGGATTATTGAATAATATCGGCAGAGACCGGCCGTTTATTATCGGTATGCCGTCATTTGAGTTTGACGGGAAAAAGTGATTAATAATTAATGATTTGAAGTTTAATATTTGAGATTTGAAAATGCTATTTTTACTATCCGATTACCTGAAAGAGATTAATCCTGCGATGGAAACAGAGACGTCCATATTTATTAGCAGGCTGATATTGCTGCTGGTTATGGCGGTTCTGACCTTTGCTTCATATTATATAGCCGGCAATATTCTTGATAAGTTTGCGAGGCGTCTCATATCCAGGACTAAGACCGACTGGGATGATATGCTTGTGGAACATGGTTTCTTCAAAAGGATGTGGCTGTTCATACCAGCACTGGTGGTTCATTTCATGTCGCCAGCGGTGTTGGAAGGTTCTCCTGGGTCGATTGCATTTATGCGTGCAACGGTGAATATTTACGTGGTGATAGTTTCGCTGAGGGTATTCTTCTCAATGCTCAACTGGATAGTTGATGTATATCACAAGGTTGACCATGAAGAGAAAATGCCGATACGCAGTTTTGTGCAGGCGTTCAAGATAATTGCTTTTCTTGTGGTAGTGATAGTGGTATTGTCGATTCTTCTCGACAAAAATCCCAAGGGGCTTTTGAGCGGGCTTGGTGCTCTTACTGCCATTCTGATGTTGATATTCAAGGATTCCATTCTTGGGTTTGTTGCCGGTGTGCAGATGAATGCCAACAGGATGGTTCGTATTGGTGACTGGGTTGAAATGCCAAAATATGGAGCTGACGGCGATGTTATCGATGTTTCGCTTACTACCGTGAAGGTGCAGAATTGGGACAAGACGATAACTACTATCCCGGCATACTCGATGATTTCCGACTCGTTCAAGAACTGGCGGGGGATGAGTGAATCGGGCGGCAGGCGGATAAAACGCTGTATTTGCATCGATATGTCGAGTATAAAATTCTGCGATGAAAAGATGCTGGAGAAATTCCGAAAGATACAGTATATCAGTGAATATATTGATAAAAAGAAAAAGGATGTTGCTCAATTCAATGTTGAAAAGAAAGTTGATGAGTCTGTAACGGTCAATGGACGCAGGCTTACTAATATCGGTACTTTCCGTGCGTATCTTGCAGCTTATCTGCGTAACCATCCGATGATAAATCAAGATATGACGTTTCTTGTAAGGCATCTGCAGCCTACTTCACAGGGAATCCCCATTGAGATATATGTATTCTGTTCTGATAAAGTGTGGGCGAATTATGAGGCGGTACAGGCAGATATATTTGATCACATACTCGCTATTGTACCGGAGTTTGAACTTAAAGTGTTCCAATCGCCTTCCGGTTATGATATGCAGAAGATGATTGCGGCAGTTAATGAATAAAGGGATTAGCGTCTCGAAAGCTTCATTGAGACTTTCATTATAAGCTGCTCTATCTCAACGTTGGTGCGGCACTGGCCGGTTTTGGATTCAAAGTCTATTCTCGCCAAGGCTTCGATTATGGATGCTATTGTTGTAAGCTGCCATTTTCTGAGCTGCGTGAAGAATGAATCCTTGTCACCCCAGATACGAAGCTGCTTGGCTATTTCAAAAGTTGAGATGCCTGAATCCATCATGGCTCTTGCCCTGAACATGCGTCTGAAATGGAAAGCCAGGCCTCCCACAACAGTATATTCAGCGTCTTTGCTTGTCGAGAACATGTTGCGAAGCTTTTCCACGGCTACCGCTGTTCTTCCTTTGCTCATTTCGTCTATCACGGCGAAAAGGTCGAATTCACGGTTGTTGCCGCAGAGTTTGGTAACATCATCAGCAGTGATTTCTTTTGCCTCACCAACGTATGTTGTGAGTTTTGCAATCTCGCCGCAGACAAGTGCCACCTCATCGCCGGCCATATCGACTATAAGCTGGGCGGCAGTTTTACTGAGTTTCTTATTGTATTCGGTTTTTGCGTAACCAACAGCGTAATCGGCCAGTTTCCATCGCTTGATTTCTTCGGTTACGATGGTTTTACCTACTTTAGCGGCTTTCTTGGCAATTCTTGTGGTTTTGGGCCAACTGCTTACAGTCATCACGAGAATACCTTTTTTTGATGGGTTATCAAGGTATTTCTCAAGCTGCTCCCTGTTAGCCGACACGAATTTGTCAGCATCCCTTATGACTACAACACGCTTTTTGGCAAGAAATGGCAACGTGCGGAGCTCATCAAGCACATCGGTTATCTCAGCCTTATTTGCCTCAACAGAATACATTGCCATATCCCTCTCTTCAGGGTCCATCAACGAAGATAGTATAGCTTCGCATTCCTTGTTAACAAGAAAGCTGTCTTTACCTGCAATTACGTATACAGGACAAAATTCACTCTTTTCGTTTTTAGCCATAATATTAACCACGAATCACACTAAATACACGAAATTAATTATAATGCTATTCTTTTGAACTCAAACCCTGGATAGTGACCGAAATTGGCGATTATTCCAAGTCTCAAGCCTGTAGCGTAAAGATAGTTTTGTAATTGCGCTTCGTATTCTTTCACTATATTATTCACTGCTTTAAGTTCAACTATTATTTTATTGAAGCAAATAAAATCCGGTCGATAAAATTGCTTCAATTTTTCTCCCTTGTATTTAAGCTCAATAACGGGCTGGGCGATAAAGTTTATATTTTGCTTTGAAAACTCCTTTTCAAGACATTCCTGATAAACTGCTTCTAAAAAACCGTTGCCCATTTCTCTATATACTTCAAACATTGCCCCCTGGACAGCATATGATTCTTCCGGATAAATCACATTTTTCATTACTTCCTCGTACAATAAATCCTCAATTATAATGAATCACACGAAAATAATTTTATAATTTTGTGAATTTAGTGTGATTCGTGGTTTAGTATCCTTCCAGTTCACCGAACAATGTCAGCGGGGCGGTTTTGTTGATTTTTACTTTCGCGAAGCTGCCGCTCAGTGATTCAGGGCCGTTGAATACTACTATGCCGTCCTGTGAAGTTCTGCCTATAAGTTGTGGGTTATTTAATCCATCGGCATTATTGAGGTGAGGTTTCTTACTCAGTCCTTCAACCATCACTTCGACCGTTTTGCCCATGAACTGTTCGTTGAACCTACCGCTTATCGGCTCCTGTATTCCAAGAAGATGGTTGTTACGCTCTTTTTTAACTTCTTCGGGCACACTGTCTTCCAGTTTGCGATCGGTTTTTGTCCCCGGCCGCGGCGAATACTTAAATACGAAAATATTCTTATAAAAGGCTTTTTGAACAAGCTCAACAGTCTGCTGGTAGTCTTGGTCAGTTTCACCGGGGAAACCTACAATGAAATCACTGGCTATCGCAATGTCGGGGACATAATCTCTGGCCAATGCCAGCATGTCAAGATATTGCTCTGCTGTGTATTTTCTGTTCATTGCTTTGAGTATATTGTTTGAACCGCTCTGAGCCGGCATGTGCAGATATGGTGATACTTTTTCTATTTGTCCCATAGCCTTGAAAAGCGGCTCATCATATTTCAAGTTTGGATAACTTGTTATGAATCGAATCCATTTGATCTGGTCTATTTCTGCTATCATTTCCAGAAGATCGCCAAGCATATAGGTTTTGCCGTTTTCTGTGTAGCTATATGAATTGACTGTCTGTCCGAGCAGTGTTACCTGTCTTACGCCGGTTTCAGTCAGCTTTCTTATCTGCTGAAGTATCTGCTGAGGCGGTCTTGAAACTTCGGGACCCCTGACGTAGGGCACAATGCAGTAGCTGCAGAAATTGTTACATCCTCGCATTACTCTTACAAATGCCTGTCCCTTTATGTTTTCCTGATCGCTGTCGTAGGCGAATTCAAAATTGTCGAGTGTCTTTTGCTCGGTCTCTTCAGGTTTACTGCGTATGTCGGCGGAGACGGTCGCTATTTTCTGGTGTTTTTCCTTAAAATCATCGACTATCTGACGAAGATTCGGTATCTGAGAAGGGCCGCATACAATATCGACCGCTTCGTTTTTCAGAAGTTCGTCACCGAGACGCTGAGCCATACAGCCTATGACTCCGACTATGAGATCGGGTTTGGTTTTCTTGAGGTGCTTGAAGTAGCCCAGGCGTGATAATACACGTTTCTCCGCATTTTCTCGTACTGAACAAGTATTCATGAATACCAGATCTGCATCATCTTCGTTGTCGGTAAGCTCATAGCCAGCTTCCTGAAAAGCACTGCTCACAAGACCGGTATCAAGCTTGTTCATCTGACAGCCAAAACTCTTTATGAAAAGTTTCATTTTTTATATTAAATTCTAAATATCGGGTTACTTAATTAGTTTTTGGGAATTATATTGCCTGAATTAATCGTTGTTACAAACTTAAACAAGGCAAGGGGATATGTTATATAAAAAATGCTCTGAACGCAAGTAAATCCTCAAAATCAATATTTCTGTTGGCAAAAAGTTTTTGGGAAGTATAATTTCTGGAGTTAGATTTATTAATTTTCTTATCAAATGTGGTTTTATATTTTGTGGAGTAATTATGCTAAAAGGAATACCGAATATTATTTCGCCGGAATTGTTAAAGATATTGATGGAGATGGGCCATGGTGATCAGCTTGTCATATCTGACGGTAATTTTCCCGGTGCTGCTTGCGCACAGAGACTTGTACGTTGTGATGGGCATAATGTGCCTGAGGTTCTTAAAGCGATATTGAAACTGTTCCCTCTTGATACTTATTCTGATCCAGTGACGCTGATGAGTGTTGTTCCAGGAGATGATTACAAGCCCGTTATCTGGGATACATACAAAGAGGTTATCAAGAACAGCGGGGAGAAATTCGATGATTTCGCTTTTGTTGACAGATTCGGTTTTTATGATGTTGCAAAATCTGCTTATGCTGTTGTAACAACAAGTGAACCGGCACTTTATGCCAATATCGTGCTTACAAAAGGCGTTATAAAATAAAGAAAACAGAAAATGGACAACGGGTAGGCTATTGTTGCTATCCGTTGTCCATTATTGATCTCTTAGAGGTATTTGTATACATCCTCGAGTGAAAGACCGCACCTGATCATCATTACTTGAAGATGATAGAATAATTGTGATATTTCCTCGGCTGTTTTATCATTACCTTCAAATTCGCTTGCCATCCATACCTCGGCAGCTTCTTCAACTATCTTCTTGCCTATAAAGTGCTTACCTTTTTCAAATTCTTTGACTGTTCCAGAATTTGGGTCTTTTGACGCTATTTTGGATTCGAGTTCTGCAAATAGTTCTTCAAATTTTTTCATATGTGAAAACCTTTTATATCTGGTTAAAAAAATGGACAAATCCTTCAAATCAGGCCGCAAGTATATCAATAAAGCGGTAAAACTCAACCGATTTTTATGATGTCAGGTTCGAATGGACATCAATCTTATGTATAACGTGGATTTACAGTCTTAATTGAGTAATAATATTCAAACTGTTATCCAATCAGACAAGCAGACTTGATACGGGTTGGTAATAGTATATAATTGCATGCGTTGGATATATTTATGATTATATTGTGAAGAGGATTTTCAAATGAAAAAAATATTTTTCGCACTTAGTATTTGCGTTCTGGCATTTAATCTCTTCGGAGAAGTTGTAATCTCAGCTAAAACCGATAGGACAGATGCTTTATATAAGGTAGGCGAACCGGTAAAGTTTATGTTTGAAACCAATGAGCCGGGAAAACTCAGCTGGAAAGTTACATTTGATGGTAACGATCTGATTGACAAGGGGCAGATAGTTCTGGCTTCTAATACATTCGAGCTGGTTTCAACCTTGAATAATCCCGGATTTCTCAGGTGTGATTTTACTTTTCAGGCTGACAGTGCAGAAGATAAGAGTATTGTCGCGGCTGGAGCGGCGTTCGAGCCTACGCAGATTAAGCCGGCAGCAGTTATGCCGACGGATTTTGATTTCTTCTGGGAGCAAAGGAAAAGGCAGCTTGCCTGTATACCTATAAATCCAGAGATGGTCGAAATAGAATCAGAAAGTGATGATGTAGTGACTTATGATTTGACTACAGATTGTCTTGGCAAGCAGGTTTATGGTTATTATTGCCGTCCAAAGGATGCTGAGAAGAAAGGGTGTCCTGCGGTTATCTCATTGCATGGAGCAGGGGTGGCAAGTGCAAGGAAAGATATTATCACCTATTTTGCAGATAGGGGTTTTATCGCACTGGAGATAAACGCCAATGGTGTTGTGAACGGCAGAGAACCGGAGTATTATGCGGAGCTGTATCAGACTGTGCTTAAAAATTATCGTCACTGGGGCAAAGAGAATCAATATACAAGTTATTTTACCGGTATGTTCACAAGGGTGCTTCGAGGTCTTGAGTTTCTAAAATCTCAGCCTGAATGGAACGGTGAAGTCTTGGCGGCGTATGGTGCAAGCCAAGGTGGTGCACAGAGCCTGGCCGCGGCAGGCCTTGATTCAGACGTAAATATAATATTTAGCGGAGTAACCGCAATGTGTGATCATGGCGGTCATATTAACGGCTGGCCTAAATTTGTGCCTAAAGAATCTGACGGCAGCTATAATAAACAAATACTTGACGCATCGATGTATAATGACGGCGTTAATTTTGCTCGCCGTGCTAATGCCAAGGCGATATTTTCTTGTGGATTTATTGACAATGTCTGCCGTCCAACCAGTGTTTATGCCGCGTATAATTCATATCTGGGAGACAAAGAGATGCTTCATGCGCCATTGAATGCTCATCCTGTGCCGCCTGAATATTATGAATATGCTAAAGAGCAGATTGTTAGATTTGCAAATGAGCAATGATTTACGCTCATTTTTTGAGATGTTTCTTTAATACGTCTACAAGCATCTGTATCTCTAAAGGCTTAGGTATGTAGTCATTACAGCCTGCTTCCAGACATTTATCTTTGTCATCTTTCATTACGTTTGCGGTGAGGGCTATTATAGGGGTTTTGATTCCTAATTCCCGCATTCTGACGGTTGAATCATAGCCGTTCATATTTGGCATTTGTATGTCCATGAAAATCATGTCGAACTCTTTGGCCTTGACCATTTTTATAGCTATTGCTCCATCATTAGCAACGTAGACATCAAGGCCTAATTTTTCAAGCATGAGTTTGACTACTTTTTGATTCATTAAAGAGTCTTCCACAACAAGAACGGAACCTTTGAATTTTTCGTACTTTTTCTGTCTTTGTCTTTTAGTTTGCGGTTCAGAATTCTTGTTATCTACTGTTTTAAGGGGTATTGACATACTGAATGTGGAGCCTTTTCCTTCTTCACTTTCAAGATTTAGTCTGCCGTTAAGCATGTCAATAATGTTTTTTGTGATTGCCAGCCCAAGCCCTGATCCACCGTATCTTCTGGTGTGACTGTAATCTATCTGGGTAAAGTAATCAAATATATATTCCTGCTTGTCTTTGGGGATCCCAATTCCTGTATCCGAGATATCAAAGCGTATGTATTCCTGTTTATTAATTTCTTCAGTATATATATCAAGGCTTACTTTGCCCTTGTCTGTGAATTTTATTGCATTATTTATAAGATTGTTAAAGCACTGATAAAGTCTTCCCGGGTCTGTAATTATTATATCGGGCAAGTCTTTTGAATATGTTATCTGGAATCCGATACCTTTTCTGGATGCTGATGTTGAGAAAATAGTACGTAAATTTGCAATTATTTCTTTAAGGTTGCTTTTTCTGATTTCTAATTTGAGTTTCCCTGCATCTATCTTTGAGAAATCAAGTATGTCATTAACAAGTTGAAGCAGCAGAGATGACTGATTGCTTATTATGTCAACGAAATCCTTTTGGTGTGCATTTAGTTTTGTATCGCTAAGCATATCGCCAAATCCTATTATGGAATTAAGCGGTGTGCGCAGTTCATGGCTCATATTAGCAAGAAACTGTCCTTTTGCATTGTTTGCAGTTTCTGCGATATCAGCCATTTTTTCTGCTTTAGTTATAGCTTCATGGAGACTCTTTTCTTTTTCTTTTATGTCTGTTATGTCTCTTGCTATGCCTAATATGCCTATTGTCTTGCCATCTGCATTCTTTAATGGTGTTTTGATAGTGTCAAAAGGTACAATTGTTCCGTTGGGGTCTGTTATGGATTCCCGGTAATGCTTGCTGCAGTTGTTTTCAAGCATGTCCAAATCATTTTTTCTGAAAATATCGGCTGTTTGTTTCTCAAAGAAATCGTGGTCGGTTTTGCCTATTACCTGATCGCTGCTTAAACCTACAAGGTCTGTAAATCCTTTGTTGCTAACAAGATATCTGCCTTCAAGGTCTTTGAATACGATGATGTCCGGTATTGAATCTAAAAGAGAAAGCAGCAGTGCATTTGTCTCTTTAATCTTTTTAAGATATTCCTGTTTTGTTTCAGTTATATCAGAAATAGCCAATATTATATGTTGAGTGTTATTGAATTTGATTAAGCTTGTGTTCAAAGAAAAGAAGAATCTCTTTCTTTTGCCATCAATCATTAGAGTTTTGCTAAGCTCAATGTTCTTAATTTCTCTTTCTGTCTTAAGAGTGTCTTCGATGGCTCGCCTTATTTTGCATTCAAAACAATCATTGCTGCTGCCGCAACCTCCTGCAACTTTTGAACTAAAACAATTGATGCCATTGCCAAGTTTTTCGCCAAGAAATTCGTCTTTGCTCTTACCTATAAGCTTAGAAAATGCTATATTTGTCTTTATGATCCTTCTGCATGAATCTATGAGGAGCATCCCCGTAGGAGCCACATCAAAAATTGTCTGTATTTCTGATGTTTCTTGAATTAAATTCTCCTGATTGCTTTGCTTCATTGATCATATTCTTCTGAAAAAACATTGTTTCCTTCGGCAACTTTGGTTTTCCTCCAGTTCGCCAGACAATAACTAACTACTGTATTATATATAAAACATAAATAAAAGTCAAATTGGAGTTTGCAAACGGTGGCAAAGTATTCCGGCTATAAAAGTGTTTTTTTAGGTTTTATTATGAAAAAAGCTTTGATTGGATGCTGCAGTGACTTATAATGAAGTTATAGTTTTATATTTTAAGGGTTAGTCGGATTTTTATTTCTAAGTTGACGGCATCTTTTGTGTGCTGTTTTACGGTGTGTTTTATTGAAATTAATAGTAAAATATTTATAATTCAGCATTGTTCGTGTTGAAGCAGTTATTGTATCAATTCTCAGAGATAAGCACTATGGAGTAGAAGTATTTGTAATTTTACGATTTATGATGTAATTTCAGGTTTTGCTTTATTGATATGCTAATAATTTTGAGAAGTTTCATCAGTAAAATATGCAAAAAATATCTTAGCAGATGATTCTTTGAATATAACGGATTATAGTTGAATTTTTACGGTTTTAATTAACAAGTAAGGTGTGTGTTTTATGAGTGCAAATTTTGTCAAATCGAAGTTTTTTTACGTCTTAACAGCTCTTATAATCATTCTTAATTCTGCTAATTTACAGGCGGCCGCTCCCGATGACTGGGTTGTGCCCGGCGGTATTCAAAACCAGATGATCGCATATGTTCAGGCCAATCAGGATGGCAGTCAAATTGCCACCTCAGAAGGCAGTAAACTTTCTGTATGGGCTCCTGACGGAAGTATTGCTGGTTCAACCGATGTTATTACAGGGCCTATGGGAAAGCTTTTCAGTTGTACTGTTTTCAGCAATCAAACATCTGTGTCAGGTATGACCATGAAAGTTTATGATGCTGCTTCAGATAAAGTTTATGACCTGCAGGGTACAATAGATTTCTTGGCCGGTTCCAGTGTTGGTTCCCTGTTTTCTCCTGAGGTGTTTAATACTGCAGCAGAAACTTCAAATTCATATACTGTGACTTTCAATGCCGGTGAGCATGGTTCAATAGCTTCAGGTGAAGCAATTCAGGTTGTAGAGGAGGGACAGCCAGCGGAAGCTCCGGCAATAACAGCCGAATCAGGATGGGTTTTTACCGGTTGGGACAAGAGTTTCAGCAATGTTACAGAAGATATGACAGTGACTGCTCAGTATCGTGAGATTGAAAATTATACAGTGACTTTTGATCCCGGTCAGAATGGTATCATAACTTCTGGTGAGCTTGTTCAAGAAGTTGAATATGGAAATGCGGCAACCGAACCTGTTGTTGTTGCTAAAACCGGCTGGAATTTTACCGGTTGGGATGTTTCATTCAGTTATGTGACGAGTGATCTTACAGTTACGGCTCAGTATGAATCAGCAGTCGGCAGACCTGACTGGCCATCTCCAACAGGATTGCAGAATTCGATGATAGTGTATGCGCAGGTTAAAAACGGCCAGGATTTTATTGGTGATAGTGATACAAGTATGCTTTCTGCATGGACGCCTTCAGGAGATATTGCCGGTTCCACAGAAGTCTTCAGCGGGCCGGCCGGTATGGCATTTATGATGACTGTTTTCAGCGAAAGTTCATATGTTTCAGGTATGAGTTTAAAAGTCTATGATGCCGCAGAGGATAAGATATATAAAATTCAGGAGACTTTTGATTTTCAGGCAAATTCAGACTTAGGTTCTTTTGTTGCTCCTTACATTCTGAATATAGTTCCAGAAGTCAAAACTTATACTGTTACATTTACAGCGGGTTCTCACGGTACTATAACTGGTGGAAATTCCGAGCAAACTGTTGTGGAAGGGGCAGATGCAGTTTCTCCTGAGATAACACCAGATTATGGGTGGGAATTTTCGGGTTGGGACAGCAGCTTTACTAATATCACGAGCGATGTTACAGTTACTGCTTTATATACACCTCATGAGTGGACCGTAACTTTTACTGGTGGTGATCATGGCAGCTTGTCAGGGGAGACTATTCAGACCGTTCCTCATCAGGGAGCAGCAATAGCACCTGGTGTGTCGGCAGATGAAGGATGGGTATTTTCCGGATGGAGCAGGGGGTTCAATTATGTGACAGAAAATATTACAGTCACAGCTCAATATGACAGAAAAACTTTCAATGTCAGCTTCAATCCGGGCGATCATGGCATTATAACGTCAGGTAACGCTCAGCAGGTTGTTGCTTACGGAGAATCAGCCGCGGCACCAACAGTTATAGCCGCAACAGGTTGGGTGTTTGATAAATGGGATAAACCTTTAAGTAATATTACCTCAGACAGGACTATAAATGCACTTTACAAGGTCGCTGAGTTTACTGTTATATTTGATGCAGGCGATCATGGATTTATTAATGGACAAAGGACATTTTCAACAACGGTAACTTATGGGCAGTCTGCGACAGCACCGGAAGTTACAGTGAATGAAGGTTGGATATTTCAGCAGTGGCAGGGAGATTACAGCAACATAACGTCTGATATTACAATATATGCTTCATATACGCATGTTCCTATGCCTGATATAGCTGCTGATACGCAGGTTGAACAGATATATGCCGGCATTAATGAGAATGTTCAGGTCTCGTTTGCTATAAGTAATACCGGCGATCTTGCCACTGGTGATATTGTTGTAGATTTTCAAAAATATACAAATGGCAATTGGATAACGACAGCAGGGGGAAGGCAAACGATAAGCTCACTTGCGGCAGGAGAATCGCGAAACGAGTCTTTTGCTTTTTTTACGGATGACCGGATCGAAAGCTATCAATTCAGATTATTTTGTGATTCGGTATATTCGATAAATGAATCCAATGAAAATAATAATATATCGGCAATCAAGACTGTTACTGTAAGTATGCCTGAGCTTGAGGTCGAATCACTTGTTTTATCACCTGAGAATTGTGTTTCTCAACAACAGGTTACAGTTAGCGGTTGGTTCAAGAATTCTGGTAATAAGGCTGCGACTGCAACATGTGCTATTTATGTTAAAGAGCAATCAGTATGGGTGAATATTGCTCAGCAGAGCTGGGAATTTGCCGCGGGCCAGAGAAGAAATCTGACTGTTGCTATTTCCGGTTATGAATTAGGTCAATATGAATTCAAGGCTGTTATTGATGAGACAGGGGAGGTTGATGAGATAACAGAGACCAATAATGTCAAAGACGGCGTAATACTGACAATTGCAGATCCCGACCTTAAAGTATTATCAATCACGGCTGATCATGAGAGTGTATTGCCTTCAGAAGTTACAACTCTTAAGATAGATATCTATAATGATTCATTTTCTAAATGTATATGGCCTTTTGCTGTTAGTGTGGAAATTCAGGATGGAAGCGGCAACTGGAGCAATATAGATACGGTAAATATCTCAGAGATTGCGGGAAAACAGAATAAAGAATTAACTGTTGAATATACCGCTCCCTCTGAATTCGGTTCTTATCAATTCAGGGCTACTATTGACAGTCTTCAAGAGATTACCGAATCAAATGAACTCAATAACTCACTTATTGATGCAAGTATAACTGTTGAAGATGTTGATCTTGTCGCTTCTAATATATTTGTGGGCGGTAATGGCAAGGTTGGTGTTCCCTTTGATGTGAACTGGACAGCTACCAACATGGGTGAGACAAGAAGCAATTTCCTGACCTGGAGAGATGTTGTATATATATCAGACAGCCCAGATTTTGAGCAGGGAAACAAGCGTGTAATAGGTACTGATATACTTAGTAACATGATGATTGAGGCGGGCGGCAGCTATGATGCATTTGCCAGCTGTGAGTTTATAAATGGAGATGAAGGCCAGAAGTTTATATTCATAAGGCTGAATAATACATCCAGTCTTGTAGAGACTGATTATGTAAATAATGTAGCGGGTCCATTTGCGGTCGATATATTACCGAGCGATAAGTCTGATTTGTACCCGGTATCTCTTTATCTGCCTGCGATTGTTGAAACAGGACAGCAGTGTCAGGTGAGCTGGACTGCCGTTAATCAGGGTAATAATACGACTTCCAATGCTAATGGTGTATTGCAAAGCAGTTGGTATGATAAGCTCTATTTAAGCAGCGATAATACGATTAGCGGTGATGATATTGTTCTTGGTCAGGCTCTTATCCAAAACAGCGTTGAAGCCGGAAGCAACTATTCCAAGACAAAGATCGTTACAATACCAATGACCGTAGCGGAAGGGGATTATTATATTATAGTGGCTCTGGACAGCAATAATAATGTTTACGAGTCGGATGATAATAACAATATCATCGTTTCTAATTCTTCTTTCAGCGTGAAAGCTGGAGAAGGTGATGTTACAGGACCATGGGTAACTGATATAAGTGTTGCCGGGACGCTTAATGCGCCTTTCAATTCGTTTGAGATTACTTTCAGTGAGCAGATTGATGCTTCAACGTTTACCACTGAAGATATCGCATTTGTAAGCTCAAGCGATGGTTCAATAGACGTATCTACAATTTCGGCAGTAGAAGGTTCAGGCGGGAGCAGATTCCTTTTGAGTTTTGCACAGCAAGATACGGATAATAATTATGTCTTGAGAGTCGGTCCTGAAGTTTCTGATATCTCTGGTAATCAGATGGATCAGGATATGGACCTTACGGCAGGTGAGAACAATGATTATTTTGAGGCGAGATTCAGTCTTCAGATGTCAGTTGAAGACACTATTTCACCATTCATTACGAGCGTTTATCCCCTTGAATTTATTGATAGTATAGATCGTATATATGTTCAGTTCAGTGAGGCAATGGATAGCTCTACCATTGATTTTGAGGATTTCATTCTTACGGATTCAGATGGTCAGCAGTATGCCGGTATTGGCTGGAATTTTGAAGGCTCATCAACATACCGCATAAATTTTGCGAATATTGAGGCGGCAGGTCAATACACTCTAAATATCTATCCATACATGAGTGATCTTTATGGTAATTCTTTGGATCAGGATGGAGATGGTGTTGGCGGTCAGCTTGATTCGGATATCTATACAGACGATGTGTCGCTGACAATAACTATTGACAATACTGCGCCTTATCTTATTGGGTTAGGGACTACAGGTTTTGATGAGCCAGTTTCTTCAATAACTGCTGTATTCAGTGAGGAGGTTATTTTTGGCGTTGGTGATATAGCAATCACCGATCCCGATGGCTATAATGTTCCAGTCATCTCAGTTGTTCAGGATTCGGTTGCGATTAACAAATACAATGTAACTATCCCATCACAGAGCATCGAAGGCATTTACAGTGTTGATGTATCTGCCGCGAATATAACAGATGGTTCCGGAAATGGACTCATTGAGGATTGGAGCGGTGAGTTCACTATAGATTACGATAGCGGTTCTGGCGGGCTGGAAGATATCGCCGGGCCGGTTGTGATTGATGTAAAGCCTGACTATGAGATATCTTTGCTCAGTTATGTAGAGGTTTATTTCAATGAGGCTATAGATCGAGACAGTTTACAGGTGAGTGATTTTGTCCTGACTGATCCTTTAGGCAATGCGGTGACGATTAACGATATTATAAAATATTCTGACAGCGTTTACCGTATATTCCCTGTCGTGGGTCAATCAAGGATAGGCAGTTACGGGTTTGCCGTATTGCCTTCAATAAGTGATATCAGCGGTAATCTGATGAATCAGGATCAAGACCAGATTAATGGTGAGGTTGGTTCAGATGGTTTCAGTCAGACTATAAATATTATAGGGTATCCTGATCTTGAGATTGCTTCTTATGATATATCTACAGTTGCCGTAAATGGTCAGGCTCTTCCGATATCACTGGAGGTCGTCAATAATGGTTTGGGGGCTGTATATAATGAGATATATAGAAGCGGCTGGACAGACAGTGTCGTGCTCAGCAGCGACATGATATATGGCAACAGTGATGATATAAATCTTGGTACGTTTGTCCATGGCGGTGATCTGGCAAGTGGAAGTTCATATCAAATTAATGACACTGTCAATATACCGGAATGGGTTTTCGGTAATTTCAATCTTATTGTGATGATCGATAAGAATGATAATATCACAGAGCTTGAAAATGATGACAATATTCTTATTGCCCCTATACGCGTAAGGACGGTTGATGTCGGTCTTGCAAGCAGTGATATTACATATATGCCGCTTGCTCCTAGCCTTGAGACAGGGTTTGTTGTTTCTGCTAACATACACAACTATAGTGAACAAAGTGCTGTCGCTGACGTCTATTTCTATGATGGTCAGGAGTCACAGGATGATCTTATTGCAGTTTCATCTGCAGTTACTATTGAAGCAGAATCAGAAAAGCTTGTATCGGCACCAAACTATACAACGGATATTGAAGGCGGTCACAAACTTATAGTAGTTCTGGAGAATATAAGTCCTACCGACAGGATAAGTACTAATAACAAGGCATCACGCTATATTGTCGTAGGGCCTGTCTCGTATGAATTATCTGTATCTATGGATTCATTCCAATGCTGGCCTGGTGCAGAGCTTGATATACCTGTTACCATCAGGAATACAGGTGCTAATCCTCTGACGATAAATCAGTTGAGTGTTCAAAGTGATATTGCAGACTGGTTCTCGCTTGATTCGAATGTTCAGGGTACCGTTTTAGGTGTTGGTGATTCAATAACTGCGATTCTTGGGCTTTCTGTAACAAATCAACAAATTGAAGATGTATATGAGTATCTCTGTACTGTCACAGTTCAGACAAACAATGGGATATTTACCGATCAGGCTATGGTTGAATTACTGCCTGAACCCGAGTCCACTATTGAGGTGAGACTTTTCGAGCAGGATACAGAAAAGGTTCTTCGAGGGGCTATGGTGATGATTGATGGGAATTCAGATACTTACTATACCGATTATTATGGCATGGTGAATATTCCCGCTGCGGCCGGTTCTACGAAGCTTTATTTCTACGCAGAGAATCATCATCCAAAGGCTGTAGAGATTGATGCTGCTCCGGGAGAGAACAGCCTTACAGAGTATCTTGAAGAGGGCGTCCCTCTTGAGGTTCAATCTGTTGTAGTTCGTCGCCTTACAGCACAGGAGATAGTGGATAGAGGGGTCGATCTTGCTGATCCTGAGAATTATTGGATATACGATTTTGAAATCGACCTTGGACTCAATTCTTCAGGAGCTTCAAATAGCGGCTCTTCAGGAAGCAGCCTGGTTGTACCAAGTGTACCTATGCCGTTGGATATTGATGAGCCTGTTACTTTCCGCAGATATATACCTGCTAATGAAATTGCAGATATAGCGAATGTTGATACCAGCTCAGGTTATACCGTTATCGGCCATATACGCAGATATCAAAACAATATCGATCCTGAAGCCAGAGTCGAGACTTATATGATTATTCCGGGTGATGTGAGATTCGCCAAGGAGTTCTTTGACGTAACCACCGTTATAATCAACAATGCTCAGGCACCTGATCCTGAAGATATAACGATAGAGAATACAACGGCGACTATAAATCTGCCTGCCGGTATTTCTTTGCCGGAGCTTTTTGGTTCTGCGCAGTCGGCTACGCAGCTTTTAAGTGATGATGGTATTCTGCTGGCAGGTGAAAAGGCACAGGCAACCTGGACAATAAGAGGTGATTATCCAGGTAAGTATGTTGTGTCGGTTGATGCAAGCGGCAATATCCAGCCGTTTGATATTGATCTTGCAGCTTATGGTGAGAGCGATGAGTTTGAGGTTGCTTATCCTTCGTATTATATGGTCATAGACTATCCTGATGAGGTTTATAAGGATCAGGAGTTTGACCTTGATATTTATATTGAGAATACCAACACCTCTTCATTGAATTTTGCCACTGTAACTCTTGATACGGAGCTTATGAGAAATGCAAGGCTTACAATTGGAGAAAACAGCTCAAAGACGATAACAGAGATATTGCCTCAGGAAACAGGCAAATTTACCTTTACAATGATAAGTGAGGTAAATGGCCGTGTGGTAGTTAAAGAAACTGCGATGGAGGAGAAACTGTTCGTTACTGCAAACGGCGTATCAATTTCTGAAGCTGTAATCCCCGAGGATAATGGTGGAATTACTAAGGGTGAGCCTTTGGTGATATCAGGAAAAGGATTTGAAGGATTTGTAGAGATTGTCGGTGCTGCAGCTGATGCAGGCGAAGATATAAACGGATATGTAGGAGATCAGATACAGCTTGACGGGTCTGGAAGTTCTAATGCCGATCAATATCTTTGGGAGATAATTTCAAGGCCTATTGGAAGCACCGCAGTTATTGCTGATCCTGAGAATATGACAACAATATTTGTTCCTGATGTTTCGGGGCAATATGTATTCCAACTGAGTGTTGCTTCAGCAGGATTATGGGGTCAGAGCGACACCGTTTCGCTTACTGCTGAGTATAAGTATCATACGATTACTGCGAGCGTTGACGGTAATGGAACTGTCTCTCCTGAAGGTCAATCATCTGTTCGTGAAGGTGACGATTTCGCAGTGACAATGAATCCTGATACCGGATACTATATTTCTGATGTTATCGTGGATGGTATTTCGCAATCTGTATCTGACTCATATACATTCTATGATGTCCAGCAGGACCATAGCATTGTTGTCAAATACTTGATATATATGTATGATGTAGAATTCAATTCCGGCGAGCATGGTATGCTTACCGGAGAACTGTCTCAAACTGTTTCTTATGGAAGCTTTGCAATTGCTCCTTCAGTTGAAGCAGAATATGGCTGGGATTTTGCCGGTTGGGACGTAAGCTTTGACAGTGTTACAAGTGATCTGACTGTGACTGCAACTTACAGCCGCCATGCTTGGACCGTGAGTTTCCTTGCTGGAGATCACGGCAGTCTAAGTGGTGATACTGTTCAGCAGGTAACTCATGAGAGCAGTGCTGCTGCACCAACAGTAACCCCTGCTTACGGCTGGGATTTTACCGGTTGGGACGTAAGCTTTGACAGTGTTACGAGTGATCTAACTGTTACGGCAACTTACAGCCGTCATGCTTGGATCGTTAGTTTCCTTGCTGGAGATCACGGCAGTCTTAGCGGCGATACTATTCAGCAGGTAGCTCATGAGAGCAGTGCGGCTGCACCAACAGTAACTCCTGCTTACGGTTGGGATTTTGCCGGTTGGAATGTAAGCTTTGACAGTGTTACAAGTGATCTGACTGTTACGGCAACTTACAGCCGCCATGCTTGGACCGTTAGTTTCCTTGGCGGTGATCACGGCAGTCTAAGTGGTGATACAATCCAACAGGTAACTCATGAGAGTAGTGCTGCTGCTCCAGCAGTAACCCCTGCTTACGGTTGGGATTTTGCCGGTTGGGATGTAAGCTTTGACAGTGTTACAAGTGATCTGACTGTGACTGCAACTTACAGTCGCCATGCTTGGACTGTTAGTTTCCTTGCTGGAGATCACGGCAGTCTTAGTGGTGATACAATCCAACAGGTAACTCATGAGAGTAGCGCGACTGCTCCTGTTGTTGAGCCAGATCATGGCTGGGACTTTGCCGGTTGGGATATTAGCTTTGACAATGTTACAAGTGATTTGACTGTTACGGCAACTTACAGTCGTCATGGCTGGCTGGTCAGATTCCTGGCAGGTGAGCATGGTAGCCTAACTGGTGATGATATGCAGAATATTGCTCATGAAGGCAATGCTGCTCCGCCACAGGTGACTCCTGCTTATGGCTGGGACTTTGCCGGTTGGGACAAGAGTTTTGATAATGTTACCAATGATCTTACGATTACAGCAACATATGCGAGGCATGAATGGACCGTTTCTTTTGCAGCGGGTCAGCACGGAGTTGTTGCAGGGGCTTCTGAGCATAAAATAGCTCATGAAGATTCGGCGACGGCTCCTGATATAATTTCAGATCATGGTTGGGATTTTACAGGATGGGATAGCAGTATTGCTAATGTGACAGCTGATATGGTTGTTACGGCAACGTACGCCCGACACGAATGGACAGTTACATATACTGCCGGCGGATATGGTGAATTGATCGGTGAGACAGTTCAGTATATCCTACATGAAAGTGGAGCTATAGCACCTGTAGTAAGATCGGATAAAGAGTGGTGTTTTGCAGGATGGGATAGCGGATTTGATATTGTCACTGATGATATTGTAGTCAGTGCTACTTATGTGCCGAGAAACATGGATGTTGCTGATCTCAATGATGATGGTATCGTGGATGATTTCGATCTGTTCCTACTCTCTGATCAGTGGTTGATCAATGATTGCCAGGTAGATATACATGCCGACAATCTTGTTAATCTGACCGATTACGCCATATTCTCTGATTTCTGGCTTGATAATGCCACTGTTAAATTGGAGCTGTCTCTTGTGCCAGGCTGGAACTGGGTGTCGTTTAACGTGCTTCCGGAACAGAACGATGTGTCTAATACTTTGAGTGATTATGTCAATATTGCCCGGAATCAGGATTTTATTGTTTCTGCTAACGGAAACAACGCCACTTATTATGAGGGTAACTGGTACGGTACGTTAAAGGATATCGAACCAGGTAAGATGTACAAGATAAGAAGCCATTTGGGTGGTAATTTTGCTGTTGAAGGTAATTATGTTGATGCATCTAAAGTTATCAATCTTGTTAAAGGCTGGAACTGGATTGGATATTGCCTTGAGGAGTCCAAATCGCTGGCCGAGGCTCTGAGCAATCTCAACGCACAGGATAACGATTATATCGTCAGTCCTGAAGGCCAAAACGCGACTTATTGGGGTGGTCAGTGGTATGGAACTCTTAAAGAGCTCAGGCCCGGAACCGGTTATATGCTGAGGATAAAGCAAGCAACTACATTCAGCTATGCTTCTGATATCACAGTCAGCAGTATAAAGGCTGAAAAAGCTTTGTTTAAGACGCAAGAAGTACCTTTGATAATGACACAAGGTGTCTCGGAGGTAAATCAGACAGAGACGATTGAATGGCAGAATCCCGAGGGTATGGCTTATTCAATGGCAGCCTATGCAAAGCTTGATACCGAATCAGGTCTTGTGATTTCATCCGACAGTGTTCTTTCTGCATGGAAAGACGGCGAGATGCTTGGCTGCAGTAAGCTTTGCAATGGTCCCTACGGCGATTTGTTCATACTTGTTATATTCAGCCATGAACCTGAGTTAAGTGCTATTGAATTCAAGCTTTATCAACCGGAAACAGACGAAGTATTAGAGCTTGGTAATGGACTGGATTTTGTTTCCGATGATATTATAGGCAGTATTGAGCAGCCTATATTGGTAGGCCTATAATTATATTATTGTCTTTCGAATGTATATGGTACAGGCCATGAAGATGAGATATGTCTTCATGGCCTGCCTTAATTTATACTGTAATGCTTGACTTGTTATTGTTTTTGTGGTTTAATTTATTGATATTTGTTCCTGTGCTAAAGAAAAGTTCAGGTATGGCTTTTTACGCCTTTTGATAATACCTACATATATTGCTAACTGGAGAACGAGAATGGCTGATGCACGACCCGTAGTAGCAGTTAATTACAACAGTGGTGTTGTAATCGTAACTATAGACAGAGAAAAGATACTTGAAGAAAAAGATATACAAAATCTTGAAGCAACGATGACTCCATTGATTGAGGAAAACGATCCTCTAAAGATGGTGGTTGACTTCAGTAAAGTTGATTATCTCTCAAGTTCTGTTCTTGGTCTTCTGATACGTCTTAATAATACGATTAAGGAACGCGGCGGTAGTATGTGTCTTTGCAATATAAGCAGCCGGATATTTGGTATATTCAAGATAACCAGACTTGATAAAGTATTCAGCGTTTTCGAAAAGACCGAACAGGCGGTTTCCCATCTGAAGAGCATTTGATGACGGAGAGGTGGCTTATAAAATGCATACAATTGAAGTCACGTATCCGCAAAACGTGCAATGTCTTTTTCAGAAGATCATTGATGATATTGCATTAAATATATCTGACGATGACCTCTTTGCCATAGAGCTTTCCTTTGTCGAAGCAGTTAATAATGCTATGATACATGGTAATGGCAGGTCAAAAAAGAAGAAAGTGAAGATAGATTACGGTATTAATGACGATTCTATCGAGATAACTATTACAGATCAGGGAGAAGGCTTCAATTCCCAAACACTTCCGGATCCAACTGATAATTGTAATCTTACTAAGGACAGCGGCAGGGGGCTTCTGCTGATGGAGCATTACATGGATTATGTTAATTATAACAAGAAGGGCAATCAGGTCAAAATGCGGAAAAAGGTGAGTTTCTCAGCCTGATCTATGTCCTTTAGTTAGAATCAGCAGTTGTTTTACAACGCTTTTGCATATCCTGGGTAGAGAAAATTTCAAAGATGTCAGATCTGCCTGTTTAAATTCACTGCAAATATTCTTCTCCAGTGAACTGCCTATGATTTCTATCTCATTCATATTGCTGCATCCAATATTGAATTTTTTTGCCGTTTTGACTATCGGAAGAGAATTCTCTTTCAGGCCTATGATGTGACTGCATGCTATTTCACATGCTATTGCGTCTTCAGAAGCCATCAAAAGGCCTATGAATCTACTTTCGCCGTTGATTGGACCCTGGCCTTCCATTGCAGTTATTGCATCCACTATATTCAATGTTGGTTTTATATATAGGAATATATCAAGAAGCATGGCAGCGAAAGTTTCCGGGTTTTCTCCTTGGCGGTAATGCCACAGGGCTTTTCGTTTTCCCGGCACTGCTCCGAACATGTTCTTGACGGCTATAGTTGCGGTCATTTGCTGATGGGCTTTTAGCTTGGGAAGATTGATTATCTTGTCGGCCTCCAAAGCAGTCTGGCTTATGCTTGCCTTTAGTCCTGTTAATGGAAGTTTGATTTTTTTGGGGTTATCCATGTCTCGTATTAGTACTCCCATGTCTTTCAGTTCTTGATCGCAACCAAGAGCTTTAAGGCAGTTCAAGGTATTTGACCATGCAGGGGAATCAGCAATTGTTACTTTTGCCTTTTTTTCGACAAGTATTCTGGCTGTCTCACATATTACGGCTGGATGCGTTTGTGCAGGTTGAGAAGGGGATTTGGGGCATATAAGGTTAGGTTTTACAAGCACCTTGTCTCCTGCGGTGATAAATTTGTCTATTCCGCCAAGATAATCGAAATGCTGTTTGATGGCTTTTCTGACAATATTCCGGTCATAGCTTTCGCAGTTTATTAATGAAATTTTCGCCATTTTTATTTAACTCTTATGTTCCTGCAAAGGATAGCATAGATTCTGAATTTTGTTTCCTGTTCACTCTTAAAGGTGTATTTAGAGAATGTCATATCGTCAAGCGGTAGTATTTCGGGACACAAAATTAAAAAATTTCCCTCATTTATTACAGTTGAATATGTCAGAGAATCGAGTATTATTCTTCCAGAATCGATATTTTCTTCAATTTTTCTTGTGTATATATCAGGTATAACCCCTTTTTTTTGAAATGCTGGGGCTATTACTAACGTTGTTTGCTCTTTTTCCCCCACGGAAACTGAAGCAAGGAAACCAAGCCTTCCGTTTGCTATGTTCAATGATCGCGGCATTGATTGCCAGTCCCTGTATATCAACATGCCATTTTCAACAGGCGGCAGCCAGAATTTTTCATTGATCTGGTTATATAAAAGCAGAGTTACGTCTTTTATGTTTTCAGCAGAAGAAGCCTTAAGTGTCTTGATGAATTGCAGATAATCATCGGCAGCACCTTTACTGTAGTTTAGCCCATCTTCCTTGAGCTCTTCAGAGTTTGGTAATGAAGAAGAGTTTCTTTGTAATTTGTCGGCAAAGATTCGTATGAGGGCAAATCTTTCAATTGGAATTTCGTATACACTAATTACAAATGTTGCCCAATTGCCGTCACCGGCCGGTTCTAAATCTGAAAAATCTGTTAATTTAATATTGGAAATGTCATGAGAATTACCGGCGGTACTCTGACATCCTACGACAGAAACTAAAGCGATTAATGTTACAGCTGTTTTGATACAGTTTAAGTATTGGATATTAAAGTTTCTTATTTTATCTTATTCCTTCGAATTGTAATCATCATCTTCACTGCTATTCATATAATCATCCTGGTCGAAGTTGTCGTAGCCATCATCTATATACTCATCTGTATAGTCACTGTCATCTTCGTCAGAATCATCATAGCTGTTATAGTCTTTGTCATCGTAATCATCATCGTAGCTTAAATCTTCTTCGTTGTACTCTTGCTGGCTGTCATCGTAATCAAAATCGCTGTCATTATTGTAGTTATCACCGGATGTTTCGAACTCATTGTCTTCTGAGGGAAGTTTAATGTTTTTCATGTTTTCCTCTGACGTAATGATCGCGTTCTGGACGGCGAGCTCAGCCGGCTCTTTTGTGAGCGAACGCAAATAAATTGTTTTTGTCTCTTCTGATTGTTCTGCCCATATTAGTCGATCCCTAATAAGCTCAAGCATGGCCAGAAACAATCCTACAAGTACAAGTCTATTTGTTCGCCCCTCAAATATGTGTTCAAACGTCAGCGGGCCCTCTTGCTGGAGCCTGTCGAGAATTTCTATCTCGTATATGTCGATAGGGGTGTCGTCTTTGATCTGGCTGTAGTCCTGATAACGCCCGGTTGCCTTCATAAGGTGGTCGAATGTTTCAAGGAGTGTCCAGATACTTATTTCCTCAAGATCCAGCTCTGGTTCCTGATCAGGCTGGATTCTCTTTATATAGGTTTCCGGACGCCTGTAGCGATGCTGCTGTTGTCCGGCTTTGAGATCAAGGATGCTTGCCGCATCTTTGAATCTTTTGTATTCAAGGAGCTGGCGGATAAGTTGGCTTCTCGGGTCGCCGTCATCTTCTTCCATGTCTTCATCGGGGTCTGCCTTTGGCAAGAGCATTGCCGATTTAATCTCCATGAGAGTAGCTGCCATAACAATGAAATCACCAGCCAGGTCAAGGTCGAACGACTTCAGCATTTCAACATATTTGATATACTGTTGAGTGATTCTTGATATGCTAATATCGTATATGTCTACCTCGTCTTTTCTTACAAGGTAGAGAAGGAGATCAAGAGGGCCGGAAAATATATTTTCAAGTTTTACCTGATAATCACTCAATGGGTTCGTTCCTTAATTATTCTTCCATATTACAGCGGGGTTTTCTGCCTTGTTTATCTGAAGCATCTTATCTGGTGTCTCAGGCATCGCAGTTCTTGATGATAGGTAGCATGATTCAATAAAAGCCATTGTCATCATTGTTTGCTGCTCATTGGCGAGTATTCCATTGTAATTTTTATCTTTAATCTGATTTGTTATGTCTGTAACTATCTTTTCGTATATGAGATCAAGTGAGTTGTCCCCAGTCGTCTCAGATATTAAGTTGCCATCAAGATCGGTTATCTTCAATGAAGCAGGTCGTACGCTAATATACTTATCCGGGCAATATAGACGTATTAGCTGCTCATTTTTATGACAAGTTCTATTAGCTATGAGATTACCCATGAGTTTTTCAGAAAAACGCATTGATACTGTCGCGCAGTCTTCCGTCAACGACAATCTTTGCGTTTTGTCAGGGGCAAGATTTGTCTTAAGTGTATAAACATACTCGGGAAGAGAGAAGTTTATTATTATTTCCTGTATAAGATTGTAACACTCTCTAAGCAGTACTCCGCCACCGGCAAGTTCAGGGTCGCAAAGCCACCTGTTCTCAGGTTCTGAGGTATCAGTTGAGAACTTGCCAACGGCCTCTATTAAGTATGTGTTTTCCAGGTCTTCGGGTGTCTGAGCAAGGTGTTTTTGCAAAGCTGCAAATCCCGGAGCAAATCTACATATATTTGCAGTTACAAAGCTTACGCCGTGTTTAGCTGCTGAAGTTATAAGTTCAGTACATGTAGTGAAATCCAATGCTGCCGGCGGTACTTTAAGTAAATGAGTACCGTTTTCTATTGCTATATTTATAATGTCTTTAGGTATTTGATGATTTGAGGAAAGTATAAGCAATTCCGGTTTGGCCTTAAGCACAAGCTGTCTGAGATCATTGAAAGGCAGACATTGATATTGCTGGGCCAATCTCTCAGTCAGTTCCGGATCATTTCCGAAAAGAGCCGAAATCTTACAGTTTGACAGCTTTGAAACGACTTTTATTATTTCGATTCCTTTGCTGTTGAGACCGCAAAAAGCTATTTTGAGTTCATTACTTTCATTCATTAAAAACACCAATTGAAAATGATAAAGATTATCGTTCTTTTAGTGGCTTTTTTAGATAGTGATTTCCTTGTTGTCGTCTTCCGTCTTTTCTGCCATGGAATAATCATCATCCTGTCGTTTATGGTTTACGCCAAGCTTCTGGTTATAGAGATTGATTACATCTTCTTCGTTGAGGCCGAGGCATTGAGCGAGGCTGATCCAGAAAAACAGCATATCGATTACTTCAACTCTTGCGTTTTGGAGGTCGTTTATCTCGAATCTGCGTCCTTCTTTGGCTTCTTTGCACCAGTGTTTCCAGAATGTACAGTCTCTGAGTTCTTCCAGCTCATTGCCCATTGCCATGATATAGTTGTTGAGCCATTCGCCGCCGTATTTAGGGTCGAAGTTCTCGCGTAGTGCTTTAGCATCAAAACCGGTACGTTTGTTCAATTCTGCCTGTTTTTCAAAAAGTTCTTTCAGCATGATTCTCTATGTTTTCTAAAATAATAATAACGTTAATGGCAGAAGGTGATTTCGGTGCATATGGTTGCTGTAAAAAGTTTTATGGACTTTATTTCATGTTCATAACTTTTGAAATTCACCTAATCAGCTAAAGACCGATTATGCTACTGCCGCTACTTTAAATAATAATCACTTAATATATACGTATTTAAGGCAAATTTAAAACTAAAAATTAAAAAAAACTTTTTAATGAGGGTATGTTTGATAAGTGTTGGAATTTTTACAAGCTATGCAATTGACAGTTGGACTTGATATCGGCCTATTTCTTACTTTATTATTTTATTGTTTTCATTGAAAGGATTTGTTATGATTGAATTTTAGGGAGCTTGTCTCCGGTATTTTGGTGTATGTTTTCGGGGGGTAATGGCATGTATATCAGGGAAAAATATGATGTTATAGTTGTTGGTGGGGGTATTTCAGGTGCAATGGCAGCAGTTGCTGCTGCCAAAGAAGGCGTCAGTGTTCTTGTTATAGAGCAACATGGTTTTCTTGGCGGCATGTTGACTGCGGCAGGCGTAGGGCCTATGATGAGTTTTTATGCAGGTGATATGCAGATCATAAAGGGACTTACAAGCGAGCTGGTGGATAAGCTCGTTGAAGAAGGTAAATCACCGGGGCATATCTACGATACCAACGAATATACTTATACGGTAACTCCTTTCGATACGGAAGCTATGAAGTATCAGCTGGATGAGATGTTCACAGAATCAGGTGTTGCAGTATTATTTCATACAATGCTTGCAGGAGTTAATGTTGAAGATAATGCAATTGAGAGCATAGAAGTGTGTAATAAGGGAGGTGTCAGCAAGCTAAAAGCAGGTGTTTTCATTGATGCCAGTGGCGATGCTGACCTTGCTGCCTGGGCAGGGGTTAATTGTTCTATGGGGAGAAAGGGAGACGGCAGATGTCAGCCTGTAACAATGAATATGCGTATGGTAAATGTTGACATTGATGCTATAAAATCTTACATAAGACGCAATCCAGGTGATTTCCCATTTCTAAGAGACAATGCTCAGAATATAGATAAAGGAAGCAGGCTTTCTATTGGAGGTTTTCGTAGTATTGTAAAGATGGCGAAAGATAAGGGTGATTTTGATATAGATAGTGAAGTTGTTTTGATATTTGAGGCTAATAACAAGGGAGAAGTAATAGTAAATACTTCTCGAATATACGGTTATAACCCTGTTGTCCCAACAGATCTCAGTGAAATTGAGGTTTGTGGGCGTCAGCAGGTTAGAAATATAGACCGATTTTTAAGGAAATGGGTTCCGGGATTTGAGAATTCCACTCTCGCTTTTTCCGGTCCGACTATAGGTGTCAGGAGCAGTCGGCAGATAAAAGGGCTTTATATATTGAATGCGAAAGACATACTTTCTTTCAGAAAACATGAAGATTCAATAGCGTTCAGCGGATATCCTATAAACTTTCATCCAGTTGACCGATTAGATAGTGAAATGAATATCAGTACTTTCAGGGGAGGTGATTATTATGGAATTCCTTACAGGACTCTTGTTAATCCGCAGATTTCAAATCTAATAACTGTTGGAAGGTGTATCTCGTCTACGTTCGAAGCTCAGGCAGCAATCCGTACTAGTCCAACGATGGGAGCAGTTGGTCATGCCGGCGGTGCTGCGGCAGCCATTGCTTCCCGAAGGGGGATGCCGGTGTATGATGTCCCCTTGAAAGGCCTTAAGGCAGTCTTGCGTCAGCAAGGTGCTTTTTTAGGGGAATGATATTTACGGCTGGCAATATCGGTTACATTCTATAATATTCATAAATTCTGGTATTTTAATTAAATAGCAATAGCTGGTTTGCAACTTTATGGCTTTTACAGTAGTCCCAAGCCTTAATTGCTTCTATATTATTATATATACAAGTTTGTTTTTCAACATTGTTAGATGTTTTTTTGACGGCATTTTGGTTGCTTTTTACAGCATTCTCTGTTAATCTGTTAGGCGGTTGCGGGTTATGAATTTAGCAAACTTTGCCGGAACGCAATTATGGACAATGATGATCTAGAAAAACTTCAAAAAAAACTTGGATACAAATTTAAAAATATAAAGCTGCTTGAGCAGGCAATGACTCACTGTTCAAGTGTCGTTAACCGTTTTGACAGTAATGAAAGACTTGAATTCTTCGGTGATGCCATACTTGACATGGTTATCTGTGAGTGGATATATGACACTTATGAGGATATGGATGAGGGTAGCCTAACTCAATTGAAAAGTTCGGTTGTTTCTCGCAAGAGTTGCTCAACTGTTGCCGAACCGCTTGAACTTGCAAAATTTACTATACTTGGTAAAGGCTCAGAGAAGCTTGATTCTATTAGTAACTCTGTCGCTGCGGGTGTTCTTGAAGCAATCATAGCTGCAATATACCTTGACAGTGGCTATAAAAAGGTTAAGAAATTTATTCTCGACAATTTTAGTGATATCATTGAAGAGACGGCTCAGAGTCAGCATAAAGGCAACTACAAGTCACTTTTACAACATTATACTCAAAAGAAATATGGTAACGCTCCTCATTATGAAATAGTTGATGAGCAGGGGCCAGATCATAACAAATGTTTTGAGTCTGAGGTTCTTCTTGGACTTAGGAGTCTTGGAAGAGGCTGGGGAGTTAATAAGAAACAGGCTGATCAGAAGGCTGCTTACAATGCTCTTGTTGACATTGGGGTGATAGATTCTGATACAGGCGAGATAATTGAAAAAAAGAAAAAGAAAAAATGACAGTTATGACCGATGGTTATAAGTCATAAATATGAGAGGTTTTATGCTCGTACTCGATAAAGAACAGATTGCTGAAGCAATTGAAATCATGGCAAACGATATTGTGATAAATACCTCAGTTGATGCCGATATAGCAGTTGTTGGAATACGAAGTAAAGGGATATTTGTTGGCCAGAGACTTGCTAAGCTTGTCGGTGAAAAATTAAGAAAGAATATTGAATGCGGGTCCACGGACATAACTCTTTACCGAGATGACATACATGATCCGGAGAAAGTTCTGAAAATAGCTCCGACCGATATACCCTTCGATGTGGATGGCAAGACAATTATATTGGTTGATGATGTTCTGCATACCGGCAGGTCATGTCGTGCCGCGATGGATTCTGTAATCGAATTTGGCAGGCCGGCAGCAATTAGGCTTGCTGCTCTCATAGAAAGAGATCATCGAGAATTTCCTATAAAGGCAGATTATGTTGGCAAGCACCTTGATGTAAAGCGTAGTCAAATGGTTAATGTTCTTATGGAAGAGGCTGATGGGATTGATGAGGTTCAGATAGAAGATGCCTTCAATAATGAATGAAATTGATATAAACGGAGTTGAAAACTGTGGCTGACAAATTCAAATGGACACGTAAGCACCTGCTTGGTTTGCGGGATTTTTCAAGGCAGGAAATAGAATATATTCTTGATACAGCTGATTCTTTCAGTGAGGTGAACAGGCGGCGGATAAAGAAAGTCCCTGCACTGAGAGGCAAGGTAGTGGTTAATATGTTCTTTGAGGACAGCACTCGTACACGTAACAGTTTTGCTCTTGCTGCCGGTCGTTTAAGTGCTGATGTGATAGAGTTTACAAAAAAAGCAAGTGCTATCAGTAAAGGTGAGACACTTCTTGATACTGCACGAAATCTTGAAGCAATGGGTATTGATATTGTTGTTGTACGCCATGCTGCCGGAGGAACCGCAAAGCTTTTGAGCAGAAGTATTAACGCTTCAATAGTAAATGCCGGTGATGGATATAATGAGCATCCTACTCAAGCGTTGCTTGATGTTTATACAATACGTAAGAATAGAGGCAGTCTTGATGGGTTGAAGATAGGTATTGTAGGCGATATCGCCAATTCCCGTGTTGCGAGAAGCAATATTTATGCAATGACGAAGCTTGGCGCCGAAGTTACGCTTATAGGCCCGCCAACGCTTATGCCGGCTCAGGTTGATAAGTTACCGGTTAAGGTTAGTTACGATCTTGATGAAGTTATTGAGGAGCTTGATGTTATCAATATGCTTCGTATTCAGTTTGAGAGACTTGCGAGTAATCCTTTTCCTTCAAAGCGTGAGTACAGCCGCTTTTTTGGATTGACTCATGAGAGAATGAAGCGAGCTAAAAAAGATATAATGGTGATACATCCCGGTCCTATGAACCGAGGTCTCGAGATTGAAAGCAGCGTTGCTGATGGCCCTAACAGTCTTATACTTCAGCAGGTAACCAATGGTATATCTGTAAGAATGGCTGTTTTGTTTCTTGTCAGTACTGTCGCTGATCAAGAATAGTTTGATGTTCAGGATACTATCTTTGTAGGAATTGGTGAAATTCAGGATTGAGATAAATGAAAAAAAATACGAATGAGTTAGTTATAAAAAATGGCCGGGTTATTGACCCGCTTAATAATATTGACGAGATTGCTGATGTTTTGATAAAATCTGGTAAGATCGTAAAGGTCGGAAAGGTTTCTGATGATGAAGTTCGGTCAGTCAATGATAATGTAATTGATGCTGACGGCATGATTGTAGCCCCGGGTCTTATCGATATACATGTACACTTCCGTGAGCCCGGTGACGAGGAAGAGGAGACAATAGCAAGCGGCTCGGCAGCAGCGGTTGCAGGCGGTTTTACTTCAGTTGTGTGCATGCCGAATACTGATCCTACGATACAGGATGAGACAAGCATTGAGTTTGTTCATCGTATGGGCAGACAAACGCGAAAGACTCATGTTTATGTGATGGGGGCCCTTACAAAAGATCGTCAAGGTGTTGAGATGGCAGAAATGGGTCTGATGGCCAAAGCCGGAGCTGTTGGCTTTACTGATGATGGCTCAGGTATACAGGACGCCAGCGTAATGTCAAAATGTCTGAAGTATGCGAGTATGTTCGACCTTGTAGTCAGTCAGCATTGTCAGGACAATTCCCTTGCAGGAAGTGGTGTGATGAACTCCGGGTACAATTCTACTATACTCGGTTTACCTGGCATAAGCCCGCTTGCTGAGGAACTTATGCTTTGGCGAGATGTTCAGCTTGTTAAAAGCACAAAAGCGAGATACCACGCGCAGCATTTGTCAACGAAGGGCTCTATTGAAATAATACGAAAAGCCAAGAAAGATGGGCTGTCTGTAACTTGCGAGGTAGCTCCGCACCATCTTCTTTTGACAGATGACTCAATAGCTGAATACGATACTAACTATAAAATGAATCCGCCGCTTAGAACTGAGGCGGATATTGCTGCCATAAAACAGGCAATAAAAGAAGGTTTTGTCGACGTTCTGGCTACGGATCATGCGCCTCATCTTGAGAGTGAGAAGGAACTTGAGTTTTTGTACGCTCCGTTTGGTATCGTTGGTCTTGAATGTGCCTTGTCTCTTTATATAAAGGCACTTGTTAAAGACGGCACGATAGATTGGACTAAGCTTCTGGCAATGATGACATGCAACCCTGCTAAGATAATCGGTATCGATGGAGAGAAGGGGGCGTTGAGCATTGGTAATTGGGGTGATGTTACGGTATTTGATCCAAGCGAAAAATGGACTGTCGATGTTGATAAGTTCGTCTCGAAGTCTAAAAATTGCCCATATAACGGCTGGGAGCTTGAAGGCAGAGTGAAATATACTGTCGTTGGCGGCGAAGTCAGATATAAAGACAAGATGTAAGTTACTAATGCAGTATATTTTTGATGGGCATAATCTTTTATTTGCAGTTCGCGGCAGTGGAGAGCAGTTTGCTTCGCTTTCAGTAGAGGCTGCTACGCATTTTCTTTGTCATATCCTGGAAGAGTATCTTCAGCTTAAGAAGTCGAGGGGGGTACTTTTTTACGATGGCATGGGGCCTTCTGATAAACGTTTCTTTCAGAATTTTGCGAGGCTTGAAGTGGAGTTTTCAGGAGATTACTACGAAGCTGATGACTATATTGAGGCTGAGATAGAGGCCAGCAGTGCACCTAAGCGGCTTGTAGTTGTAAGCAGCGACAGGAAAATCAGGGACAAGGCCAGACGCAGACGAGCAACGAGTATTCCGAGTATTGATTTCTGGTTTGATGTTATCAAAGAGATTGATAAACCGAAACCCAAAATAAAAGAACCTGCCGCAAAACGCAGAGGTATAACCACCTCAGAGGTTTCTTACTGGATGAAATATTTCAAACTTGAATAGTATTCCTATTGCAAATTATTATGCAATTAGAATTGGTCTTCGATGAGTTTGCAGATTATGTGGTATGCAAGCTGGTGTACTTCCTGAGACGAACTTGTAAATCTGGTGTTTGTGCATAGGCAAACATCGGAAAGCGTCTCGAGAAGGCTGTCTGGCTTGCCTGTGAAGCTTACAATCTTGGCTCTTTTCTCTTTGGCAAGTTCTACCGCTTTTATTATATTCTCAGATGTTCCACTTGTAGAAAAAGCCCAGATAATATCTTTCTCCGTAACCATTGCCTCAACTTGGCGAATGAATATATGTCCAAAATTATAGTCATTGCCCAGACAAGTTAACACAGAAGTATCAGTGGTCAAAGCAACTGCAGGCAGAGCTTTTCGTTCTTTTCGGAAGCGTCCGATTAGTTCGCCTGCAATATGTTGGCAGTCTGCAGCAGACCCACCGTTGCCGCAAAGATAGACGCTGCCGCCATTCTTGAAGACAGAAGTAGTCAGAGTTGCAATTTTCTCTACTGTTTCAATGCTGTTGGCCTTGAAGTAGCTGATTGCGTCGATGTGGTCGGCGGTCATTTCGGCTATTGTATTTTTCATTTTCATTGTTCTTTATTTTGGCTGGGCGTTTTGGATTACCCAGTATTTTTGTTTCAATTTATCAGTCTTTAACTTACCTGACTGATTATTATAGTTATTTTGTCCTGATTTTTAATCTTTTTTCAAGAAATGGTTGCAGGTTGAGATGTTTTGATGTTGTTTGTGCTTGGTAAGTTGTTTATTATACTTGGTTTATGTCTGTTGTGTTGTATTGTTTGATATATTTTATTTTTTTTAGCCTTTTGATACTTGAAAAAAACTCGTGAAAAAGTAAACTATGCGTTCTTTTGATGTGCACCCGTAGCTCAGCAGGATAGAGCAACGGATTTCTAATCCGTAGGTCCCAAGTTCGAATCTTGGCGGGTGTGTTTTTGTAAAGCCTTGAAATTGCTGGTCTTAGCGGTTTTGAGGCTTTTTCTTTTTCTGCTCAAAACACCCATTTTACCCCATAGTTCGTCAAAAGTTCGTCAATTTGCCAAAAACTTCGTTTTGAATGTGTCTATTGTAGTGAAAACACCTTGTTTATAACAGCACAGAGAGCGAATATAAATGTACTGACCAGAACTATTGAAGCCCCTGTCGGTAGGTTGAAATAATATGATATGAGAAATCCGGCTACTGTCGAAAGGATACCGAACAAAGTTGAGACGGCTACTACAGAACGATATCCTTTGCATATCTGGTAAGCGGCAGCGGCTGGATTTGTTGTCAGGGCGAATATCATCAATCCGCCGATTAATTTCAGATTGACAGAGAGAATAAACCCGCATAAGGCCAGAAAAAGACAGTATACCATGCAGTGATGTATACCTGTTGTAACAGCGATTTCACGACTGAAAAGTATCAGTTTGAGTTCTTTACTGAAAAGACAGGAAAAAATGAGCATAGCGAGAGTGCCGGCGGAAATCATAAGAACAGAATCCTTCTGAACAAAAAGCAAACTGCCCCAGAGCATACCAAGTAAATCTGATCGTTGATTATTCACCAGGCCGATGCCCAGAAAAGTAAGACCAAGCATAAGAGAAAACAGCACCGCCAAACCTACATTATTGTCAATTCGTGAACGGTGCGGCGGTAGCGCTGCTAAAGAGACGGCGGAGGCGATGGATAATGCAGCTGCGCCGATGGTAGGGTTTATTCCGGTTAATACCGCAAGCACAGTACCCGCCATAGCCGCATGAGATATACATGTACCTATGAACGGCATTCTCATTCCTACGATAAACACTCCGAGATATGCAGTTCCACCTCCTGCGATTGCACCGGCTATTATGATAAGATAGAAGAAGGGGTCCATCAAACTACCCCTTCTCTTAAAGCAGTGCAGAGTACAACGTTTTTATTGTTCTTTTGTATAATGTCGATGTTTATATCGTATATTTGCTGCAACTGGTGCGAGCAGAGTACATCTCTTGTCTCCCCATCACGAACAATTACTCCACTGTCGATCAGTATTGTTCTGTCTGCATCGAGTGAAACAGCATTTAGTTCATGTGTAACTTGAATCACTGTTAATGAAAGTTTTTTGTGCAGGCTTTTAATCAGTTCAGTTATACGCAGTTTCCAGTTGAAATCAAGACTGGATGTTGGTTCATCGAGCAATAATATTGTAGGTTTCTGTACAAGTGCCCGTGCGATGAGTACTTTCTGCTGTTCTCCACCTGACAAACTTCCGAATACCTGTCCTTTTTGTAAGCCAAGACCTAATTCATCAAGTTGTTTATCAACGATATATTTGTCCTCAGATGTATAACGTGAGAAAATTGGTTTTATACCGGCCAATCCCATAAGTGCTATTTCACGTACAGTAAACGGCAATTCTGTATTATATGAGGAGAATTGGGGAATATAGCCTATGCTGCGGCGAACTGAGTTTTTTTGCCATGGATGCACTGAATTTATATTCGTTCCTTCAATCTTCACAATAGCTTTACGTGAAGGTTTTATCAGACCGCATATAAGTTTAAGAAAGGTTGTCTTTCCTGCGCCGTTAGTTCCAATGATGTTTACAAATTCTCCTTTTTTGACAATTATGTTATCTATGTCAAGGATATTGCGGCCTGAACGCCTTATATGTATGTCAGATAGTTGTAAGCTGTATTCAGTCATTTAGCTTTTCTATGAGTTTGTTTACGTTATCTGTTACCATTGTATCAAAAAAGGGAGCGTTGCCGGTCTCACATAAAGGGAAATTGTTGAATTCGGTAAACCTGACGTTGAGTCGTTCTGATAATACACTTTCCAATTGTGAACCCTGTTGCTTGTTAGCTATTATGATACTTATTTGTTCGGTATCTATCTTTTGCAATATTTGGTTTATTTCATATGCCGTTGTTGTATCTTGCGAACCATAAGTTGAGATTACGTCAAGCCCGAGCCATTTGGCAAAATCTGCCTGATGAGTTGCTGAAAGAATTTTTGTTCCTGAAAGATGAGAGTCTGTTACTGTTGTTATTAATTGTTTTTGCAGAGAAATCATTCTCTGATTTATACAGGTTTTACGTTCTGTATAGAAATCTTTTTTTTCTGGATAAAGCTCGCTTAGTATTATACTTATCTGTTCAACAACAGACATATAACTTTGAGGTTTGCATAATCCTCCGGGAGCAGATAGTGACTCGATGTTTAATCCGTTGTCTTTAAGTCTGTTAAGGGAATCTGCCATACTTGTTTGAAAGTCAAAAAGTAAAAGCAGGCGGCAATCACTTATCATCTTAACTTTTTGTGGCGAAATATCAAAATGTCCAGGACACATGCCGGGAGGGACAATAAGCAGTATATTTGCATCTTTGCCACAGATATCTTTTAGAGCGGCTTCAATATATGAGCTGCTTACAGCAATAGCAGGGTTGTTGTGTGATGTTTTATTTTCCCTGCAACCGAAGATAAATGGAATAAAAATTAATAAACATGTTGTTATATATGGTTTCATTGTGCTATTCTTGAAATGTTCCTATTTGATCACCGTTTTTGGTACTTATTCTGACTATCAGTCCTTCATTTTTTGCTGGATCATACCAACAGCGGCGGGGTACAGGTCCGTTGAGTTCTTTTATTGCTGTCCATGCATCGTAGTTGGGACCTTCACTGTAAATAACCCAATTTACAGGGGATAGGTCAGGGGCATTGTAGTAGATGTCAGTCTCAGGTTTTTCCTCATTATTTGCAGGAAAGTTTTTGGGAACATATAATCCTGATTTAAGTCGTTCACTGTATTTCCCGTTCTGGTACATTTGTCCTACGGACCAATATTTGTATGTAACGTTATGGTTGAATACATCGTAAATGCCCGCGCTTGTGTTACTGCTGCTTTCCGGTTCAGGAAGATAGCCGCTTTCAACCAGTTCGGGAGGGAGTTGATGGTCTTCCCATCCAAGATTACAATCTTTTCGGGTAGGCGGAAATCTATTATTGTTATCAACTGTATACATATCCAGACATATGCCTATTTGGCGCAGGTCTGAGTTTGCAGTGAGCACTTTTGCCTGCATCCTTATGCGAGAGAATGCAGGCAAAAGTGTTGCAAGCATAAGAGTGATAATGCTGATTACAATCAGCAGTTCGATTAGTGTGAATGCCCGCTTCATAAAATTCAGCCAATATTCTGATTAAAGACCGGCTATATCTTTAAGCCAGTTTGACGCAATTGCTGCCAAATCATTTATATTTACAACGAAATCATTGTTTATATCACCTGCAAGATTGCCTCTTGTTGGTCCGGTATCACCAAGTACAAGCGGGTTGCCGTTATAATCAAAAATGATGATTTCATATCCGGAAGTGGGGTCGCTGCCGCCTTCCTGATTTAGAACTCCTATAACATCGATTGTTCCCTCAGGGCATTGGTAAAGAGAAATTCCTTTACCAAGACCTAAACTTACCGGCATTGTTCGTCCGGTGGAGTCTTGCAATTCTATATTGCCATCAGGAATCCAGTTTTCAGGATTATTTACCCAGACATCGCTTATACGGACACGCCTGCTCTGATAACGTTCCGGACCGCTTTGGCGGCTTTGATCGAAAATAAACTCGTTGTTTGCATCTTTCAGGTCGGAAAGGCTTATTTCTTCTGGTTTAGGTAGTCCGACTGCAGGTTTAACAAGCTCAATAGTGAAATCAAAATCTGGATTGGTTTGGTGATTTTCATTTATATTAACTTTTCCACCATAAAACAAATATGAACCGGTAACCTGTACGCGATCTCCGGCTCTGAAGGCATAGCCGGTAGAACTGTCATAATTGAGACGATTAAGTTCTGCAAGCCATTGCTGTTCAGTATAACTGTCTGTGCCGGGGCCGTTTGCGTAATTTTGTCCCATCCAACATGCAGTACCTGCCGTATCTTCGCCTTCACCTTGAATAAATATTTGCCACTGCCCACCCATGAACCAAGGCGATGCAAGGGAATTGGGTTCTGGTGAAAGATTATTTTCCGGACTGTTCAGTATGATGCCTTCTAACTGTATTATATCGGACCCTGAAAACGCACTTGATCCATCAGAGTTGACTGCCTGAAGCTCAGAGTGGGTAACTCCAAAGCAGTAAACGCTCGTTAGGCAAAACGCCGCAAAAACTGTTATTTTATTTTTGAACATAAACATCCTTCTCTGTTAGTTTTATGAAATTGGAGCAACACAGTAAATATAAACCAGCGGTTCTTTTGAATCGTTTACTATATTATGTATTGTAAATGGTGGTATGTACACTACCTTGCCTTCGCCAACTTCGTGTGGTTTTTTGTCATTGCCTATTAGAGATTTACCTTTACCTTTAAGGAAAACCAGTGTTTCTTCATGTGCTTCAGTAGAGTGTTCTCCGCAGTCTTCACCTGGTTTGAGATATACTCTTCCTGCTCGCATTCCCTTAGTTTGCGGCTCACCGGTTAATAATGGTTGGTAATCTGGTTGAGTGATTAATTCAATAACTTTAATCTCATCCTGCATATGTTCTCTCCTGTTTGAATTTTGTGTTTCTATGTATGGTAGCACGAATTTTAATTTCGTATTACTGAAAGATTACTCTATAAGGACGAATATTGCAAGAATTTAATGACAAACAGTTGAGTTTTGATAGAATAATCCTTATTGGTTATTAATTTTTCAGGATATACAATGAGTGATTTGGAAAGAATAGGCGTATCATTAGATAAAGAACTTCTGGTGAAGTTCGACAGTTTGATAATGGAAAAAGGCTATACGGCACGTTCAGAGGCTTTTCGTGATCTTATCAGGAAATATCTTTCTGATGAGAAACTCAGTAAAACAGATAGTGAAGCCATAGCTGCGTTAACCTTGATTTATGACCATCATACACCAAATCTATCGCAAAAACTTACGGAATTACAGCATGACTATCTTCTTGAAGTAATGGTTTCTACTCATTTGCACCTTGATCATCATAATTGCTTCGAAATCATAATATTAAGAGGCAAAGTGAAAGAAATTGAATCTATCGTGAATGCAGTCAAGTCTCTTAAAGGTGTCAAAAACGCTCAGGTAAGTTACACTGTGGTTATCAATTGAGTATATACCTGTTTCTGTTATTACTGTGATTGAAAATAATTGTTTTTCCACAAAACCGCTGATTTATATAATAATAAATATCGAAATATAACCACCCGTTCATAAATGGATGTGTGTTCATAAAGGCATCAATGGTAGGTGTGCCATACCGCTGTCGCCAAAATCCCAACTTTGATGGGTATAGCCGGCTTGATGCTGCCATGAAGGGGGCATTGTCTTAATCTGCAAAGAGTAATGCAGTTATTATTAGAGCCAAAGTTGCCACTATTTTCATATTTAAGTAGCCTTTCATTATTGTTGATGATAAATTATGAAATCATAAACAATCACCCATAATATACGTTATAATATTCCTTAAGTAAAGTATTTAGGGTTTAGTTATGCGTTTTTTGATTTTAGTCTGGTGGTTTTTTGAGAAATTTATTGACAGCTTATGACTTTTTATGATAAGATATGAGTAATAAGTTAAGGCTTTGATTCTTTTTGAGCTTATCGGAGTAACAAAATGAAAATAGTTGTGTCTATTAAACAGGTACCAGAGACCAAAAATGTGAAAATGGATGAAGCTACAGGGACTGTGATACGTGAAGGTGTCGAGTCCATAGTTAATCCACTCGATTTATATTCGATTGAACTGGCAATAAGATTAAGAGAAACTTATGGCGGCAGTATAACTGCTGTTACAATGGGGCCTCCAAAAGCAAGAGAGGCTCTTCGTGAGGCTGTTTCTATGGGATGTGATGATGCTTTGCTTCTAAGCGACAAGGCTTTTGGCGGCAGTGATACCTGGGCGACATCTTATGTTTTATCTGAAGCGGTCAAACGCCTTAATGCCGATATAATAATCTGCGGTGAAAGAGCTACTGACGGTGATACCGGCCAGGTTGGTCCCGGTATTGCGGCTTTTATGGATTTGCCTGCAGCGACATATGTAAGTAAGGTTCGTGAAATTACTGACGGATCTTGTGTGATCGAGAGAATGGTTGAGGACGGTTACGATATATGGCAGATGAGCCTGCCTGCCGTTCTGACCGTGGTAAAAGAGGTTAGTGACCCAAGACTTCCTACTCTGAGAGGTAAGCAGAAGGCGAAAAAGATAGATATTGAGGTATGGGATCACCAAAAGCTTGGCATAAATGCCTCAAAGATTGGATTGAAAGGCTCTCCCACTCGTGTCGTGAAAATATCCAAACCCAAAATTGTTCGTCAGTGTGATATGAACTTTGCATCAGATGAGGTATTGGTGAAATCATCTGTTGGTAAGTTTTTCGACTATCTTGAAAGCATGGAGCTTCTGAAATGAGACATAGTGGTGTATGGATACTTGCTGAGCAAAGAAAGGGATATGTTCAAAGAGTTTCTTTTGAACTGCTCAGACGCGGCAGAGAACTTGCCGATAAAAGCGGTCAAAATCTTTCCGCGATGATATTTGGGAATAATATTGACCAGAACGGGCTTGAAGAACTTATATTAAGAGGAGCTGATAAAGTTGTTTGCGTTGAGGCTCCTGAGCTTGAAGACTTCCTTGTAGAGACATATTCTGAGTGTATGATGGATGTGGTTGAAAAGTATAAGCCTGATATAATAATTGCAGCGGCAACTACAACCGGACGAACTTTAATGCCGTACGTTGCCATAAAGGCCAATACAGGCCTGACAGCGGATTGTACCGAACTTGATATTGAAGCTGATACAGGTAATTTGCTTCAGACAAGGCCCGCGATCGGCGGAAACATCATGGCTACGATCAAAACCCCCGATCACAGACCTCAAATGGCTACAGTCAGGCCCAGATCAACAAGAGAGGCCGATTTACAGGAAGGCAGAACAGGAGAAATATTGAGGGTTAAAGCTTCTTGTGATCTTCTCAAAAGCCGTATCAGCAATGTTGGCTTCAAGGTCAATGAGGATTCGGTTTCTATATCTGAAGCCGAGACAGTCGTGTGTGTCGGACGCGGCATAAAAAGGGCCGAAAACCTGCCTATGATATATGAGCTTGCCGAACTGCTGGGTGCTGCGGTTGGTGCTACAAGGGATGTTGTGGACAGAGGCTGGCTTTCTTATCCTCATCAAATAGGTTTAAGCGGCCAGACGGTGAGCCCGAAACTTTATATAGGCATTGGTCTTTCGGGTACTATCCAGCATATCGCGGGAATGCAGACGGCTGAAAATATAATCGCCATCAATAGTGATCCCGAAGCACAGATATTCAAATTGGCAAATATGGGAATTGTAGGGGATCTCTTTGAAGTTGTACCTATGATGATAGATCGCATCAGGCAAGGTGAAAAAATATGAGTCTTGAAAGTAAATACAACATCGTAACAGAAGACATAGTGGAGCAGCTTCGAGATATAGTTGGGAGCCAATATGTAATATACGGAGACCCCGGTTCTATTGAAGCTTTTTCCCGTGACGAGATACCTGATAAACACTATGCACATATGCCCGATGTTGTCGTCCGCCCAAGAACATCTGAGCAAATAGCGGAAATAATGAAACTTGCCAACAGGGAAATGATACCAGTAACGCCGCGCGGGGCCGGTTCAGGCATGAGCGGCGGGGCGGTCCCGATCTATGGCGGAATAGTGATATTTGTTGACAGGATGAATGAAATACTTGAGCTTGACCGGGAAAACATGATGATCGTTGTTGAGCCGGGTGTAGTGGCAAATGATATCAATGAGTATCTCAAGCCTTACGGATTGTTCTTTGCGGGCTATCCAATGAGCATGGAGACTTGTTATATCGGCGGCAATGTTGCCGAGAACGCCGGCGGCGGCAAGGCCGTGAAATATGGAGTTACCAGTCGTTATGTTCTTGGTCTTGAGGTTGTTACTGCCGGTGGTGAAATAGTAGAGCTTGGCGGTAAGGTCATAAAAGACGTTACGGGATATAACATGATCCAGTTGATGACAGGCAGTGAAGGGACACTTGGAATTTTTACCAAGATAATACTCAAGCTGATGCCGTTACCGAAATATCAGGTGGATCTGCTGTGTCTGTTTTCCAGTGCGGCGGATGCGGTACGCACTGTACCGAAGATTATGACCGAATCAGGTATAATACCTACTGCAATAGAATTTATGGATAAAAATTCGGTTAAAGCCGCCTGTAACTATCTCAACGAGACCATTGACTACCAGAATGCCGGGGCTATGCTGATCATTACTGTTGACGGTTCGGATAAAGAGCAGGTTGAAAGGGAATACGAGATAATAGGTGAACTCTGCTTGTCTTATGATGCCATAGAAGTTTATGTTGCTGATAATCCCACTACATCGGAGCGTGTTTGGAAGATCAGGCGAAATATCGGCGAGGCTTACAATATCATAAGCAAGCGTCAGAGCAATGAAGATATAGTTGTTCCTCCTGCTTCAATAGCAATCGCCGTAGAGAAGTTTGAAGAATTGTCGAAGAAATACAATGTTATGATTCCGTGCTTTGGACATGCCGGTGACGGAAATCTTCATGCGAGGATCGTTTCTGATCCCTCATGGAGCGATGAGCACTGGTATAAACTGCTGCCGCAAATACTTGAGCAGCTCTATGGATTAACTGCTGAGCTTGGCGGGAAAATTTCTGGTGAGCATGGAATCGGGCATAAAAGAAAGAAATATATGAAAACAGTGGTCAGTGAAGCTTATCTGAATATGCTCAGAGCAGTAAAACTTGGCCTTGATCCGAATAATGTTTTGAATCCCGGTAAAATTTTTGATCTGAGATAAATTGGAGAATATTTAATGAAAGCAATGATGTTAACCGGCATAAGGCAGATGGAAATGCGTCAAGTTCCTGATCCTGTCATAAAAAAAGATACCGATGTATTGATAAAAATGGCTGCAGTTGGTGTTTGCGGCAGTGATGTGCATTATTATCTTTCCGGTAAAATAGGAAGTCAGATAGTAAAATATCCTTTTACAGTCGGGCATGAAGGTTCAGGAATTGTAGCTGAGATCGGCTCTGCCGTAACGGATGTCAAAGTTGGAGACAGGATCGCCATAGAGCCTGCTGTTTCATGCTGGAAATGCGACCAGTGTAAAATGGGTCGTCATCATACCTGCAGAGAGCTTAAGTTCCTTGGATGCCCCGGACAAATAGAAGGCTGTCTTAGCGAGTACATAGTGATGCCCCAGGAGTCTTGCTTTAAGATAAGTGATAATATGAGTCTTGACGAGGCCGCTATTTCAGAGCCTTTATCAATAGGTGTTTATGCCGTTAAGCAATCTATACCGATGGACGGTGCGAAAGTAGGTATTCTTGGTTCCGGGCCTATTGGTTTGTGCGTAATGCTGCCGGCTAAGGCAAAAGGTGCAGATGCGATATATGTTACCGATAAGATAGATACGCGTTTGGACATAGTTTCAGCTAACGGGGCCGATTGGACCGGTAATCCGGATAAAGAAGATGTTGCAGCGGCGATACTTGAAAAAGAACCCGGCGGCCTTGACGCAGTATTCGAATGCTGCGGTCAACAGGAAGCTATCGATCAGGCTATCGAAGTCTTGAGGCCCGGCGGTAAGCTTATGCTTATCGGGATACCGGAGGAAGACAGGATTTCGATTCAGATAGATAAGGCAAGACGCAAGGAAATATGCATACAGAATGTCAGGCGGCAATGTGATTGTGTTGCGGACAGTCTTGATATGATCGCTTCCAATTTGTTTGATGTGAGCTTTATGGCTACACACAGGTTCAATTTTGACCAGACAAAACAAGCTTTTGATATGGTTGCCGACTACAAAGACGGCGTGATAAAAGCAATGATTGATTTTGATTAAAAGGATGAATATATTATGAAAGCTGCCGTTATAAAGAAACCAGCGGTTATAGAGATCGAAAATGTTGAAAAGCCTTCACCTCAAACAGGTGAGGTTCTGCTCAAAGTAGAGGCGTGCGCCCTTTGCGGTACTGATCAGAGGGTACTCAAGGGTGAAAAGAATGTTGATGTTGCTATAGTCGGACATGAAATTGTAGGTACGGCCGTTGAGACGGGTGAGGGCGTTGAAGGTATAGAGCTGGGTAAGCGATATGCAGTTCAAACCGTTATCGGTTGCGGAAACTGCCCTATGTGTGAAATAGGGCGTGAGAATCTTTGTGAGAACGGTTTTACCGCAATCGGTTATCAATATGACGGCGGTTTTGCGGAATATATGATAATGCCTGAAAATGGTGTCAGGCAGGGTTGTCTGATACCTATACCGGATTCAATGTCGGCTCCGACCGGTACGATACTTGAGCCTCTGAGCTGCTGCGTGAATGGTATGAGATGCATACCTATGGAAGAAGCAAGGCATGTGGTAATATTCGGCGGCGGTATAATCGGTGTTCTAAACGGGATGGTTGCCAAAGCAAGAGGTGTAAAAAAAGTTACAGTTATGGATGTTTCACAGGAAAGACTTGCTCTTCATCAAAAGCTTGGCCTGCCGTTTGATGATTTTGTAAATACTTCAGTAGCGGACCCTGTTCAGTGGGTAAAGGAAAACACCGGTGGCAGAGGAGTGGATGTTGTTGTCGTGGCGGCATCTGTAAAGTCGCTTGTTAAAACAGGTCTGGATATGCTTGCAAGAGACGGTCATCTTTCGATTTTTGCAGGAATGCCGAAATCCGACCCTACCGAACTGATCGATCTTAATCTCATACATTATCCGGAACTGCATATTCACGGTGCCAACAGCTCTGTTAAGAGAGATTATTTGGAGGCTCGTGATCTTATCGATTCGGGCAAGATCAATGCTGAAAAATTAATAACTCACACTTATGATCTGGATAAGTTCAATGAGGCGGTTAAAGTCCAGTCCGATCCTTCTACTGGTGCTATGAAAGTTGTCATAATTCCCTGAATATAACTTGAAGTACTGAATATTTAATAAAAAGGTTGAAAAAATATGAAATTTGTGGAAAAATATAGTAAAGAAGTCGATTTGTTCGTTAAAGTTTGCCAAAGACTTGCGGCTAATCTTTATGTAACGGGTTTTGGCGGGAATCTTGCCTGGAAACTTGAGGATGACCTTGTACTTATAACGCCAACCCAGATGAATAAAGGTGATATAACGAAGGATGATGTGGTTTTTATAGACCTTAAGGGTAATACTGTTGAAGGTACTAAGAGGCCGACGGGTGAGAAGCCTATGTATCTTAACTTTTTTAACAAACGTAAAGATATAACATCGGTAATACACTGCCATCCTCCTTTTGCCTGTGCTGCTGCTATAATGAAGGAATCCGATGTTCTTATGAAGCCGTACTATCCGGAGACAGTTACAGAGGTCGGGCCAGTTCCCGTCGTGCCTTATGCACAGCCTTTGACACAGGAGCTTGCTGATAACTTTCTGCCTTATCTGGATAAGTACAATAGTTTTATTATGGAAAATCATGGGCTTGTTACCATGACTACCGGAGATATTAAGTGGACGGTTATGACGGTAGAGCTTTTTGAAAGTTCCGTTAAATCGATTTTAACGGCTATGGCGGCTGGCAATTTGAAAGAGCTTAGCAAACAGGCTGTAGCTGATCTTGGTAATGTGATGACTGAGAGGGATTTGCCGCTCTTTGGTGCCCCCGGGGTTAACAGTTCACTGGAAGATATGTATTTCTGATATTAATAGTAAGATTTATATTGAGAATGGCACGAAGAATATGAATGTTGAAGATGTTTTACCAGCAAATGTCCGTTTAGGTCTTGAAAACGTCAGGGAAATGCTTGACGAAAAATTCACAGTAAGTGATCCGGGACTTCGCGAGGTGTTTGATAAACTCAAGTCTGGATATGGTAAAATGCTGAGGCCTTCATTTCTTCTTTTATTCGCTGAATTAAAAGGGAAAATTTCTACTGAGCATATTGTTCTCTCATCTGTAATTGAAATGATTCACACTGCATCTTTGCTTCATGATGACGTTGTTGACTCCACAGACATAAGACGAAATCAGGCGTCTTTCAATTCAGCTTTTGGCAGAAAAAATGCCATACTTATGGGTGATTTTCTTGTGAGTGATGCTTTTCTGCTTGCAGGGGATATGCTGACTTCTGATATCTCTGAATTGTTTTTCCGTACTATTTCAGAGATGAGCAAGTCTGAACTTCTTCAGAATTTCAACCGTAACAATTTCAACATAGATATTGAAACTTATCTTAAAATAGTTAAAGGCAAAACTGCGGAGCTATTTAAAGCGAGCTGTATTTTGGGTTCCCATAAGTGGGCAAATCAGGCTCAAATATCAGCTATAAAAGTGTTTGCTGAAAATTTTGGTATAGCTTACCAACTGTTGAATGATTACGATGATCTTTTCAGCCGTGAAACCGATACCGGATCTTTATACTGTGACCTTCGCAACGGATGTTTTACTATGCCGGTTATACACTGTCTTTCAACTGATTGCCGTGAAGGCTTTATTGATTGTATTAATCAAGAGCGATATGAAGATGCCGTTTCAGTGTTACGTAAAAGCAGAAGTAATGAATTCGCGTTACAGGCGATCGAGTCATATAGATTGAAAGCAGTAGAAGCTTTATGTGAATTTGAGTTTTCAGATGTTCGGAAAAGCATAGAGTTGATGACTAATACAGTGTTGTCGACTTCTGATTATGTTTAATTATGTACATATTTGACTTTTGTGAACTGCAAGAGGAATATTTTGTATGTTTTTCTGAATGTGATTAGCGGGTTTAAGAGAGGGAAGATGAGAGCCTAAAATGCTTGAAAATAAGAGTTTATATTTTGTTTAAGTTTATGACTAAGCGGGCTTTACTGTACCTTTAAATTTTACCACTGTTCGAAAATAGTAGTATTTGAGCCAAATTACAATATACTTTAAAGGTGGAACGGTCCAGTAGCTCGTTTTGATGATCAATAGGGTCTCAAATTCAGTTGATTCGGCATAATATATTGTTAAGTTGACATTATAAAAAGAAAGGTCCAACGTGACAAAATATCATAATATAGGGCGCAGAAGTTTTCTTAAAGCTGGTACATTAACATTAGGCGGTTTGATGCTGTCTGATGTACTTGGTTCTAAAGTCTTTGCCCAAGGAGAGGATGTGTCGGCCAATGACAAAATAAATGTAGGATTTGTCGGCCTTGGAGGTATGGGAAGGGCTAATCTTAACGCTTTTCTGCAACAGAGGGATTGCAGAGTCGTTGCATTATGTGATATTGACAAGGACCATTTGGATAAGGCAGCGGGCATAGTTAACGATTTTTATGGTGACCAGATATGTTCTGTTTATCATAATTTCGAGGAACTTTACGCACGTAAGGATATTGACGCGGTATGCCTGTCATTGCCCGATCACTGGCACGGCGTTGCTTCTGTAATGGCGGCACAGGCGGGCAAGGATATCTACGGCGAGAAGCCTCTTGCTCATACCCTGAGGGAAGGGAGGGCGATCTGTGAGGCAGTTGAGCGTTACGGGCGTATATGGCAGACTGGAAGCTGGCAGAGATCTCAGACCAGTTTCAGATATGCCTGTGAGGTCATATTGAATGGATGTATTGGTAAGATCAAGAAAGTTGAGGTTGGCTTGCCTGCCGGACCGGGGTTTGATATTGCCAAACGAAATACATTGATGTCCGATCCGGTTCCTGAGACACTTGATTATGAAAGATGGCTTGGTCCGGCTCCTTACGCTCCTTATTCTCCTAATCGTGTTCATTTCGGATGGAGATGGCATCTTGATTATGGCGGCGGTCAGCTAACTGACTGGATAGGCCACCATCTTGATATAGCGCACTGGTCGCTTGGGCTTGATAGAGAAGGGCCCGTTGAGATAGATGGAAAAGGTAAGTTCATTCCTCAAGGAGCCTGGAACTGTCCTTATGAATTTGATATAGACCTTACTTATAAGAATGCTCCCCCGATAAAGGTTTGCAGCCAGAATGAGGATGTGAAGCAGGGAATCAAATGGACCGGTGAGAAAGGCTGGCTGTTTGTCTCAAGGGGAGAGATAAAGGCAAGCTCAAGAGAGTTGCTCCGTTTAAAGTTTTCACCTAATGAAATAAACCTGTTCAGGTCCCCAGGTCATCAAAGGAACTTTCTTGATTGTGTCAGAAGCAGGTCCGAAACGATCACCCCCTGTGAAATTGCACATAGATCGGTTTCGCCCGGTCAGCTTGGCATGATATCCATGCTTCTTGGCCGTAAACTTAAATTCGATCCAATAGCTGAAAAAGTCATCAATGATTCGTCTGCAGATAATATGCTTGGTAAATCATTGAGATCTCCCTGGGTGATGTGATAAATAAGTTTTTGTTTTTGTCTATGATTTCAGACTGGATATAAGATGAGTATATCAATGAAAAAATATATCGTATTTTTAGTGTTTTTGGCAGCTTCTTTATGTAATGCCGTGAGTGATAAAGAAAAAGAGACTATCAGGCAGGCTGTCAACTTTGAGCCGCAGGCCGCGGTTGAGGCTCCGCGAAGTGTGCTTGTTTTTGATCTCTGCAATGGTTACCGACACAGCTCTATACCCTACTGGAATGAAGCTTTGCAGATTATGGGGCAGAAGACAGGGGTTCTTGAAGCAGAGATAAGCTCTGATATGAACATCTTCAATGATGCTGGTCTTTCGAAATTTGATGTTATCTGTTTCAATAACACCACTAAACTTACTTTTGATGAAGCTCAGAAGAAGGCACTGCTTAAATTTGTCAATAGCGGAAAAGGCGTTGTAGGCATACATGCCGCCGTTGACAGTTTTTATGATTTCCCTGAAGCCGCACAGATGATGGGTTCGATATTTAATGGGCATCCATGGACCGCAGACGGAGTTTGGACCGTTAAAATCGATGATCCAGACAATCCCCTTGTTAAATCATTCAACGGCTTGTCGTTTAATGTAAAAGATGAGATATATCGTACTTCCAACAGTCATTACTCAAGAGATAAACTTAGGGTGTTGATGAGTCTGGATATGAACGACCCCGCTACTGCCGGAGTGAAAGATCTTCAGGATGATGATATGGATACCGGTATAAGCTGGATAAGGAAATACGGTAAGGGAAGGGTCTTTTATTGTTCACTTGGCCACAATAACGAGCTTTGCTGGAATAGTCCGTTGCTTGCTCATATGCTGGCCGGATTGCAATATGCCGCCGGCGACTTGGAGGCTGATGATACGCCTTCAACTGAAAAGAGCGGTATCGGTTTACTTGTAGATGTACTTAAAGATTATGACTGGAATAAAGGTCGGGAACCATTAATTCCATTGAATGCATATATTGATGGTAAGGTGGCGGCTCATGATACAGAAGATATAGAAGAAATCTTTGTACAACTTCTTAGTGAAAATGAGCTGACATTTGCGGCCAGAGATTATATCTGCCGCAAGCTTTCTGTTTTTGGCAGTGATATTTCGGTGCCTGCTCTTTTAAACATGCTCGAAGATGATGAGGCAGCAGACATTGCATTGTATGCACTGAGGCAAAATGATACTGAAATAGTAAATCAGAAGTTGGTTGAAATACTACCTAAGCTTGATTATGCACAAATGGGCGTGATTAATATGCTTGGTAAGCGTAAGTATGCCGGCGCGGCAGAGGCTGTTTCCGGTATAATGAATGGTTCCTCTGATTCAAGTTTGATCTATGCCTCGGTAAATTCACTTGGAGAGATAGGGACGGAGGAAGCATTGGAAAAACTTGTATCTTTTGAAGGATATGTCTCGGATGAGATGAGCAATGTTTATTGTAACGCCCTGATTGGATGTGCTGAAAATATTGAAAAAGCAAATAAATTGGCGGCAGTGAATACCTATTCAATGATATTGGCAAGTGAAGCAGCGGATAATTTCAAGTATGCTGCTTTGAAAGGCATGATATCTTGCAAGAATGATCCGATGATCGTTTTTGATAAACTGAATTCGGGTGAATTTGCGTTTTATAATATGCTCAATTTGCTCAGAAACGGTTCTGGCAAAAAGTTTACAGATGCCGTACTTTCAAGATATGCCCAGTTTTCAGATTCGAAAAGAATTAAGGTATTAAAAGCTCTTTCAGATTCTCGAAATCTTTTTGCTTTAGATATGATAAAAAATCTTGCCAAGGAAGCTCCTAAGCCCGAGTCAATTGAAGCCATAAGAGCTATGAAACAAATATATGATAAAGACTGTGTTCTTATTCTTATCTCGAAAATAGCGCAAGCTGATGTGGATATTGCTGAAGCTTCCAGAGATACACTTTATTCTTTAAGTGGCGAAGAGATTGATTCAGAGATTATAAGTCTTCTTGACAGTGAAAGCGGCGAGTCTCTTATAGAGCTTGTCAGAGCCTGCGGCGGTCGTTATATAAATGATGCAACGGCTAAGCTGATACAATTTACCTTCAGCGATGACAGAAAGGTGAAAAGAGAAGCGTTCAATGCCCTTGAACTTGCTGCAGACACTTCGTATATTACTCAGTTTACCGATATGCTATTGAATACCGATAGCTCAAGCGAGAAGAGATATCTTGAAAGAATACTCATAAATCTTGTTAATAAGTCAGATGATAAAGCCGCTGAAGTAAATGGATTAGAGGAGCAATGGGTTAAAACTGAGGATGTAAAGAATAAGAAGCATATTCTTAATATACTTGGCAGTGTTGGGCTCGACAGTTCTGTTGAGGTCTTTGAGATGGCTTTGTCGGGTGATGATCTGGATATGCAGTACGCTGCTATTGACGCGCTTTCTAAATGGCCTACTGATAAGCCTAAAGAGAAATTGTTTGAATATGCAAAAAAATCTCCGGATAAAAAGAAACGCATTCTTTCATTACGAGGATTCATAAAGCTTATCGGTTTGCCTTCCGACAGACCTAACGATGAGACCGCTGAGTTGTATTTCAAAGCTATGGAGCTTGCTGAAACAGTACAGGAAAAGCGTATGATCTTCTCCGGCTTGAGCAGTACGAAATCTCCAAAGGCATTTCTTATGGTCTCAGAGTATATAGATGATCCTCAGCTCAAGGCCGAGGCAGAAGTTGCAGCCGTCAAACTCGGATGGTGGGTTCGATGGGATGTTGACAAGGATAAGATGAAAGAAATTATAGGCAAGATACGTGATAACACAAGGAATGAAGGACTCAAAGCAGAGGCAGGTCATCTTTACACCGAATTATAAATGAATTGAGGTTATTATGAAATACAGAATATTAGTTACATTATCGTTAATAAGCTGCGTTTTGATTTTTAGCGGCTGCAATAATACAGAGAATATCGCTGTTGCTGATACATGGAAGATCAATGATCCTGACAGACCGCAGCCGCCGGTTATAACACCTGGCGAGAATTGCGGGGATGCACCATCGAATGCGATCATACTATTTGACGGAGAAGATACTTCGCAATGGCATATGACCAATGGCGATCCTCAACCGTTTTTGTGGAAAGTTGAAGATGGTTATATGGAAGTTGCCGATTTGAGAGATTCTGAAGGAAAGAGAATTCTCAACAGCATAAGGACCAATCAGAGCTTTGGTGATTGTCAGCTTCATGTTGAATGGGCATCTCCTGACAAGGTTGAAGGGCAGGGACAGATGCGGGGTAACAGCGGTGTTTATTTGATGGGTATGTACGAGGTGCAAATCCTTGATTCTTACAATAATACAACTTATCCTGATGGACAAGCTTCCGCTATTTATGCTCAAAATCCGCCGATTTTCAATGTTTCGAGAGAACCGGGACAATGGCAAAGCTATGATATTGTTTTCAGACGTCCGCGATTCGATCAAGATGGTGAGCTTACAAAGCCTGGTTATATGACGGTTTTTCATAACGGAGTCTTAGTTCAGGATCATTTTGAGCTTAAAGGCATGCTTATTGCCGAAGGTGAAGGACCTGAGAGAGTACTCAAAAACAAGTATAATGCTCATGCTGACAAGCTTCCTTTGGTTCTGCAGGATCATCTGAATTCAGTGAAGTTCCGCAATATATGGATTATAGAGCTACCCGAAAACTAATTTATACAAACTTAATCGAGAGGTTATTACTGATATGAATACTGAAAAAATTAAGATGGACAGAAGAACTTTTCTGAAAACAACAGCTATTGCCGGCGCCGGTATAAGCATGGCTACCGCCATGACAGGCAGGGCAGCAGGATCTTCAAGCGACGATCTTAACGTAGCTATAATAGGTGCCGGTGAGCAGGGACAGGTATTGGTAAATACATGTTTGAAAATACCCGGTATAAGATTTAAGGCTGTATGTGATATATGGGAAGCCTACAACCTGAGAAAAGTATCAAGGATGCTCAAGGCATACAAGCATACGGTCAATTCTTATGTTGATTACAAAGAGATGCTTGCGACAGAAACGGACCTTGATGCTGTAATAATTGCGACGCCTGATTTCTGGCATGCACAGCAAACCGTTGATTGTCTCAACGCAGGACTCAATGTGTATTGCGAGAAAGAGATGAGCAATACTATCGAAGGGGCCAAACAAATGGTCCTTGCGGCCAGAGAGACGGGTAAACTCCTTCAGATAGGCCACCAGAGACGAAGCAATCCAAGGTATCAGCATTGTTACGATAAGATAATCAATGAAGCTGATTTAGTTGGCCGCATTACAAATATAAATGGGCAGTGGAACAGGTCTGCCAAACCTTTGCTTGGGTGGCCGGAAAAAGCATCTATTGACACTGAGCTGCTTAATAAGTTTGGTTTTGAGGATATGCAGCAATTCAGGAACTGGCGTTGGTACAAGGGGTTAGGCGGCGGGCCTATAGTTGACCTCGGCTCTCACCAGATTGATATTTATAACTGGTTCCTTGATACTAAACCAAGCTCTGTAATGGCAAGCGGCGGGACTGATTATTATGATCCCAAGACACACCAGTGGTATGATAATGTACTTGCGATATATGAATATCCAACGCCAAAGGGTATGGTAAGGGCGTACTATCAAACTCTTACCACAAATAGTAATGGTGGATATTATGAGACATTTATGGGCGACCAGGGAACATTGTTTATTTCAGAGTCGTCTTCAAGAGGTGGCATATACAGAGAGCCATCATCTCCTGATTGGGAGAAATGGGTCAAGGCGGGTATAATAACAGAGCCTGTCGCAGAGAAAAAGCCGGAAAAAACTGAAGACAGCGGCTCGCTGCTGGATGTCAGAGAAACAGAAGCTCCGCCTGCTTACGGTATTAATGCTACTATGGATAAGAAGTATCACCAGCCGCATCTTGAGAATTTCTTTGATGCTGTTCGTGGTAAAACTACTCTCAATTGTCCTCCTGAAATTGGTTTTGAGAGTGCTGTAACTGTCTTGAAAGTTAACGAAGCCATTGAAAAAGGTGAAAAACTTACTTTCTCAGAAGAAGATTTTGTTGTATGAAACAGACCTAATGTTTGATTTATCCTTATATTGTGATATAATCAAATAAGAGGTATTTTAACTGCATGGCTGTTGAATGGAGACTGCAAAGGTGAAAGATAAAAACACATCACGCATGTTACTTGTGCTGGTTTGTATATTGGGTTACGCTTTTCTGAGCAGTGCTGATGATGAGAAGCTCATCATTAAGGAAAGTGATGGCAGCCGGGCAATGCCTGTTCACTTAATCGAAATATATGATGAAGAAGGTGTGAAGATCCTGCCGGATGATGATCCCCTCATGCCTTTCTCTACAAGTCAGACCTGCGGCCAATGTCATGAATATGAAAAAATATCGCATGGTATGCACTTTAATTCCACTGATGAAGGGGCCTATTCCGGCAGATCCGGAGAGCCATGGATATATTTCGACAAGTCTCTCTATACGCAGATTCCTCTCTCTTACAGAGATTGGCCCGGCGTTTTTGATCCGGAAGATATAGGAATGACTACCTGGCAGTTCACCAAGAGATTTGGTATTCAAACTCCCGGTGGAGGTGCTGGCGAGGTTGAAAGTGACAAGCCGGAAGAGATAATGCGTCAGTTTGTTTCAGGTAATCTTGAAGCTAACTGTCTGGCCTGTCATAATGCTCATCCTGGTCAGGATCAGAAAGAATATGCTATTCAGGTAGCAAGGGAAAATAATCGTTGGGCTGCAGCAGGTGCAAGCGAGCTTGCGAGTGTAAGCGGCAGTGCTGCCAAGATGCCCGATACTTACGATCCTTATATGCCTGATATGCTTGATGATGGTCTAAAGCCTCCTACTGTAGAGTATCGCGATGGCGTTTTTGACAGCAAGGACAGGATACTTTTCGAGATACTTGGTGAGGTCCAGGATGAGAGATGCTACTTCTGCCATTCAGATATTGAAGATGCTGAAGATGTTCATGAATGGGCTAATGATGAAGATGTCCATATGGCGTCGGGATTGAATTGCGTAGATTGCCACAGAAATGGGGTTGATCACAATATGGTAAGGGGCTATGAAAATGAGGCTTCCGGGAATATTCTGGCTGGAGAAATGACTTGCAAGCAATGTCATGAAAGCGGAAGACTCGGCTCTCCGGAAGCACAGCATAAGGGGCTGCCGGTAGTGCATTTTGAAAAGCTTTCTTGTACGGCGTGCCATAGCGGTATAAAACCTGAAGAGGAAACTACCAGAATAAAGACATCCAAGGCTCATCAGCTTGGAATTGTTCACTCCGATAAAGATCGTTCAGGGCCAACAATTATCTCACCAGTTTATGCTGAAGCGGAAGATGGTAAGATTGCTCCTCATAATATCTTGTGGCCTTCTTACTGGGCAATAGTGAACGGGGAAGATATTAAACCTGTTTCTATTGATGATTTGCAGAAGATAGTTAAGCCTGCATTAAAGGGCTATGAATCAGATAAGGGACTCAGTGAAGAGATGATCGCAGAAGTTATTAAAAATCTCCAGAGCTCTCTTAATGCAGAGAAATGCGGCTATGTCTCCGGGGGCTTGCTGTACAGCCTTGAGGGAGAGAATTTGTCAAGTGTTGAGCATGAAGCGGCAAAACCTTATAAATGGGCTGTTGCTCACGATGTAAGGGCTGTTGAAAATTCGCTTGGCGCAAAGAACTGTAAAGAGTGCCATAATCCTGAGTCAGCCTTCATTTTTGGAAAGGTAGAGGTCCAAAGCATGGTTGCTTCCGATACCGGGAGATTCAAGTTTATGCATGAATTTGAAAACATTGATCCTCTTTACAATAAATTATTTGCAAGTTCCTTTGTATTTCGTCCGTATCTAAAGGCTGTATTGACAATCTCAGCTTTGCTGGTGTTTATGATTATAATTCTTTACGGATTAAAGGGGCTGAATTTCCTTACTAAAATTTTTGGAAATAAATCAGATAGAGCCTGATTCTTTAATATTGAATGAGATGCGAAATGTTTAATTTGATTTTTAAAATAGTTTTACTGGTTGTTATATGCTCTTCTGTGATGCACTATGTGTATTTGCGATTCTTTAAGAAATACACTTTCAGTAAGCCTGATGTAAGCTGGATATGGCCGATAAATTTTGAAAAGCTCTTGAAAAATTTCTGGAAGCTTATAGGGGTGCTTATTTCTTTGGCTATCCTGGCATGTTTTGTTATTCTTTTTATAAGCGGCTTCTATAATCCGCTTGTCAAAGGAGAAAGCATTTCCGGTTATATAATGATGATACACGTACCTGTTTCAGGTGCATTTTCTGTGTTGTTTATTCTGTATCTCATATTTACCAGCGAACGGATGAGACTTAATTTTCATATGCCTTTGACATCTGTTCAGCAAGACAAGCAAGTTGATAATTTGTTACAATCTATTATGAAGCTCAGTTTTTGGGTTCTTTGTATTTTGTTTGTGCCGTTGCTTCTGTCTATACTTCTGAGTATGTTCAAGGTATTCGGTACTGAGGCTCAGCATATGTTTATGGAAATGCACAAAATCACTGCTGCAATATTTACAGTTATTGGTATTGTGTTTTTATACACAGCATTAATATCGAGTACTTGTAAGTCTGCCAAATGATTTGATCTGAATTAGTCATGTTTTGAAATAAGAATTTTTTGTATATATAATGATTAGTATGAGGAATTGATCAATGAGAAAAATTAAACTGATATCTATCCTGACTTTAATTGCCTGTTTAGTATTACTTAATTCTTGTAAGAAGAATGATGGTGCCGGACAATCAAAACCTGTCGAAGAAAATAAAACGGTCGAACAAGTGCCGGCTAAGTCTCAACCAGAGGCTGTAGAATTGGAAATTGAACTGCCTAAGCCAATGTTTGTCGGCACGCCTCAAAACATAAATGTACCTAATCTTGAAAAGCCAGGCACCAAGAGAGAGGCGATGCTTGTACCAGAAGGTACCGTAAATCTAGCAATAGATAAACCCGTCACATCATCTGATGATGAGCCTATAATTGGCGATATTGAAATGGTTACAGATGGCGACAAAGAAGCGGCTGATGGCAGCTACGTTGAATTAGGGCCATTTATTCAATATGTAACAATTGATCTTGAGCAGGAGTGTGAGATCTATGCTATAGCATTGTGGCATTTCCATAAACAGGCGAGAGTATACAATGACGTGATAGTTCAGTTAAGCAATGACCCTGATTTTATTGTTGATCCGATAACTGTATACAATAACGATCATGATAATTCAGCCGGATTGGGTGTTGGTAATGATCTCAGTTATATTGAAACTTACGAAGGCCGCCTGATCAATGCTAAAGGTCATAAGGCCAGATATGTACGTTTGTACAGTAACGGCAATACAAGCAGTGAGCTTAATCACTACATAGAGGTTGAGGTTTATGGCAAACCTGTAGAATGAGGCAGAAACTCTATATTATTTCGATTCTTACCGTATTGATCATTGGGGCGGCGTCAAGGCTTTGGCTTTTGGATGTCCGTCCAATGCATACAGATGAAGCGGTCCATGCGGTTAAATTTGGTTATCTGTTAGAAGATAACTATTACAGGTATGATCCATCGGATTATCATGGTCCAATACTTAACTACCTTACCTTGATTCCTGTTAAATTAGCGGGAATCAAGGTTTTTGAGCATCTTAGCGAATTCGATTTGCGAATTGTACCGGCCTTTGGCGGTATATTACTGATGTTAATGCCGCTGTTTTTATGGGATACTAAGGATCGAAGAACCTCATTGATATGCTGTTTTTTGATAGCGGTCTCTCCTGCTTTGGTCTATTACAGCCGTTATTACATTCAGGAAATATTTCTCGTACTTTTTAGCTACGGGTTTGTTTTATGCTTTTGTAATTATCTGCGCAGAAGAAAACCTGCTGATATTATCTTAGCGGGTTTGTTTTTGGGCTTAATGATCGTTACAAAAGAGACGTTTATTATCTCTATAGCAGCAATAGTTCCAGCGTTTACTTTAGCTAATGCCAATTCTGGCGGAACCAAACTTGATCGTATTTTTTTTAAGAATATCGTAAAGACAAGACATGCCTACTTGTTTATTTTTATTGCAGCAGGTGTATATGTCTTGTTTTACAGCTCTTTTTTCAGCAACATGAGCGGTATATCGTATCCTGTTAGCAACTGGGGTTCTTATGCCGCTAAGGGTGCAGGAGAAAGCGTTCATAATCATCCTTGGTACTATTATCTCAAACTCCTGCTTTATTCAAAAGCAAGCAATGGCTTTGTTTTTTCAGAGGCACTTATCCTTTTGACGGCGGCACTCGGATGTTATGAAATTCTGTTTAGTAAAAGAGCCGAATACTGTTTTCAGTGTAGATTTATTGCCGCTTACTCAGTAAGTCTGCTGTTGATATACAGCGTGATACCTTACAAAACTCCATGGTGCATGCTCACATTTTACTATGGTTTTACTATTGTCGCCGCAATTTATTGGGGCCGTATTTCTACCTGCTGTTGCCTGAAAATGAAAAATATAGCAGCTTCAGCAATAATCTGTATCATTATATGTGTGCAGTTAATTGAATGCTATTTCGTGAATTTTGTTTTTTACTGTGATTCTTCTAATCCTTATGCTTATTCGCATCCGACTGAAGATGTAAAAATGTTTAGTCTGATTATAGATGAGTATCGTGAAGTCTCTGGATATGAGGATATCAGTATAGCGGTTGCTGCATCAGGTAACGATTATTGGCCTCTGCCTTGGTATTTAAGAAAATTTAGTAATGTAGGATATTACGATGATGTTGAGCAGATTAAAGACCCTTTTGATGTTGTTGTGGTGTCAGAGAAGATGAACTCTTCTTTAGCGGAAATGATTTATGACAGGGAGAAGCCGGGAGAGAGAAGTTTATGGATATATTTGTCAGATAATCAGCTTGAGATTCGTCCCGATGTGAGATTTGATGTTTACGCAAAGGATTTTAATGAGTAATGAAAACCTACAAAATGATGTTGTGAAATTTGAATGCGAGGCAATGGCTTCTGTCTTTGAATTTTATATAAACCATGAAGATCATCAGTATGCTAAATCCGCTGCTTACGAGGCATCCAGGACACTTGCTGCTCTTGAGAATGATCTCAGCCGCTATGTTGAGAATAGTGATATATCGCAGATAAACAACTTGAGTGCCGGTCAAAAAGTCGTTGTGAGCCTTCATACATTTGAATGCTTGAAGGTCAGCAGGAAGATATATGAGCTTAGTGATGGTTACTTTGACATATCTGTTGATAAGGACCTTAAACCCATAAGAAAAGATTGTTCTCACGATTGCCTTTTTGATAAATTGATCTTGAATGAGGATGATTTTACAGTCGAGGTCTTGTCTGATAATGTCGCGATTGATCTTGGAGGCATTGGCAAAGGGTATGCAGTTGAGGTAATGGCAGGGCAGCTTCGTGAATGGGATATCGAAAATTTTCTGATACACGGCGGTTACAGCTCTGTAACGGCCTTTGGTAAGGTTGATGAGCTTAGGGGATGGCCGGTAAGAATAACAGATATAGCGGGAAGTGTGAATGCTTACTACGCTTATCTTGACGGTTTCTCGTTAAGCAGTTCGGGGCTTCGTAAAGGTGGGCACATAATCAACCCCTTTACTTCGATGCCGCTTGAGGGTAAAAGGGCCGTATGGGTGTGTTCTTACGATGCTGTTGTTGCTGATGCCCTCTCTACTGCGTTTATGATCATGCCCAATGAAGATGTTAAAAGGATATGTAATTCTGAGGATGATATTATGGTTATTTTATGCGATAAGGATAAGAATCAGACCTTGATCTATGGTGACTGGTCAAAAGTCGGCTTAAGGAACTCTGAGAGCTGAGAGCTTTTTCATTTCTTTTTTGACAAGCAGCAAGGTTTTTAACAGATTTAGTCTGCTGTCTCTATCGCATTTCCACTTAATAGGGAATTCTCTGATCTTATACCCTTGATTCAAGGCGAATATTATTATTTCAATGTCTATAAGAAACCCGTTACATTTGCTTTGAGAGTAGAGTTTTCTGCCGACATCACCTTTATATATTTTGAAGCCGCATTGAGTGTCCGTTAAAAATGCCGGAAGGTTGAGTTTTTTTCTCATATACCGGCGAAATACCGAACTTGCGAGTCTTCGTCTTAAGCTTTGACCCGTTACTATTTTACTCTTTGCCAGGTGTCTTGAGGCGTGCGCGATATCGGCACCATGTTTTATTGTATATTCAAGTCCGATGCGGATATATTCATTTTTAACGCAGTCGCCGCAATCAAGAAAACAGACATATTCGCCTTTTGATGCGGTTATTCCTTTTCGCAAGGCGTATCCTTTGCCCATGTTTGAGGTGTTTTTGAGGATTCGTATTTTTACATTGTCGCAAGCATCCTGAAAGCTTTTCGCATTTTCAGCTGCATCATCAGTACTGCCGTCATCTACAATAATAATCTCCGAGTCAATGAATGTGCTGCTCAGATAGGGACACAGCCTTCGCATCTGCCTTGTGAGCTTTCTGCCTTCATTCAAAACAGGTATTATTACGCTTAGGAACATCAGGGGCCTGATTATAATTTATAGAAGTTTACTGGGTTGTCGTAAAGCCACATCTTCAGAATATGCTTTGCATCATCGATTTCAAGCAGCCCCTGGTCAATACGTTTGGCAAAAGCTCTTGAAAGTGTTTCCGCGGCAATTATATAATGCCCGTAAACTTGTTCTATTGACCAGCAGGAATCTGCTCCGAAAGCAAATATTTTATTAACGGGCACTGTGTCGATTATCTCATTTATCGCATTTTCTGTTATAGATTGTGATACCAGATATGTCCAGCACAGGTTCAGAAAGACATTGGGGAAATTTTTGCCGAGAAATATGGTATCTCTTACGTCCGGAATCCCGAGGTGATAAAGATCGAACCTTGTGTTCGTATGTCTTTGTATCAGATCAATCATGTTTTTGGGATCTACTGTCCTGTAGTCCCACCAGACGCCGCAATGGACGGCAACAGGCCAGTCAAGCTCTGCCGCCTTTTTAAGTATAGAGTCCAGTATTGCGGATTGCAGATTGACATCAGCCTTTTCACCTTTAAGCACTTTTTTGAAAGAATTCGATGCTTCTTTGATGTTTGGCTCAACGTTATAATTCGATGCTATTTTGAACCCCGCAGCGCCAAGTTTCTTCATTTCTTCCATGAAAGAACAGAGAAAGCTTGTATATGTATCGAGGTCTTCAATACTGGAATCAAAATGTTTTTCCAGTGTCCTAATAAAGTTGTCGTTTTCGAGCTGATAAGAGTTTACATCAGCAAAAAGGGGGACGAATATATCCGCAGGGTCCTGATCGGTTACGGTTCCGTTCTGGACGAGACTGTATTTGATATTGCACTTATCGCGGAGTATACGTTTGTATAGCCCCTTCTTATTTGCGTTATTTATCTTTTCGCTGACTTCCTTGTAGTTTGTCTCGTTAAGGTCATCCACTCCGTAAAGGTCTTTGAGCAGTATTTTGGTCGGACGGTAGTAGCTGCCGTATTTGATGTTCTGGAGGTGAGGCCACGCTCTTTTCCATTTCTCATCTATATCTACAGACTCATCAGTAAATAGATTATTGACGAATACATTTTCGCCATTGCGAGGTTTGTAGCCTGCCGAGGTCATATCGACATATTCATAAAGATGCATAAGCGTAAAGATGTCGATATTACGCTCAAGACGATATTTCTCACATACAAGGTGTTCATGTGTGTCTATTATTTCAAGCTCTTTGATATACTCGTATAAGGATTTTTGGATGTTCTTCATAATTTACTCGTTTATTAATATTATTGGAGCGTTCCAATTAGGGTTTTAGTTTAACATTTTAGCCATTTATTGTCAACATAAATTGCCAGTATTCGTGAGGTATGAAATTTTGTTTTTTTACTGCTTCGTAAAGTGGTAAAATATGAAAATAAAGGCAATTTTTTCGGGAAGATCGAGTCGTTAAGCTGTCTTTTATAAATCTGTATTTACTGCGTTTTACGTAAGTGATTATACAATAGGTTTTTACGCCTTTATTTTTCCGAAGAATGATTGCTTGTGATTGAAAGTGGAATTAATCTGATAAAAAGCTGGAGCGCTCCAATGTTTTTTGGTATAATGAAATCACTAATTTAAGCTTAGTAGTTTTTATGCCAGGTTTAAGTATGATATACCAGATTGAAATTAGTGGTATAATTTGTAATTCTCAGCCTGCGTAATTCCTCTAAGATAAAAGTGTTAACTTTGAAATATTTTTTGGATAGGTTAAATATGGTAAAGCAGACACAAAAAAGCCAGCCCGCTATATTTTATGATTCATTGGCCTTATATCGAGCCGACAGTTGCGAGCCATTGAAAAATGCCGCTGACAAAGAGGAGTTATTTCTTGACGGTTATGGCCGGCGAAGTTACCCCGGTAAAAGATTGCCTGCCAATGTAATGCCTCAATTGTGCTTATACTGTGTTTGGGATGCTAAGCACCGACAAAATTGGGGGCTTGGTGAACATCGCAATGAAGGGCTTGAGCTCGGATTTATTTCCAGCGGCAAATTAGATTTTTCAATCGATGGGCAGGACCATTCTCTTGACAGCGGTTATATGACAATTACAAGGCCGTGGCAGCCTCACAAGGTAGGGAATCCGGAGATAGATGCCAGCAGGGTTCATTGGCTCATAATCGATCTTGGCGTAAGACGCCCCAGTGACAAATGGGATTGGCCCGACTGGATGGTGTTCTCCAGAAAAGAAATTAATCACCTTACTGAGCTTCTGAGCCATAATGAGCAATCTGTATGGAGGGCTAATAAAGCGATTGAGAGATGTTTTGAAAATATGGCCAAGGCTATATCTGAGGTGGAGCCGGAAAATGCAGAAACACGCATGAAGCTTCTCATAAACGAACTGTTTCTTGAATTATACGAGCTGCTTCAGAAGAAAGATATAAAACTCAATCCAAATCTTGTGAATACCAGAAGAACGGTTGAGATATTTCTCTCGAAGCTTAAGGATCAGGTTGATTATCTCTGGTCCCTTGAAGATATGGCCAAGCAGTGTAATTTGGGACGAAGTCGATTCAGTCTTTACTGCAAAGAAATAACAAACATGACTCCGCTCAACTACCTGAACTATTGTCGAGTTCAGAAAGCTGCGAAAATGCTTTTAAGTGAGAATTTCAAGAGCATTACCGACGTTGCTTTTAAATGCGGCTTTGAATCCAGTCAGTATTTTTCTACTGTATTCAAGAAGCATATGGGATGCTGCCCACGTGAGTTTCAGGTTGATCTGAGCCTTAAGTCAACAGCATCCTGACTTGTCTTTACATGTTTATGTATTTGGGGCCGCCGCTGCCTTCGGGGACCGTCCATCGTATATTATCGTAAGGACATTTCCTCTGGCAGGTCTTGCAATGCAGGCAGTTTGAGGGATTTGCAGCTTTAAGCGTGCCGGTTATCTCTTCATAGACACCGGCGGGGCAGAAAGTGATGCACGGGCTGCCGAATTTTTCCTTACATTCAAGACAAGGCGATGAATCCAGTATCAAAAGATGCGATGGCTGCTCTTCACGATGAATGGTTGAAGCAAGCGAGGTGAAAGTATCTTTATCAAACTCCTTGTTGCCCTTTAGCTTGTATTTTTTCGTTTTCATTGTGTCATAGTCAGGCTCGATCTTCCATCGCGGCAGAATAGATGCTATCGCAGAAAGAGGAAGACCGATCTCCATACCGAATTTGGCTATCGTCTGTCGATAGTTTTCAGCGGGCCTCAGTTCTTTTGCTATAGGACTGTTGTCGATCAAGTCGGTATATTTTTCGGCTATTCTGCTTTTATCTTCTGTTTCAGCGATTGCCTGTGCAGCAAGAAGACCTGACTTTACGGCGTTGTGAACACCTTTGATCTTCTGCATATTTACAAAGCCGGCACTGTCGCCAGCTATTATCACATTAGCTTTTCCGATTGAATTAGTTTTGACATCTCTGGGAACGGCGAGCCAGCCTCCCTCGGGTATCATTTTAGCCCCTGCTTCAATAACCTTGCCTCCGTTGATATATCGGCTTACAAATTCTGTATGCTTAAAGTTCTCAAGGGCATCCTGGGGATTGAAATCACATTCTTCCCAGTCGAGTGCGGTTATCATTCCAACGGCAATATTGTTGTCGCCCATAGCATACAACACGCCGCCGCCGAACATGGCAGGGCCTTTAACAGGCATCCATATAGGATATCCCATTGCGTGAACACTTGTATTATGACCGAAATCCTCATACTGCTGATCGCTGACTTTAATTATTTCTTTGACACCGACCGAGTATAGTTGGGTCGTCTTACGTTTGAGCCCGGCTTTCTTTATGAAGCTCTCTGTTACGAGCCCATCGCAGCCTTCACACAATATGATTTGATCGGCATACACTTTTTCCTCGGGAACATAATTGGGCTGTTTATTGCGATCCTTATCCAATCCTTGTTCAGTGAGTATAACGCCGCTTGCTTTACCTTCATCGAATATAATATCTTTTACGCTGAAGCCGTAGACTACTTCTATTCCTTTTTCGATTGCGAGATCTGAGAGCCATTTTGAAAGCTTGCTGACAGACAGAAGATAGTCTCCTTTATGCTGCATTTGTCCCGGTCCGAGCCCAAAGGCTTTTGCAAGGTTGATCAAAGGTTTCATGTTTACCTTGAACTTTGAGCTCAGGAACATATAAACCAAATCCTTATCCACTTCTCTCGACAGTAATTGCCCCTCAGCGATTGACTTATCCCAGCTCGGGCAGACCGAATCGAGAAGCTCGTGAAGACTGTTTTTTTCAATGGCAGCCCCCGACAGGTTGTGATTACCCGCAGATGCCGCTTTATCGATAACGCATATAGTCTGATCCGGTTTAAGATTCTTAAGTCTCAACGCCGCAGAAAGCCCTGCGCTGCCGGCTCCTATGATTAATGTATCTATCTTTTTTTGCTTTTCTGTGCTCACTGTTCTATTCCTCGTAGATTCAGATGCTTTTGAAAGCTTCAATTAATTTTGGTACAACATTTTCAACACTGTCGATCATATAATAATCACATTGCTTGAATACCGGAGCCTCAGGATCATTATTGACCGCGAATATGGTTTTGGTATTAGCGATACCTATCATATGCTGTATTGCTCCGCTTACGCCGAGTCCAAGATATATCTTGGGGCCTATTGAAGTACCTGTTTGTCCGATTTGATACGGCCTGTCGATGAAACCTTGTTCAACGGCAGCCCTTGTTGCGCCTTTTTCTGCCGACAGGTGGAGCTTATCCCTCATTATATCCGTCAATTTTTGAGTTATGTTCTCGTAGTTATCCTGAGACTGCAAACCTTTGCCGCCGCAGACTATCAATTCTGATTCGAAGTTTGCTCCACCGCAAGACTCTTCGGTTCTGATGATTTCTGCAGCTCTGTCGGATTCGGAAAGGTTTATTTTGAATCTTACAATTTCTCCTTTTCTTCCGGGGTCATCGGCAATACGTTTCATTACACCAGGTCTTACGGTAACCATTTGAGTTGTGGAATTTTTCGTATAAATCGTTGCCATGATGTTTCCGCCAAGGGCAGGGCGTGTCTGCATGAGAATCGCGATCTCATTCTTTCTGCTTACATCGCCAATTTCCAGCGAAGTACAATCAGCGGTAAGTCCGCAGTTTAGGCCATAGGCTGTCATAGGAGCAAGTACTCTTCCACGCGGTGTTGCAGAATAAAGTGCTATCTGCGGCCGATAATCTTCTATTATTGCAGACAAAACCTTCTTGAAGCAATTTGGTTCAAATTCAGATAATAAAGGGTTGTCTATTATATAAACTGTATCAGCACCTGCATAGATGAGCTCGTCGCTGAATCCTTCAACGTTGTTGCCCATTACTACGACTCCGACATTCTTTTCAAGTGAATCGGCGAGTTGGCGTGCTTTGCCCAAGAGCTCAAAAGTTGAGCTGTGTATCTCGTTTTTGTGAGTTTCGGCTATTACCCATACATCTCCGTTATAAAACGGTTTTGTTGATTCAAGGCCATCTATCATGTCATTGAGAGTTTTGCCGTGAAATAGATCCGACAGGGCATCTACTACTTTTTTCTTTTTCTCATCTGTCAGATCGTCTGTTTTGTCAATTCCAAGTTCGTTGAGTTTGTCGGTCAATATCTTGTAGTGTTCATTCTCCTTGTCTGTACTCTCGAAATCTCTTTGCAGCAGACTTTTTCTGTTTTTAGGAAGTATATAGCCTGAAGCGGCTTGTTCTTCACTTTCCTGCTCATCAGCTTTAGAGCTCTTTATGATGATATCTGCAAATTCTTTTACATCTTTGATCTGTCGGCATTTTCTTTGTGTTTTGCCGGGAGGGAAAACCTGTATTACTTGCGTTTTAGATCCGCTTACGCCTATACCGGTGGCCTCAATATCATCAGCGGTCCAATGTATGACCTCGGTTTTGTCAGATATTCTTGTCGCCTCCAGAGTGGAGAACAGCGGGTACTCATACTTGGCCACAGTTATTACTGCCGGTTTTGATTTTACGGCAACTACCTGGCTGCCGCCGGAGATTATTCTTGTAAACTCAAAACGCCCGTTTTGGTAGTGGGCTTCTGTCGCATATGCTACACATGGAACATTTAGCTCTGAGGCAATCTGTGGTGGAACCTGAGCGGTATCGCCGTCAACAGACTGCATTCCGCTGACGATATAGAAGTCATCGTCTCCATTGAATATTTCCTTGGCAATTTTTCTTATGGCAAAGGAAAGGGGGTTGGCCGTTGCCCATGTGTCGGCACCGCCGAGTTTGCGGTCCGAAAGCAGTATGGCGGTATCAGCCAGCCTTGCGAGAGAATACCTGAGTACTTCTTCAGCAGAGGGCGGTCCCATACTTATAGTAACTACCTTGGAATCTTTCTGATCCGATATAGTTTGCATATGATTTACAAAACCAAGTGCTTCGGCATCAAGCTCGTTTATTACATTCGAAAGCTTGCTTCTTATAAGCGTACCGGTTTCAGGATTGAAAACATTATCAGTTATCTGTGAAATATCGGGTACTTGTTTAAGTAAAACTATGTAGTTGCTCATATTCAATACCAATTATAAGTACAAATTAAAGTTCTATACATGCTAAAAGTCTAAATATTTATTGTAAACATCAGTTCGTCGGTATCCCCATCCCATCCATCCCAGAGGGTTATTGTGGAAATTTTGAGATATTACTCCCACAGGCAGGTCCAATGTCTTCACTTGCGGCTTGTCATCAAGCTGGAGTACCGTTTCACCGCTTGGCCCTACGATAAAGCTGCCGCCGTTAAAGCGACCTGCATGATTGACAACAACGATGAATACTTCATTCTCAGCCGCTCGTATTCGTGTTAGGGTTTCATTGTCGGCTTTTTCATTTAATCTGCTCAGATCGCTTGTATTGGTTGCTAATGGACACATAATAAGTTCACTTCCCAGAGAGCGTAATGAACGAACTGATTCAGGCAGCTCTCTGTCAAAGCATATCATGGTTCCAATATTGAACGTGCCATTTTTCAAATTGAGAGGCTCTGAATAAAAATTGTCGCCTGCAGTGAAATAGCCATCATGTATTATGTCCTCAAAATCTCTGCAATGTACCTTTCGGTAGACATATACTATCTCGCCGGTATTTGATATCAAGGCTGCTGAGTTGTATATTTTGTAATTATCGCCAAGCTCTGCGAAACCAATCAGGATATACATATTGTTGGCCGTGGCTTTTTCCCTTAATAACGATATCTTTTCACCGTCTATCGGCTCGGCGGCATCTAAAAGCAGCTTTTGGCTTTGGGCAGAATTCTGATCGCCGTAGCCGTGGAATACACATTCGGGTGTAATTGCTATTTCCGCATCATCTTTTGCCGCCTGATCGATAGCTTTAAGCAGATTTGAATAATTATCTTCAACTTTCCACTGTTCGGTGAAAACCTGACAGATAGAAAGTCTTATTTTGGGAAAGTCGTTATCAAATATATTTGGGGTTTTAAGTGTCATTTATAAGGCACCGAAATTATATTGTTAAAGTAACATATGTATTTTCGTAAAATTGTTCAATAAAGTCAATATGTAATTTAACCCAATAACTTAAGATTGCTTAATGACGATCGATAGCCTTTTGTAAAAGTATTAAAAATATGGACTTAAATGCCATAAAAGCTGTTGTTGAAAATATACCGCTGGATTATATTTGTAGAGAAAAAGCCGGCTATAACGTAGAATTACAATAGAGTTTTAACCAATTTTAACTTTTAATATTCTGCGAGGCTAAATGAATAAGATAAGAGTTGTCGTATGGAATGAGTTTCAGCATGAAAGGACCAATCAGGAAGTTGCAAAGATCTATCCCAATGGTATACATAATGCTATTGGTGATGATCTTAAAAAAGAAAGAGACTTTGAAGTAGTTACCGCTACACTTGAAGATCCTTGTCAAGGTTTACCTGATGAACTGCTTGAGAAAACAGATGTTCTTATTTGGTGGTCGCATGCTGCTCATCATAAGGTTGAGGATCAGCTTGTTGCAAAGATCAAGGCAAGAATTAATGAAGGCATGGGGTTTATACCACTGCATTCTTCACATCTTTCAAAGATTTTTGTAGCCCTGATGGGTACCAGTTGTAATCTCAGATGGAGTGAGTCTGGTGAAAAAGAAAGGCTTTGGGTTGTAAATCATTCACATCCTATTGTGCAAGGTATTGGTGATTATTTTGAACTTGAACATACCGAAATGTATGGAGAACGTTTTGATATACCTGAACCCGACCAACTGCTTTTAATCTCATGGTTTGCAGGTGGGCAGGTATTCAGAAGCGGGTGTACATGGCAAAGAGGTAATGGCAAGATATTCTACTTTCGTCCAGGACATGAGACATTTCCGATATATTACAATGAGAGTGTTATGAAGGTTATTAGCAATGCTGTTCGCTGGGTTGCTCCAGTTGTTTTCAAAACGCCATGTGGTGATAATATGGAGTCCTTGGAAAATATATAATAGAATTAAATCGAGGTGAAACAGGAGCTTTTATGAAAAATTTTAAATTAAGAATGGGTATGATTGGCGGCGGTCCCGGTGCTTTTATCGGTGAGGTGCATCGCAAGGCAGCTTTGATGGATGGTAAAATAGAGCTTGTAGCAGGCGCTTTTTCTTCTAAAGCTGAAAAAAGTTTCCAGATGGCTCAAGAACTTTGTCTTGATAAGTCACGAGTTTACGGCGGTTATGAGGAAATGATTGATGCAGAATTGGCTTTGCCAGTAGAAAAGAGGATAGATTTTGTGTCTATCGTTACCCCTAATCATCTGCATTTTGATATTGCGAAAAAGTTTCTTGAGGCTGGGTTTGATGTTATGTGTGAAAAACCCGTAACATTCAACTCACAGCAGGCCAAAGAGCTGAAGGGAATTATTGAAGCCAATGGCAGTGCTTTTGGGCTTATGCACAACTACACGGGGTATCCGATGGTTAAGCTTGCTAAGGATATGGTATCAGATGGCGATTTGGGTGAAATACGCAAAATCGTTGTGCAGTATCCGCAGGGCTGGCTTGCTACAAAACTTGAAGACACAGACAGTGCGCAGGCTAAGTGGCGTACAGACCCAAATCAGAGCGGTGCAGGCGGTTGTGTAGGTGATATTGGTACTCATGCTGAGAATCTATCCGAATACATCACAGGATTGAAAATAACCGAAATTTGTGCACAATTGACAACTTTTGTTGAAGGACGCTTGCTTGATGATGATGTCAATTGTCTGCTGAAGTTTGATAACGGGGCAAAAGGAATCTTACATGCCAGTCAGATATCCATCGGTGAGGAGAATGGCCTTGCAATTTGGGTTTACGGCGAAAAGGGTTCTGTTGAATGGCATCAGGAACATCCAAATTACCTCTATGTCAGCAGACCTGAGAGTCCGGTAGAGATATGGCGAAGAGGTAATGATTATGTGGGAGCAAAGAGCGAGGCTGCAGGCAGAGCAACACGACTGCCATTTGGACATCCAGAGGCGTTCATAGAAGCTTTTGCGAATAACTATGTCAATTTTGCCGATACTGTTATAGCTAAGAAAAATGGTAAGGAACCCACTGCTCTTGAGCTTGATTTCCCCAATATTGATGACGGTCTCAGGGGAATGCTTTTTATAGAAACAGTGGTTGAAAGCAGTAAAAGTGATAAAAAATGGACGAAAATCAAAAGCTGATATATTGGGTTTCTGAGATTGAAAATAAGATCAACTTAATTTTATATGAGGTTTAAAATGGCAAGAAAAGTTACATTATTTACAGGGCAATGGGCGGATATGCCTTTGAAAGAGCTTGCAAAAAAAGCTTCGGAATGGGGATACGATGGATTGGAGCTGGCATGCTGGGGTGACCATCTTGACGTATTCAAGGCGGCAACAGACCTTCAATACTGCAAGCAGCAGAAAGGCATACTTGAGGATAACGGGCTTGAAGTATTTGCTATCAGCAATCATCTGGCAGGGCAGCTTGTTTGCGATCTGAACAATGACAGTCGTTCTGATGCTTTTGCTTCTGCTGACTGCAGCGGGGATGCTGAAAAGAAGAGAGCTTGGGCAGTTGAGGCTATGAAGAATACCGCAAGGGCGGCAAAGAATCTGGGTGTTAATGTTGTGGCAGGTTTTACCGGTTCTTCTATTTGGCATATGCTTTACAGTTTCCCTCCGGTTACAGATGAGATGATTGATGATGGTTTCAAATATTTTGCGGATATGTGGAATCCTATACTTGATGTATTTGATGAATGCGGCGTGAAATTTGCTTTGGAGGTTCACCCTACTGAAATAGCGTTTGACACATATACGGCGGCAAGAGCTATCGAAGCTTTGAGCGGTCGTGAGACTTTCGGCTTTAATTTTGATCCAAGTCATCTTATTTGGCAAATGATGGACCCGGCAGCGTTTTTGAAAGAGTTTCCCGAAAGGATCTACCATGTACATATGAAAGATGCCGCTTTGCAGCTTGATGGAAAGAGCGGAATACTTTGTTCGCATTTGAATTTTGGAGATATGAAAAGAGGATGGGATTTCCGCTCACTCGGACATGGGGAAGTTGATTTTGAAGATGTAATCAGAACGCTCAACCACCTTTCATACGCAGGTCCACTCTCTGTTGAATGGGAAGATTGTGGCATGAACAGAGAACACGGAGCAAGAGAGGCTTGCGAGTTTGTGAAGAAGGTAGACTTTTCTCCTTCTGATGTCATTTTTGATTCTGCATTTGACAAGTAATATTAATAATTAGTAGTTGTTCATGCCATTAGGATATTCTGTGAATGGCTACGATAATTAAGTGAGGTTTTTATGGGAAATAAACTACCTGGTTATATCAAAGCTGCTTCGGCGGTTTCTATGGAGCAAAGGACTCCGTGGTATAAAAACACCGCACCATCATATGCGGGTATATTTCTTTCAGTTCCGTTTATGGCAGGAATGGCCAGTGCGATTCGTTACGGCAGTGTTACCGCTGCAGTAGTCGGTCTTGTTTTGGGTGCTATTTTCTGCTTTTTACTCTACTATGTTTCGGCAAAGATTGGTGTTACTACTGGAATGCCTCTCTATGTAATAGGCTCTTCAACATTTGGCGCAAAGGGCGGTATCTTAATGCCGGGACTTTTGATGGGAGTCTTGCAGATAGGCTGGCATTCGGTGTTTACTTTTACTGCAGCTAAGTTCTTTATAAGTGCAATTGGTGTGGATGCTCACATCAATTCACCATTGTTTTGGTTTATCTGCGGGGTGTGGGGATTATCTCTGGCTCTTGTGGGAGCTGTCGGTATTAATTGGCTTGGTTGGCTTTCGAGCTGGCTTCCTATATTCCCATTGGTTATGATAATTATAGCGGGAATAAAAAATTCAAGTGGATTAAATAATTTTAGCCTGGCTTTTGCAAGCTTTGATTCTGTGCCTTCGCTAATTCCTGTTATGGGAATAGGAGCTTTTGCTGCATTTCAATCTGCTGCCGGTTTCTTTGCTACGGCAGGGGCGGCAGGAGCCGACTTTACAATGAATAACAGAAACGAGAAGGATGTTATATGCGGTGGGCTAGTAGGTATTACACTGGTTGCTATCGTTGCCGGTTTTTTTGCTATAATTACAATGGCTGGGGCTATGGGAATCGATGCAGAGCTTCTGAGCAAGGCTTCCATGGACAACTTTAACGCTTTTGAGATATTTATCGGTTCGATTTCGGTGATCAAGGGTGCAATGTCCAATTTAATGTTTTGGATATTCGTGATTGCTTGCGTTTGTCCTACTGGTTTCTGTGCATTTCTGGCTGGTAATGCATTTTCTACTATGATGCCCAAACTTGCAAGAGTACCTCTTACACTTGGTGCAGGTCTCGTTGGTGTCATTTTGGCGGCTACAGGTGTTGCTGAAAATCTTGTAGGTTTCTTCCTGCTTATAGGTGCTTCATTTGGTCCTATCGTTGGTGCTATGGCGGCGGATCATTTCCGAAGCGGAAAGTGGCCTGGACCAAGAAGAGGAATCAACTGGGCAGGTTATGTCGCATGGGCATGCGGATTTGTTGTTGGGATTTTAGGTCATCTTCCAGTAATAGGATTTGCCTATGGTCTTGAAACGCTTATGTCATTTGTAGTTGGCTTTACCGTCTATCTGATCCTTGCAGGATTAGGACTTGAGCCACAGACTGATTCTATCGAATAGTTAAATCTGTATATAGTCTGTGTCCAGCAGAGTATATGCCTTGATGAATGTTTACAAAAAGCCCGCATCTTCCCTGATGCGGGCTTTATTTTTTTAGTAGTAAGAAATGTTTGCAGATTTTAAGCTGGCGTGAAAGGTTATTTTTATGCCAGCTCAAATCTTATACGATATAGAATTGGTGTTTTAGCAATTATCTTTCTTCAGCAATGAACGGCTCACCGAAACCATTCTTACGTTCATATTCTTCTTCTTTTTCCTGGCTTGTCAACAAGTTGTATCGATGCGGTCGCCGGAAAGCATTACCCCATATAGTTCTTTTACGGGCCTGGCGTATCCAGTACATATCGACTGTGGTTGTATAGATACCTTCCTCGCCTCCGGCTTCTAAAAGAGGCTTGCCATCTATCATGTACACGACCGATCTTCCTCCGTATCCTGGATTCGGGTAATTTGTCATTGCCATTATCATGTTGTTTTCAAGTGCTCTTGTTCCGAATTGTGCGAGCCGCTCATCGGCAAGAAGGCAGGCATTGGGAGTCAGAACAAGTTCTGCGCCTTTCAGCATGAGAATTCTTGCACTCTCAGGAAATTCTCTGTCGAAGCATATCATTGCACCTAACTTGATTGTGTCGTTTTTAGTTTTCAAATCAGCCACATACCAATCTTCACCTGGCGTTGTGGCGGCCTCAAATGCTGCGAAATCACAGGTATGCACTTTGGCGTAAGTGAGTACCTCTTTGCCGAATCTGTCGAAAACAGTGATGGTGTTTCGCGGAGCCGGATCCCATTCCTGAAGGTATGTGATACCGATGGCCATATCAAGCTCTTTTGCCAGTTCAGCGAAATGCTGTACCCAGGGGCCGTCTTTCGGTACGGCTCTTTGCTGCCACTGTTTAACTGTTTTCTTATCTGTTCCCATGAAGGCTGTATAGCCAATGTTGAACATTTCCGGAAGAAGGGCTATGTCGGCCTGCTGCTTTGCTGCCTGACGACAGAACTTCTCTGCCTTTTCAAGGTTGGCCTGCTGGTCGAATCCCATTGCACTAATCTGCAGTAGAGCTATTTTGACAGGCTTATTATGAGTTGGCGTCGCTGCTGGAAGGGCCGCTGCCGCATTACAACATGGAGTAAGTGGTAATTTAGGTTTATTGTATTTGATATTTGTCAAACGTGTATTGCTTTCAGCATCCATTAGCCTGAAGAAACAGCCTGCGTGTTCTCCATTACCGCTGAAGTTTTCATGGCTTTGTATGATTATTAAGCTGTTACTGCCTTTATTCAATTTGAACTTGCCGTCAATAACTTGTTTACCGTTCACATAAACAACCTTTACGCTATTATGGTCGCAAAGAATTGAAACATCTTGTGTTATTTTGCTTTCAATTACTGAATAGAGTGCAAAATTCGGGGAGTAAGACTTAAACCAGTCCCCTTGTGTTCTGATTACTTCGGGACTGAACTGATCTTTTTGTATCACTGCTTCCGGATAGGTCTCCTGCCAAATCTTACCCGCATATTCCATTGGAGGTAAGCCGTCTGCTGTTATGCCGCTGCAGAAGTCGTCAAGGTCAAAACTCTCTGCCTTAATCGGTCCCATCAGAACAAATTTGCCGTTAGGGAAGCTTTTGTCAAAAGGTATATAATAATTGCACGTTGTGTACAGTCTGCAATGTTTATCATCTTTTGTGAAGTCAAGTTGAGCGGTCATGTAATGTGATCCTCCCATGTATATAGAGGAATCGTTGGCTATTGTCGGCTCAAAATCGAAGACTTTGCTTTGGTTGGCTAAAATGTGACTTTTGTTTTCCACTTTAACACCTTCATTCCATGCAAGCGGCAGTCTGTATGTTATCTTGAGATTTTCAATTTTAGAGTTGGAATTGTTGTTTATCTGCGTTTTGAGCGTTCTGCCGTTAAAAGACAACAACGCTTTTACATCTTCTAAACCTTCATACTTATCACTATCCGAGACGACTTGTCTGTTATCAGGATTTTCTATATATCCGATCAATTCCGGCAGAGTCTGGGAATTTTTGTGTGGAAGATTGAACAATACATTTTCGGGGCTACTGTTCTCTATAAGCAGCTTGGACCCTGATGAGGATACCTCAGAAATATTGTCGGCCTTAATACCTTTAACCGATAAAGTGAGAGGTGTTGCGTTATTGAGGTAATTGACGGCCGGTCTGGTTAATGTGCAGATAAGGGTACTGCCTTTACGGTTTATATCCATTTTTGTATTGAGGTATTGGTATCTGTATGCCGCATACTCATTTTGATTGCAATACCAGACATTCGGAAAAGATTTTAGATAGTCAAATCTTTTTTCTAATTCATCGAAGTCATACTGCAGTGCTTCTGTACCATACCAACTGTGCATGGAATTAGAAATGCATCTATAGTTTTCGAGCAGTTCATCGTTTGTCATTGCCCAGTCAACCGCCGCTTTGAAATCTTCAAATGATTGGTTTTCAGGCGGCATAATTATGCTTACTATCATGTCGGAAGGCTGCATATCAACACAGTTTTTGAAAACTGACAGGTGGTAGAAGCCGCTGCGTTGAAGTGCTTCAAAGATATCTCTTTGCGATATGTCGCCTTCAAGATTATTCCTGTAATTTACAAAAGAAAAGGCGTAAGAATTGAGCAATGTGTTAAGCTCGGATTCCCACTCTATTCTTACCTGCATTATTTCCTGGAATATCCTGTTTTTGTTCTGATATGAAATGTAAGGATGGCTGTAGCCGTGGCCGCCGATAGAGTTTCCGCCTTTCAGTAAGTTTGCTGCCGTATCAGTATAGTTGTCTCCATTGTGGTAAAAGGTTGTTTTTGAATTGAGATACCAGGTCCCTTTTATTCCGTCTTTTTCCATGATCTCTCTTGCCTTCAAGTTTGTCTGATTGTTGTCATCCCAGCGGCAAGATATTGCTCGCGTCAAGCCTCTGTATAACGGCTCAATTACCAGCTCCGCTTTTTCGGCCGATTGCGGACTGTCGAATTTTATTACCACTTGCTGTTGATATGTCTCAAAAGGAAATGAGAAATCTAATTTTTGTGCGCCATGGCATTTAGTTGTAAAAGCTTGCGGCAGTATTGAAAATGAAGCAGCTATCATGATGCTGTAGTGAAGTATGTTTTTCATTCTTCTCGTAATCCTTCTTATATATACAAAATATGTTTTAATCAATTATTATACTCATAGCTGGAGCGCTCCAATTGATTATATCAGGTTGTTTTTCTGTTTTCACCTAATATTATCAAATTGAAAAAAAGGCAACATGGGTTAATTTCTGTATTTATGAACAGTTATTGATTTTTATGAGCTATACAACTCAGTAATTGAATTCCTGATAGGTAATTGGCATATATAATCAGCAAGACTTGTGTTTTATTTGCTTACGAATTCAACGCTGCGATAATCGGAGCTGTTGCTGCACTCGATCTCTCGGGGGTGAACGACCTTTGCTTTTGGTAATTGTTTCGAATTATCAATTTCGACATCAATTGTGCCGTAAGGAGTTACTATTTTTCCATTGAGCCATTTCAGCGGAGATTTCAATGGTGAGAAAGAGAATTCCTGCCAGCCGATTTTGACAGGCGCAACGCCGAGAAGATATTTTTGCAACGCCCAGCTTCCCTGAGAAGCCCAGCAATGTGAAAAACTAAGAGTGTTTCCATCGGATTCTTTTATCGGCAGTGAGCTGTCGATATTTATCATCTCAAGAAGTGTGTTGTGACCTGATTTTCGGATGTTTCCTATATATGCCTTAAAAAGTTCCAATGCTGAATCAGAATCGCCGCAATGGAATCTTGCGCACATCTCATAAGAATTTGCGTAAGGCCAGATTGTGTTGTTATGGAATGATTCTTGCTGCATTACTGGCGATATATTGAGACTGCCGGAATTTGTCCAGTGGAGATCCTTTATACTCTTTAAAAGTGATTCTCTTTCTTCTTTTTTTACAATATCAGAAAGAATTGCCCAGGCATTTGCGCAAAGATCTGAGTGACTGTCTCCTATAGTCAAAAACTTGTAAGCATTTAACTTTTTATCCCAGAATGTTTTGTGGAAATTCTTTCTGACTCTTTTAATCAATAATTGTGTTCTGTCTGAAAAATCTTCCATTTGAAGAAAATCGAATATTTTTTTCATTGATTCAAAACCCATAAGTGATGCGGCCTGTAGGCTTGGCAAAACCTGCTCCGGGAACTCCAATGTATACATCCAACAATTTTTTGAAAGTATCCACCCGTCGGGGTGTTCTGCCGTTTTTTTCTCGCACCATTCAAGAAACAATGGCAGTTTATGAGCGGCAAACTTCAGTAGCTTTTTATCCCCTGTGTGCAGGATGTATTCCCACAAGCAACTTACTTCCCAGAACGCCCACTCGTAGAATGTTTGATGTGTTGATCCGCTTCCAGGAAAAAGCCCATGCTCACTGCAGCCGCAGTGTTGTGAGTTCATGATAGCGTAAATACTGTTTGCGATTGGGCTTTGGTCTTCAAAATTGTAAAACCACGCAAGTGCGGAGGGGCGAAGATCACCACCCCAGATTTCTCTGTCTCTTCTGCACCCATCCCATTGTACGTATCCATCGCCGAAAGGAGCAAAAATAGGTGTGAAACTTTGGTCTCCGGGTTGAGTACAGAGATGTACGGTGTCAATTCCCATTTGCCAACCGGAATTAATTGTCTCAGAGTCACATTCAAATGAACCCCGCGGGCGTGCGGGGAACTCACTTGGTTTTAACATGATTGATTTAATGATCAGGTCGGTATCTCTGAGGTTCGTTATTCTTATGTAGCGAAATGCGCTGCTCATCTTAGAAAGATATGCTTCTTTGCCATTAAAATCAACCTCGCATCTTGACTTATTCGCACAAAAAGATGGATGTTTATCACCGCAAAAGTCAGGGTTATTTGCGATTGAAGAATCGTACATTTCGAATATTCTAATGTCTCCGGCAAGCTCTACCTTTGCTGAACCCGAAGCGTTGAGCAATATCCAGCCGGTTCTTTTACGGCCCCAATCAAATATAATCGACTTTCCCGATTGGATTTGTAGGTTACTTGTTTGGTCAGCAAAAGATAAAGATGACTTTTGGGGTCGTAAAATATCTGGAATTATTAATTTATTTGTCCCAAGAGGTTCTGTGTTGTCGGAAATATTTTTTTCTGTATCAGTCATGTTTCTTTGTTGTGCTTTTGTAAGTGTCTTAATTGTAGTTGTTTATATTTTATGTGATTGCCCTTAAACCACTTTTAGGATATCACTTTACATGTCATTAGACTTGATTTTAGGTGTCTTTGTCAATATTTTTTATATTTTTTTAAAATTTTGTTGGAAGGTTCCAAGGGATGTGCTATAATGTTTTTGTGGAACGTTCCAGCAGAGTCGTGATTTTTAATGAAATGAAAATATAATGCAGACAGAAGTTTCAAACAAATCAGTTAGCATAGTAAGTATTGCCGAAGAGGTCGGTGTTTCTAAGACTACAGTTGGGTACGTTTTAAGCGGTCAGGCAAAAAAGAGGCGAGTAGCCGACAGTACGGCTAAGAAAGTCTTGCAGGCCGCAAAAAGACTCAATTACGTTCCGCATCTATGGGCAAGGAATCTTGCTAAGCAATCTACTGGAGTAGTGGGCTTGATTGTTGCCGGTTATGAGTATAACTGGATGACTGAGGTTATGAATGGTCTTGTCCCAATTCTTGAAGAGGAAGATCTTATACCTATGTCTTCAATACATCTTTGGGATGCTGAAAGAAATGAAAGAGAACTCAATATTTCTCAGCAGAGACGTGATGAAGGTTTGATCTGTCAGCCTTTGCCTGAATGTTTGGATACATATAAGGGATTAGTTAGCAGTGGTACGCCTTTGCTCTTTATCTCTGATACACTTGAGGCTATGCCTGATGTGAGCTTTGTAGCCTGGGATTGTCTGCCTGCAGCGAAAGTAGCAGTAGAACATCTTGTAGAGACTGGACGTAAAAATATTGGGTTTATAGGCAGTTCGCTTATTGACCTAAAATTTTCTAAAAGAAGATTTGATGTATATTGGCAAGTGCTCCATGATGCGGGACTCGAATTGAATGACAGTTGGGTAAACTGGTCTAATTTGAGCCAGCTTGTAAGACGTCAGGGAATAATTGAGAGCTCTGGGCTTTCAGGCGAAGTTGAGATATCCGCAATGGTAAAAAGAATATTCAGCAGCAACCGAAAAAAACCTGACGCATTATTCTTTCCGCATGACAGCCTCGCATTGCAGGTATATAAGGTTCTTTTGAGTATGGGGATAAGGGTGCCTGATGATGTGGCGCTGGTCGGAATGGGTGATGTGCCTTTATCTGACAGTTTTGGTGTAGGATTAACGACAGTACGTGAGCCTCTTGAGCAGATAGGTAAGGCAGCGGCTGAAACTATAATAGAATTAGTTAAAAATCCCGGTTCAAAGCCGATTCAAAAGCTTATTCCGGGAAGTGAGCTAAAAATAAGACGTACATCCAACTAATAGGATGTGAAAATTTAATTTTTTCAAGGAGCAATATTATGAAGAAAATTATTGTGATCTTAACAGCAGTGGGCTTTGTTTTGCCTATGTTGGCATCAGCGGCAGTTTCTGAAACTACCATACTTCAAAGAGGAGACAGTCAGTGGTTCTCTCTAAACGAAGATGGTTCTGTATGGCAGTCAGCGTTTTTTGGATGGAGCGGGATTGTCACACATGATATGAAAGATTTCAATGGTGATGGCATTGAAGATAAAGCCATTGCACAGCCTTCCTCTCAGGATGTAGGTGGAACTATTTATAACGGTTGGCAAGTTATCCTTTCTTACAGCAGTGAAGGCGATATTTCAAATGGAAATCTTGATGTTATAGGAAACGCAGAGTGGACATGGGATGGCGGAGCCGCGATTAATCTCGATAATTCTGTCTCCAGACCTATATTCGGCGATGTAAACGGTGATGGGTTCGCTGATAATGGTTTGGTTAGTGTTGACGGCCAGGCCAGTGATGTATTGGTTTGGGGATGCTGGTTCTCTGACGGAACTGGTGGAATTCCTTCAGGTACATCGCATTCCGGATGGCAATCCTTTGGTGTTTACAGTCTTGACAAGCCTTATCTTGGTGATATAAATGGTGACGGTACTGATGACAGGATTCTGTGGAGACCTTCAAGTGCGTCTGTATTTGTTGACTACAGTTTTGGCGGTCTCTTCGGAGATGGCGGGGTTGACAGTCAGGGTAATTTTGGCACTTCAACGGATGATCTGGCTATTGGTGACGTCAACGGTGATGGATTTGATGATATCGTTGTAGTAAGAGACATGCGCGGAATAATCGCAGAACCTAACGATTTCTACTCTATGTATGTGTATTACAGCAGCGAATCAGGCGTAGCTCAATATGCGACACCTGATGTTGTTTTTACAGCAGGCACGCCATCATTAGGTGATCAGATATTATTTGCCACATTGGCAAGTGATGCTCTTAAAGCTGACCTCAATGCTGATGGAACAGTTAACTATGAAGACTATGCTGTTCTTGCAGACAGCTGGATGGTTGAGAGTGGTATAAAGAACTACAGCTTTGAGCAGGATGTTATTGCGGATGGTACTTCTTTAGAAATGCAGGTGTCTGCAGGGCATCCGTGGGATAATTACCTGAATACTCCAATGGGTTGGGATAACGGTATGACTGGCAACTTTATTGTTAATCCTGCACCTACAGATGCTCTTCAAGCAAGCGATGGTGATAACTATATAACAATGACAACAGGTAATCTTGCACAGTTCGTATATGTTTACGGCACTGGTTCAGTCGATCCTAATACGATTTATACATTTACTGTAGATGTCAGTAATGTAAGCGGTGAACCGTTTACTGGTTGGTATCAGATGTGTCTTGATGCGGCTGATGATACAAATGGTTTTGTTCCAACAAGAGTAGTTGATACGAGCCATGTAAACAACGGCAATCCGCCTACAGGTTCATGGCAGACTGTTACTATGTCATGGAATAGTGCGACTGCTCCAAATCTTGTAGGACAGCATATACTCTTCTATCTTCAGGGTACAGGTATTGCGTATGACAATGTTAGATTTACAGATACGAGTTACCCTGTGAATTTTGATGGAGACAGCTATATTTATACAAGCGACCTATTGTTCCTTGTAGACGAATGGCTTCAGTCCCTTCAGTAAGATGTAATAACTGGGCCCTGAAATCACAGGGCCCGGATTATGATACTCCTTTTTGAGAGGAAATAATAATATGAAGAAAAAAGCTTTTACACTAATTGAATTACTTGTGGTGATATCAATTATTGCCGTATTGATGAGTATATTGATGCCCGCTCTCAGTAAGGTTCGTGAGCAGGGCAAAGCAGTTGTTTGTGGAACAAATGTAAAGAATAATCTTAATGCATTGACTATGTATGCTATGGATAATAAGGATACTACAGTTCCTCGCCTCTATGAAAGTAATATCATCATGCCATGGGATGTTGCTCTTCGTCCTTATTTCGGCACAGATATTTCAGACAGCGAGCAGGACTATGTTGTTTGTCCGGCTGATAGAAAAAAACGTGGTACTATAAATGATCTCTCGGGCTCAGATAAGCAGCTTTTTGAAGACTATACTGGTGGTGAGATACTGCCGCGTTCTTATATGCTTAATGGAGCTCTTGAGAATTTGGATAATAATGGTCAAGGCGTAGCTACATGGTGGTCTGACGGCACTAATTCGGCTGCAAAATACTCAAAAGTCTATGAACCGGCTAAAACTCTATGGCTTTATGATCATTTTATCGGTGCTAACGATGACAATCATAAGAATATTCCACAGGGTTCCTTTACACAAATCGGTTGTGTACAGGGTTCAAACTATTGGAGTGGAATATGGGGTCCGCCTTCTGTCGTTGGATGGAATACCTATTTCAATAATGGTACGGTTGCTACAGTAAGCGATCAGCATCCCACTGGTGGAAACTGGGGCTTTATTGATGCTCATGTAGAATATCTCAAGCACAATAAGACGCAGGAAAATAATTACACTTATAAATACGGCGGTGAGGCCGGCGTAGAGTGGGCAGTTTCCTGGGCTGATACAAAAACTAAGAAATCTGCGGCAAGATAAAATAATTTGTGTAAAAGCTTTGTTTATGCTTTCTGCCTGCATATAATAGTGTGGGTAGGAAGCTTTTTTTAGGAAAAATCAAAAACATGCTTGGATATGATCCGAATTGAGGCTAAGAGATTGATGTTGAATAAGGAGCTGTAATGAAGAAAAGAGGGTTTACGCTAATAGAACTTCTGGTTGTTATTTCTATAATAGCAGTACTTATGAGTATCTTAATGCCTGCCTTGGCAAAAGTGCGTGAGCATGGCAAAGCTGTTGTTTGCGGTACTCATATCAAAAATAATCTCAATGCTCTTGTTATGTACGCAATGGAAAATGATGATTGTGCTGTACCAAAACTTTATGACCCTGAATTTGCACCTGTAGTCCCCAATCAGGTTCCTAATGGACTTCCCTGGGATATAGCTCTAAGACCATATTTCAGCACCGATGTTGGTGACAGTGAACAGGATAATGTTGTTTGTCCTGCAGATAAAAAAAGTAGGGGAGAATTCCCGCCTGCCGATGCCGCGAGATTCGAAAAATATACTTCAGGAAAGACTTTACCTCGATCATACATGCTCAACGGTGCCCTTGAAAATATTTATGTTGACGGCAGGGGATGGTGGTCAGTGAGAACCAGCAGTTCTGATTTTAGTGATAGAAGTGCAAAATATTCACAGGTATATGAACCGGCAAAGACATTATGGATGTATGATCATTTTGTGGGTTCAAATGATGAGAATCACTCAAATCTTTACAATCAGTCGGGAGCTACCGGCGGCAATCAGGCATACATGCAGACTGGTTGTATACAAGGTTCAAATTACTGGAACGGTATATGGGTTCCACCTTCAGTTATAGGGTATACCAAAACCGCAGGCGATGGCTCAAAAGCAACAGTTAGCGATCAGCATAAATCAGGCGGTAACTGGGGGTATATAGACGGCCATGTTGCATGGGCCAAACACAAAAAGAATGCAGGAAGCCTTTATCACGCTTACGATGGTCCAATATGGGTGACATCATGGTGTGATACAAAAGCTAAAAAGTCAAAAGCTCCATTTAAATAAGAAAAGAAATTCGAATTTAATGATTCGAATTCAATATAGTTGTATTACATAATCAAAATACTTGGATTTTCGAAAGGGACTTAAATTGAAAATTTGCTTAAGTGAAAAAACAGGGTTCGGCATTGTTAGTTTGTTTATACTATTCCTTTTAACTAATATTTCTTATGTAATGGGAGATACTATTCTTGAGCAAATAGATTTTGATGATCCTGATTTTAAACTTGCCTACAGTGAGGCTTGTGAAACAGAAGTCGAAAACGGAATGCTTAAGGTGAAAGTACTGCCAGGAGAATTTCAACTGGTTTTGCCGCAAGTTGATATAGACGGTCCTTTGATATTTGAAGTCAAAATGAGATCAGGTAAAGGCATGTTCGGTCAGGCAGAAGTTTTCTGGCAGTCTAACGAGGACGAGAATTGGTCTCAAAGCAGACTTAACCATGTATATCTCAAGCATGACTGGCAGTGGCATACTTATAAAATACCCCTTTCACTTTACGGAAAGTTAAAGCAGGTTAGATTTGATCCTGGTTGGCAGCAGGGTGAGATTGAAATTGATTACATAAGATACATCAAAGATGAAGTTCCTGTGGAAAAGAAGAAAGCCGCAAAGGAAATTTCTACTGAAGTAATAAAGTTATCAAATGAGCTTCTTGATCTTGAATTTGATGCCGCAAAATATAAAATTACAGTTCAAGATAAACGCACTTCAAGGAAATGGTTTGCTGATTTTTCAGAGAATCGTAATTTTATAACAGATGTTGCAAAAAAGGGTAATAATTCGATAACCTTTTCATTGTGGGATAATGCCGCCAAATCTACATTTGAAGGCGTTATGACTCTGAAAGATGGCGGATTTATAGAGTTTGATCTTCTTTCGGATAACTATTCAAAGCGTTTTAGCACATATTCTAATTTTCCGCCTAAATTTTATTCTGATTTTGAGACGGGTAAGCTTATATTCTGTAACAGATCAAGCGGCATGTATCTTGATCAGAGTGATGATTATCCTGATTGGCAGAATATGCTTGTTTATGGAAATCTGAGTCTTGATATGCCGTGGGTCGGTGTTGTTGACGAGAATACAGGTGAAGGCCTTATGGTTCTTGCAAAAACGCCATGTGATGCATTCATAAATCTTGAAAAGGATGATAAAGGCAAGAGATGGCCGCAGATTTTTTGGTGGGAATCTCTTGACAGTTTCCGATATCCAAGAAAGATGGCATATTACTTTTCGTCTAAAGGCGGCTATGTTGCTTTAGCTAAGAAATACCGTGATATTGCAGCGGGTGAAGGTAAACTGGTTACTCTTGAACAAAAAGCACAGTATAAGCCTAATCTCGAAAAATTAAGAGGAGCACCATTTATATGGGGTGCTACAGATGCTTGGACATTTGTAAGTCAAGCCAGAACATATGGTATCCGCAAGGGTGTTATATCGAATTCTCATCATGGATTAAGTGAGACCGGAAGCCTTCAGAAGATAAATAATCTTGGTTATATAACCAACGAATATGGTAATGTTTCTGATATTCTTCCCGGTGAGGAAAGTCAGCTGACAGGTGATATCGAAAAATCTTCGTATTACAGACGTCCTGATATGGGGCCGGCTACAGGTTGGGTTATGCCTGACGGTACACAGTATTATTCACGTTCTTCTGTAACAGCTATGAATGCAGCAAAGGTGTATCTGCCTAAGCAGATATACAAATACGGATTTAACGGCGGCTTTCTTGATGTTTCAGCGGCTATCGATCTCTTTGAAGATTATCATCCTATGCATAAATTTGACAGGCGTCAGGATATGCAGTATCGCAGAGAATTTTTTGAATATTACAATAAGTTTGGTCTTGTTTTGGGAACAGAGCATGGTAATGACTGGGCGGTCGATCTTATCGATTATTCAGAAGGTTCTGCAGGCGGCCCATTATGGTGGAAGGGCGGTTGGGATGCCGGAAACCTTCAGCGTCCTAAGAGTATGGATCAGATAAACCCAGATTATATCAAATACGGTCTTGGTTTTACAAACAGCATTCCTCTGTGGCAGCTTGTTTACCATGATTGTGTGGTAAGTACATGGTATTGGGGGGATACACAAGGATTTCTTTATGAGGCGAATCCTGAATTTGCTACACGCAAAGACCTTTCAAATATTCTCTATGGTACAGTTCCTCTTTTCTGGAGAGATGAAGTTGATTACGATTGGGCTAAAAACCGTTCCAGATTCCTGAAGTCTTATTATGAAACTTGTCGTCTCAATGAGAAGCTTGCTTTTGATCAATTGCTCGATCATAAGTTCCTGAGCGATGACAAAGAACTTCAAATGTGTAAATTCGATTCAGGATTTACGACTATTGTTAATTTTGGTAAAAAAGAGAAACAATACAAGTTTGACGGTAAGCTGTTGAATATAGCACCAGAAGGCTTTTATGTGGAAGGTCCCGGGCTTTGTCAGAGTCGTCAGATGGTTGATGGTCATGTTGTTACTAAGATCGCAGCAGATGATTTCTATCGTATTGAAAGTGATAAGACATCTTCTGTTGGTCCGGTAAGTGTTTGTGGTACAGCAACTGTATTTAACTATTCACTGGATCGTTGGCATATTATACTGAGAGATGCATCAGATTTTAAATTAGATATAAATGAAATTTCACTGAATAATCTTTATGATGGTTACAGACTGTTCTCTATTAATGAAACAGGTGATCTTATCAGCGAGGTGATTGTAAAGGATAGTAACGGTAAACTTGATTTTGGTTCAGAGAAGATAACTCAGCAGTTTGCGTTGTTACTTAATGTGCCTGAAACTAAACCTTTTATATTACCGCAGATTGAAAACCTTGAAAAATCGCAAAAGGTTAACATCTCTGTCCTCAATGAGGATGTGGTATTGAGATATACGATTGATGGAAGCGAACCAACAATGGACAGTAAGATATACAGAAAGCCATTTTCTATTGACAATTCACTCACTGTTAAAGCGAAGGTCTTTGACAAAAATGGTTACTCAGTAATTCCAACAGTTCGCTATCAGTATGATTCAGTGGAATATATTTTCAAGAGCGGCTTACTTGAAGGCGGCGGAACTGAAAAAGATATTGATATTGATGTTTCCGGTGTTCAAAAGATTACTCTTATAGTATCTCAAAGCGATAATTTGCCGTGGTATGATTACGCTGATTGGGTTGATATGATTCTTGTTGATAATGATGGTAATGAACATTATCTTTCCGATATGAAACCATCGAAAGTGTCTCACGATCATTCACGGCTTGGTATAAACACGAGAGTCGGCGGAGACGGTGAAAATCATTTCAAGCCGCTTACTTTAGGTGGCAAGATATATGATAAAGGAATTGGAATGAAGAGTCCCTCGAAAATAGAGTTCGAGCTTGGAGGAAGGTTCACCAGACTTCGTGGAAAAGCTGGTATTGATGATAGTGCCGGTGCTCAAAATGGACACTTAGAACTCTTTATAAGAACTACATATTGACAAACCTCTTTGTATTAAGGTTATGACATGCATTTGATAGATTGGCTCATTGTTGCAAGTATTTTTATAGCTCTGGCTATGATCGGTATCAAAACTCAGAGGTACGTAAAAGGTGTCTCTGGCTTTTTGGCTGCCGATCGCTGTGCGGGAAGATATCTTCTTACACTTGCTGACGGAATGGCGGCTCTGGGAGCGATAGGTTTTGTTGCCACCTTTCAGCAGTATTATGAATCGGGTTTTCCCGCAAGTTATTGGGGCAGAATGCAGGCGATCGTAATGATGTTTGTCAGCATTAGCGGTTTCGTTATATATCGCTACAGACAGACCAGAGCAATGACAATGGCTCAGTTTATGGAAATGAGATATAGTCGCCGGTTTAGGATATTTGCCGGTATTCTCTCTTATATTGCCGGTGTTGTGAACTATGGTATATTTCCGGCGATTACTGCAAGATTTCTTATATATTTCTGTGATTTGCCCGTCTATATATTCAAAGTGGGTCCATTAACTCTCAATGCTACACTTGGTGTAGTAATGGCTATTCTTCTTGTTGTTGCTCTTACGATAACATTTAAGGGCGGCCAGATAGCGATTATGGTTACAGATTTTTTTCAGGCACAATATGTAAATGTAGTGTTTTTGATTTTACTTGTAGTGCTTGTATATAAGTTTGGAATAAGTGACGTTGTTGAGGTTCTGAAGCAGGCTCCGGAAGATCAGTCCAAATTGAATCCATTCGCACAGGGCGGTGTTAAGGACTTTAATATGTGGTTTTTTGTTCTTGCCGCCTTTAATCAGGTTTATTCCTGGAAGGCATGGCAGGGAAATCAGGGTTATAACTGTTCGGCACGAACCCCTCACGAGGCTAAAATGGCAAGCGTCCTGGGTATGTGGCGTTATGGCGCCACATGGGCAGTATTGGCCCTGATACCGATATTCGCGTACTATTTTATGCATAACCCGCTTTTTGCCTCTCAGGCTGATATTGTAAAAGCTTCGATTGATTCACTTCAGGAAGCAGGAGCAGATAAGCAGCTTCTTGTACCGTTTATTTTGAAACAGATGCTGCCGGTGGGCTGTCTCGGTTTGTTTGTAGGCGCTATAATCGCGGCGGCTATATCTACCGATGATACTTGTCTTCATTCATGGGGAAGCATTCTGGTGCAGGATGTCATCATGCCTCTCAGAAAGGAGCCGCTTGACAAAGAGACTCATATGAAATGGCTTCGCCGTTCTATTATAGGCGTGGCTGTTTTTGTGTGGTTCTGGAGTATGCTGTTCCCGTTACAGGAATACATTTTTATGTATTTTGCGATAACCGGCTCTATTTATGTTGGCGGCGGTGGAGCGGTAATTATTGGCGGCCTCTATTGGAAAAGAGGTACTACCGCAGGCGCATGGGGTGCCATGATAACCGGTATGCTGTTCAGTGTTGTCGGATTGCTTGTGCTAAATATATTCTGGCCATTCATGCTTCCAAATATAAAGGCCTCTTATCCTAATACTACCTGGTTGCAGAATCTGCCCGAAGAGTTCTGGCTCAATGGTATGGAAATGTTCTGCTATTCAGCTTTCTGTGCGATATTTGTTTATATCGTAGTTTCTCTTCTGACCAAAACCAAGGAAGGATTCTCTATGGATAAAATGCTTCATAGAGGTAAGTATGCAATCGAGGGTGAAAAGCAGATCGTTAGCAGGGAAAAAAAGAGCTGGTTTGCAAAGCTTTCCTGCGTTGATGATGAATATTCTAAATTTGACAGATTTGTCGCTTATGGAATTGTGATATGGAATTTCTTCTGGTTTGGTTTGTTTATAATTGTAACCATATATGCTCTTAAGTTTTCTCCTGGTGAGGATTTCTGGGGCAAATACTGGGTATTTGATACATCTGTATGGGCAATAGTCGGTTCGGTTACTGTTTTCTGGTTCCTCTGGGGCGGTTTTAAGGATCTTAAAGAACTGTTCAAAACTCTTAATCAGGTGCGAGAAGATGATAATGATGACGGGCGAGTAGAAAACTGAGTTTGAGATAATTATATGAAAAATAACAATGAAAAGTGGATAGAATCAGGAGCAAAATGGATTACTATGGAAGGCTGTGATGAGAGAACAAATCTCTATTTGCAGTTTGCCAGAGAATTCGAGCTTGATAAACCGGAGGATATGACGATTGATATAACCGCAGTCAGTCAGTATATGCTTTGGGTAAATGGTGAATATATAACAAGAGGGCCGGCTGTTTCCGACCTAAGGTATTATTACTATGACAGCATCGAGATTGAAGCTTCTAAATTTAGAACCGGAAAAAATATTATTGCGGTCCTGCTATATCATGATGGTGATGCTATCCACCCATGGCAGGATAACGGTACGGTGCAGGGCTTTGAGTATGGCAAGAGCGGTTTATTGGTTTGTGCTCAAAACAGTCAGACTAAAGTCGTTACTGATGAGAAATGGCTTGTTAAAGCATCTGAAATATACACAGGTTTTTCCCGCGTAAGTTTGTGGGGAGGATACAGCGAGTGTTATCACGGCGAGAAAGTTACCGACTGGCAGTCTGTAACTTTTGACAGAAGCGATTGGGAGTCGGCTTACGTAAGAGCTGATGCGGTTGATGAGAAATATGTTAAAGAGCTTGTCGAACTTGAACTGCCGCCTTTGAAAGTTAAGAATATCAAACCTGTTTCAGTAGTTGATGTTTCTAATAATTTAGCGATTGTAGAGATCAATTCAAACTCTTTTCCAGTGAATTATGAAGATCAGCACATAACTATAAAACCGGGCCAATACGGGGCAATGCCTTCAGTAACTTTTGATTTTGGCAATATGACTGTTGGTTACCCGGAAATAGAGGTTCAGGGTGCTTTTGCGGTTTATGAGATATGGTATGGCGAGACGCTTGATCTTTATAAGCTTGACTGTGTCAGGAAACCTCAGGGGGGCATCTGGAAAGCGTTTCAGAGGCGAGCGTTCAGATATCTTAAGATAAACTTCATCGCCCTTGAGGGTGAAGTTGTGGTTGAAAAGGTATCTATCGATAACACCTGGTACGCATATGATGACAGTGGAAGTGCGAGCTCTTCGGATGACAGGATCAACGAGATAATAGATGTTTCGAAGCATACTTTGCGTATGAATACATCGTATCATTACGAAGATTGCCCATGGCGCGAACAGGCACTATGGATATTTGATATGCGGGCAATGGCTCCTATCAACTATTATTATTACGGTGATTATGAGCTTGTAGCTAAGAATTTGAGACAATGCTTTGCTATCCAGAATGAGGATGGCTCGGTCAATTCTACCGGTCCTAAGCGCAATAAGTGTTATCATGTAGATTTTTGCATGCACCTGATTTGTACGCTTAAAGAATATTACGAATATAGTGGAGACGAGAGCCTACTGCATGAGCTTTTGCCTTATGTTGAAAAGCTTGCGGCATTTATTGATCTTTACAAGGACAGTGACGGCTTGGTGGACAGTCAGTTAAACGATGCAAAATGTGCGCCGTTTCTTGACTGGAGCGATAAAATCGACAAGCTTGGCAAAACAGTTATACTCAATGCGGTATATTCACGCTATCTTGATGATATTGCCGTAATATATGAAATATGCGGCAAAGATTCATCTTCGTTAAAAGAAGCTAAAGACCTTAATAAAAAGAGTCTTAATAATTTGCTTTATGATGCTGAAACCGGTTTGTACCGGGATACTTATTTTGATGGAAAACTTTCTGAGAAAACTACTTTTCAGGGTAATATAGCGGCGATATACGGCGGATATGTTGATGGTGAAAAGCTTGAATCGCTCCTTGACAAGCTTTCAGATACTGATAAATTTCCTCCGCCTTTTGCTCCTGCCTACTATTTCATTGTTTTCGAGGCATTGGCTGCCGTAGGTAGATATGATCTTATTCTTGAACATGTTTACAGATATTGGGGAGGAATGCTCGACAGAGGAGCTGTTACATGGTGGGAAGTTTTCGATCCTGATACCCCCGAATGGGTCTATCCGCATCCTTTCCTTGGAAATGTGCCTACTTACGAAATGACATGGGTTCCTATATCTTCCTGTCATGGATGGAGCGGTGTTTGCGGTTATGCGATACCAAAATATATTTTAGGTATAGATTTTACGCAAATTCACAAAGGTAAGGTTGTAATCGATCCGCCTATCAAAGGATACTTTAAGAACTTTGATTACAAAGTACCGCTTGCAGGCAGATTTTTAGAACTTAAATTTAAAGGTGATGGTCAGAAATATGAAATTGAACTGATCGACAAGCCTCAGAACATAACAGTAGAAATTAAAGATTGACATAAACGGGGATGCAAATGAATTCTAAACAGAGAGCATTAGCCGCAATTAATCATGTGGAACCGGATAGAGTTCCGATTAATTATACCGGCTGTAATCCTGAAATAGATAAGAGATTACGTAAATATTTAGGCGTAGGTGATGATTATGAATTGCTTCTGCAGGCATTGAATGTGGATTTTCGTAATATTGATGTGCCGTATGTCGGTAAGATTCTTCATCAGCCCATAGATGGCATTACGGTTGATCCGTTGTGGGGTGTTCATACCAGATGGGTGGAAAATGAATCCGGAGGTTATTCAGACTTCTGTGATTTCCCGCTCAAAGAGGCAACCCTTGAAGAGGTGGAGAATTGGCCTATGCCATCACCTGACGATTTTGATTACAGTGTAATAAAACCGTTATGCGAAAAGTATAAGGATTATTGTATTGTGTTTGGCAATCCTGGCTTCGGTGATGTTATTAACAGTACGGGTATGATTCGTACTATGGAGCAGGTACTTATTGATCTTATTACTGATGAACCTGCCGGTTTGAAATATTTTGAAAGAAAGTCGGCAATACAGGCAGAAATAATGCGAAGGGTGCTTGAAACTGCCGAAGGTGGTGTTGATATGCTGTGGATAGGTGAGGACCTTGGTACGCAGAAATCACCAATGATAAGTATGGATGTATTCCGCAAGCATATACGTCCCAATCATCAGCGTTTTGTTGATATTGGAAAAGCTTATGGGGACCTGCCCGTAATGATACATAGCTGCGGGTCAAGCAGTTGGGCGTTTAATGATTTTATTGAGATGGGGATAAAGGTAGCTGATACGCTACAGCCTGAGGCTGAAAATATGTCGCCGGAATATCTCAAAGAAAATTATGGCGATAAGCTTGCTTTTAACGGCTGTATTTCCACTGCAGGACCAATGGCCTATGGTACGGCAGAAGAGACCGAACAGATCGTGAAAGAAACTATTGAGACGATGAAGCCGGGCGGCGGATATATTATGGCTCCAACGCACTGGATACAAGACAATACCCCTGAAGAGAACGTTGTTGCGGCATATAAGGCGGCAATCAAATACGGTAAATATTAATTATAGGAATTCTGACAGTGAATAAGATATTCGCATTGCTATTAAGCTGCTCTTTTTGTTTAGCCGCTACAGTTAGTAACAGCAGTTTTGAATCTCAAAACCTGCCGAATAATTCAAGTGTTTCTGCGCCTGTTACAGACTGGCCCGGATACGCCGATAACATCATGGTTAAAAAACCTTCTCAATCAGGGCTGCAGCCCAGTGATGGAGAAAATTATCTCAGTATCGGCACTGGATTTAATCAGTTAAAGCAGGCGGTTTTAACGATTCAGGCTGATTCGAAATACACTTTTCAGATTGATGTTGGAATTGAAGGCGATTTTGATTCACTAAGCGGAGACTGGTATCGATGCGCATTGGTTTATGAGGGCCAGAGCGGTAATGAGTTTATTGATCAGGTTAATCATACTAATCAATGGCCTGCTAATAACGGCTGGATAACGGTTGTGCTTGAGCTCAGTACTTTTGAGCAAGAGGATCTTATCGGAAAGAATCTTCAGGTTATGCTTACCGGACAAAATATATGTTTTGACAATGTTCGTTTCAGTTATGAACCTGGTTGGGATGGTGTATTCAACGGCAGCTTTGAATACGATGTATTGGCAGATGGAGATAATTCAGTAGAATTCCCTTTCTCGGGTTGGATGAGTAATGGTGCGGATATAAAGAATCCTCTTTCCAGTGAGCCTCTTCAACCTTCTGATGGTGATAATTATTGCCGTGTTATAAACGGCTCTGCGGAATACTATACTCAAGGCGGTATCTATCCTCAGACAAAGTATGAAGTTGATATTGATGTTGCCATCTCAAGCGAACTTAATTACGGCTGGTATCAGGTTCGACTGGTATACTATAATGGAAGTGACTGGGTTGTAATAGCAGAGGTTAACCAGAACAACTATCCTCTGTATGTTGCAGATACCTGGCGAAGTGTTCATTTAGAGTTTACTTCTACCTTCGGTAATTGGTTTTATCCTTCAAACATTGGCCAATTGTTGCGTATTCAGCTAAACGGGCAAGGTGTCGCTTACGATAACTGCAGGATAAAACAAACTATTCTGCGATCGGACGTTTCGACCTTTTATATCAGCAGTTCCGAAGGCAGTGACAGTAATGATGGTCTCAGTTCAGAAAGTCCATGGCAGTCTTTTGATAATATAAATAAACTACGTCTTTTGCCGGGCGATAAAGTGTTGCTCAAACGAGGTGATACATTTACAGGGCAGCTTCATCTTTGGGGTGATGGTGATATCAATGATTCTATAGAACTTTCTGCTTATGGTACTGGTGATAAGCCTGAAATCATTGCGGGTGATAAGTATTATGGTAAATGTATTGTTCTTGAGAGCCCTGAATACTGGAATATCAATAATGTTGAATGTCGTGAAGCCAAGCTTGGTATATATCTCAGGTATAATCAGGCTATAAACAATAAAAATGTTGTAATAGAGAATTGTGATTTCTATGATATGAATCAGATAGAATACTGGGATCCTGCATATTACGACTATGAGCTTTCATTTAATGCCGGAATTATGGTGGGTGGTAAGCTGTGGAACTTCAATGTATCTCAGAATATTATTGAGAATCTTACTATCAGAAACTGTCGCATGATTAATGTTACCCACGGATTCCTTGCAAACTGGTATTATCCGCCGCGATACAGAAATCGTATCAAAAACCTTGTAATAGAAGACTGTGTGAATACCGGAGGTTATGGGTTTGGTATTTTCCACACAAATGGTGGGCATATGTCCAGATGTTATTTCTATGATGGAGAGACCGGTTTTATGCCTACAGGTACCTGTCAGGGAATTCTGCAGACATCCAAAAACTTCACCATAGACAGTTGCGTGTTCAGTGGCACAAGCAGGCAAGGTGGAACGGCTGATGGGTGCGGCTTTGACTTTGAGGGAGATACCGAAAATTGCGTTTTCAGCAATAATGTAGCTTATAATTGCGATGGACAATCACTCTTGATACTTGGGACCGGTGGACCGAATAAAAACCTGTTTATAAAAGATTCTGTATTTTTTAATAACTGCAAGGATGCACTGCATTGGAGCGGACACAACTACGAGATGACGGCATGGGATGACCAGCAGCAGGGTACTTTTGAGAACCTGACCTTTTACACACAGAGTTCCGACGGCATATATTCAAATCCAGCTTATTTTGAGAATTTTACAAAGAATAATGTAGTCGAATTACCTTATTCTCAAATTAAAGACCTCACTTACTACTGGCACTTCAATACTGAAGGTTTCTTTGAGGACTGGAGATGGCCGGTAGAGCTTGATATTGAAAGCGTTAGCGGCGGAAGCCTGAATATGGCTTCCAGCGGTTATGATCCGCATATTTATACTCCGGATACATGGGTCGTTGCGGCAGCTAATCCTATGGCTGTCATTCGGTATTCAAGCACTTTAGGCAATACCGGCAGACTTTACTTCGTTACGAAAAATGATACTTTGTGGAATGAGGAAAAAAGCGTCAGCTTTGATATTGTAAGTGATGGTCAACTACACCGATATGATATTGATATGTTCACCTGTGCATCATATAAAGGTGTGATAACACAGATTCGTATAGACCCCACAGATATGCCCGGCTCCCAGTTGGCGATAGATTATCTGAAATTCGGCTATCCCCAATCCGGTATAACTGAAACCAGCTATTACCCGGAATCTTTCACTGTCAGTAGCGGCAGTTGGCTGGTTGGCGATGTTGATAAGCTCAGGCAAAAGGAATTCTGTTTCAGTTCTTGTTACAACCCTGATGACTATATTGCGTTTATGTCAAATTCGCCGTCGCAGAGTATTATTAAAATATTTGATTTTTCATCAATGAGCAGTGATAGTCAGGAAATATTGCTTGATATACAGACTAAGACTGATGTTTCAGGCGTGTTGATATTTGAAATGTATAATTATCAGCAAAGTAGCTGGCAACAGCTCACGCAGTTTAATGTGGACGAGGAATATTCTGTTGGCAGCTATAAGTTTGAAAACTTAGCCTTTATCAGTAATTTGGGTAATGCAAGAGTACGATTTGAACTTGTAAGCACATCGTCTAATTCCATATATTATGACTACATTAAACTGAGAACTACAGAAATAAAAGATCTGCTGAGCGATATGGATATGGATGGAGATGTTGATATGATGGATTATTCTCGAATTTCAGAATATTGGGGCGATTCTCCTGCAATAGTCACCAATGGTTTCTGTGAGGGTGCCGATGTTAATACTGATGGCTTTGTTGATATAGACGATCTGCTTTATATGGCAGAGCAATGGTGGCAATAAGAGTCAATACTTAAGCTGTGATTGGAGAAGTATGTGGAAAATTAAAAAGAATACACAAAATGAATTAAGGGTATATAACACCGAAACGGATGTTCAGTTCTGTGATGTTAGGCCTTCTATTGACGTAAATGGGCATGAGTTGAAAATCGTTTCGATGAAATTGAAAGATAACGTTCTTAGCTCTAATTTCGAGGATATTGTTTCATTAGAACAGCGTTTTATTGAGAGAGAGGACGGTAGTCTCAGGATTGAGACTAAAGTTGCCAATAAATCTTCTGATTCGATTTCTATTGACAATGTCGTGCCTGTGAAGTCTTCTGTTATTGAACTCCAGGCCGTTTTAGACAGGAATCTTGTAAACAGCAAGGATATGGTTGGTGTTTCAAAGCTCAACTCTGAGCCAGGAAAATATTGCTCATATTCGGTTGCTGCTTTTACTTCAAATGACGGTGATTTTTCAGTTGTTGCGGGTTTTGAATACCTTGGTGATGCCTTTTACAAACTTAACTTTGAAATGGCAAACGGCATAAAAGACATATCCGCTGTTTGTGAAAGAGAAGGTGTAAAGCTTGATAGCGGCAGTGAATTGGATATATCAGCAATGCTTTTGTATGCCGGTGATTCAATGTCGAAGTTGATGGATTGCTATTCTACTGAAGTCGCAAAAATAATGGGCTGCCGGGACAGTGAACCGCAGACAGGTTGGTGCAGTTGGTATTATTACTATGATCAGGCAACAGAAGAAGATATTTGGGACAATGTGAACGCTATGGCAGACTCTGAGTTTGCAGGTAAAGTGAATGTTATACAAATCGATGACGGATGGAATCTGCCATCATCCGATGCCCCGAGAGTTTGGGGTGACTGGTTTGCCGGAGGTATGTTTCCTGATGGAATGAAAAAGCTTGCTGACGGCATAAAGGGTAAAGGTTTTGTGCCGGGATTGTGGCTTGCTCCGTTCTCTGTTGATACGGCCAGTAATTTGTACAGGACCAGGCCGGATTTATTGGTTCAAAAAGATGGTAAGCCCTTGGAATTCTGGGGTGTTTGCGGTTTAGACCTTAGCAATCCCGAAGCCATAGAGTTCGTTAAGGAAACATTCAAACGGGTTTTCGATCAGTGGGGGTTTGAATATATAAAGATTGATTTTCTTCTTCATGCCGTTTTGATAGGCGATAGATACGATAATACCAGAACCACTGCATCTTTGCTTCGCAGCGGCCTTGAAGCCATTCGAAGCGTAGCAGGCAAGAGGTATATTCTGTGCTGCGGATGTCCTTTGGGGCCGGCTGTTGGCATTTGTGATGCGATGCGTGTCGGTTATGATGTGTCTTCCAGATGGGATTTACGAATAAATACCAAGAACTGGCCGCTTGGGAACTTGAATATTCGTGCCGCTGCCTTGCAGTCTAACTGGAGACAATGGATGCACCGTCGCTGGTGGCAAAATGATGCCGATTGCATAATTACCCGCGATTACGGTTCTGGTCCGGAAAAGAAGATGTTCGCAAAAGATAATCCCGAGTTTAAGGATGAACCTGCTTATGGACTGACTGATAATGAGGCAAGCTGCTGGTCGCAGTTTGTTTGGTTTACTGGCGGTATGGCAATGCATAGCGAGAAGATCGATGAGCTTGACGAGCAACGAGAAAAACTTCTTTTGTCAAATTTTCCGCCTAATTCACAAGTAGTTAAATGGGTGGATTATTATCCGTCTGAAGATGTATTTCTGCTCAAAAATACCAGCGGTAAAAAAATGATAGGAGTGTTTAATTTCAGTGAAAAGGATGTTGCTGTCGAATTGAATTCTTCTAAACTGGGTTTGACGGGAAACTGGAGTTTTGTTGAAAGACTTTCCGGTGAGAAATTTGAAGGGAATGGTGATATTGTAAAATTCCCAGTACTCAATGCCCGCAGCGGTAAGGTGTGGATTCTGCAATGAAAACCAGTTATTATGAGCTTTTAGAATATATTGATACGATCAAGCTTATAGATACTCATGATCATACTTATATCTGTGAGCCTGCTTATAGTGATCCTCTGCTTGCCATTATGTCCAACTATTACGAGCAGGACCTCGTAAGTGCATTGTCCGTTGATGAGGTATTGTTTATTAAGGATGCCTCTTTTTCGCTTGAAGAGCGTTGGCCGGTGTTTGAGAAGGGCTGGAACAGGAGCTGCCACACCGGATATGCTAAATGCGTCAGGCTTGCGCTTAAGAAATTTTATGGAATTGATAAGTTGTCGCTTAGTGCGCTGCAAGATATGCAGACGAGACTTCTTGATCTTACGGACGAGGGTTTGTTTGAAAGCATCCTTGAAGATGCCGGTATCGTGGTGCGTCTTGAAGATTTGGGACATCTTAATATCTCTGAGAATATAACACCAAAGATACTTGATGGGAGTTTGAAGCTTTCTCCAAGAGCTAAGATGGTCATACCTCTTCCACAATATCATAAAATATGCAGCTATGATGATATTTTGAATAATGTTTCGATGCTTGGACGTACGGTTACCTGTCTTGATGAATATCTTGGGTGCTGTTATGAAATTTTCAATGGATACAGAAATTATGGGGCAGTTGCTTTCAAGGATCAAAGTGCTTATTGGCGGTCTCTCAATTATGGCAACCCGTCAAAATCTCAAGCCGAAGAAGTATTTAATAAGCTGATTTCTGATCCAAGACGGATACTGTCCTATCCTGATGAAATAAAGCCTCTTGATGACTATCTTTTCAACCGATTCATGGAAATTGCCGCGGAATTCGATCTTCCAGTGCAGTTCCATACAGGTCATATGGCGGGATGTCACAATGATATAAGGAAGGCTAATGCCATTCATCTGAGGTCATTGTTCGAACTCCACAGGGATGTTCGATTTGATTTGATACACGCAAACTGGCCATACAGTGCTGATATAATTTATCTTGCAAAAAATTATCCTAATGTAACGATTAATTTTGCCTGGGCCTGCATCATCGATCCAGTTTATTGTCAGCAGATGTTTAAGCAGGTAATCAGCAGTGTTCCTCATGGTAAGATACATTGTTATGGTTCTGATTTTTGCGGAATGGCGGAACTCGCCTGGGCTTCGGCAAAACTTACAAGATATAATCTGGCAATAGCAATGAGCGGCTTGGTGGAGAGTGAGTATCTGTCATTGGATGAGGCTAAAAATGTTTCAAAAAAGTGGCTTTTCGACAATCCTGCGAGTTTTTTTGACTGTATAGATTGAGCTTGCGATAGCAAGATTTTATTGATCCTGATCAGCTTGTTGTGTTTTGTGAGATTTATTTGAAAAAACTCTTGGAACGTTCCGTCAAGTGTGGTAAAATTATATTTAACAAGTAGAAACTATTTGAATAAAGGGCATTTGTTTGATGAAAAATAAGGGTTTTATTAAAATATTTGTAATTTTAGTGGTATGTGCAACTTTTTTGAGGGCTGAGCCTGTGACTAAAGAACAATTAAGTCATTACAAAGTTAAAGTGGCAGCGGTACAGATGAATGGCAACTGGAATTGGCATGGCGATAAATTCAGGCCTGACAGTGGTGAAAAGGTTGCTTATTATATTGAAAAAGCTGCTTCTGACGGTGCAGATCTCGTTGTTTTTCCTGAATTGCTGCTTGGAATGTTCAAGGTACCATGTGAAACTACAGATAATATATCTGAACTTGCCGCAAAATATAAGATAAATGTAATTGCAGGCTGCTTTGAAATTAGAGATGATCAAGGTCGTTACAGTAACAGTATGCTCATCTTTGACAGAAATGGCAAGATAATAGGTCGTTATTTCAAGATGCATGCTGCGCTGGGAGAATCGCCATTTTTGTGGCCTCCAATGCCTAAAGATCCTGAATGGATGATGGTTGACGGTGATGAACTGCCGGTTTTTGATTTAGATTTTGGCCGTATTGGTTTGTTTACATGTTATGATGGCTTGTTCCCTGAAGGGGCAAGAATATTGTCGTTAAAAGGTGCGGAAATATTGATCTGGGCAAATGCTCGCGGAGGCAGCGTTGAGGATTATATTGTAAGAACATATATGGCTCAGAATTATGTACACATGATAACTACAAATAAGGCCGTTGGGGCTGGAACAATGATAGCTCAGTGGCCTGACAATATTAAAGAGATCACAACTGAGCCGGGTGAGCAGTATATATGCACTGAACTCGAAATGCCGAGACTGCGTCTTGCTCGTAAATATTCGCGTGAGTTTATGCAGCGGGCTCCAGAGAAATACACGGAAATAACAAAGCGATATCCTGTATGGGAGAATTATACGGGCGTAGAAGATGTTGCCGATGTTCCCTCGCCTGCTTCATTGTATGCCATTGAGAAATCAGTGACGACTCCAGGTAAAATTGATCTGAAGCCGGTTATAAACCATGAATTGAAAAAGAGAACTGACAAGTGCAAAGAAGGTGAAGATCTTTACAGGCTTTCTTTTGAAATGGCTGCCCCATGGTTTGAGGGTTCGGTTGAGCTCCGGCTGCCGGAAATACTGCATTCGAATATGGGTTTCCATTATCTTGATCATTATCTTTCCAATCTCTCACCGCTTAGTGAGCTGGAACCGTTCCCGAACTGGCGAAAGAATGATCAAACCGGGCAGTTGCGATATGATGCTGTTACAAAAGAAGGCATATCTTTTGGTGCTGTTGTTACGCCGGGTTATGATGAGGTTGCTCTTGAATTTTATATTCAAAATAATACAGGGGACACCCTCGATTATGTAACATTCAATCCGTGTCTTAATTTTAACGGCAACCCCGATTACGGCAGGAAATTCGATCTGGAAAGATTATATGCCTTTTATCAGGGGAAATTCCAGAATCTCTCCTCTATGACTCCTACACCCGAGCAGGTGGGACGTGAGCCATGGCTTGTTATACTAACGAAAACCGGTGAAAATGAGTTTGAAGGCCCTAAAGATACAAAGACAACATGGTGGCGTGTTGATCAGACAGCAGAGGAAAACCTGATGGCAGTTGTGAGCGAAAACGGCAAGACAATGATTGGCTATGCATGGGATCAGGAAGATTTGCATCTTATGACTAATTGCGGCAATCCGTGTCTTCATACGGGCCCAGGCGCAAGGAAGGATTTGAACGATGGTGAGAGATACACATGGCACGGCAAAGTATATCTCATGCGTAATAACCTTGAGAGGCTTCTTGAAAAATATAGACATGACAAACAGTTGTGGAACAGCAAAAAACAGTAATTTCTGGATAGATAAATGACTAATTTAAAGACAGTTGCTAAGAAACTGCACGACAGAACTGATGATGGATTGGTTATCGGGCAGGCCATATACGTTTTGAGTGCGTTTATAACCACTGACTGGATGGATGGTAATCTTGAATTACGATTCCCCGAAGTTTTGCGTTCATCAATTGGAATGCATTATCTCGATCACTTTAATCCCGGATTTGAACCTATAAGTGAGCCTTTGCCGTTTCCCGTGTGGGAAAAAGGTAAAGATGGCTTGCAGAGCTATGTATGCAAACTCCGGGAAGGCATGGAATTTTCCGCCGGAGTTAAACCTTGCGGTGAAGATATCGAGCTTTCCTTCAAGGTGACGAATAATACCGGGCAGAGGCTTGATTCCATAGAGATTAATCCGTGTTTCATGCTGATAGACAGCCCGGATTTTCCTGACCGGAAGATGGAAAACTTTTACATTTCAATAGATGGAAAGCTTACTTCGCTTTCTCGGACAACACCTACTCCACAGCAGTTAGGTCGTGAACCCTGGGTTACGGTATTGCTCAAAGAGAATAAAGAGACTTATGCCGGCCAGAGAGATACCCATATGTGGTGGATGGTTGATCAGCTTGCCGATGAGAATCTTATGATAGCTGTAAGTTCTGATAAAAAGCATATTGTCGGCTATACATGGAATACAAGACCATTCGTTTTGATGAATAATGTCAAACACCCGTGTATGCATACTGGACCGGGAATCATATCAAATCTTGCGGATGGGCAATCTGCAGAAGTATTCGGTAAAATATACCTGATGAAGAATGATATGCCGCTTCTTTTGGAAAAATACAACGCTGACCATGAAAATTGGTCAAGACTTGGCTGATATATTGAAAGTAATTAAGCATAGGTGCCAGTTTGAAGATAAAAATTAATAGAAGAACTTTTTTGAAAATGACTGCGGCTGCTGGAATAGCCCCGCAATTTTCATCTAGTGCGATTGGTGAGACTACTCAAGTGCAGGCTCTTTGGAATGAGTTGGATTATTATTACAGCCTGTTTACTGATATAGCTTATAATACGCCGGTAGAACCTATGCGAGATATTGTCGTTTGTTCTATAGCGATATACGATCACAAACAGCCGTGGTTTGAAGGTAAGGATTTTGTCAGACTTCTAAGTGAGTGCCGCAGGATTTATAGATTACTCAGATCGAACATTACGACTGTTAAGCTTGCTATTTCATCCAGTGGTTTGGATATCCAGGGGTATACGAAACCTTTGAATTTGACTAATTCAATGTCGATTCCGGTCTTGATTCAGCTTTATAACCAATTGCCGAAAAAAGAATCTTTTACCGTCAGTTGCGATAGAATGACGATACCTGCGATGAAAAGTATTGAAATTGATGCCGGCTCATCAAGAGCGATACTGATTGATATGTATGCTTCAGATACTGCTGATTTTAGAAGTGTAGGAATAGATGTTGCCAGCAAAGATTCTACCGGAAATATCAAGCTGCCTGTGCAAATCAACAAGCCTGCAAAGATTAAAGGCGTTGCCCTTGATAAAGACAGTGGAAAAATATTACCGGCTAAAATATCAGCTTGTGCTTCTGATCAGATGCTTCGTTATCCAAGGGGGTATTTTGACAATTCGACATTGAGCGAAAAGCCTATGATTCGTCACCTGCCTATTGGAAAGTCTTACAGACTCCCTTTCTTCTATACTGACGGCAGCTTTGAGCTTGAAGTCCCATCTGGTGAAGTCACCTTGACCATTGAACGCGGTTACGAGTATACTTTAGAAACGAAACGTATTACAGTAGAGCCTGGAAAGACTTACGATGTGAGCCTTGGAAACTCTCGTTTTATAGATATGAAAGAATCAGGCTGGTACTCGGGAGATACGCATATCCACTGGGCTAAGAACTGGTGGAGTGAAGACGAAAAGCTTTCATTGCTTGCCATGGTGCAGCGGGCAGAAGGGCTTCGAGTTGCCAATAATCTTACTTTGTATCAATATCGTCCTGAAGATCAGGGCGGCAGCTTCGTCAAACCGGCTCAGGATTCAATGGGACCTGTTGCTCAGTACTGCAACAGTGAATACCACATTCAGATGGCTGAGGAATATCGCAACGATAATTATTATGGTCATTTGAATTTTCTCAATATAAAGCATATCGTTGAGCCGATTGCTGCCGGCCCAGGTTCAGGCGGCCCTAAAGATGCTTACGAGTATCCGCTGAATAAGTCAGCTATCAGCGAGTGTCGCAGGCAAGGCGGTATAAGTATTGAAGCTCATAATCTTGGCCCTATGCATTGCTCTGATGTGCCGGTAAATGTGATCACGGGAAATACTGACTCGCTTGATCAGCTTATGCCGGAGAATTATTATCGTTTTCTTGATTGCGGCATAAGAATGCCGTTAACTAATGGAAGTGATCATCCTGCGCGTCCTGCAGGAGAATGCAGGGCGTATGTAAAGATCGACGGCGATTTTACTTACCAGAAATGGATTGATGGGATAAAGGCGAAAAGGACGTTCACTACATCCGGTCCGCTGATCTTTCTTACCGTAAACGGCATGGATATCGGTCAGCAGATGAATGCGGATAAGGGAGATAAGCTCCTCGTCATGGCGAAGGCTCTATCAAGGCATCCTATTGGGAAACTGCAGATTCTCTCCAATACCGGCGAGGTACTTAAAGAGGTTACTTCAAGCGAGACTTCTGCGGAATTGACTATTGAGATGAACGCAGATGAAAGCAGGTGGTTCGTCGCACGCTGCTCAGCTAATGATAATTATTACGTGCTTGATAATTATGATGCCGCACATACAAGCGCGATATATGTTGATGTTGATGGGAAAAAGGTTTGTAATCCCGATGCAGTTAATTTCTGGATAAAATTATTGCAGCGTCACAAGGATGATATTGCGACAAAAGCGAATTATGAGAAAGAAATTCACCGGCAAGAGCAAATAAAGTATATTGATTCGGCTATAGAGCTATACCGTAAACTTTTGTAGAAGATATTGTGAGAACACAAAGGGTATTATATTTTTTTTATATCAGAAAAGTCTTGGCTTGTTTGCCTTTTCTTTGCAGTTTTTTGTCGTTAACCGTTTATGGGTACGACACCGGTGTTATTAATTTCGTAGACAGTGTCAACGGTATTGACAGCCCCGGAGTTGTCGGGACAGAAGTCATATACTTCTGGAATGAAGTGGAGCCTCAAGAGGGCTGCTATGATTTCTCTGCTATAGACAAAGCTGTAGACGAATGGTCAAAGAGAAATAAGAAAGTCGACATCAGGGTATCTACCGTTCACAATCAACCGTTTAATACTCCCCGCTGGTTTTACGAAAAATATAATGTCAGATTGATTGCTCGCGGATATTGGTGCGATTTTGAAAATGACAGCGATAGATATCTGTATTCATCAGATTCGAAAATAACTCATGATCCGAAATTGGTCTTGAGCGGCGAAAAGTCTTTGATAATTCCTTCGGGCGGCAGTTTACTGCTTGATCCTGCAATTAATCTTGCCGGTCTTGCGGAATATTGCGTGCAGTTTGACTATAAAGCTCTGCATCCGGGTATTTGCCGGGTAAGTGCCAAGACGTTTCAGGGCGGGGATAAAGCCGTCCGGACTGTCGTTTTTGATACAAATGCTAAGCCTTCGGGCAGCAAGGTTGCTTTTCTGCAGCTCAAGGACTTTTCCGATTACAAGATATCTGTAGGCAGTGATAATGGTATTATAGTTGATAATGTTAATATCACCAAGATTGTAACAAGGCCTGAGTGGACAATTGAGGACTTTGAAGATAATATTCGCTTTGTTGATTTGACTAATGCCGTTATTACCAATGACCCTGAAAAGAGTTTAGACGGTTCAAATTGCGTGTATGCAAAAAATACGACAGATGAGCTCTTACCTGTTATCAGAAATGATCCTTCGAAGTGGAATCTGGAAAAAGGTAAGGCTTATGCCCTGAGGGTGAATGTGAAAGCGATCGAAGACAGCAATATTATTGTGCGGTTCTACCGTACAGGTATAAATAATATTGATGCTGAAATTTATAAAAAATCACTTTCTGTTAAAGCTGGGGATACCCTGAAAGTTCCGCTTTACGGAGCATCATTATTTGATCATAATGATTATATGTTTGAATTGACTCTCGAAGGAGAGGGTGAGATTTGCATAGATGATCTTGTTTTTATGGCCTGGAGTGACAGAGTTGTGGGCTTTCCGAATTACTTCGATGATAATTTCAAGCTTAAGTGGCAAAAGCTGGTGAAAGAAATTGCTCGGCGATATAATTCAAATCCTGATGTTGGGGTTATCTCTGTTGGAGGTTTTGGCCGGTGGGAAGAAGTGATGCTTGATGAGGATAATAAAGGGGTGCTTGATCGGCAATGGCTTGCTTTTGGATTTACTCAGCAAAAATACCTAAAGCACATAATATGGACAATGGATTTGTATGGAGACTGTTTCCCTGACAAAGACTTGCGTATATGCCTTGCTTACGGTTTACATAATGTTAATGACGTTGACTGGATATACCGAAGGGTTGCTCAGCAGGCTGTCAGTCGTGGCATAGGCCTTAAGCAAAACGGTTTAAGTGAGAGGTACGATAGCTGGAATGACAATACCAACACTTCTTATTTATTTGAGAATTATCGTGATAATCCGGATATAAGGCTTACATTTGAAACTGGCGGGCAGATCTATAGGGATCAGAATCTTGTTATGGGGCACCCGCTATCAATAATCAACAGGGCCCTGGTTTCAGGAGTTGACAATCTTTTCCTGTATGATTCTGACATCTACACAAAGAATGTTGCTAAATATCTCAATTATGCATCTTCACAAATGGGAGGGCAGTTATTTACGCTTTTTTATAACAGGTTCGGTGATTACTCAATGATAAATGATCACAGTCCTATCCCAGTGGAATACCATAATCTCTGGCTTGGTTTAAGACAACTGCCTTCTGAGGGTTCGAACTATACGGATGTCAATGGTGTTAAATGTGCTGTCGCGGGTAAAGATGATATTGTTATTGATATTGACGATCGCTATCAATACAGCGGCATGTATTCATCGGTGCTTGGAGTAAAATATTACGATAAAGGCCAAGGCAGTTTTAAAATTACCTTTGCAGGCGGAAAGCCCCAGACTATTACCAAATCTGATAGTGGCAAATGGAAATGGAGCTACATTTATAATGATTTGCCAACTGAATCAAAAAGAAACCGCTTCAAGGATATTCATAATGATATCGTGATAAATTCAAATTCTGACGGCATTGATTATGTTGAGGCAGTGGAACTTGCTTTTGTTCCAGCAAGAGGTTGGCAGAAAAATGTTGTGACTGAACTCCCCTTACACGAAAATTATAAAATTCCTACCCCAACACTTGCTTGTCAGGTAGAGATTCCGCAAGGCAGTAAGGCTGATTTTGTATCAATACCTCTGTGGACGGATATAAATGATACAGCTTTCGCTTTATTGAAAGTTTATTCTGAAGATGATACTGATGCTAAAGTTGTAAAAGAGGTATATCTGCCTGCTGATAAGCAGTGGGTTGATATTCCGATTTTAAATTTCCAAGGTACAAGTTTAGTTGTTGAGATGATTGATCCAGAAGGTTCAATAGGCTGGTATGAGTCTTCTGATGGTAATTTGGCCTATAGAATATTGAGTTATAAGACTTTGCCTGTTCAAAGCGGTATATTGAAAAAAACAAATGACTCCAGAAGTAATATGTTTTATTTTAACTCAAATAAGCCTTTTTGTGGTATTAATCTCATCGGTATAGATACTGTTAATGCCAGTAATATCAAAATAAACCGGATTCTACCTGATGACACATTCTATAGCGTAGGCACCGGAATGACAGTGTATAGTCAAGATATTGGTGTTTTCTTTTCTCCACTGACAGCCGGTAATTATTGTATTGAGATTCCATCTGATGAGTTTGCTGCGGCAATAGAGACTTTGAAACTTGAAATTCATCAAATGCAGAGAAAAGAACCTGCGAGTAAGCCGTTGGAGCATAGACTACTGGATACATTATTTACACAACAATTAAATATAACCCATTACCTAAATGACAACTCAATCAGCGGAGTTGATAAAAAGGGTTTCCAAATTTTCAATGATGATGGTAAAATCAATATTATAGTTAGTGGGGTTAATGTATTAGCCGGGGAAGATAATGTAGTAACCTTTACTATGAAAAATGAAACTGCCTGCGGGCTTGCGAGATTGTCATGGAATTATTCAGGCACTGCTTTCAACAAGCAGAATAGTGTCTATATTCCGATTGTATCAAATGATGAGAATTACAGACAATATGAGTATCATATAGGTCTTGAACCTATGTGGAAAGGCAAGATAACTGCTGTTAAGCTTGAACCGGCTATCGGAATGATTGATACTGGTGTGTTTTCTATAAAAGAGATTTCGATAAAGAACATACCTTAGAGTTTAATAGTAGGAATAATAAAGTAAAATTAAACAGGAGAATAAAATGAAATCTACGGCCAAGTGTTTTGATGCTTTAAGAGAATATATTGAAACTATACCTTTATTTGACTGTCATGACCATACGGAGGGACCAGGTCCCAAATATACCGATGCGATAGAATTTATCGTTGTACATTATATGGCCGCGGATATTACAAGTTCTTCGAGCGATGCCGACTTTGCTTTCATTACAGACCAGAGCAAATCTCTTGAAGAACGTTGGCCGGTATTGGAAAAAGCCTGGAACAGAACCCTGCACACCGGTTACGCTAAAACTACACGACTTGCACTTAAAGAATTTTACGGTGTAGATAAACTGACCCTCGAATCCCTCAAGCATATACAGGACAATCTGCTTGATCTTGAGGATGAAAAAGTTTTTACCGGTATACTGGATAAAGCCGGTATTGCTGTCAGGCTTGAGGATATGTGCGGTATTGATCAGGTGGGTATGAAGCGAGTTATGGATGGTACTTACAAGATGTCTCCAAAGGGGAGGCTTGTTATTTCGCTGCCTCGTTTCCATGCGGTAAGAAGCTATGATCAGGCTTGTGAATTTACATCAACAGTAAATAAAACCGCAACTTGTCTTGATGAGTATATTGATGCATGCCGTGAAATTTTTGAAGGTTACAAGCGTTTTGGTGCTGTTGCGTTTAAGGACCAGAGTGCTTATACGAGAAGCCTTAAATATTCCAATCCAACAAAGAGTGATGCGGAGAAAGTATTTAATTATTTCATGGAGGATCCCCGAAGAATTGCCGGCTATCCAGATCAGATAAAGCCGCTTGATGATTATCTTTTTCATGAATTTATGAGAATGGCAAGAGATATGGATTTGCCTGTCCAGGTTCATACCGGTCATATGGCACGTGTTCGTGATGATATTGCAAAGACAAATGCTGTTTTGATGAACAGTGTATTTGAGTTGCATAGAGATGTACGTTTTGATCTTTTCCACGCTAATTGGCCTTATAGTGCCGAACTGCTCTATCTTGCGAAAAATCATCCAAATGTTACTATCGATTTTTGCTGGGCGAACATTATAGACCCAATCTACTGCCAGAATATGTTCAAGCAGGCCCTGTCTTCAGTGCCGCATGGCAAGATTCATGGTTACGGATCTGATTTTGGCGGAAGTGCTGAGCTTGCCTGGGCTCACTCGGTTATAGCCAGGGACAATATAGCCATAGCTCTTGCCGATATGGTCGAGATAGATTATCTTTCGCTTGATGAGGCCAAAGAAGTCGCTTATGCGTGGTTGTTTGGCAATGCTAACGAATATTATCGCCTCGGATTGTAAGGGCTTGAGGAAGTGAAGATTAGATTTTTAATTTTAACCGTGCTTGTGGTTGCGTTTAATACTGTTGTTTACGGGCATGGTTCTCATAGACATTTTTCTGATGATGAGTCTCATAGTAACAACGGGAAATATGAAAATATTACTATTGAAGGTGAAAAGGCATATTATCAGGAAGTGTTGTTAAATGGGAGTTTTCTGTTAAATGACCGACAGTATAAAGAGCTGGATAAGATTACTCATTATTATCAGTACAGTAAGCAATTTGCAGAGGGTATTGATTGTAATAAGGATGAGAATATATCGGCGATGTATTTACGCAAAGCTGAGCTTGCTTTGCTGGATATTGCTGATAATGCCGTAAATCTCAAAACGTTTGATTTTACCCGCTCAAGAATCTACGCTGACTCTGAACAGTTAGCACTTGCCGGTGCATATCCCTATATCTTTTTCAAGATAGTTACGGGAGATGATGTTGCTCAATTTCGTGTTAAGGAAGTGAATTTAAGAGAGGTAATAGAGCCTCAGGCTGTTGAGCTTGATGTTGTCGATTCTGGTATTACTTTCATTCTCGTTAAGTTTGAGGAGGTCCCTTCTGAGCAATTTTCGCAAAGATTCAATTTTACTAAAGACAGCGATAAAACGCAGATATTCACTGCTGCAGTTTCCTTCGAAAGACCTGATTCAGGACAGCTTTCTGTAAAAGTTGTTGATCAGAGCGGGCGCAATGTCGCAGCTATGGTTCGTTTGAAGTCTTTGGATTCAGGGAAATTGCTTGCACCTCCGAATTTTATTGATTACTCAGACACTATGTGGATGATGGTTCCACAATCGCTTAATTATAAGTACGGCACTTTCTATTGCTATACGCTGGACGACTTTACCGGGCCTTTCTGGGTTACTCCTAAGCCTTTTGAAATGGCTGTTCCTGCAGGAAAGTGGCTGCTGGAGGTCTATAGAGGTATAGAGATAACGGCCCATAGAGAAGAGATTGAGATCAACCCCGGTGGGCATACAGAAAGAACCGTTTGCCTGAAAAGATGGGTAAATATGGCGGAGAAGGGTTGGTATAGCGGCGATGATCATATCCACTCAAGAATGGAAAACAGTGAAGATGCAGAAAAACTTATGTTTTTGGCAAAAGCCGCTGATATTCATTTGCTTAATATACTTGAAATGGGTAATCATGAAAGAACATGGTTTTCGCAGCGTGGTTTTGGAAAAGATTTCCGTGTTGCCGATGATGGGTATTTTCTTGTACCCGGACAGGAAGACCCTCGTTCACAAATGGGGCATGCTATCGGTATTAATATCAGATCTCTTGCTCGTAATACAGAGAAATATCTTCTTAACGATCTTGTAGCCGATGAAATTCATAAGCAGGGCGGTTTGTATGGCCATACTCATGTTGGAGAGAAGGCTTTTGCTATTTTCCGTGATATGACAATGCTGATTCCAAGAGGCAAATCCGATTTCAACAGCATACTCCAGATACACCTTGGTACGGAATACTATTATGACTTTCTTAATCTCGGTTATAAGCTTACTGCTTCTGCCGGTTCCGATGCTCCTTACGGCGGTATGACAGGGCTTGTCAGGGTTTATGCTTATACTGGCAAGGATAAGTTTGAACCGGATGACTGGTTTGATGCAATGAAGAAGGGGAATACATTCGTTAGTTGCGGTCCGATGCTTGAATTTACCGTTAATGGACAGATTCCGGGTAGCGAGATTGTTGTTGATGGCAATGAACCCCTAACCATAAATGCAAAAGCCTGGGGACAAAAGGGAGTGTCCGCTCCAAAATTACTGGAAGTAATTAAACTTGGTGAACCGATCAAGCAAACTTCATCTACCGACCCTGCCGTAAAATCATTGGATATTGAAATGGCATTAGATTCAGAGTATGGATTCTGGATAGCTCTGCATGCGGTAGGGCATAATGGTTCTGAGGCTCATACTACTCCAATCTATGTAAGTCGTAAAGGTTTCAGGCATTGGGATATTGAAAAAGCAGAGGCTTTGATTGATTCTCGTCTGGAGATTTTGGACGGTATTGAAAAAATGGTTTCTGAAGCTGAAACCAGAATGATTAAGGGCGATATAGAACCTATCGATTATTGGAGTGCCTTGCCGGCCCTTAATGGTGAGCAGTTACGGGAAAGATTGAATATCATTCGTAGTCTGATGTTTGATTTGCAGGAAAAGCTTAAAGACGAGGAAGAAATAAGGAATATAAATAGGTGACACGTGACAAAAGTCTATTGTTACTTACGAAATCTGGGATTAGAACCAGATATCAAATATCGATTGAACATTCTGTTAAAGTATCAAGATAAGGGAAATATAAAATGTGTAACTTTTTAAGAAAAGTGATTATACTCGCTATATTTGCATTGCCTGCAATTTGTTGGGCTCATGGTGTGGATACACATAAATATGAGATGGCTGGAGAGAATGAATCTGTTGAGATAGCAGATCCGATTCCCGGTGCTCAAAGATTTGCGCAAAGGCTTGCTGAAAACAGTCGGAATATATTTACCTCTCAGCAGCTTGAGCTTTTGCACGATTCTAATTCTCATTTTAAAATGCATGACAAATATGCTGATACTGATGAAGAAAAAAGTATGCGTAGTTATTCTCTTGGGCAGGAACATCTTTTAGAGTTACTTGAAGAATACGATGGCTGTGTTAAGTATGATATGTCCAAAGGGTACACAGATATGGCAGTTCCAAGAGATATTGAAGTACCTATGGAATATGGTTCTGTATTGTTAAAGGTTATTACTGGTGACGACTCTTTTGCTTTTAATGAAGTTAAGGTTGAGCTTGAGTCATACACTGAGCATGAAGCTCCGATAGATATAGAGCTAAAGGCTAATAGCGTAAATTGGGTTTTGCTTGGTTTATGGAATGTGCCCAACCAGTCAACCGGATTTTTTCTTAATTTTAAGCTTGAAGATAAAGACTATCCGGGAGCTATAAAAGTAATCTCACCTCCTCATGGGGAGTTGGAGGTCGAGATAGTAGATGAATTTGGTAAGCCTGTACCTGCAATGGTAAGACTGACATCGAAGAAGACAGATACATTGTACAGGCCGGCTAATGCTCTTGTTTTTGACTGGCAGATGGACAATATCGCAGGTTATCCCAAACCTGATCCTGATATTTTCCCAGATCTGTATGGTAAGCCTTATCCTGCTTCAATGCCAAGTCCTTATGGCGGTCATTATTGGTATTTGCCTGAGGGCTTTGATATGGCAATGCCTGCCGGTAATTGGGAAGTTCATATAAATCATGGTTTTGAGTATGAGCCGGTATTTGAGACTGTAGCCGTAGAAGCCGGAAAGAAGACGAGGAAGATATTTAGACTTAAAAGATGGATAAATATGCCTGAAATGGGCTGGTATTCAGGTGATGACCATATCCATTCGAGATTGATGAGTGATGCTGATGCTGAAAAGCTGCTGATGATTATTAGAGCCGCAGATGTTCATGTTGGAAATGTCTTGATGATGGGTAATAGTTATCGTACATTCTTTGAACAGCGAGGTTACGGCAAAGACTACAGGGTTCAGGATGGTAATTACGTACTTATTCCGGGAATGGAAGACCCAAGACATTTCTATGGACATGCTATCGGTACTAATCTTGCCCGTTTGGTGAGAAAAGATGATATGTATCTTGATAATGTATGGATTGCAGATAACGTAAATCGCGATGGTGGTGTTTATGGTCAGGCTCATGTTCTATTTAATATTTTCAATATCATAAGAGATATTGCCGTGTTGCTTCCTCTCGATAAGACTTATTTTGGAGAGATCATGCAGTCGGGCCTGCTTGATACATCTGTTTATTATGATTTTCTCAATCTTGGATATAAATACGCGGCAAGTACAGGAAGTGATATGCCTTTCGGACATGCTGTAGGTGAGGCGGTTATTTATGTCTATACTGGGAAGGGAGAATTTAGCTCTGATAAGTGGTTCCAGGGACTCAAAGACGGAAAGACATTTGTAACAAATGGGCCTATCATTGATTTCAGGGTTGATGATGCTATACCGGGCGAGGAAATTCATACAAATTCTAATCGTAAGGTAAAGGTTTACGCAAAAGCTATGGGTATTCCTGGAATCACTTCCCCAAAAGAGCTTCAGGTAATTAGATTTGGCGAAGTGTATAAGAGTAAGATTTCTGATGATCCGCAGAAATCTATTCTTGAGATGGAGTTTGAGATGGATACAGAATACGGCTGTTGGATAGCTTTGAAGGCTATTTCACATAATGAAGCACAGGCTCATACAACACCGGTATATATTATTCGTGATGGATATAGGTTCTGGGATGTTACAAAAGCTCAGAAGGTAATCGACAGGTGTTATGGCGTTTTTGATGGAATGGAAGCCGAACTCAAAAATTTTATGCAGCAGCATGAGAGTGGTAATTTTCCTCCTTCAAATCTCTATGGACCCCATTTGGCAGAAACTGCTCCAGGTGCTCTTGAAAACTTTGAGGTTGTAAAAAAGATATATGCCGAGCTTGAAGATACTCTTGAAAAAGAAAAACAACTTAGAAAGTAATTCATTATTGTTGTTGCGTTAAAAGAAAGATTGGATGTTTTTGTATGTCAGATAAAATAAAGACCTGCTCAACAGGCAGTATGGTAACTTATTCGTTTGGTGAATGCGCCAATTCTCTTACAATGAATACTATCTTTGGCTTTGCAATGTTCTATTACACCGAAGCTTTGGGCTTGAGTTTTTCTTTGGCAGGATTGGCGATGATGATCGCTACTATCTGGGATGCAGTATCAGATCCTATAATGGGTTTTGTAACCGACAACACAAAAAGCCGTTTTGGTAAGCGCCATCCTTACATCTTGTTTGGCGGCTTGATGATGGCTCTAAGTTTTTACTTTATCTGGGCTGTACCAGATGTTTTCAAGACATCCAATATTGTATTGTTTGGCTATCTCGTAGTAATGAATCTGTTTCTCAGGACTGCAATAACGGTATTTATTATACCGTATACAGCGTTAGGATTTGAGATGTGCAGTGATTATTACGGAAGAACCAAACTTCAGAGTATCAGAAATATTCTGAATATGGCGGCAAACGTGGCCGGCCCCGGCTTGGCGTGGTTAATATTTTTCCCCGAAATAGAAGGTAGAGAGATAAGGGCCAAAAGTGTTGCGCAGAATTATGTTAATATGGGAACTATTTTCACCATTGCCATAGTCCTTTCTGTTATTGTGGTTGTTTATTTTACGCGAAAATATATTGTTAATTCGAAAAACACAGAAAATAGTGAAGCTTCAGGTAGTAATATCAAGTACTTTCTTATTGATATGAAGGAGATCCTGTTCGATGTGAATTCAAAATGGATGTTTCTTTATATTTTTGTTGTAGTCTTGGGTATTGTGCTTGTAAGCTCCTTGCAAATATATCTTTATGAGCATTTTATGTTGTTTAGTGGTTTGCAGAAAACAATTGCTCACAGTTCGAGTATGGTTGGTTCGGGTATAGGAGCAATCATGGCAGTTCATATAGTTAAACGACTTGATAAGAAAAAGGCAGTTTATTTTGCTGTAATATGGGCCTTCTGCTGCAACTTAATACTTGCCATATTCTATCTTGGTAAAATATTAAACACTTCGACGAGTCTTGATTTAGGCTTTTTCCAGATTCCTATAGGTTTTATCGTGTTTGTTATCTTTCATGCCGGTTATTGGCTTGGTAACGGAATAATGTTTCCTATCGCTACTTCAATGATGGCTGATGTTTCGGAGGTAAATGAGATAAAGACCGGTGTAAACAAAGATGGCGGATATTCTGCTGTATTTAGTCTTGCCATGAAGCTTTCAATGTCTGTAGGGCTGTTTCTCTCCGGCATTTTTATGTCGGCGATAGGTTTTGTGGCCGGTAGTGAAGAGCCTCAGAGCCCAGAAGCTATATGGCGGTTATGTCTGCTTACATTGATTGCTGGACCGGTAGTTTCGATATTTGCACTTATTTTTATCAGTAAATATCCGATAAATTCATTATTTTTGCAGAAACTCAGGTTAGGGGAGAGGGTTTAGTAAAATTATATAATATTAGTGACTAAAAATTATAAAGTATGCTGGATTTGCTTTAATTGTTTATCCTTGTTAAATTTATGTTTTTTGTTCATTGCAAGGCTTATTAAAACGGTTATAATGAAATTTGTATATGATCTATGGTTCAGTATTGAGCCATAATGGTTTTTCATTTTAATAACCGGAGTGAAATTTGGCTAAAGTAAAAAATAATAAGCGAGTTAGTATTTTGGATATTGCCGCTTATGTTGGTATTTCAAAGACTACTGTTGGGTATGTGCTTTCAGGACAGGCAGAAGAAAGACGAGTTTCTAAGAAAACAGCGGAAAAGGTGCTTGCTGCTGCTGATGAACTGAATTATGTACCTCATATGTGGGCTCGCAATCTTGCCAGAAAATCAACAAAGGTTATCGGTTTGATTGTGGCCGGTTATGAATATGATTGGGCTACACAGGTAACTAATGGTGTTGTCCCTGTTCTTGAAAACAAGGGTTATATGCCGATGACATCAATACATCTCTGGGATCCTCAAAGGAGTGAAAGAGAGATTGCTATTAGTCAGCAAAGGCGGGAGGATGGAATAATATGTCAGCCTTTGCCTGATTGTATTGAATCTTATAAAAAAGTTATAACTAATGGTACACCTCTTCTTTTCATATCAGATACTCTGGAGCAGATGCCTGATGTGAGCTACGTTGCATGGGATTCTATTTCTGCGGCTAAAGTGGCGGTTGAACATTTAATTCAAACCGGCAGAAGAAGGATTGGTTTTATAGGAAGCTCGTTGGTTGACCTCAAATATACCAAGAAAAGGTATCTTGCTTACAGGGAAATGCTTGAACAGGCATCTCTTGATGTTGATCCGGCTTGGATTCGCTGGTCTAATTTGAGTGAATTGGTTAGAAGGAAGGTTGTGCTTGGAGCTGATGAAAGTTCATCAGAAAACAATATAAGACAACTGATGACTGATATTTTTGAAAACAGTTCAGAAAAGCCTGATGCTTTCTTTTTCCCCCACGACAGTTTGGCCTTGCAGGTATATAAAGTGTTACTGAAAATGGGGATAAAAGTTCCCGATGATATTGCTTTGGTAGGCATGGGTGACGTTCCTTTGTCCGATGATTTTGGTGCTGGTCTTACAACTGTCAAAGAGCCGCTCGAACAGATAGGCAAGGTTGCGGCCGAAACAATGTTAAAGCTGATAAAGAACCCCAAATCAAAGCCTATACAACGATTGATTTCGGGCAATGAGCTTAAGATAAGACGGTCTTCTGTAGTTCAATAAGAAGCTCTCGATCCAGGGTTTAATTTAAACTTTCAGTCTTCTTGCTCTTTTAGTTCTTTCAGCAACTTATTGTATATTTCTCGGGTAATCTTGATTCTTTCACGAACGGCATCAGCTTGTTCAACAGATCGTTTGCCCCAATAATCAATATTTAGCAATGTTCCTGCTTCTTTGGATTTTTCGGCGGTTTTTATAACACCTTCGATTTCATCAAGAATTTTGAATTGTTTTTCTATGATTTCTTCTACTCTTTCTCGATTCCAGTGTCTTTGTCCTGGTTTAGTGATATATACAGGAGTTGTATGAGCGGCTGAGCCGTTTTTTCCGTATGCTCTGGCAGCAATCCAGCAGCTTTCGTCGGCATCAAGAGCGAAAGACAGATTGAGTTCTGTTTCACCGTTGCGAGGTACAGCTGATTTTATTACTTTGCTGAGTTTGACGATTTCGAGTTTTACCGGTGCGGAATAACCTTCCAGACCCCAGGACCGAGCTTTTATTGTAACCTCTTTGCCCTCTTCAGTCGCCAATTCCTGACCAGCTATCATTCCGTCTATTTTGAATTCTAACATTGGACCGTTTGTAACAAATGTGTTTCCGGCCTTGATGGCATCAAACCAGTCTTGAGGCTTGAATGATTTGTCTTTGCCTGTATAGGCGTATAGCTGTACGTTTCCTAATGTTCCGCCGTATGGCATGTCGCTGCCTGCGGAAGCGGTAAGTTTGTAGCCAAGGTCAAGAAAATTATAATACAATTCAGTGCCTAAGCCACCTTGCATTATGCTGTAGAAGTCGTATATCTGGCGGGGTGCCATAAGGGCCATACCCCTGTGAGCTTCGCATACATTCTGACCCACATGGGTCTGACCGAACAGGCCGCCTTGCTGATGAACCATATCGGCTATCCAGTCGAGCATAAGGTATTTGTCGAGGTCTCTGACCATAGAGCGTGTGTTCATGGCTATGTTATGGCCCAAGATGGAGCGGGGGTCTTCCTGTCCGGGTACAAGCCAGTACTCGCCGTCCTGAACAAAGAAATCCTTGCCGAAACCGCGTTGATGGAAATAGGTTCTAAGCGGATCGCCCATTTCAAGGATATTGGAAACATGAATATCCATCGCTTTGGTAAAAGCCATAAGTTTGTTAGCATCTTCGCTGCTCAGCAGTCTGGCATGCACATGGTCGTCTCCGCTATGCCATCCAAGCTTAGTCATGTCTGCCCATCGCGTTAGCGTGATTTTTTTGCGGGTCCATTGTTCTGATTCAACTTCAAAAGTCTTTGTAATCGGAATAGTTTCAAGTCCTCTGTAAACAGTGATGCTCCATTTGCCTGCGGGTAGAGCCATCTCGAAAGGTTTGTCTACAACCCAGAAGCATCCGGAAAACTCACCTGGCATACGAACCATCAGCCCGCGGCCGGGGCCGTAGATATTCAGACCGGGGATATTTGCTATGGCGGGGCCTGTAACATCATTTATCATAGGTCTAAAATCAAGTGCTTCTGCCGGTGCCCATACCTTTCCGCCGGGCAATGCTTGAAGTCTGACCAATGCAGGGCAAATTGAACCTTCCTGATCAACGATCTCAATTGCAAGCTGACCGGGCAAATCTACATTAAAAGTCAGGGCACTCCAGTAGAATGGATTGGCCTCACCTGTCTTACGAAACGCTATATGTGTGGAAGATCTGCCAGAGGAAGGTTGGTCAAGTTGCTGTAAAATGAACACTGTTCCGTTGTTTTCGACAGGGATTTCACGTTTAAGACGGTATCTTTCCTCGTCCATAGCGAAATTCTGGCATACAAAACGTTTGACTTTCGAGCCGGTTGCAGTCTTTATTATTGTCTGTCCGGCATGTGGATCAAAGCTTATCGGGGCATGTGGATCAGGAAGTTTACTCATATCTGTAAAATCGTAAACAAGTATATCATCAAAGTTTGCGGCAAGTTCACAGAGCCTTTTTTCTGCAAGGTAACGATTGTAATCAGCATCAACAGGATCGCTTTGAGGGAATCTGCCTTGTCGGATTGCTGAGGCAAAATTGAAATACTCGATAGACTCGTAAAGCATTTCAAGCTGTTTCTGATTCAAAAGACCTCTGCCGTTTTCAGCTAACCTTCTTGCGAATTCTTCCGAGCCTTCAATTGCGGCAGGTATAGATTTACTTTGTTCTTCAGTTGGCTTTGGAGGGTGTTTGCCGTGTGCCATAGCTACTGAAGCAGTGCATAAATGGAGTGAAATTAGAATTAAACCCAAATTATTAAATATATGACTTTTCATGGAGTATTTCCCCCTTTTTAGTACTTGAAGTCTTGCTCTTGTCTATTATTAAATTCGCCAGAAACCGGAGCGTTCCAGCTTTGTTTAATATAACCTCAATTTCAAAATAAATCAAGTTTTAAACTGTAAATGTCTGTTGAATTGCATCGCCTCAAGAGTTCGTTAAAAAGTTCGTCAGTTTGCAGTGGATACTGACTTGTCAGTTTTGTTTGTCTCTACTTGTTATTTACTTGTAATCCTTATTTCTTGCTCAAAAATGCGTTTTAAGTTATTGGCATATAAGTGCTTATAATACGATTAATGGATTTCTAGTCCGTAGGTCCCAAGTTCGAATCTTGGCGGGTGTGTTTAACTAAAGCCTTGAAATTGCTTGTTTTAGCGATTTTGAGGCTCTTTGTTTTTTAAGTTTTTAATACCCATAGTTCGTCAATTTGTCAAAAACTTCGTCTTGAAATTCTCTTGCCGCTTAGAAATTCATCTTCGAAATCAGTAAGTATACGTGCGGCTTGATGCATATACTTGCCGTTAGGTTGAAGCTTAAACAGATTCGTTTATTCTGTTTTGTTGCTTTTCAAGAAGTATTTCTAACTGAGTTCTGAGATAGTCAATCGCCAGCTATCATGAAGTGAGGCATATTCGACAAACCCTTCCCATAAGCCGCTGTCTTCTTTCGGTGAGTATAGAAAAACTATTCTCTTGCTATTCTGACGCATTAGTCTTTATTTTAGTGTTATTTATCAAAGTTTTGATGTTGAGTTACGTATTTTTTTCGATAGTCAGAAGGCGTCATTCCCTTCATCTTTCGGAAATATCTTGATATGTGATCTGAATCAGAAAAACCTACCAGCGAAGCGATTTCCGAAACAGTCATTGTTGAGTTGAGCAGCAGATCGGCTATTTTATCAGTACATACTCTCTTTATTTCCTGTGATATAGTGCATCCTATAGCCTTTTTGAATCGTTTCTGAAGGATGGTTTGTGAAATATTTGTCTGCTGCAGGACATCATCGACCTGGATAAGTCTGGAGGGACTCTGGTGTATAAAATTAATGGCTTTGGCAACATCCTGATCATTAATTGCAAAATAATCGCTGGAATTTCGTTTAACAACCGTTGTTGGTTCTATGTATATTTTCTGGTTTTCAGCCTTTTGTGTACCGTTTATAAGGTCATTAAGCAATTTTGCGGCGTCATAGCCGGCTTTATGATAGCTGAGCCCAATACTTGATAGTTTTGGAATCTGTGTTTCGCATATTGTTTTGTCGTTATCAATACCTATGATGGCAACATCCTGAGGAACGAGTAAATCCGCAATTTTACATGCTACCAATACGTTGACGCTTAGTGTGTCATCTCCTGCCATTATTGCTATTGGCTTAGGCAGAGACCGCAGCCAATCAGCGAGGAGACTAAGTTCCTTATTCCATAAACTTAATTTACCCGGTTTGGATTTATAGAAACCGCTTATATCAAACTTTGATTTATTGAAGTCGTTTACTTCGAATCCCGCCTCATTTATTGCATTAGTGAACCCATCGGCTCTTTCAAGCATGGGAATGTGACTTTTGTATACATAGCAGCCAAAATACTGGAAGCCCAGCCTGAGAAAGTGTGATGCGGCTGTTTTTCCGATTTTATTGCCATTACCTAAAATGACAGGCAGTTTACCGGTATGTTTGTTTTGATTTCGGTGCTCTATTGTTGGAATATTCAGTGCTAATATCTTATGAAAATTCTCCCTTGAGTTTGGTACTATGAGGCCGTCAGGTTTAAGATTAACTAACCAGTCAAAGACCTGATCGTCATCAGCATCAAAATGAAATAAAAGGGGGTTATATAGTTGCCAGCTATCATGAAGTGAGGCATATTCGGCAAACCCTTTCCATAAGCCGCTGCCCTCTTCTGGTGAGTATAGAAAAACTATTCTCTTGTTATTTTGATGCATTAGTCTTTAGTATTATTTATCAAAGTTTTGAGATTGAGTTACGTATTTTTTTCGATAGTCAGAAGGCGTCATTCCCTTCATCTTACGGAAATATCTTGATATGTGATCAGGGTCTGAAAATCCTACCAGTAAAGCTATCTCTGAGACAGTTAGTGTCGAATTAAGCAGTAATTCAGCTATTTTGTCGGTGCATACACGTTTGATTTCCTGAGAAATCGTGCATCCGATAGCTTTCTTAAACCTTTTCTGTAAAACTGTTTGCGAAAGATTAGTTTGCTCAACAACATCTGTTACCTGAATCAGTTTTACAGAACTCTGATGGATAAAATTCATTGCTTTTGCGACATCAGGATCATTTATAGCAAGATAATCGCTTGAATTTCTTCTGATAACATTGGTTGGTTCTATGTATATTATTTGATTTTCAGCTTTCTGTTTGCCATCAATGAGGTCGTCAAGCAGTTTTGCTGCTTCGTAACCGGCTTTATGATAACCTAAGGCGATGCTTGAAAGTTTAGGTATCTGCGTTTCGCATATGGTTTTAGTGTTGTTTATACCAATTACAGCTACTTGTTGTGGAATAAGCAAATTTGCTATTCTGCATGCCATCAATATGTTCACACTGAGTATATCATCACCGGCCATTATTGCTATTGGCTTTGGGAGAGATCGGAGCCAATCAGCAAGAAGGTTGAGCTCTTTATTCCATAAACTCAAGTTTTCAGGTCTTGATTTATGGAAGTTGCATACTTCAAATTCTGAACCGTTAAAATCATTTACGGTGAAGCCTGCTTTTTGTACTGTATTTGCAAAGCTTTCGGCTCTTTCCTGCATTGGGATATGATTGCCGTAAACATAGCATCCGAAATTGTGAAATCCAAGCCGTAAGAGATGAGTTGCTGCCATTTCTCCTATTTTCTTACCGTTGCCGAGAATTACGGGCCATTTCCCCGTCTTTTTATTAAGATTGCGGTGCAGTACCATCGGGATATTTAGATCTAAGATTTGATCCAGATTCTCCCTTGAATTAGGTACAATCAGTCCATCAGGCTTGAATTTTTTTAGCCAATTATAGACTTCTGTATCATTTGCATTAAATTGAAATGAAAGAGGATTGTAAAGCAGCCAGTGTTCATGCAATGCTGCATATTCGGCAAAACCTTCCCACAAGCCCCAATCTTCTTCAGGTGAGTATAGAAATACGATTCGTTTAGTATTCTGATACATGTTTTTGTATTTTCAAAACAATAAAAAGAGTTATTTGTCAGTCAATATCTTAAAAGATATGGTTTTTTAGAGTAATTTTCAAGCAAAATTAAGCAAAATGATATCAGGAAAAAACGAAAATGGCGGTGGCGTCGGACGAATTGGCGTTTTATTTTGGCGTTTTAGTGTTACTATACGATTATATGGTTTACTCCTAATAAAGGGATTAGGTGTTTTTTAAGGTTTTGATCTTGTGAATAAAAAGGAGCTAATATGTTGAATTTACATCAAAGGCGAGGCTTTACTTTAATTGAACTTTTGGTGGTCATTTCTATTATTGCAATACTTATGGCAGTTTTAATGCCCGCACTTCAAAAAGCAAGAAAACAGGCTAAAGAAGTTATATGTGCATCAAATTCACATCAAATGTCAATAGCAGCGTTATCTTACGAAAATAGTAATGAGCGTCTTCCTTTTCATTATACCGAAAATGGCGGTGAAGCGTTGCCTGTTGGCGATGATGCACCGTTGGCATCATGGCCTGATATGATTGCTAATACAACGGGTGTTGACACCAGAGAATGCTGGACTTCTTATATTCCTGATATGAAATTCTTTAACTGTCCTATGGTTAAAGAATTGGATTACAATATAGATAGAGTGCCTCTGAACAGTTGCAGGATTTATGGCGGTTATCAATTTGTTATGGGATATATGCGAAACAGGACGACTGATAAAGTTTGGGGCGCAAGATGGACTAAAACCAGTCAAAAGTGGATGTATGAAGGGAAAAGATTCAATGTTCTTGCTTGTGATAAGCTCTATTATTCATTTTCTATGAAGCATTATCGCATCAATCATGGTGCGGAGCTTGGAATTGCATATCAATTTTCAGACTATGAAGGCCCAAGCACTAAATGGATAGGCAGCATGTACGAACAGTATAATGTTGCTGATAAAAATTTACGTCAGCAGACTAATGCCGTGTACGCTTTAACTGACGGGTCTGTGGCTAAATATGATGGAGATGACGAGAAATTAGTTGAGGTTAATCTACCTTCTGACCAGGATCGTAATTCCGGTTCTATGCTGTTGCCAAAGTATTAATACCATTTGCAAGTGTTTTTTATAAGGATGTTGTAAAGGATTGTCCTATGAAATCATATCTCTTAATATTTTCAATGTTGAGTATATTTATGTCAATAACCGATTCATATAGCCGAGGCATAGAGCCGTTGGCAAATGATTGCAAGGTGTTGTATAAAACTGAAAATCCTCAAACTACATATATTTACGATCCGGCTATAGCGGTTTGCCCAAATGGCAGGCTTATAGGTTGTTTCAGTCTTGGCGGTTCAGGCGGTGAAAAATATCAGGCGGAAAAGGGTTCTGGCAATGCCTTTATATACACATCTGATGATAATGGTGAGAATTGGGATTATAAGTTCAATTTTAATATGTGGCATTTTCGCCCGTTTGTTGCCGGCAATAAGCTTTACATTGTAGGGCATAAAGATGATTTGAAGGTTTTATCGTCTGATGATTGGGGTGATAACTGGTCAGAAACGACAAAACTTACTGAAAAACAAGTGTGGCATGGTTCGGCAACAAATGTATGGTATAAAGATAACTATATTTATATGGTGATGGAACGGGATGAGCCTGCAGAGATGAAGGGCGGCTGGCGAGTTGCAGAGCTTGCACCTGTATTGATGCGTGGTGATGTGAATAAGGATTTGACAAAAAGAGAGAACTGGACTTTTTCTTCTGAGATGGTTTATCATGATGTGATAGATGATAAAGAGCTGGAATGGTTTGGTGCTCCTTTTTACCCAAGTTTTTATCCTGAAAGAAAACGCATGAGTAAAAGAAGTGTTGTTTATCCTCTTGGATGGCTTGAGGCTAATGTTGTTCAGATAACCGATCCTAAGCATTACTGGTATGACCCAAGCGGTAAGACCTTTCATATCTTTATGCGTACTAATACAGGTGTTACAAATCTTGGATGTGTAATAAAAGCGGTTGAGCAGGAAGACGGCAGTATAACAACTGATTTTGTAGAAGCTCCTTCAGGTAAAAAACATTTTTATATTCCGTTCCCCGGCGGGCATATGAAGTTCAGTGTTGTTTATGATGAAAAGACAAAGCTCTACTGGATGGTCGGCACGCAGTCTACCGACAGTATGACAAGGGCAGAACTTTTGCCGGAAGATCGTTTTCATGTAGCGGATAATGAACGCCGCAGACTTGTACTTCATTTTTCAAAAAATATGCTTGACTGGTGTTTTGCCGGTGTTGTGGCTATAGGGCCGTCGGAGCGAAGTTCAAGACATTATTGCCAGATGGTGATTAAGGATAACGATTTGCTTATAATGAGCCGTTCGGGTGATCTTGAAGCCAAGGATGCGCATAACGGAAATATAGTAACGTTCCATAAAGTGAATGATTTTAGAGAATTGGTTTATTAATAAGGAGAGAGAATTGAAATTATTCCAGATAATATCGTTGGTTTGTGTTTGCAGTCTGTGTTTTGCGGGGAAGGTTGACGATTGCCGCAAAATAAAGCCATTGGCGAATGACTGCAAGATATTGTATAAGACGGAAAACCCTAAGAATACATATATCTATGATCCGGGGATCGCGGTTTGTCCGAATGGAAGACTGATAGGATGTTTCAGTCTTGGTGGCTCAGGCAGCAAAGGTTATAAAGCTCAGAAAGGCAGCGGAAGAGGGTTTGTTTATACAAGCGACGATGATGGTGAAAATTGGACTTATCGGTACAATTTTTCAATGGCACATTTTCGCCCGTTTGTTGCCGGTAATAAACTTTATATACTTGGCCATAGCGGCAATCTTAAAGTTATATCCTCTGACGACTGGGGTGATACATGGTCTGAGACAGCTTCTTTAACTGATAAGGAAAAATGGCATGGTTCAGCTACCAACGTATGGTATAAGGACAATTACGTTTATCTTGTAATGGAGAAACATGCCAAGCATGATATGAAAGGCGGTTGGACGGTAAGTGAGCTTGCTCCTGTATTGCTTAGAGGTGATGTTAATAAAGATTTGAAGAAGAGAGAAAACTGGACATTTGCCTCAGAGATGGTTTACTCCGATGTTGTTGATGATAAAGAACTTCAATGGTTTGGCGTTCCGTTTTATGATGGGTTTTATCCTGAAGTAAAAAGAAGGTTAAGAGGCGGTTCGAGTTTTCATCCGACGGGTTGGCTTGAGGCTAACGTTGTTCAGATAGTTGATCCTAAACATTATTGGTATGATCCTTCAGGAAATACCTTTCACATTTTCCTGCGTGCGCATACCGGTGTTACAAATCTTGCCTGTGTGATTAAGGCAGTCGAGCAGAAAGATGGAAGTATAAAAACTATGCTTCAAAAGACTCCTTCGGGCAAGAATCATCTGTATGTTCCACTTCCTGGCGGGCAGATGAAATTCAGTGTGGTTTATGATGAAAAGACGAAGCTGTATTGGATGGTTAGTACACAGGCTACTGACAGTATGACCAGACTGGATAAGCTTCCTGCTGACAGATACTGTCTTTCAGACAATGAACGCCGTAGACTTGTATTGCATTTTTCAAAGAATATGGTTGACTGGTGCTTTGCGGGCGTTGTCGCTATAGGGCCTTCAGAACGCAGCTCAAGGCATTATTGTCAGATGGTTATCAATGATGATGATCTGTTGATAATGAGTCGTTCCGGTGATTTGGAATCCAAAGATGCTCATAATGGAAACATAGCAACTTTTCATAAAATAGAAGATTTTAGAAAATTAGTATATTAATTGGCGAGGCCGACAAAAGTCTATCGTTGCTGATAAAATCTACGATTTTAATCAGATATTGAGGACAGGATGGATGTCTATTGCTTTTGTCGGACGCATTAATTGAGGAAAAGGATAGAGAATTGAAAATTTTTAATACCATATTTTTAGTTTGTGTTTGCAGTGTGTGTTTTGCGGGTAAGGTTGATGATTGTCATAGGATAAAACCTTTGGCTAATGATTGCAAGGTGCTGTATAAAGTTGAAGATCCTGTCAACAGTTGTATCTATGATCCTGCGATTGCGGTTTGTCCGAATGGCAGAATAATAGGAAGTTTCAGTGTTGGCGGCGGTGGCGCTTCGAAGATAGCGGAAGTTAAAAATGGCGGGCCTGGTTTTATTTATACAAGTGATGATGATGGAGAGAACTGGGTTTACAGAAAGAATTTTGACCTAATACATTTTCGTCCGTTTGTTGCCGGTGATAAGCTTTACATGATAGGGCACCGGGGTAATCTTGGTATTCTTTCATCAGATGACTGGGGTAGTACATGGTCTAAAAAAGTTAATTTGACAGATAAACAGGTATGGCATGGTTCAGCAACAAATGTGTGGTATAAGGACAACTATGTTTATCTGGTTATGGAACGTGAGGCTAAGGGCGATATGAAAGGCGGCTGGAAGGTTGCCGAGCTTATTCCTGTTCTTATGCGTGGTGATATGACAAAGGATTTGACAAAGCGTGAGAGTTGGACATTTGCTTCAGAGATGCCTTTTTATAAAGCTGTCAACGATAAGGAACTTGAGTGGCTTGGAGTACCATTCTATCCGTCTTTTTATCCTGATATGTACAGGACAAAACGTACATATATAAGAAAAAATGGTACGGTAGGCAATATCGTATCATGGCCGTGCGGATGGCTTGAGGCTAATGTAGTTCAGATTCTTGATCCAAAGCACTACTGGTATGATTCAACAGGACATACATTTCACATCTTTATGCGTTTCAATTCCGGTATATCAAACATCGGGTGTGTAATGAAAGCTGTTGAGCAGAAAGATGGGTCAATAAAGACAGAATTTGTAACGGCTCCTTCCGGTAAGAAACACTTCTTTGTGCCTTTGCCGGGTGGTCAGATGAAGTTCAGTGTTGTCTATGACGAAAAGACTAAACTCTATTGGATGGCAGGTACACAGACAACCGACAGCATGACAAAGGCTGAGCTTCTTGACAAAGACAGATTCGACTTGCCGTATAATGAACGCCGCAGACTCGTGCTTCATTTTTCAAAGAATATGATTGACTGGTGTTTTGCAGGTGTGATTTCGATAGGTCCATCTGAAAAATCCGCAAGACATTACCCACAGATGGTAATCAAAGATGATGCGTTGCTTGTTATGAGTCGTTCCGGTGATTTGGATTCTAATGACGCTCACAATGGCAACATTGCTACTTTCCACAAAATAGAAAACTTCAGAGACCTTGTTTATTAATAATTATTTTCGCTGAATCTGTAATGAACAGTAACCAACATAGTGTTAAATATTTATCTCTTGCCGGTAAATGGACTTTACTGAATCTTGACAATCAGAAGTCTTTCGCCGCAACGGTACCCGGTGATGTGTATTGTGATTTACTGAATTGCAATGCCATACCAGACCCCTTTTACAGAGATAACGAAACACAGCTTCAATGGATTGGTAAAACCGACTGGAAATATTCACGCGAGTTTGAACTCAGTGAAGAAATGCTGTCAAGTGGACAGGTTTATCTTATCTGTGATGGACTTGATACTTTTTCCAATATAGTTGTTAACGGCTATAAAATTGCATCCACTGACAACATGTTTCGTCAGTGGAAATTTGATGTTACTAAATACCTTAAGAGCAGAAATCAAATCGATATAGTTTTCAAATCTACATTGCCTTACATTGAAGAAAAAGATTCGGAATATTCATTACCATGCTGGGACGACCAGAAAGTTGCTCATGCCGGATGGGTGAGAAAACAGCAATGCAATTATGGTTGGGACTGGGGAATAAAAGCGATTACTTGTGGCATATGGAGAGATATAAAACTTGCAGCTTTTGATAATGCAAAGCTTGATGATGTTTATATATCACAGAAACATTCAGATGATGGAGTTGAATTAACGGTAAATATTGAATGCGAATCATTAAATCAAGAATCGTTAATCGCTGAGGTCTCAGTTGAATTAGAAGATAAAGTTTGCTGTCAGGAAAAATGTAAAATTTCTAACGATAGCGATAGTATTGTATTGAATGTAGAGAATCCGCGTTTATGGTGGCCTAATAATATGGGCGACCAGCCATTATATGATGTATCTGTCAAATTGTTTGATTGTCAGGGTAACCATATTGACTTAATGAAAAAAAGAATTGGGTTACGTACTTTGCAGTTAGACAGACACAATGATCAGTGGGGAGAATGTTTTCAGTTTGTCGTCAACGGCGTTCCGTTTTTTGCAAAAGGCACAAATTGGATACCTGCTGACGCTATAATTTCAAGAATGACACCACAGCGATACAGGAAGCTTATCGAAGATACTGCTTCAGCCAACATGAATATGATAAGAGTCTGGGGTGGTGGTATATATGAGGATGAGAGTTTTTATGATGCCTGCGATGAGTTGGGTATATGTGTATGGCAGGATTTCATGTTTGCCTGTTCCGCTTACCCTGCCAATGATGAAGATTTTGTGGAGAACGTAAGAGAGGAAGCAATATACAATATAAAACGTCTGAGAAACAGAGCTTCGCTTGCTCTTTGGTGCGGTAATAATGAAATCGAGCAGGGGTTTATTGGTCCTCAATGGACAGATAAAAAGATGAGCCTGAAAGATTACAGTCGATTGTTTGACGATGTTCTCGGCGGGCTTGTTAAAGAACTGAATCCATCATGCGATTACTGGCCTGGCAGCCCTCACAGTCCAAACGGCGATAGGTACGATTTCAATAATCCTTCATGCGGAGACGCTCATTTGTGGAATGTATGGTTTAAGAAGGAACCTTTTCAGTGGTATTGGGGCTGCATGCACAGGTTTGTAAGTGAGTTTGGTTTTCAGTCTTTCCCCGAGCTCAAAACTGTTGAGAGTTATACTCTTGCCGATGAAAGATATATTGCCTCTGATGTAATGAATCATCATCAAAGATCAGCGGCAGGCAATCAGACAATAAAAGAATATGTTGATGAGTGGTTTGGACTGCCGCAAAAGTTTGAAAACTTTCTTCTGCTCAGTCAAATCGTTCAGGGTATCGCTATCAAATATGCCTGTGAACATTGGCGAAGATTGATGCCGCAATGTATGGGTACTTTGTATTGGCAGTTAAATGACACATGGCCGGTAGCAAGCTGGAGTTCGATTGATTATTATGGGAACTGGAAAGCTCTGCATTATATGGCAAAACGGTTTTTTGCACCGATCTTAGTAAGCGGTATTGAAGATTATAAAAATAGAACTGTTGAAATCTACGTAACTAATGACAAACAGCAAAATATAGATGCCAAATTAAAATGGTTCGTATATGATCTTAACGGAGTGGCTTTAGAGTTTGGCAGTGAAAATATTAATATTTCAGCATTTGCCAGTGAGCCTGTTTTTAAACTTGATGTTTCAAAAAGTGTTACTGATAATGAATTGAATAATAGAATTGTCTGGTTTGAATTAGAATGCGGCGGTAAAATTATTACTGACAACTGGGTTTCTTTTGTGAAACCCAAAGATATGAAATCTCGCAAAAAGACGGAAATGGATGTTTCTGTAATTCATTGCAGCGGCGGTTATTTTGAAGTTGAGCTTAGTGCCAGAGAGCCGGCGTTTTGGTGCAGGGTGCAACTTCAGGATACAGAAGCTGTTTATAGTGATAATTTCGTGCATATTCATCCACTGCGTGAGGCTAAAATAAATATTAAAACTTGTGAAGATATAAATTTAGAACAATTTATTAAAAGAGTGAAAGTACAAAATATAGTAGATTTGTACAAATTATAATTTTATTGTTTAAGGAGATTATTATGAAAAAGTTTGTAATCATTATTAGTTTAATGATGTCTGTTTCTGTTGTCTTTGCTACTGACAGAATATGGACGAACGGCGGCGGTGATCAGGTTTTCACCAATTATCTGAACTGGTTTGATTTAGCAAGCGGCTATGTATTTACATCCGGTGATACACCTAAAATCCGCATGAGCGGCAGTGATGCACCTATCCTTTCAAGTGATGTAACATGCGGCTCTCTGTATCTGGCGGATACTACAGACAGTATTGCCGAAATGTACATTACGGGCGGAACTAATTCTTTCAGTTCTTCCCAGATAGGTTACGGTTCCGGTTCTGACGCTACATTGTATATTCAAGGCGGATCAACAAATTTCTCTTCCTACTATACAATTGGTGGTGTCGGCTATGGTGTTGTTGATGTTTCAGACGGTGTTCTTACTGTAAACCGCTCTCAGCTTGGTCAGCAAACCGGTTCAGAAGGTGTTCTGAATGTTTCAGGTGGTGAATTTAATACTACAAGATATCTCAATGTTGGTGTTATAGGTACCGGTACAGTTAATCTGACAGGTGGTACTCTTAACATACAAGGTGAGCAGCTTAGAGCTGGTGACGGCAGTACTACTGGTGTTGGTATTGTAAACGTCAGTGGAACAGGCGTTCTCAATGTATTGAACAGCTACAGTGTGATTGGTGACAATGGTTATGGTGAAGTCAATGTAAGCGGCGGTACTGTTAATGTTGACAGGATAACACTGGGTTATCTTGATGATCCAAATTCGCAAGGTTTTGTATTCGTCAGTGGCGGTGAAGTTAATTGTAATGAGTATTTCACTGTTGGTCTCAGTGGTGAGGCTGGAGTTGAGGTCAGTGGCGGTATTCTTAATACTAACAGAATGACTATTGGTCAGGGTGTTCTTGGCGAGAGTTATACAACAAACGGTTATGTAAAAGTCAGTGGCGGTGTTCTTAATTCAGATACTCATATTGAGATAGGTAGAGAAGGTACTGCTGAATTCATAATTGAAGGTGATGCCGGTACAGTTAATTGCGCTCTCGTTGAGGTAAGCGGAACAGGTAATGTTGAGGCGATTCTCAATGGTTCAGCCGGTATTGGCAAAGGTCTTTGTGCGTTTGCGGGCATTGATATGGATGGTCTTAATGAAATTGAAGTTGATGGAACATTCCTTATTAAGGAAGGTGCTGCTCTTGACGCATCCTTCTTGACAGGAACAGATACAGCCGGTGATTATATGGTAGCGGCTTCTACAGAGCCAATGGAATATCTCCCCGCATCAGAGCCGGATGAAGATTATGCTTTAGAAATTGCGGCTGGCGATGTGACTGCTTCTATTCTCAGTTCAGCAGCACAGACAGCCGGTTGGACTGCTGAGTTGTTTAATTCCGGCAGCGGTTCAGCTGTTGTTCTTAATTCACCGGTTACAGCTTCAGAGGTAGTATGGTCAAGTGCCGGTGCTAATGATGTAGCCATTGTTGAATCAGAAACTATTGCTCTCAGTTCAACAGTTGCGTTTAACGGTGCAGTTGTTGGTGATACATCAACAGGTATCCTGAATGCATCAACTGGTGCTGACGCATCATTTGTTAATCTTACAATAGGCGATGATACAGCAGCTACAGGTGCTATGACAGTCTCTGGCGGCAGTGTTGACGTAGAGAGTGTTGCATTTATCGGCAAAGATGGTGATGCAACTCTTGAAGTTTCAGGCGGTTCTTTCAGTGCAATGAACTTGTTGGCTTCTACAGGTACAGAAGCATCAGCTGATATTATAGTTAGCGGTAGTGCAGTATTTGCAGTTGACAACCTTCTTGCTCTCAGTGATGGGGCAACAATGACTGTTTCAGGTTATCAGACAACTACTACAGCTGCCCAGTTGACAATCGGTAATGGCGGTAATCTTGCCTTTGAACTCGATACTACTCATGGTGTTGGCAACGGTCTTGTTGTTGCAGGTAATGTAGTGATTGATGGTACTGTTAGTGTATCACAGCTCGGCGGCAGTCGTGTTGAAGGTACATACACAGTATTGCGAGCATTAGGCGACATCTTCGATAACACTGACGACCTTGTTGATTCTCCGTTCGTTAGCTATGAAATCGTTCAAAATGGTGAATACGAAGAGCTTCAGGTTACATTCTTTACTCCTGAAGATTGTGCGGATGTTATCGCCGGTGGTTTTGCGCTTGCGGCTGATGCAAACCATGACTGTTATGTTACAATAGCTGACTTTGCTATTATGGCATCTCAGTGGCTCTCATGTAATGATCCAACTGATGCAGAATGTGAGTTGGCATTCTAATATTAAGGTAATATTGATTTTAGGGGTGCGGCAATGCTGCACCCCATTTTACATTTTCGATATGAAAGATACCGGAATCATGAAACAGATTAAAATTATCTTTGTCTATATCGCCGTCATTAACTTATTTGTATTTGGCGGTTATCATGAGCAGGTTGCTTCGGATAGTCCTGTAGCCTGGTGGCGTTTAGAAGATTATAGATACAAGGATGGATTAGTCGCAGAAGAGGCGACCGGTAATATAACTGATGCTGTTTTTCAAGGTGATGTAATGACCGTGGAGGCTGGTATTGACGGCAAGTGCGGATGGTTTAATGGTAATCAGGCTGGTATTGATATTGGTAACACAATTGGTAAATTGCTTGATCAGAGTAATGCGTCTACATTTGAGGCATGGTTTCGTAACAGTTATTTGCCTCTGGATAGCTCGAGCGTGCAGAGAATTTTTGCTACAAGAATTGACGGCGGAGCAGCAGGTATTGATATAGGATTGTATACTTATTCTGATTCTACGAGTTATTTGAAGTTCGCAGGAAGAAGCAGTGTTGCAGATTCATATATGTCGGCTTCGGCTTCTTTTGATACCGTTGATCAGTGGACTCATGTTGTGTGTGTGGCAGACTATACTGCTAAAAAGGTGTCAATATATATAAATGGTGCATTAAGGCAGGAGGCAACAGTTGATTTTGCGAGTGACGTTTATGTATATGGAGAGCCGACTCAATCAGACCAGATAGGGCGGGCTCCTGATTTGAGAGTTCCATACAGAGGGTATATCGATGAAGTTGCTGTTTATGACAAGGCGTTGAGTGCTTCTCAAATAACAGCTCACTATCAGGCGGGAAGTCCGCAGGAGCCGGGTGATCTTTGGGTTAGTCAAATAGATTACCTTGACGCATCTACAGGGCGTCTGATTGGTTCGCCGACTATGATCAAGTATGATGATGGTGTTATACTTACCGGCTATAATGTCTGGGGTGATTCTTTATTCAAGATTTCGTATAACAACGGATTAAGTTGGATTCAGCGTACACAGATTGATGATTTTGCAATGGGGACATTGTTTGAGCATAATGGGGAGACTTATCTTTTCGGTATCACAACGAATCCGGGGCATATATGTATAAGCAAGACTACCGACTACGGTGTAAGCTGGACGCCTCGTTCGGTACTATTTCAGGCAGAGCTTGTAGGTACTTATGGCTATCACACAGGACCTGTTCCGGTTATACATTCAAATGGACGAATTTACAGGGTGTTTGAGGAAAGAGTAGCAGATGAAAGATGGCCGATTGCTTATGCTGCAGTCGTTGTATGGGCTGATGAGAATAGCGACCTGCTTGACCCGGCAAGTTGGACCATGACTAATGCGGTTGAGTTTGACCCATCATGGCCTGATCCTGCATGGGAGTGTACTTCTCCGGGATGGCTGGAGGGTAATGTTGTTGAAAATCCTGATGGTGAAGTGGTCGTATTGATGAGGTATCATACTAATCCGGTCGTTGATAAAGCGGCTATATTAACACTTAGTGAAGATGATACCGTTTTGAGTTTTGATCCTGAAACAGGATTTATTGATATGCCGGGCGGAATGCATAAATTTGACATTCATCGTGATCCTGTTACAGGACTTTATCTGACACTTAACAATAACAATACTGATCTTTCACGCCCTGCTCAAAGAAATACATTATCGCTTGTCGGTTCAGAAGATTTGCGGAATTGGTATCATATCAGAACTGTTATTCAGGATAATTCCGCATACAATTGGTATGATTCAATGGTTAATGTAGGGTTTCAGTATGTTGTATGGGAGCCTGATGGTGATGATATAATATTTATGAGTCGTACAGGTTATGATGGCGCTATAAACTACCATGATTCAAACAGAATGACTTTTCATCGGCTGGAGAATTATCTTGACTTTGTCGCTCCGTGCGGTGATTGGGGATATTTGCAGATGGATTTCAATCGTGATTGCCTTGTTGATATGAAAGATTTTTCATTTATCGCCAGTCAATGGTTATTGTGCAGTCAGCCTTATGCTGATGGTTGTATAAATATGGTGGAGAATTGATAGATGTCAAAATTATATATATATGGATTGATTTTATTTTTATCTTGCGGCCGCATTTTTGCCGGATACTATGAAGCAGTAAATACCGATTCACCTGTAGCATGGTGGCGGTTTGACGATGTAAGATACAAAGATGGTTATGCCGCAACAGATGCAATTGGGAATACCCAAGCAACTTATCAAGGTGATACAATGACTGTTGATGCCGGTATTGATGGAAGTTGCGCCTGGTTTAACGGTAACGAGGCTGGTATAGATCTTGGCAATACCATCGGTGAGCTTATTAATCAAAGCTCGGCAGTAACTGTTGAGATGTGGATAAAAAACAGCTATCTTATTGACGGCTATCCAACACAGCGAATTTTTGCGTCAAGAATTGACGGCGGCGGTGCAGGCATAGATATATCTATAGGCATCAGCAGTGGTCAGGGATATATGGTTGTTGCCGGCAGGAGTAATATCTCCGATTCTTATCTGAAGGTTACAACTAATTTCTCTGCGGTAGATCAGTGGACGCATGTAGTATGCGTGTATGACTATCCGGCAGACAGCATTAAAATATATTTCAATGGGATTCTTGCCTGTGATGGCCAGGTCGATTTCACGAGCGATTTTTACGTATTTGGCACCCCTGATGAGATAGATCAAATAGGACGCTCTCCTGATATGGATTCTTACTATCGCGGTTACATTGATGAGGTTGCTGTTTATAATAAAGCTTTGAGCCTCTCCCGAATACAGGCACACTATACGGCAGGCAATCCCGCTCAGCCGGCAAGCCTATGGGTAAGTGAGATGGCAAATGATGGAGCATTTGAAGGTCCTTTCATAAGTTCACCTTCAATGCATAAGTTTGCTGATGGAACGATTGTTGCATCCCATGATTATTTTGGTGAAAATAAGCCTGTTGACGGTGGAACATCAGTTGTGAAAATATCATATAATGATGGTTTGACATGGTGGCCAAGAGGTACTGTTGCAGATGTCTGCATGGCAACTCTTTTTGAACATGATGGCGATTTGTATCTGTTTGGAATAAGTAGAAACCCAGGACATATAACGATTTCAAAAAGTTCAAATTATGGTTCAAACTGGACAACCAGAAGCATCCTATTCCAAGCACAAGATGAAGGTACTTTAGGCTATCATACCGGACCGGTTCCGGTTGCCAAAGCCAATGGAAGGATTTATCGTGTATTTGAAAGGAAAGTAACAGCGGCAGGCTGGTCAGATTCTTATGCTCCGGTAGTTGTTTCTGCTGATGAAAATAGTAACTTGCTTGATCCTGCGAGCTGGACAATGACTAATGCAGTTGAATATGACCCACAGTGGGCAGATCCTGCATGGGAATGTTCTTCTCCGGGTTGGCTGGAAGGTAATGTAGTGCAGGCTCCTGATGGAAGTATGGTTGTTTTAATGAGAGCAGATACTGATCCGGCGGTTGATATTGCGGCAATACTCTCTCTAAGCAGTGATAACACCACGCTCACCTTTGATCCGGAAACCGGATTTATAGATATGCCCGGCGGTATGCATAAATTCGATATTCACCGCGACCCGGCAACAGGAAAGTATCTCACTCTCAATAATAACAATACCGATCCAACAAGACCGCATCAGCGTAACACTCTGTCTCTGATTGCTTCTGATGATCTTATCAACTGGGAGCATGTAAGAACAGTATTGCAGGATAATTCCCCGCTGACATGGTATGATTCAAAAGTCTATGTCGGTTTTCAGTATGTGGTATGGGAATTTGATAGCGATGATATTATTTATATGAGTCGTACTTCTTACGATGGAGCTCATAACTACCATGATTCCAATAAAGCTACTTTTCACAGGATAGAGGATTATCAAAGTTTTGTTGTTCCATGCGGCGCATGGGGATACTTAGCCGGAGATCTCAATGAGGATTGTCAGGTTGATATAAGTGATGTGGCTGTATTCTTCGAAAGTTGGCTTTCTTGTACACTGCCTTATGCAGATGATTGTGTTTACAGTTCTCTTTGAGAAAGAATGATGTTATGAAAGCTATAATGGTAATGTTTGATTCTCTTAACCGCAGAATGCTTGAACCTTATGGATGTGATTGGATTCATACTCCTAATTTCAGCAGGCTTGCGAAAAGAAGCGTTAAATTTACTAATTCATTTGTAGGCAGTATGCCGTGTATGCCTGCCAGAAGAGAGCTTCATACAGGCAGATATAACTTTCTCCACAGAAGCTGGGGACCAATTGAACCGTTTGATGATTCTATGCCTGAGATCTTGAAAAATAATAAAATTCACACTCATTTGATAAGCGACCATTATCATTATTGGGAAGATGGGGGTTGCACTTATCATACACGTTACAGCAGTTGGGAAGCGGTAAGAGGGCAGGAAGGCGATCCGTGGAAGGCAGATTTGACAGATGCAGTGTCTATTCCTGAAAAGATAGTCGATAACCCTAACGCAAAGCCGTATATGCGGCAGGATTGGGTTAATCGCGGATACATGAATGAGGAAAAAGATTTCTGCCAGAATAGAACTTTTAAGCTTGGGATGGATTTTATTGAAAAAAATCATGAAGCGGATAACTGGTTTCTTACTATAGAAACTTTTGATCCTCATGAACCATTTTTCAGTCCTCAGAGATTGAAGGATAAATACGAGAAAGATTACACAGGAGCTTTTTTTGACTGGCCTGCTTATGCACCTGTTAAAGAGACTCCGGAAGAGGTTAATCACTGCAGGCTGCAATACGCTTCTCTTGTGAGTATGTGTGATGAAAATCTTGGCAGGATTCTTGATATGATGGATAAGCATGATTTATGGGATGATACAATGCTTATTGTTAATACCGATCATGGTTTTCTGTTAGGCGAGCATGAAAGTTGGGCAAAGTGCTGGTTGCCGTTTTACAATGAAATTGCCAATACTCCCTTATTTATATGGGATCCAAGAACAAAGGACTCAGGTGTGTGTGAAAGTCTTGTTCAGACTATAGATCTTGCTCCTACACTTCTCGAATTTTTTAACACAGAGATTCCGGAAGATATGGAAGGAGAACCTCTCAAAACGACTTACTCAGAAGGCAGAGAGATACGAAGTGCAGCCCTCTTTGGCTTGCATGGGGCACATGTTAATTGTACGGACGGAAATTACGTATATATGCGAGGGCCGGTTAATTCCGACAGTTCACCTCTCTATGAATATACCCATATGGCAACTCACATGCGGCATAGTTTTGGAATTGATGAGTTGCAGAATATAGAGATCGCAGAACCATTTACTTTCACTAAGGGCTGTCAAACAATGAAAGTGAAAGGCAGACCGTGGAGAGATTATAGCAAGTATGGAAATCTGCTGTTTGATATTAAGAATAATCCATCACAACTTAATCCGATAACTGATGAGAAAATAGAAAAATATATGATAGAGCATATCCTCGGATTAATGAAAAAAAATGATGCTCCATCAGAGCAGTATCAGAGGCTCGGACTTGAGAATGTTTAAGTTGCTGATATCTTTGAATTTTGATAACTATGATTATAAAGGCACCGAAAATGAATAAAGCAAATATACCTTCAGGAACATGGCCTGTAATGTTAACTCCATTCAAAACTGATGGTACTGTTGACTATGAAGCATTTGAAAAACTTATTGAGTTTTATCTGAATGCCGGAGTGGTTGGTTTGTTTGCATGTTGCGGTTCTGGTGAAATATTGGAACTTACTGTTGATGAAATGGTTAATATCTCTGCTAATGTTATAAAGCTTGTAGACGGGCGGGTTCCGGTTGTCTCCGGAGCAATACTGCATGACCAGATGCCTGCGCAGATTGAATTTGCAAAGAGAGTCGCTGATACAGGTCCTGAAGCAGTAGTATTGTCTCCCAATCAATTTGTCAGAGAAGGACAATCTGACGAGGAACTTCTTGCAAAGCTTAAAGAGATAACAGGTGCGTTGGATGATATACCATTGGGTATCTATGAATATCCAATGCCATATAAGATTCTTATTTCAGATCATATTCTTAAATGGTTGATTAGTACTGAAAGATATGTCTTTTTTAAGGATACATGCTGTGATATAGATATTATCAAAAGACGACTTAGTATAATACGTACAAGTAATATGGCTCACTTTAATGCCCATTTGCCGACGTTTTTGGAGTCTCTGAGATATGGATGCAATGGCTACTGTGGTACGGCAGCGAATTTTTGCCCAGAGTTGTATCGTTGGCTTTCTGAGAATTTTGAGAAGAAACCTCGTGTTGCTGAATTGGTTGCTCAAACAGCGTTAAAGTTTAATAAGATAACGGATTTATGTGATAATTATCCTGCTAATGCTAAGACGTATCTTAATATGATAGGCGTTAGTATGGAGAATTACTGCAGAAGAGATGTGCCGGAGATAACAGACGAGCATAAAAAGATTCTCAGGGGGTTTGCCTCAGAGCTTGACGATTTTTTAACATCTACTCTTTATAAAGAAGAGTGTATAGCGTAACAATAGATTATTAATATAAGAAACTGGAGATAAATTAATGAATGTATTTCGTTCACCTGAAAATCCTATAATAACCCCGCAGGATGTTAAGCCTTCAAGAGATGGTTTCAGGGTAGTATGTGTTTTTAATGCGGGTGTGATTAGAGTAGATGATGAAGTATTGCTGCTTCTTAGAGTTGCAGAAGATGCTGTTTCTGATAATCCGGCGATCATAAATGTGCCTTATTTCGATCATGAAAAGGGTCAGCTTGTAGTTAAACCTTTCAGGAAAGATGACCCGACTTGTGATTTCTCTGATACAAGGAGGATAAAGACTCCCGGCAGACAGTACTTGACATCAATCTCTCATTTCCGTATTGCTCGCAGCAAAGATGGTATTCACTTTGATATTGATGAAAAGCCGGCTATGCAGGCATCTAATGTTTATGAAATGTATGGCATTGAAGATCCTCGTATTACATTGATTGGTGATACGTATTATATCAATTACAGTGCCTGTTCAACAATCGGCGGCGTAACGACCTGTCTTGCTTCAACGAAAGACTGGAAAAGTTTTCAGCGTCATGGTGTCATATTCACTCCTGATAATAAGGACGTTGCAATATTTCCTGAAAAAATAAACGGCAAGTATTATGCACTTAATCGTCCTATATCTGAGGAGTATAAATTTAAGGATGTATGGATTTCTGAATCTCCAGATTTGGTATGTTGGGGTAATCATCGTTACCTGATGTCTTCACGAGATGGTTTCTGGGATGATGGAAGAGTTGGATGCAGTGCGGTTCCATTCCTTACAGAAAAGGGATGGGTTGAAATATATCATGGAGCAACTAAGGATGACAGGTATTGTCTTGGAGCTGTCTTGCTTGATAAGGATGAGCCTTGGAAGATTGTTTCCCGTTCTGTAGAGCCTATAATGCAGCCTGAAACTGATTATGAGATTAATGGTTTCTTTGGCAATGTTATCTTCAATTGCGGCGTATTGGTAGAGGATGATAAAGTGAAAATCTATTATGGTGCTGCTGATACTTATATGGCCTATGCTGAAGTTGCTTTGCAGGAAATTCTTGATAGCCTGTAATTTAGTGTTAAATTTTAGTTACTGATTTTGTTGGCGAGTTTATTGTTGCAAAACGTTTGGATAATAAAAAACCTCTTGATGTTACCAATCTGACGGTATGGGCTGTGAAAAAATAAAGTAGATTATTAAGGAGTCTTATGCGAAAGGTGTGTTCGAGAAGGGCCTTTATAAAGTCGAGCATAGCATCGTTGTCGGTGTTAAGTCTTGGTGCATATGGGATTGAATTGGTTCAAAACAAAAAGCCCAATGTGCTTTTCCTGTTTATTGATGATCTCAATGACTGGGTTGGATGTATGGGTGGACATCCCGATGTTAAAACGCCTAATCTTGATAAACTGGCTCGTGAAGGCATGATTTTTATGAATGCCAATTGTGCTGCGCCTTTATGTGCCCCTTCAAGGACAGCCTTACTCTCCGGCATGGCTCCGTATAAAACTGGAATTTACAAAAACAGGAACAGGCTTACCGAATCCTCAGTACTTGATGATAAAGTTCTGTTGCCTAAATGTTTCATGGATAATGGCTATTTTGTTACAGGCAGCGGCAAGATATTCCATGAGGCAGACCATGATGTAAAATGCTGGAACCAGTACTGGCCGGCTATTGATCAGCCCAATGCTGATACTTATGAGCCGCCGCATGAAGATATGCCTCTGCACGGAATGCCTGTGCCGGAAAACACATGGGGCAATGACTGGGGAGCGATACCGGTTGAAAACAGACAGACCGGTGACTGGAAAACTTCCGGCTGGGTTGCTGAGCGATTGTGCAGTAACTCTCTTACTGAGCCATTCTTTATGGCATGGGGCTGCAAAAAACCGCATGTACCTTTATATGCACCGCAAAAATATTTTGATATGTATCCGATCGACAAAATATCAATGCCGAAGATTCTGGATAACGACCTTGATGATGTGCCGGAAGCTGCCAAAAAAATAGGTTCTTACAGTTGGCCGTGGAAAATACATGAGAGTATAAAAAAATATGGCAAAGCCAGAAGTTTTGTTCAGGCTTATTTGGCCTGTATATCTTTTGTTGATGATTGTATAGGGCGTGTATTGAAGGATCTTGAAAATAGTCAATATAAAGATAATACTATCATTATTCTGGTGAGTGATCATGGGATACATAAAGGAGAAAAAGAGAACTGGTCTAAATATACTTTGTGGGAAGAGGCCGCAAGGGTTCCTATGATTATAAAGGGGCCTGATATCAAAGTTGGTTCTGTATGCTTTGAACCTGTCAATCTAATTGACGTTTATCCTACTCTTGTTGATATGTGCGACCTGAAACATTTGGGTGTTTTGGATGGACAAAGCATGGAAGAATTGATAGATGCTCCGGGTAAGGATTTCGCCAGGGTTAGTATTACAACTTACGGACCAAACCTTAACAGTATTCGAAGCCGAGACTGGCGGTATATAAGATATGCCGATGGAAGCGAAGAGCTTTACAATCACACTAAAGACCCTTACGAGTGGCATAATCTTGCGTCTGATTCCCAATATGAGACTATAAAGAAAAAACTTTCTGAACATATTCCCCTTTCACAGATATCTCCGGCAAAAAGAAAGAAATGATGATGTGTTTAATCTAAAGTGGCTTGGACAGGGATTTGATTGCGTGAACTGACTTTTATAACCTTGCTTAAAAGGTGTGATTTTGTAAGATTAAAGAATAATTGTAGTGTAAGTTAAATAAGATTAAAGCAGGAATAGGATAATGAAGTATATTACAGTCTTACTATTGGTGAGTTTAATGTTTTATTGCGGTTGTGCCTCTCCTCTGGAGAATTCAGACGAAACGGTAAAAATAAGGCAGTTAACTTTTGAGCAGAAAAAACACTACTTAGGCATATTTGATGCATGGTCACAGGATGATAAGTGGCTGGTTTACTGCAATGGGCCTAATGAAACCAATGATACCATCGCAAAGTTGAATGTCGAAACCGGCGAGATGGTAACTCTTTACAAAATTGAAAATCAGCAGCCTTATGGCCCCGGTTGCGGCACGCCAAGTTATTGCCATACGCAAAACAAAGTTGTATTTATACATGGTCCAAGTCATTGCAGTCCACAGCAGAAGTATGAGTTTTGGCGAAGAAGTGCCGGCTGTATTGAAGAGCCAGAACTGAATAAACTTGTCCGTATTGATGCAAGAGATGTTACTTATCCGTTTACGGCGGGAGCTTCTCGCGGCGGTACGCATTGCCACGAATGGAGTAATGATGGCAAGTTAGTTGCCTTTACATACAATGATATGATAATGGCACAGCTTGAAGAAAAAACCGGCAAAACGCTTAATCTGCGGACGATTGGTGTATCTGCTGATATTGGCAGTGTTAAAGTTGACAAAGATGCAGAGCAGGAGAATTTTGACGGTGAATATTTTACTGTGCTTCTTGTTGAGGTCGCAGCTGATCCCAAGCCCGGTTCTGATGAAGTGTCAAAAGCTTATGAAAATTGTTTGGTTGGATTGAAAGGGTATAAGACAGAAACCGGTAAATGGCAGAGGGCTGTTGCTTATAAAGGCAAGACTGTAGATAAAAACGGCAACGAAGTGCCTGAGTTATTTATTGTTGATATTCCTGATGATATCACTGCGGTAGGAGATGGTCCGCTTGAAGGCACGATGGGGCATATGCCGTATCCGCCTGCCGGTGCTAAGATAACTCGCCTCACATATACGCAAGATAGAAAATATCCCGGGCTAAGCAGCGATCCGCGTTTCTGGCTGAGCAGTTCTTATGATGGTGATAAGATATTCTTTCTTATGAAAGATTATGAAGGTCTTAACCAAGTTTATTATGCGAGCATAGCAGATAAAAAAATTACTCAGGTTACAAATCATGATTTTCCCGTAACAAGTACGGTAAGTGTTTGCTCTGATGGCCAGCGAATTACTTATGTTGCCGATGGTTCGGTATTTGTTACTTCGCTCAAAGACGGAAGCTATGTAAGGCTTACGCCTAAGGATGGTCTGAATCCTTCAATACCTATCTGGTCTAATAATGGCGATAATATAGCTTTTACAAAAACAGTACCAGATTCTGACGGTGAAAAGTATTCTCAGATATTTGTTGTAAGCGGATTTTGAAATGGCTTTGATTAAACGTGATTTAGCTCAATTAGATTGGACTCTTACCGGATATATACCTTTTGAATGGCAGCTTGGCGGTTGTCGTGAAGTTGGTGCCGCAGCCAAACCTGATATTGAGACTATACCGGCAAAAGTTCCCGGTTCTGTCCAGAAGGCGTTGCTTGATTGTAATATAATACCGGATTGGAATATTGGTGATAATGCAAGATGTTGCGAATGGGTAGAGAATCGACATTGGCTTTATGAAACGAAATTGCCGGCTCAGTGGTTTGATACTGGAGCAGGCTATTGCCTAAAAGCATCAGGACTTGATCATAAGGGGCAGATATATCTTAATGGTAACAGCATCTTTGAGTTTGAGAATTGTCATCTTGTTAATACTGTTGATATTACTCCATTCCTGAAGTCCGATGATAATCTCTTGCAGATTCTTTTTGAGTGTCCGCCGAAATGGCTTGGACAATTCTACTGTTCTTCAAAGGTGCGTGACTGGAAGCCGCGTTTCTATTATACGTGGGATTGGACCAGCAGGCTTGTGCAGATTGGGATTTGGGATGATATTTCTATAGAGCAGATTCCGCAGGCATCAATTAATGATGTTTTTATTCAAACAGACTATGATGCTGAGAGTAAGAGCGGCAGTCTGAGTGTTACCGCTGATATAGACAGCAATGACGAGTTTGATTTGCAGTTTAAGCTTTACAATCAAGACTTGGTCGTTTTTGATAAGGTTGTTAGTCTTGAACAGTTCCGAACCGAAGAATTCACTATTGAAGGCTTGGATGTTCTTCCGTGGCAGCCTAACGGTAAAGGTGACAGTAATCTTTATAAGCTTGAAATACACCTGCTTAACCAAAGCTGTGATATTATTGATTCGGTTATACGTAGCGTTGGTTTCAAAACGGTTGAGTGGAGAAGCTGTCTTGATGCCCCTTCAATAGCCGATCCGTGGATATGTAATATCAATGGCGAGGATGTGTTTTTGCAGGGCGTGAATTGGACACCGATAAGACCGAATTATGCAGATGTTGATGAATGTGAGTATAGAAAGAGACTTGAACTTTATAAATCTCTTGGCTTGAACATACTCAGGGTTTGGGGCGGATATACTCGTGAGAAACAATGTTTCTATGATATATGTGATGAACTTGGAATTCTGGTATGGCAGGACATGCCGCTTTCTTCGTCGGGTATAGAAAATTATCCGCCGGATGATGATGCGATTGTTAATCAGTATACCGAGATTACGAATACGTATATCCAGCAGCTCCATCATCATGCAAGTATTTTATTATGGTGCGGCGGGAATGAGCTTACTACGAAGGAAGGTATTCCTTTAGGACTTGAGCATCCGATGTTTAGAAATGCCGATGAACTGATTAAGGGAAAAGATCCGCAGCGAAGATTTGTACCGGCATCACCTTCCGGTCCTTCTTTTCTTGCCGAAAAAGAAAGATTTGGAACTGCCAGTCATTGGGAGGTACACGGTCCTTGGAAGGTTGATGGTGCCCTTGACAGCGGTTGGGAAAATTACTGGGATAAAGATGATTCATTATTCCGTTCTGAAACAGGAGCCCCCGGTTCTTCTGATGCAAAGTTGATCAGGAAATATTCGGGAAACCTTGATGTTATGCCGAGTGAAACAAATAGCTTATGGCGAAGAACCGGCTGGTGGCTTGAACTTGAGCAGTATATTAAAGAGAAGGGAGAAAAACCTAAAACGCTTGAAGATTACATTAAGTGGAGCCAGAAAAGGCAGTCTGATATTCTTTGCAAAGCGGTTGCTTCGTGCAAAAAACGTTTTCCTCGTTGCGGCGGTATAATTTTATGGATGGGACATGACAGCTTTCCATGTACGGCTAATACTTCCATTGTTGATTTTGAGGGTAATCCCAAACCTGCGGCATTAACCTTAAAAGAAATCTATAAGAGCTGACGAAAAAAGGCGGGAAGAATTAATTCTTCCCGCCTTTTCAATTTAATATCAACTTAAATTTATTCGTTCATAAGCTTTTTGATTGTAGGTTCCATTGCCTCTGCCCAGATTTTGTAGCCTTTTTCTTTAGGATGAAGCAGGTCAGGCATCATGCTGCGTGTCAATGTTCCATTCTCATCGAGAAACTTATCATTAATGTCAAGGTAGTATATCATATCATCGTCTGCAACCATTGAAGCAAGTTCGCTTGCTTTGTTGTTCTTTTCCCATAGCGGATTCATGGTAGCATCTGCAGTCTTTATCTTACGCTGTTCATAAGAACCTCTTGGGAATATAGCAAGAAGAAGTATTTTCGTTTCAGGCAACTCTGTTCTGAACTTGCATATGATTGCCTTTATACCGTCAGAAATTTCCTCTGCTGTATTAGGTACAACATTGTTGGTCCCTATCATTATGATAGCCAGATTAGGAGAGATATTGTCAATCTCGCCGTTCTCAAGTCGCCATAAAACATTTTCCGTCCTGTCGCCGCTGAAGCCCATATTAACAGTACCGCGTGGTTCATAATATTTGTCCCACATTTCTTTACCGGATTTTTCCCAGCCGTGAGTTATTGAATCACCAATGAACAGAATGTTAACATTTCCTTCTTTGATTCTTTCTAAAACTCCCTGATGCCTGGGCATCCACCAGTTGACGTCCGGTTTTGATAAAGGCGTAACAGCGACATGACTGCCGAGTTCAACATCACATGGGTTGATAGCCGTTTTGTTTGAGCAGCCCGCAAATAAAATTGCAAAAAATAATGTTGCGGCTAAGATGATTTTTCTCATTTCGTTTTCCTTTTACTTAAATATAATAACGTTGAATATTTGGTTACTTATTAGGATTTGGCAGGTAATAGAAAAAGCCGTCTTCGGCTCCTGCAAGTAAGTCGGGCAAGCCGTTTTTATCCCAGTCAACTACGGTAGGGCATGTGGTATGTCCGGCAAGTATATTTTCTACCATTTTGCCCTGATCGGCAAAAAGATTATCAGCACCTTTCTCTGATATGTTTTGCAGGAAATTGATATTTACGCTGTTTACGAGCAGATCCTGCTTGCCGTCATTGTTCCAGTCTGCAAGACAGAATTTACGTCTGCCGCTGCGGCCTGCGATTCCGTTATTAAGCCGGAGCAGTCCATTTTGCGGATTACCCTTTGCATCAAACACTGATTGACTCTTGCCCTCGAAAATTCGTTTGCCCGGCATCAGTTTTAATTGCCCGTTGTCGTTGTATCGTTCAAAGAAGCTCAGATATCCTTCATGGTCTATCAGGAGCATATCGCAGAGTCCGTCATTATTGTAGTCTGTAACCAGTGGTGTTGTTCGCCATTGAACTATAAGTTCGCTGTCTTTAGCCTTGTTCCAGTTCCATGCAGGAGTAGGTGGTGTTTGCTGCCATTGTACTTCAATGTCCTTTATTGCCGAAAGTACGGGTGCTTTTTTTGTCCCGATATTTTTAAACCATTGAATTTTACCGAGTATTGAGTTGATAATAATATCCGGCAGACCGTCATTGTCCCAGTCTGCAACGTTGACTGCAGTGTAGCCCCATTTTGTTTCGCATGGCCCTTGAATTGAGCCGTTATAACCCGCCATGATACGTACCTTTTTGCCGTCAGCTTCAAGATCGACAGGTTCTGCCCATCTGATCAAGCCGTCAAATTCTCCGAGGTTTTCTATGAAGCCGATATTGCCTGCCGTGTTGCCGCAGATTAAATCTTCATCGCCATCGCTATCCCAGTCGAAGCTGTATGGTGTTACTAATGCACCGTATTTGACATACTCCCCCTTTTGCAGGAAACTGACAGGCGGTAAGAATGCAGGGATGCCGTCCTTGAGTTTGCCTGTGTTTTCAATAAAGATTACCGTGCCGTCTTCTTCACCGGCTATAATATCAACATCACCATCTTTGTCCCAGTCCAGAGCAACGGGTGTAAACATGCACAGGTTTACGGTTATTGGTTTGTTATTATGTTTAAGGAAATATCCTTTTTTGTATACAGGTTTGTTGCGGCTGCCGATATTCTCAAAATAGGTGAGTTTGTCTATGAACTCGCCGCACATTATATCGAGGTCGCCGTCATTATCAAAGTCTGCCAGATTTGGAGAGGGCATACCATAAACATCTATGACTTTCCCATCTGCTTCTATTTTAACCGGCTCTTTGTATTGCGGTTTTTCGGTTGTTGCAATATTTTCGATCAGATAAACATAACCATGCAGAGGGCCATTGAGCCATTTACCGTTTTTGTCATAAGCGTTGTCCCAGCCATAGTCTGTCCAGTCGCCTACACCTACAATTATATCAATATCTCCATCACCTTCGTAGTCGCAATATTTCCATTGATTGGCTCTGATACGTCCTTTAGTTTCGTGTATGTTTGATTTTGGGTATATTGTTGTGCGTTTGTCTATTCCGTATTTTCTTATATCAACCAGTTCCTGATTTGTGCAGACTATTCTTTCTTTACCGTCAACATAAGATATTTGCAGATTGTTTTTTGTGTTGCCGATTCTTCTGGCGGGTTCGAATATCGGCATTTTGACGTTGCCGCTTGTGTTTTCAAAAAAGTATAAACCACGGTAAGGTTTGTCGGGACACGATACTATCATGTCGTAATCGCCGTCATTGTCGTAATCCATAGGCAACGGCCATGCCCATAAGCCTACGCCAAGTTTTACGGTGAGTCCGTGATTATTGTATTTTAGACGTGTCATTTCTGCTGCATGATTATTAGAGCTCAAAACCAACAGTATCAACGCCGCTGCAAAACATCTTCCAACCTTTACACGAAACATTTTTAGTCCCTTTCAATTTAAGATACCTGACTTAATATTGTAATAATACCTGTAGATATGTTTAATGTAAACGCCAAAAATAGTTGTTTATCAGCCAAATTAGTTTTTGTGTCAGACTCCGCCACAGTGGGGGTGCAAAAACTCATCCGTTACCATGGCTTTGCTTTTTGATGGGTTAATTGCTTAAATTTGAGCTATTTTTTTGTACTCAATGTATAGTAATTACATTGTGTATTGCAGAAAACAGTTATCTTTGACTTGATTTAACATCAAACATATAAGTCTTGGCGCAGGTTGGAGCTTAATAGAAGCACAGAAGCTTGGCTTTGGCGGCAATACGTACCTTTTGTTTGTCACTCAAACAGATTCGCTTGTTCTGTTTTTGTTGTTCTTGAAGGAGTACTTCTACTTGAGTTCTGAGATAGCCAATTGTCCTGTAGAGTTCCTTGTTGATACAATAGTCAATACAGGCTACCATTGCGATTAGAAATTTCTGTTTCATAGCCAGTAAATAATACAGAAGCCGGTGCTTATTGCAAGGCGTTTCAGTCGCAAGTATTGTAAATGATATCTCTGTAAATATTTATGACTATAGTGTTTTTGCACCCTACGGGATATATATTTTTTAGTAGAGTGGCTTGATTTAGGTAAATTGTTAGGCGAGGATGTTTATATTTTCTTTTGTTATCTGCCATCGGAGTTCTTTGCCGTTTACGTAGTTCATCAGTTCCTGCAGCATATATTTGCCCATTCGTTTGCATTCTTCACCCATTGAGCCTGCGATATGCGGCGTAAGTATCACGTTTTCAAGATCGTAGAGGGAAGAATCATGTGATGGAGGTTCTGGAGTAGTGACATCAAGAAGAGCAGTTATGTCAGGGCGTTTTTGGAGAACATCTATCATATCTTCTTCTCTTACTATAGCTCCACGCGCTGTGTTGATAAATGTTGAGTAAGGCTTCATCATTTCAAAGTGTTCGGCATGAATCATACCTTCTGTTTCTTCGTTGAGCGGAGTATGCAAGCTTACTACATCGCTGCATTTGAATACTTCTTCGAGAGAACACAATTCTACGTTGAGCATACGTGCCGTCTCTTCATCAATGTATGGGTCGTAAGCGAGTAGTTTGATATTAAATGGCAGCAGCAGACTGCACAAGTGCCTTGAGATCATGCCAAGTGATATCAAGCCTACTTTGGCGCCATACATGCCAGGTCCATAGCATTCGGATGGTTTGAACGTTCTTAGTTTTCGGATATTACGGGAGTGATACCAGCTTGATTTAAGGCTCAAGATAATCTGCCCGAGTGTGAATTCGGCGACAGGTATGGCGTTTGCGGCAAAGGCACTTGTGATTTTGACTCCTTTTTCCCATACCAAATCGGTAAGGAAATATTTGACTGTTCCAGAGCCATAAAAAACAGCTTTAAGCTTCCGGGCGTATTCAAAGAAGCGAGAGTCCATTACCGGCATTCCCCAGCCGGAAAATATAACTTCCGCTTCCTGCAGAATATAAGGGTTTGCCAGTACTGACTCCGGTGTCTGCACAGGAGCGTAGATCTCAACATACCTGCTTATCTCAAAAAGCTCTTTTTCACTGTAAATTTTCTCATAGGCTTCTTTATGAAGAATGAACAGGCCTTTTATCTTTTTATGATTCATCTCTTATTCTATCTTTCGTGTATTAGTCTTTTAGTTCTATTGTGGATTCTCTGGCTATAAGGCTGCCGTTGAGAAGTATGGTTCGTGTGGGTGAATTAGGTTTCTCGATTCTTTCAAAAAGGCATTCTACAAGGTTTTCTGCCAAGTGCGCAGTGTCTATCTCAAAAGTGGTTAGTGGCGGGCTTATAAGGTCAGAATACATTTCATTGCCGACTCCTACAACAGATATTTGCTGTGGTATTGACATGCCGATTTCTTTGAAAGCTCTTATGAATCTTGTAGCCAGTTCATCGAAATTTGCGAACAAGGCAGTAGTATTGGTCTTACTTATTTTTTTTGCAACTTCATATATGTCATCCTGTGTGCATTGGCATGTAAATACCATATCTTCTCTTACTGGCAGGCCGTGCTGATTCAGCATGTTTACGTATCCTTCGTATCTTGGATCGCCATTACATGTTGTTGCAAAAGCTATGTTTTTGTGTCCAAGCTCAATAAGGTATTTTGTTATCACTCGACCTGCGAGTTTGAAATCACCTATAACCTGGCTTACTGTTGAATAATCGTATTGACCGAGCACAACAAATGGTATTTGTTCTTTTATGAGCGTCTCAATGGCCTCCATTTTGCCTTCAAAAGCGCCATGATTAATTATTACGCCGTCATAGCCTCTGCATAAGACTGAGTTAATTGCATCATTATTAAGCTGATTGTCGCTGTAAGTGACAAATAAGTGTATGTCATATCCTCTTAATGAGAGCAGTTTAGTAAGCTTGTTTATTAAAGTTTCCGTAGTCTGATTTTTTAATGATTGTAGTATTACAGCTATTACATGGGTCTTTTGCTGAACAAGAGCTCGTGCATTTAAGTTAGGTTTGTAGTTGAGTTTGCGTGACGTTTCTCTTATCATGGCAAGGGTGGCTGGCTTTACAGAGTCTGGTTGTGTGAAAGCTCTGCTTACAGTCGACACTGAGATTTTAAGCTCTTTGGCTACGGTTTTTAATGTTGCTTTATTCTTCGTTATGTCCATTTTTTTTGTCCTAAAAATAATAACGTTCTCATTATTATAGTGGTTTGTTGTTTTTTTATCAAGTATTTTTTGTAAGTTTATTAATAATATTGTATTACAAGAGTAAAATGTCAGGCACATGTAATTTGTAAAGATGTTTATTTTATGGCTTTAAAGTGGTTTGTGTTTGTTTTAAATGTGAACGATTGCAAAAAAAGGCTTGACTTATTGTTTGGGATTTAATATACTTCGTTAATATACCATGTAGAAAACTTAATAATTCTAAATGGGAACGTTTGCATGAAATTAACAGTTGTATTTTACTATTATATTTTAATACAGGGGTTTTGACCGATGGAATATTGTCTTTTTGATCAATCATACCGAAGTAAGAGGGCTTTTACTTTAATTGAACTTCTTGTTGTAATTTCCATAATAGCCGTGCTTATGGCAATCATGATGCCGGCTTTAGCTAAAGTCAAAGCTCAGGCGGCTATGATAGTCTGTAAATCTCAGTTGAAAGATCTCGGCACTGCAATCAATCTGTATGTGACAGAAAATGATGGAAGATTACCTGATTCGCAGGCTTATACTTCGGCAGGTGCTCTTGCTGCTGGTGGAAGATGGTTCGAAAAGATAGCTTCTTATTACGATCGTTCATCTGATTACAATAGTGTGGCAAATAATACAGGTGATAATATCTACAATTTTGATTTTTTTAGATGTCCTACTCAAAAGAAGTTTGTTAAACAGCTTCTAAGCGATAATGTCAGTGCAGGTGCATCAGGTGTTTATGGATTTAATATATATTTTACAAACATAAATAACCCAGATAAAAATGATACTAATTATAAATTTAATTGGAGAAAGATTTCTTCAATAAAGATGCCAGCTCAGCTGCCATTGCTTGCTGATCTGAGCATGGAGGCGCCTGTCGATGATGGTAAAGGGTATTTAGGGGTTGCCGGTTGGAGAATGAATCCTTATTATCCACACCCTAATGCTATAGTGAAGTATGGATGGGACGGTAATCTCCAAAGGCAGGAATATGATTACTTTGGTCCTGCACCAAATCATGATGGAAAGACTAATTATCTTTTTGCAGATGGTCATTGCGAAAGTCTTGGTCTTTGGCCCTGGAGTGATCATCTTGGAACAGATTTCCATCCAGTAAGAAATGTTAGAGTAAATCCGTAAAATTGGATTACTGTTCACGTCATAAAATATTCAGTTCGGTGGGTACGAACTGAATATCCAAAAGAATATTATGTTTAATTAATAATTTTTCTAAGGAGTAATTATGTGTAAGAGATTCTTAACCTGTATTTTGATTTTGGCTGTTACATCAACGCTTATCAAAGCTGCTGCGCCTGTTGATGATTATCAGACAATTGGATTGTGGCATATGGATAGTGTCGTTTCTACCGGTGGTCAGTATGATAACGGACCAATAGTGGAAGATGATACAAGTGTCAGCTCCAGGGCTGGTAATGTGTTGACTTTGGGACTCAGGAGTGCCGGAGGAAGTGCCGCTGAGTATCTTCCGACTTTAGTAACTGGTTCGTATGGTAATGCTTTGAGCTTTGATGGCGGCGATATGGCCTATAATTACAGCGGTTGGGCTAATTATGACAGTGTAAAGGTCGAGGTTGATTTCAAACCAGGTACACCTGTTGCAAATGGTGTTGAGTATGTGTGTGATGTAACCAATTCGTGGATTTTGCAACTTGCCTGGAACAGTTCAGCCGGTTATGGAAAGATGATATTTACTGTTTACGATGCTGATGGTACTTACTTCAGTGCAAATTCTAACTGGGTTCCTGCCTCAACGTTGCAAAATCAGTGGAATCATGCTGTTGCTTTGTGTGATGCTGAAGGTAATGTTTCAGTGTCTATTGAGGGAGCTCCAGCTTCACCCGGTGGTGCAGTAAGCGGTGCTATTAACACAGTGATAAAAGATTGTCACCACCCAACAATATATGTTGGCGGCAGGTATTCCAATAATACATCTTTTACCGGTATAATTGATGAACTCAAAATAAGCATACCTACTATGGAGATTCCTGAGTTTACTTCGCCGTATGTTGATGATTACAATACTTTCCTGCTTTTACATTGTGATGAAGTTTTGGAACAGTCGCCAAGAAGGACTCCTGATGATGATAGCTTCAATCCGGGCAGAGGTCTTGATCCTGAGAGAAATCTTGATGGTATTCTGCAGCCAGATAGTGTTGCAGGTGATGATTATACCGGTCCGGCACTTGTTGACAGCTTTGGTCCTGATCCTAATGAGGGATTTGCTAAATGTTTTGAGTTTAATGGCTATAAGAGTATAAAGGTTCAGGGTATTGATGCTAATGATGAATTCGGCATACCTAATGATAACTTCCGCGTAGAACTTTGGGCTGTTCACGATGCAGAAAAGCTTAATGACGGCTATGAGTATTACTTCTTCCATCAGCCTTCAAGATTACGTTTCAGTTTACGTGACCTTGGTGATGGTAGTTGGGGTATAAGATTTGTTACATGGACCGCTTCAACTGGTGCAGCTACTGTTCTTGATGTGGCTGTAGCTGATGCAACTGTGTGGCATCATTATGCGTTTGAATTTTATCAGGGTGTGATGAGTACATATATTGACGGTGTATTAGCCGGTCAGGTAACTGCGGCAGATACAAGTGTAGCTTCTGCGATAAGAGCTCTCTATATAGGAAGCGACAGTTCGCTGGCCCATAAGATAATCGGGCGTGTTGATGAGTTCAAGATATCAAGAGCAGTACCGGAGGATCCTGAATGTGGTGCATGGGGATACAGCCCTGCAGATATAAATCAGGACTGCTATGTAGATGATCTTGACATTGCTGAGATGGCACAACAGTGGCTTATTGACTGTAGTGAGCCTGGTGTCATCGGATGTGAATGATTGTTTCCTGTATCAGATTATTAATCATAAATATGGAGTTTATTATGAAGACTACATTTACCAGTTTATCTGTTATAATGATACTGTGCGCATCTGCTATGGCGTACAACTACAATGCTAAATATATTGAAACAGCCCCAGTTATTGATGGTACATTATCATCTGGAGAATGGGATGGCGTTTTTGATTCAACAATGACTTATCCGGCGATTCTTAGCGATCCTTACAACGGATCTTCTCCTGATGGTTGGGCGACACCGGCAAGTACTGCTGATCTCAGCGTGGATATTTATACAGCATGGGATGATGATAATATTTATCTGGCATTCCGTGTCTATGATAATGATCATGGATGGTTGAACTATTCTCCCGGGCCTTATAACAGTCAGGATGCTGTGCAGCTTTTATTTAACCCGGGTGGATATTCAGGACATTATTCTTCAGCCGGGGCAGCGGCTTCTATTATTGATTTAGTTGCTCAAACAGCAGATTCTGCCGGAGCAGGCTTTTATGGAAGAAATGATGCTGTATTTTCAGATGATCAGAATATTATAATGGACGGTTCAGTTCTCTCTGATGGATATGTGATAGAGGTTAAGCTCGTCAATTCTGCTTTTGGTGTTACTCCTGCTTTAGGTGAGTCAATAGGCATAGGATTTATCTTCAGTGATGCTGACAGCGGTGCACATGAAACACTCATAACCGACACCAGTACTGATGGAACATGGGATGTCAACCAGACAACAAGCTGGAATGATTTTGTGTTTGTTGGTGCAGATGGTTGCGGACTGTATGGCTTTGCCGCTTCAGATCTGAATAAAGACTGCATTGTTGGACTTGATGATTTTACAGTTGTAGCTTCTGAATGGCTGAAATGCACCGATCCTACAGGGACCGGATGTGTAACAAGCAATTAATTTTTGTAACTTAATGAGCGGTGGAATTTTTGTGTCTGCCGCTCATTTTTTATGCATATTTTTACAGAAAAATGATTTTTTAAGGAGATTTTGTATGAAATTTGCAAGAGTAAGATTGGTTGTATTCGTTTCGATTTTGTGTTTGTTGGGTGTGAAATCCATCGCAAGACCTGTTCTATTTGTTACCGATAAGATGATTGATCAAATGAAAGATTGCAGCAGCAAACATCTCGCTCCATGGGATGAATGCTGGGATGATATAAAGGCTCAGGCAGATGCCGGCTTACTTATAACTCCAGATCCGTATGATCAGACAAATGGTGATTATGTTGATTTCAGGTATGCGGCGTTAGATGAAGCTGCATACGCAAGAAGCTGTGCTGTTTTGTGGCATGCAACAGGTCAAAAAGATTATGCCGAGAAGGCTAAAAACATACTGTACAGTTGGGCTAATAATAGTCCCAGATGTGGTGATTCAAGTAATATGGCAGAAGATCCTGCTTCAGACCCTGATCCGGGGCTAAATCTTGCTTTGGTTGCAACTGCTTTTGGCAATGTATACAGTCTTATGTATGATTATCTTTCATCTTCTGAGAGAACTGTTATTGAAACTTGGTTCTCTTATCTTGGAGCTGACATAAAAACAAATCATCTGCACTGGATCGCTAATAATTGTTATTGGGGTCAGGATTACAACAATCATCTTTCATGTCATAATCTGGGTATGCTTGCCGTTGGTTATGCTACTGATGATTCGAGTCTTATAAGTTTTGCCACTGACAGTACTCAGAACGCTCGCGATTTCAAAGAGATGCTTTGTGGTACTATATTGATGAGTGCTAAAGGAACCTCTCAATGTTATACCGCAGATCCTGATCCAGACAATGTTTCTAACGGAGAGATTTATGACAGATACAGGGTTGTAAGTCCTTATTCATCTGATCCTAATTTGAATATGGGTTTGAATTATTGTTATTTTCATACAAAGCTGCTTACTTACATCTGCGAAATGGCTTACAATAATGGTCTTGATCTTTATAGTTATACAGGACCTTATAACGAGAATCTTAAATTAGCGTTTCAGTATTATTCTGATTTTCTTATAGAGAATGATACCACCATTAAAGGTGGGTATTATACTGACGGTATTTTGCATTTGAGTTCGGTATCTCTTTATGAATATGCCAATCTCAGGTATCCCAATACGCCTGAGATAGAGAAAGTGTTGAAAGAGTGCAACCGAAATGTGGCCGAGGGTGAAATTAACGGTTACAATGGGGTATTAACCCACAGTCGACCTGCAAGACCGCTTATTGCTGATTGGAGTTCTACGACAATAACAACAGGAATGGATAATTACAACAATACGAGAAATATTATAGCTGATTCAGATAATATTGTGATAAACCGTGACAATGATTTGGTTCTGGGGCAGAGAAGTTCAAGTGCCGATTCATCATGGGAGCCTTCAATATCAACCTTAGGCGGTGTTGGGGCGTTGGATTTCGATGGAAGTGATACTGCGTATTCAAATACCGCATGGGAGAACCAGGATCAGGTTGAAATTGATCTTGATTGTTATATCAGGGATACTACTTCCGACCAGACTTTAATCGCAGTTACAAGCAGTTGGGAGATAAGATTCAGGACATCGGATCAGAAACTCTATTTTTACGTTTATGATATTAATGGTACTGTTAGTGCAAAAACGAGGGCAATAACCTCTGGTCAGTGGATACATGTTTCAGCAAATGCTTCATCCGGAAATGTTAAAATTACAGCAGATGATGAATTTGATACTACTGTTACTTACAGCGGGCAAATTAATGAATGTCATCATGCCGCAATATATGTTGGAAGTGCGTATCTTGGAGTAAGACCATTGGATGGCGGACTTGCAAATATCTTTGTTCAGAATATAGATGAGCCTCTTGTACTCGCTTATAATCTTGAAGCAACCGTTACTGTGACGGATATATACAGCAACAGCAGAACTGCGATAGAGGATCAGGATGGTCTTGTCGGAGACAGGGGCAGTGATTTGATTCTTGGTCAAAGAAGCTCCAGTCCCGATAGCGGCAAAAGTCCAAGTTTTGTGCAGGGCAGTCCTGATTACATAAGTTTTGACGGTAACGATATAGCGTATGCAGAATCCGGATGGCCGGAGTTGAATAATTTCCGCGTAGAATTTGACTTTTATCCCCGAAGTTCAAGTGATCAGACATTGGTATTTGTTACAGAGGCTTTTGAGATAAGGCATCGTTCTGATAATAAGCTCTATGCATATATTTATGATGGTTCGGGTACTGTAAGTACATCGTCACCATCTTACAGTCTCAATCAGTGGCATAACGCAGTTATTACTGTTTCTGATGGAGTATTTGATGTCGCAGTTGATGGTTCATTGGGGACTGCGGCAACTTACAGCGGATATGTAAAACAGTCGCACCACAGAGTTGTGTATATGGGAAACTGTTATGGTGAGACAAGGCCTTTCTATGGATATCTGTCTGATATAAAGATTAAAGATCTTGAGTATCATACGACTATGATGTACTGGACTATGCAGACGTCTGAGCAGCGAATTGATATTTACGGTAATCAACGTAATTCTATGAGGGGAAGTGATAAATACCTTCAATACCCGAATCATGATCTGATCCTCGGGCAGCGAAGCAGCAGCCCTAATTCGACAAAGGAGCCTGGTATAGCAACAGTAGATTCTGTAGTGTCGCTTGTGTTTGATGGTGGTGATACGGCTTATTCGGAATGTATGTGGCCGGAGTCGGATGAGTTCAGGGTAGAGTTTGATTTTTATCCTGAAATTTCGGGCGATCAGACGATTGCTTATGTAAACAGCAGTTTTGAGCTTCGCCATCGTGGTGGCGGGGTAATGTATATGTATTTATATACGCCCGAAGGAGTTAAAACGGCAGTTTCTCCAAGTTACACATTGCTGGATTGGCACCATTGTATTGCAACTGTGGAAGATGGAATGATAACAGTTAATATTGATGGGACAGATGGTACATCAGTTAGTTATGGCGGGTATGTGAGTCAGAGCTACAACAGGTTGTTTTATCTTGGCTCTTCAAGTTCAGAAACAAGAATGTTTACAGGTGCTGTAGATAAATTTGAGATCATTGATCTTACTGATAATAGAGCGGCTCTCTGGAATATGACATCATATGATGATACTGTTGATCATTACGGCTCTTCAAGGTATGCCGTATTTGGTGAACGCATGTTTGCACCGGTTATTGATCAGGTGCTTGTCTTAGGGCAGAGAAGCTCAAGTCCTTCGAGTTCATGGGTTCCTACTGTAGGTGTCGTTGATTCAGTTCAGGCATTGTCATTTGATGGTGGTGATATGGCTTACTGTGAAGATTTCTGGAATGATTATGACGAGTTTATTATCGAATTTGATCTGTATCCTTCGAGTAATTCGGCTGAACAGACAATTGCCGCAGTAACAACTTCATGGGAAATAAGACTGAAGACTGATTCAAAGCTTTATTTCTATGTCTATCAGGCAGACGGGACTGTGAAAAATGTTTCTTCGGTTCAATGTACACTGAATGATTGGCAGCATATAAAAGTAGCGGCTGTTGATGGTGATATTTCAATAAGTGTTGATGGGACATCAGGTACGACTAATACATATTCTGGTGATATTAATGAGTCTAATCATGACACCTTGTATCTTGGAGTAGCATACTATCAATCCAGAGCGTTTACCGGTGCTATAGACTGTTTTGATTTTAAGTGTTTTGAATAAGTGATGTAATGAAATCAATGGACGGTAAGAATTATAATTGTGAATAGTAAGATTAACAGAAGGAAATTTCTTAAAGGTTCAGTAGTTGCTGCAACTGCCGGTTTAACTTTTGGCTGTAAGAGTACTGATATTTCAAAGTCTGCAGCAAAGCCAAATTTACTTTTTGTTTTTTCCGATCAGCACAGCAGAGATATGCTTGGCTGCTATGGCAACAGTCAGGTAATATCGCCGAATATAGATGCTTTCGCCAAGGATTCTATACGTTTTGAGAATTGTGTATCATCGCAGCCTGTCTGTACGCCTTATCGCGGCATGCTCTTTACAGGCAGGCATCCTTTGTATAATGGTTGTTTCAGTAATGATATTCAGCTTCTTGATACAGGCGGAAACAGTTTTGGCGAGCTTCTAAAAAGAGAAGGCTATTCCACAGGTTATTTTGGAAAGTGGCATCTTTACGGTGGCGACAGAGACAGGGCAATCCCCGCAGGCAAACGCAGGCACGGCTTTGATGTATTTAAAAGCAATAACTGCCATTTAAATTATCAGCCTGAAAAGTGTTTCTATTTTGATGAGAATGGCAAGAAGGTGTATTTCGATAAGTGGGAGCCTTATGGACAGACTCAGCAGGCTTGTGAATTTATCGAGAAAAATGCCGATAAGCCTTTTGCGGCGTTTGTTTCCTGGCATCCTCCTCATAATGTAGGTGCGGATAATTATCCTTCTACATATCTCGACGGGGCAACAAAAGAGCTGCTTGATCTCTATGATCCGGCTGCGATAAAGCTTCGTCCTAACGCAGAGGATACGCCGCAAATCAGACAAGCCTATCATGGGCATATGGCGATGATAACAGGTGTTGATAAGGCTTTTGGTGAGCTTGTCAGGAAACTTAAGGAACTTGGTCTCTATGACAATACCCTTATTATATTTACCGCAGATCATGGCGATATGCTTCGTTCAAATAAAAGGTGCGGACCTAAGAGCTGTCCTGAAGTTGAATCTGTTGGTGTGCCGTTTATTCTGAAAATGCCTGGCTCTATAAGGGAAAATACAAGCACTGAAACTTTGCTTGGTGCAATGGATATAATGCCGACAACTCTCAGTTTGCTTGATATAAATCCACCTGAGACGGTTCAGGGTGTCAGTTTTGCTGATGATATAATCAGAGGCAATGATGATGGTGTGGATTCTATACCGCTGATGTATTTTGCTCCGGCATGGCGTGGTGTGTACACAAAGCGATATACATATGCCCGAGGAGTGGTTTATGTGCCGCAAGGGCAGAAAGATAATGACTTTTCAGAATCAGCAAATGTTTTGTATGACAGAAAGAAAGACCCTTACGAACTTACTAACAGGTTTGATGATCCAGATTATGAGGAAGTCAAAGCCGAGCTTGAGGCGAAAACTCAACAGTGGCTTGAAAAGTTTGAGGATAAGTTTTGGGATGGTAAATACATTCTCAAAAAGCTTATGAATAGAGAAACAATAGGTTTCTGGGCAAAAGGTGATACCGGAATTATGACCTGTCCGAATACGATGCCAATAGATATATTGAAATGAGAGGAAGAATGTTGAAGATGAAATTGTTAATTTTACTATGTTCGGTTATGAGTGTAATGGCCGGTACTTGTAAAGAATGTGAGGTTGATATGATGCAGTTACATGATCAGGCGGTGGCAGAGAGTATGATACCGGTGCGTAACGGCGTACAGGGTGTTAGGCCGTTTTGGAATGAATACGCATTTCGGTTTATGAATGTCCCCGCATTTGATTTTGATACAGTCGATAACGCAGCCTGTTACAGGTTTACTGCGAAATCATCAAAAGGCGGCGAGTTTGTTTTTACGGCACAGAGACCCGATGCTCTGCTCACACCGGTATGGCAGAAAATGCCAGTTGGAGACTTTACGCTGAAAGTAGAGGCTATCGGAGAAGATGGTGAAGTTATAGGTCTAAGCGGGGAGAAAAAATCACGAAAGGCGGCTGTTTATAATGGGCCGTACAGAGAAGATTATGATTATGCTGCTAGTGCACAGAAGGCCTTGCAGAAGCTTTATCAGAAAAGCTTTGTGCGGAAATGGCTTGAAACTGGCGAGCCCGACCCTGAATATCATTACAGGTACAGATATGCCGCCAAGATGATAGGCGGGGTGATTGAAGGTGCCGTTGTTTATGCACGTATCAAGCCCAAACCGGCTGATGCCGATGAAGTTCTCAAGATAGGCGTTGCCGCCGCAGATTATCTACTCACAAGACACTACCCTGCAGGTTCTCCGCTTGAATATTTTCCTCCTACCTACGACAAGATGGAGGCAGAGGGTCATATGAATGTTGACAAGTGTATGTTCATGTACGGCGCTGATGTCGGACAAGCGTATCTTGGTTTGTTTGAAATTACCGGTGATAAGAAATACTTTGATGCCGCCGAAAGAATAGCCGATGGGTTCAAGAGGCTTCAACTTGACAGCGGTACATGGTATCTGGTCGTTGACGTAAAAACGGGAAAGCCGATCAATGATAATCTTATCAATCCGCCGTTAATTATAAACTATCTCGATACGTTTATAAAGAAATACGGTAGGACTGATTTGCAGTCGGTCGTTGACAAGGCGATAAAGTGGACGTTTGATAATCCTATGAAGACATTCAATTGGCAGAACCAGTTCGAGGATAGCCCGCCGGATAAGCCCTACAGAAACCTCTCGCACGTTGAACCGTGTTTGTTTGCGATATATCTTTTGCAAAATGCCGATAGAAACCCATCATATATTGAGTTGGCCCGCGAGTTGATACGATATGTGGAGGATCAATTCGTGGTTTGGTCCGATCCGCCTTCTGATTCGAACAGGAACTGGGATAATGCTCTGTTTCCGGCAGAATATTATGCAACGGATAAATGGGTGCTGCCGTGTGTTGGCGAGCAGTATCTGTTTTGGCAGCCGGTAGGAGGGGCTTCGACTAATTTCGTCCTCGTATTGAAAAAGGCTTATGAAGTAACAGGAGACCGGATATATCTGGCGAAAGCAAAAGATTTGGCCAATAATGTGGTGTATGTCCAGGAAAAATACCACAATGGTGAATACCTCACATATCTTACGACATTGGAAAGGGATTACTGGATAAATTGTACTACCGGTACGGCCGCAGCTATGTTTGAATTTGGAAATGTTAAATAAGATCAAAGATTGATGAAGTATTTATTGACGATAATAGTTTTCTTGAGCGGTTGTAGTGTAAACGGTGATATGCTTGTTGCGTCCAATGACAGCAGGCTGGTTGTCGAGCAGATAGCAAAACAGCATCCAAGACTCTGGATATCCTCACAACGGTTGTCTTTTTTGCGTAAATCTTATAACGAAAAAGTTGATCCTGTCTATACCGCATTATGTAAAATGATAGCAACGGCAGAATCGGATTTACAGGCACCCGTTGAACCGTATGCTGGAAACAGAGCTGATCTTTGGAGAATATCTGCTAATAACGACAGTAAAGCCGCTGTTTGTCTGGCTATAGCCTATCATGTCACTGGGAAAGATAAGTATAAGAAGAAAGCCATTGAGTTTATTCTTGCACGACCTGATAATTTTCCTCTGCCATTTGCAAATGTAGATGAAAATATCACTCATAGTTTTTCTGATCGAGGGTTATTTATTGTCTGCGGAACATCCGGACTTATTCTTGCATATGATCTTCTTGCTTCTGAACCGGATTTTTCAAAAAAGGATAACGATACTGTCAAGCGATGGCTGCATGAACTTGCCAAATTGATTAAAGAAGATATGAAGCGTTGGGATACACCTTATAAAAGTGTAGGCACAAATGTGAGTCCTACCGGTTGGATAGAGACAGAGAATCCAAAGGATAGATATTTTGGTTCCCAGAACTATCAGAATCATGTTGGTGAGCACCTTATGGGTTTACTAGAGATAGGTTATGTTCTTGGAGATAGAGAGTTGGTGCAGTACTGTCTTGACAGCGAGGATAATCCGAGAGATCTTAAGGAAATGATAGATGGAGCTGTTCATGTTGCCGGAGATACTGATTATGTAAAGTTCGACTTGGAAAGAGTTATACAGATAGGCAAGAAGAAGGGTAAAGATATATCAGTGACAAATTGGCATACCATGCCGCCGCAGACAGGTGAGATATATGACAGATATCGTACTGTTGAGGGAAGCGGGCTTGGATACAGCCAGCATGGTTTTAGGATGTTACTGCTTTGTGCGGAATTGGCTTACCAAAACAATGTAGATTTTTATAAATATACCGGTGCTGATGGAGAAAGTCTCTTGCTGCCGTTCAAGTTCTATCAGGATTTTGTACTAACAGGCAGTAACGCCGTTAACGGTGGATACTATATATGGAGTAAGATGTCGTCTGATTTTGCGGAAGTCTACGAACTTGGATTACTGCATTATCCTGAAGAAAGGGATATTTTCCTCTCTGTTTTGAAAAGAGAAGGGTATAATAGAGGTGATGTAAGCCTTTATCCTGTACACCGTCCTAATCTGAGTTGGTTAATAGCTTGGGGTAAAAATGAACTTTAATATTATAATAAGAACTATGAAGTATCAGACTTTATTAATTACTGTTTTGTGTTTATTACCGCAATTGTGTAATGGGACGCATCCTTCGTTATTTTTTAGTGCTGAAGATATACCTTTACTGCAGCAGAAGATTACTGCTGGCAGGAGTGAGCAGGCATTTCAATTAATGAAAGCAAGGGCTGATTCATATCTTACTCTTTCAACTTCTCCTTATAATTTTACTGATGCTATAAGCGGCAGGGCGGCATCTGTTCAGTTGCTTAATCTTGCTTTAACCGGTATCCTTACAGAAGACACACAATATACGGATAAAGCCGTTGAGCTTATATGTGCTGTTGCCGAGCAGTCTGATGTGAATACATTCCTTGGGTTTAACGATCACTTAGCTGTTGGTGATATGGCACATGCATACGCTGTTGCTTATGATTGGCTTGAACCTTATATGACTGAACAGCAGAAAGCATTGATAGAGGCTGAGATATACAGTTTTGGCCAGCAGCTTTATGAACAGTCGTTATGGGATTATTATGGTCTTGACGAGCCTCGTCGTTTAGCGTGGAATCATCAGGCTGTGGCTCATGGCGGAATGGGACTGTGCGGACTTGTACTTGGTGACAGTGCACCGGCAACCTGGGCACAGAGAGCAACAGATAAGATCAGTTCTTATTTTGATTATGCTGTTGATTCAACGGGATGTGCTTATGAAGGTATGACTTACCTTGCTTACGGATTGCAGGGGGCTGTGCCGTTTGCTGATGCTTTGAAATGCAGTGGTGGAATAGATATTGTTGCGGGAAAACCAATTACTGCTTTAATTCCCCAGTATTATATGTGGCAGCTTTTGCCGTGGGGTTCTGAAGGAGTAATACTTAATCAGTCGGGAAATGTGATGAAGCCTGCCGGAGGAATTATGTATCTGATAGCGAGAAATCAGGATTCTCTGGGATTATGGGGTTGGGACAGAATGGTTGGAAGCAGTGGTGACGGCAGTTACGGCCAGAGTACATGGCTTGGTTCAGGAGCAAGTTTGCCTTATGTTATATTATGGGAAGATCAACAGTTGCAGCCGCAATCGCCTGTTGATGCACAGCTTGGTAACTATAAGTATTTCCAGAGAGGACAGGTGTCTCTGCGTGATGGTTGGGATAGTGGTGATAGTTTTGCGACATTCACTTCGGGCTTTAACTGGCCTGGCTGCTGGAGTCATGGTGATATAAACAGTTTTACCTTTTTTGCTAAGGGTGAAAAATTTGCAATTGATCCCGGAGCGGGATTATATGAAACTCCGTATCACAATGCTGTTACAGTGGATGATGATGGGCAGGACTGGTATGCCCCAGGTTCGGCAGTAACAGGCCAGATAATAAGCTTTATCGAAAAAGGTGACGCTACATATATTAAAGGTGATGCGGCGGATGCCTATGTTGATATGGTCGATGCCAAGAAAGCTATAAGACAGCTTTTGTATGTAAGAGGTAATCAGCCGTATTTAATTATTACAGATGATTTTGAGATTAATGAGACTGCTGTGAAGAATTTTCAGTGGCGTTTGACGACGGATTATTCCAATGATCTGGTAGTTGATGAATTTGTCAGAACTTCTTATATCGAAGGAGCTTCAACGGGGGCCAGATGCGATATTAAGTGCTTGTGGCCTCAGACATTTTCTCTGCAGTCGATAACTGAGGAATCATCATATAAGCAGCTTAAAATAACATCAACCGGTTACAGCGGTAAATTTGTTGTACTGGTATTCGCAAGCAGTTCTGATGACACATTGCCTGTTATTACCAAAACCGGTGATGCGGATGGTATGGAAATATCCCTTGTATTTAATGATGGAACAACGGATACAGTAAGTTTAAGTCTTGAGAATATTGAATTCAGTCGAAGTGTTCTGTGTAATTCACCTTCTGCTGATATTAACGGTGATTGTAAAGTTGATCTTATTGATTTTTCTGTTATTGTTGCCGAATGGTTGAATTGTTCGGATCCATCGCAATTTGAATGTAACGATATGAGATAATTTACTATAAAGGTAAGTATGCGTTTAATTATATTTTTATTCATAATTTGCTGCTGCAGTGCAGTTTACTCACAGATAGTTGTTCCACAGATAGACCAGCCCCATCCAAGGCTTCTGATGAAACAGGCAGATATCGATATTATGAATCAGCGAATTACAAATGAAGCGGAGCCTTGGTATAGTGCTTACGTAAGTTTGAAATCTTCTGCTGATAATGGATTGAGTAGTTCTCCTGATCCATACACAGGTCGTGATTCAAGTGAGTTTTATCAAAGCTGCCGTACTCAGGGTACTGTTGCACGTAATCTTGCAATTGCATATTTAGCTACCGGTAACGATAACTATGCACAGAAAGCCATAAGCTATATTTCTGCATGGTCGACTGCTGAGCCGTTGCCTGCTTCTGATTTTGATCCTGAAGTCAGGTATGCCAATTCTGGTATGGAAGTGCCAAGAAGTACTATTCAGATTATTTGGGCTTACGATTTGCTGTATGACCATTTGCTTATGACCCCTGAAATAAAAGCTGATTTTGAAAGCTGGCTTAGAGTTCTTCAGGCCGTTATTGAAGAGGGCATTAATCGATGGGAGATAAATGATTATTTTGGCGGTCAGTATTATCAGAATCATCTTGCTTCTCATGCAATGGGTTTGTTGATGATTGGCTATGTTTTAGGGGACAGAGAGCTTGTGCAGTATGCTGTTGACAGTCCTGACAATCCCCGCGATCTTGTGGAGCTTATAGCAGGCTGTATTCTTATGGAAGGCGATTCGCAGTATTACTACGATTCTCTTGAGTGGCCTGTACACGATGGTGAAATAATAGACAGATATCGTCATGTCCAGACAGACGATGATGGTAACTGGACGCCGTATGGGCTTGCTTATTCATCTCTCACTCTTAATTTATTACTGCTTTCGGCTGAGATGACTTATGTAAATGGTCTTGATTTCTATAGCTATACAGCTCCAGGCGGAGAGAATCTTCTCCTGCCATTTAAGTATTATGCCGAATTTTATATTGAAGAGGATGCTTGTGTAAAAGATGGTTTCTATTGTGGTGAGAATGTCAGCAGAACTTCGGCAGGATTCTTTGAACTTGCCAATATGAGATATCCGGATGAGACTTCTATTGTGCATTATCTTAATTCGATAGGCCGTTCCAAGCTCCGTACAGATTATATAGGTACTCCGGTGCTTACTCATGGAAGCAGTATACTTCAGCGGCCGGATACTCTTGTTGCTCATTGGGATATGAATAATACTGATACAATGACTTATCTTGACCAGACAAGAAATTATGTTCCTGATAATACGGAATATAACCACAAATTCATACTTGGTTATACTGTGATTAATACCGGAGTCTATGGAGCAGCTTTGACCGCTGATGGAGAGGGTGTGAGTGGTTTGAGTGGTGACAAAGCCCTGTGGTTTAATGGGATGTATTCCGGTGCATTTTCATCAGATATATGGCCTGATGCAGAAAATGCCGCTATTGAACTTTACATAAAGCCCTACAGCTTTCAGTATGAACAGACAATTGTTTATGCAACGGGTACTTTTGAGCTTCGGCTTGTTCCTACATCTGCTTCAACAGCGAGGATTAATTTTAATCTCTGGCATAAGAATGGAGTCAGTACAGCGTATTCATTATCGAATATTGTTTTGGATGAATGGAATCATGTGAAGTTTTTTGCAGGTAATGGTAAGGCTGTTGCTATCACTAATTCTCAGTCGGGTAATATTGTAAATATATCTGAAATGTCGGTAAGCTATGATTCCGGAATATATTTTGGATCAACACATTTGTTCAATACGAGATTTTACTCTGGTTTGATTGATGAACTGAGTATATCATATCTTAATGGCAGTTGTGCTCTTACAGGTTATGCAAAATCTGATATTAACAGGGATTGTTATGTTGATATACTTGATGTGGCTCTAATAGCCCAGCAATGGCTGGTATGCACGAATCCTACTCAATTGGGATGTGTGGATATGTCAAATTGATTTCAGTATTTACAAATCAATAAACTATATATATTTGAGGTATTAAATGAATAATAGATTTCTTGCAGTTATAGTATTTGGGCTGATTTTTTCATTGAACTTGCATGGAGAGGAAAAAAAACATCCGTTTCTTTTTACTACACAGGATGATATTCAACGGGCTAAGAAAGCTGTTAAGTTGGATAGAGATTTTGCGAAAATGGCTGCAGATCTTATTTCTCGTGCTCAGCGTATTGATTCGGACAACTTACCTGAGCTTGATTTTAACTGGGTATCTAAAAGTGAAAACGTAAAGAATGTAAGTCTGCATACGTATCATAAGCCGCGTCCGTGGGCTCTTGCTGCACAGAGTTGTGCGAGAGCGAGTGTGTTCAGGCCGGAACTTGCGGCAAAGGCGAAAGACTTACTTCTTCACTTAAGTAATTATGAATTTGCTTCACCTCCTATGACTGATGCTCTTAATAATGCAAGGGTGGCTTATCCTGCAATGGATGCTTACGATATTATTTATGATACGTTAAGTGATGCAGAGAGAGCTAAGATAGATGATTATTTTACCAGACTTTTAGCGGTTGTTATAGAGGATGATAATCGTTGGCTTGAAACAAATCCTGGCGGTGTGCCCGTAAACAATCATGTGTGCTGGCATAAGCTTTGCATTGGTATGTATGGTTTATTCTATGATAAACCTGCAATGGTTACTGATGCAATATACAGTGAACATGGTATGGAGTTTATGCTGAATTTTGGTTTCAGGGATGATGGTCTGTGGGGTGAGGCATCTATTGCGTATTGTTTGGTTGCACTTGAGCCAATGCTTTTAATGGCAGAGATTCTTGAAAATACTGATTCGCCTGTCAGTCTTTATGAACCAACTGCCGATGGCAGGGATTTAAAACAGGCGTATGATTCATTTTTTCAGCTTATCTTACCTGATGGTTATTTTCCAAAAGTTGCCGATACTTACGGTAAACGCCCTAAATTTAGTGCTGGTATGCCTTATGAGATACTCTATAATCGGTTTGGTGATGAAAAATATGCGTGGCTGATAAACCAGCAGGAAAAGCGTGATCCGAGTGCATTGTTTTACGGCAAGATAAAAGTGCCTGATGTTGAAGATATAAATATGAAGTCCGTTTTGCTGCCCGAGCAGGGATATGCGTTCTTGCGAACGAATGAAGGACCTGATTACTGGAACGGCAAAGATTGGACGCTTATGGCGAGCTATTCAGATGTTTACGTTCATAGACATCTTGACAAGCTCTCAATAAGACTTTTCGGTGATGGGCATTTGTGGCTGACTGATCCGGGAATGAGATTTGTTGAAAATGGCATCAATTGGGAAGTAGTTAAGGGGCTTAACAGGCATACAGTTAGTCATAATACGGTTATGGTTGATGACTCTATGCAAAATGATCTTACCAGAAGGCTTGAGCTTGTTGAATACAGTTCTCTTCCGCAAGTTAAAAGGATAACAATGGCTGATTATACGGGCCGGCTTTATCCCGGTGTCAAGCAGATGCGTACTTGTATCGTCAAGAATGATTATGTGCTGGATGTATTTCAGTTAGTTTCGGAGCAAAAGCATCAATTCGCCTTCATATCACATGTGTCGGGTGAATCTGAGGTATGTTCTGTAAAGGATTATGAGCCGTATGATTTTCCTGAATCATTGCCGTGGATTCATCTGAAATCTCCTCGTAAGAGTATTAGTAAAGTTTATAATTTCACGGAGGTTTTTTCAAAAGGACAGTCTGGGTTTGGTATTGATGTTTTCTTTGACAAGCCAGCAAGCGTTATCAAGTTTCAATATAGCCTTGATGATAGCAGTAAACCGCAGACAGAGGCTGGTAGAATATTTGAGATAAACGATAAAACAGCTCTTTTTGCGGCTGTATATCGTACAAAGGGTATTGATGCGCCTGTCAGTCTGAATATTGAACCTGCTGAAATGAACAATTATGTTTTCAAGTTGGAAATTGGAGACAATAAATATATCCACCGGCTTCCACAGCTTCTTATGAGTGAATCTACTCCTGAGTAATTAACATATTTAAGCATTCTGTCAGTTTAATTCGGTATTGCTGAAGTACTCGCCAATGTAATGTTCTGCTTCCTGCAGCTTCGTCTCAAGAGTCCATGCTCCATTCCATATCTCTATTATGGTGACCGGTGGTTATTCTGCTAATTCCCTGCCGCTTTGAGTACTGCTCTGGAACTCTCATCAAGAAATACATTGTCAAGTCCAAGGGCTATTAGAGTGTATCCCTGATCTATAGCCGATTTGATATTTTTTTCATCAGGGCGAACTATATGCATGCCTGCGCTTAGGCCTGAATCCTTACATACTCTCTTGTATTTGTCAAGAGCAGCAATCATATCAGGATGCTCAAGTTGGCCGGTTATGCCCATTGAACCGCTAAGATCAAGAGGGCCGATAAAGAATCCGTCTACACCTTCAACTTGTGAGATCTCTTCAAGATTCGTTATTGCATCTTTATGTTCTATCTGCATTACCATTGCGATATCGCCATTTGCGGTTTTGATGTACTGGTCGAAATCTATGCCGTGCATGTTGGCTCTGCTGTATCCAAAACCTCTTTTTCCGCGAGGGGGGTATTTAGCTTCTATTATTGCATTTTCAGCCTCTTGGGCAGAATTGACCATCGGTATAATCAAGCCTCTTGCACCGGCATCAAGGCTTCTATGTATCCATACTGGATCGTTGTAGGGAAGTCTTGCTACAGGTGTACAGTCGAAAGCATCTATTGTTCTGAATATGTTTGTCATTTTTTCAAGATCAATCGCGCCGTGTTCAAGGTCTACGCATACCCAGTCAAAACCGCTCCTTGCGAATATTTCCGCTACTGCGCAGTGTCCGATCTGCATCCATGCGCCAAGACTTACCTCTTTATTGAGAAGTGCATTACGAAATTTGTTCATTATCATATTCCCTTTTATTTTGTGTTGACGATATCCATATTATTTATATCCTGTTCTCTCCAGAGCCTGATATTTTTTAGAACGCATTCAGCCATTCTATCTGATGAATCCTTCGTGCTGCTTCCAAGATGCGGAGTCATTATGATGTTATCAAGTTTACGCAGATCTTTTTCGGAATCTTGTGGTTCATAGGGTTCTTTTTTATAAACATCTATGGCAGCTCCGGCAATCTGTCCGCTTGAAAGGGCATCGTATAGGGCTGACTCATCAACTATGCTTCCTCGCGAAGTATTAACAAGCATTGCGCACTTTTTCATCATAGACAGCATTTCTGGATTGACAAAATCTTTTGTAGGCTCAATAGCCGGCAAATGTATACTAACTGCATCTGCTTCCGATATGGCGTTTTGAAGCGAGCTTGTAAACTTTTGTATGCCGTAATCTCTTTTAAGTTTTTCAGCATCCAGCTTTGCTATATCAAATGCGATTACTTTCATGCTTAACCCAAAGGAAGCTATTTGGGCGACTCTGCGACCTATAGCCCCGCACCCTATTATTGAGAGGGTTTTGCCTGCAAGTTCAATTCCTGTTGTTTTTTTCCATGAATTGTTTTTTATTTCTGAATTTGAGGATGCGATATTTCTTGCAAGAGCACCAAGAAGAAAGATGGTATGTTCTGCAACAGAATTATCCAAAACTCCGGGAGTTATTGTTACATATTGATTGTTTTGCGATGCTTTAGTCTTCTCAATACCATCATGTCCAACACCGTAACGTGCTATCAATGCTTTCTGACCAAGAGAATCATACAATGGTCCTGTGTATTTGTCAGTTGCCAGTACAACTGCATTGGCATTATTATCCTTAACAGCCGCGGCGATTTGTTCCTCTTCTTTGCTTACAACGATAAATTCAATATCATTAGCCTGGGAGAATATCTCCTGTGAACGTTTGTAAACTCTGTCAACTATTAAAACTTTTGTCTTCATGAATTTTATACCTATTACTTTTCTTTCTGTATTATCTCAAGAGATTCAATATCATATTGTTCATTCTTCTTTACATGCGATCTCATCGCCTTCTCTGCGATATCAGGGGCTTTGCCTTTCAACGCTTTTACAAGCTCAGTATGCCAGTTGTCCGGTAATTTTCCAAACAGTGAACTTTTTATCCAATTCAGCCGCATCAAACTCCTAAGCCATACTCGTTCAAGTTCGTCAATTAAATATGGACATTTCTTTCCTGCTTTACCTATAAGTATATGGAAATCGAGGTGCATTTTCATTCCGAGGCTTGATTGCGGGTCTCCTTGTGCGGTAATCCTGTCCAATTCAGCAGCCTTTTGCTCTAAAATCTTGATTTCTTGCGGTTCTGCATTCTGGCAGCATAATCTTGCGAGTTGGCATTCAATGGCCTCTCTAAGTATTTGATCGTTCTCTATGTCGTCAATAGTCAAAATTCGTACACGGCAGCCGTATAGAGGCTTGTTCTCTACGAAACCATCCATTTCCAGCCGCATGAGTGCTTCGGTCACAGGGTTTTGGCTTACTCCAAGCTTTTTGCTTATTCCACGTCTTGTAAGGCGAGTGCCAGGTTTTAAATGGCCGCCTACAATCTCATCTCGCAGGGCAGTGTATACTCGTTGCGAGAGGGTGATTTCCATGTGCTCATTGTCTAATTTTGTAGTAAAATCTATATTTGCCACATCATTAATCTTTATTATATTTCTGTGATACTGTTTTTAATCCCTATTTTGATACATCAAAACATGTTTAATGTCAAGAAAAATTTGTTTAATAGCCATCTATAAGCAAAATATAATTTTGATTCTACGCATTTTAGGGATTTTACATGTTGACATATTCGTTGCAAAAATGTAATATTGTTTTATTAAAAGAAACAGTGTTCCTTAATAAAGAACAGGAAGCAAAATGGGATTGATTCAAAGTGTAGACAAAAGCCTGAGTATAATAGAAGAAATATCGAAAGAACCTATGGGGCTTGGCGTAAGGGAGCTTGCACGGCGTGTTGATATTGGCTTGACCAGTGCTCACAATATAGCTTCTACTCTCAGCAGCAGAGGTTATCTATGGCAGGATGATAATAAGAAATATCGACTTGGTGTGAAGCTGCTCAAACTTTCAAAAGGTTTTCAGATTGACAATGTAATGGCAGAAAGTGCTAAGCCTGTTGTTGAGGCTCTTGTTAGTGAGGTTGGTGAGACCGCAGTGCTTGCAGCCGTTGAGCAAGGCGTTATATCAAAGATTCTGCATATAACAGCCAACAGGCAGTTGCGTGTTGAAGAGTCGGGTGATGACATGGGGTATGCGCATGCAACAGGTTATGGCAAAATATTACTTGCTTCAATGAGTAACGATATTCTTGCAAGCTTTCTCAAACAGCACGACCTGAAGCAGTTTACTGATAAGACTATCTGCGGCGAAGATGATATCCTGCAGGAATTGATAACTGTGAGGAAGCAGGGGTATGCGGTAACATCGGATGAGGCAGTGGAAGGAGTGAGCGCTGTTGCGGTTTCGGTTAAGGACAGCTCTGGTCAGATAATAGCGGCTTTGGGAATAAGCATGCCTACTGTTCGTTTTTCTCAAGAGATTAAAACCGATATACTTGATCAACTCAGGAAGGCCGCAAAACAGTTAACCGAACAATGGGGTTGAAATGATAAGGCTGTTATTGCGACCAATTGAAAAAATAAAGAATATATAATTGAAGGTATATACGATGAATGAAGTTTTTGAATCATATTTTAAGCGTGAAAGTTTGCCTGTTAAGGTTGGTTTGTTTGCGGTTGGCCTTGAAACTTACTGGCCGCAATTTGCTGGATTAAAGGATAAGCTAATAGCTCATCATAACACATTTGCCAAGCAGTTGACTGATATGGGTTTTCACGTTGAAGATGCCGGTGTAGTTGATAACTCAGCTAAGGCTTATGAGGCAGGGTTGAAGCTTAATGCTCTTGACGTTGACTTGCTGATTTGCAATGTCTTTACTTACAGTGTTTCATCGAACGCTTTGCCGGTTGTGCAGAAAGTCGGCAGACCTGTGCTGCTTGTAGCGCTTCAGCCTGATGCTCATCTTGATTATGAGAATGCTACGACTGTAAAGCAATTGGAGAATGACAATGTGACAAGTTTGCCGGAGATAAGCTGTGCGATGCTCAGGTCGGGTGTCAAGCCTGCTGATATAATAGTCGGCCAGCTCAACGGCGACAAGCGTGTTGCCAAGAAGCTTAAGTCATGGCTTGAAGTGGGGCGTTGTCTCAATGCTCTTCGCAAATCACACATTGGGCTTATGGGACATGTTTATGAGGGCATGCTTGATATGAACTCCGATCCTACAATGTTTGACGGCAAGTTTGGAATGCATGTTGAACACATAGAAATGGACGACCTTCAGAAATGCGTTGACGGCATAAGCGATTCGGATGTTGAAAATCGAGTTGGGCTTATAAAGGATATATTCCATTTCCCAAAACCGGGCAGTGATCCTTTGGCAGGTGAGGTTGATCCTGAAGAGCTGAAATGGGTTGCGAAGGTCTCGTTGGCAATGGATAAGCTTGTAGAGGATTTCAAGCTTGACGGACTTGCTTACTATTACAGAGGGCTTGCAGGAAATACATATGAGAAGCTTGGATGCAGCCTTATAGTCGGTGCTTCACTGCTTACAGGCAGGGGTGTGCCTATTGCCGGTGAGTATGATATAAAGAACTGTGTTGCGATGATGATTATGGATCGTCTTGGTGCCGGCGGTTCTTTTGCGGAGCTTCATCCGCTTGATTTTGATGGAGACTTTGTACTTGTAGGCCATGATGGGCCTCATCATATAAAGATTGCCGAAGGCCAACCGATACTTAGAAGCCTCAGTGTCCTTCACGGCAAAAGAGGCAGCGGCCCAAGTGTTGAGTTTGCATTGAAGAACGGCCCTATTACTATGCTTGGTATTACCCAGACATTCGATGGCAGATTCAAGTTTGTGGTTGCTGAAGGTGAGTCTGTTGCGGGTATTGTTCCGGCAACAGGAAATACCAATACAAGAGGCAAGTTTAAACCTGATGTTGCGACCTTTATTGAAAAATGGTCGATTGAAGGGCCTACGCATCACCTTGCTCTTGGAATTGGACATAAGGCAAAAGAGATAGAGATGCTTGCTAAAACGCTTGATATTGAATGTGTTGTTGTTGCAAGGGAAGCATAAGATATAGAGAGGTGAAGTATGTTGAAGAATGTTACACTTGAGATGAGTCTTAAGCCGTTTTTGCGGACAGAGGATGAGTATGTAGAAGGTGTGTGCCGTGAGCTGTTCAGTCAGTGGAAGAGTTTGACTGACAATGCAAATATTGTTTCTGTGTTGCTATGGACAGCCGATGGCTCGGAATTGCTCGATTATCGCGGGAACCTTGATGCAGAGATTGAATGGGCAAAATATATTGGCGGGGCTAATCCAAAGGGTAATGTTGTGCGTGATCCTGATGGAAAATGTCTTCATTCGACATTCTATCTATATACGGAAAAACCGGCCACTATAACTTACTGTGACTTGAAGCGGATTGTCGAGTCGATAAAACGCGTTGGCTCGAATCTGCTTGGCAAGCAGGTGAGAGTAGGCACAACATTCGATCCAGGGCCGGAGTTTGCTAAATCTCCGTTTAAGTATGAGAGGCATCCTGAAATCTGCATAGCGGATTCCATTGGCAAGGGACAAAATAAGTTTGTGGCTTGCGTCTCTACGCTTAAGGCAGATAATGTTTCGTATGCAGGTTTTCCTGATGGCATTGCTGAAGGTACTCATATCGGAACTTTTCTTGGCAGACAATCCCAATGTTTTATGGATGATATGGGATTTGATTATATCTGGCTGTCTAATGGGTTTGGCTTTGGTACTGAAACATGGCAAGTTCCTGGTCTGCTGTTTGATGGTGAATTTTTTGATTCAGAAAAGGCTGCGGAACTTCGTGAAAGAGTAGTTGCGTTCTGGCACAATTTCCGAAGAGAATGCCCCAATTATTTGATTGAGACCAGAGGTACAAATCTTACAACAGGCGTAGATTTGTCAACCGATGCTGTTGATTTGAAGGGCATCTATAACGGTGGTTTTAATATGACAACTCCTCCGAATTCACCTTGGGCGGCAATTGATGGTGATTTCGGCCTTGAACTTGCTGGCTATATGTCGCATATAGCGGAGGTTCCGAAGGATAACCCTTATTTTGTATTTCGGTTTTATGTGCATGATCCGTGGTGGCTCAACAGCCCATGGATTGATCGTTATGGTAAAAATTATCATGATATATATATGCCTCTGGCAGTATCAAGGATAGACAATAACGGTGATACTGAGACCGCGGCGGCAGTTGAACTCCTTACGGTAGACGATTCTTACGGCAGGATGCCAATAGAATGTCCGCTTGAAATTACGCCTCATTTTAACGAAGGATTGAAGAATGCTCCGGATGCGGCGGGGCCGTTAGTATGGTTGTATCCTTTCGATCAGTACCATGATCAGACGTTTGGTGATGACCCACAGCTTGAAGAAGTGTTCTTTGGTGACTGGTTTATTCGTGATGTTATAAATGATTCTGTGCCGCTGAATACAGTCGTATCTTCTTTCGGTTTTTCAGATGTATGCAAGCGGGCTCCTGAAAAACTTTCCGGTAGTGTAATCGTAACCCCGTTGCCTTCTGAAGGGGCGGAAGTTGTAGATTCTCTGGTGAAGTTTATTGTTGATCGCGGCAATGTCTTGTTCTATGGGCCGGCAAGAAATGCTGATCAGAGGATTCTTGATCTTTTGGGTATTGAATTGGAATCTTCGATAAGCGGAGAGCTTTCGCTTGATTGGTCTCTGAAAGGCAGTGATGAATTGGCTTCTTCGCCTAAATCGCTTATGCATGAGGAACTGGCCTCTGGCGGCGGATGCTGCGGAGTAAGTAAAAGAACACAGATTTTAGCAAGTGTTTCTGACGGCAGACAGACAAGGGCTTATGCTGTTAATTGTACTGCCGGTAAGGGAACGGCGGCTTGGATTAGAGGCAGTAATTCAGGAAGTTATGTCAAAGATTGTCATTTGCTAAAAGAGTATGACAGGCAGAAATATGCCGATGCATCTCTCTTGTTCAGGCAGATGCTTGCGATTTTTGGTTATGAGTTCAATGTTGATAAACAGAACCGGCTCCAGCGTTCACCGTCGTTCTGTATTTCGAGAAACAAAGGGGCATTCTATTTTTCGGGATACTCGAGAAATACAACAGCAGGCGTAAGCTGGAAGATGCCGCAGGGGGCTCCGATTCTTATCGGTCTGGAAACTTTGCTTTCTGGCGGGTGTTCACATTACCGTTTCCCACGAGCATGGCGATATGAGTGCCGTGTTTTCGTTGAACAAGCTGATGAATCAGAGATTTCATGCAAAGAGCAAATATCTGGAGAGGTTGGCGTTAGTCGGCGAATTTCCGTTGATGGGCTCAAAAATGCGACGTTGCGTTTCTATTGTCCGCCAGAGTCGGGTGATAAAGTAAGGGTGCTTCATCAGCCGCAGTGGCCTTTTATTACAGGCGATTGGCTTGAGTATGAATATGACCCGATTCAGGAGTGCTGTATCCTGAGAAATGTTACAGGCAGTCTCCAGATAGTATGGTGATGCTAAATCCTGGAGTATATGATTGCTGAATTAGTTGGAAGTTACAGTGAATCTGCGGCGTGCGATTTGCGGTAATCAAGAGGTGAAATTCCCTTTTCAAGTTTGAAATATCTTGCTATATGATTAGCATCATTGAAGCCCATTTTATATGCTATTTCAGAAATCGGTATGTCTGTTTCTGTCAGCATTTTAGACATGGTTTCTATTCTAATCCGTTTAATTTCATCGTATACACTTTTATTCAGAGTTTTTCTAAATCGCCTTTCAAGGCTGCGTCTGTTAATACCGACATGGTCAGCAACATCAGTGACTTGTATGTTCTGTCTGCTGTTTTCTGATATGAAATAAAGTGCCCGGGCGACGTCCGGGTCATCAATTGTGAGAATATTCGTTGATGATCGAGTGACTACATCTTTAGGTTTTATAATAATATTGCTGATATTGTCAATACCTTCTCTCATCATTATGTCTAATGTTCTGGCCGCTTCATAGCCTCCTCGAGCGATATCGAGAGATATGCTAGACAATGGCGGAGAGGTCATTTCGCATATCATGTCATCATCGTTAACACCAAGTATGGATATTTCCTGCGGTATTTTGATGTTGGCCAATTTACAGGCTTCAATCACGTTTGCTCCTCTGACATCATTACACGCCATTAAACCAATGGGCTTTGGCAGCGATTTGAGCCAGTGAGACATTTCTTTTAGTTGTCTATTGTAGTCAGCTTGTTTATTGTTTTTCTGGAAAACGTATGTCTTGCCGTTTATTGCATTTCTAAATACTTTTTCGCGCTCCAATGACCATGGCATATTGTCAAATCCACAAAATGCAAAATTTTCAAAACCTTTCGAGGTCAGGTACTCGGCGGCGAGTTTGCCAATTTTTTCAGAATCACTGATTATATTGGGTACGTTGTCTATTTGTTTTTCATAGCGTATTGAGACAACTGTTGGTATTCCAAGCTTTAGAAGAGGCATATTCCCCTTTGTATCTCTCATTATAATGCCATCAAAATTACGCCCTGAAAGACTTGGGAGTTCATCGCTGAACCCTCGCGGCTCATTGTAGAGTATCCATGATGTTGCGGCATTGGCATACTGCAGAATTCCTCTTATTAATGTTCTGCCATAGGAAGTCGAGGTTTCTATAAGCAGGGCAACTTTTTTGGCTTTGGTCATATGTATAGTCGCAAAATGAGTAGTTTTCTATTTGTTTAATCTATTATAATGCTATAAACTTAATATTCAAGGTTTATTGTGTCGCAATAAGGTGTTTTGTTGTACGCATAATGGTGTTTGATGTTTTAGTTACTTTGCTATAATTCTTATGTGACAATATAGTGTGATTACTAAATAAGGTTTGAGATATGACGAAATCGTTTTATAAAATAATTATTGTTATATGTTTAGCAGCAGTTTTCTTATGCAGCAGTTGCGTTAATGGTGAACGTTTGCGGAAAGAAGGAAGTCACGAAATCAAGTTGGGATTTACTACTCAGAACTTTCTTGAGGTAAGTGATGTTTCATTAGAAAGCTCATTGAAATTTGTAAATTATGCTTGTGAAAATGATTATGATTGGATAGAGCTTCGCGATCCTGATGTCTGTCTAAGTGAGACTGAATGTGCGGAAATAGCTCGATATGCTCGCAGCAAAAATATTGAGATGGTTTATTCTTCGCAGAGAGGGTTGCTTGATTCAGATTTTATTGATGTTTTTGAGCTCCAGGCCAAACGTGCAGCTTTATTTAGTGGGCCGGGTTTTTGTCGAGCTTTAGCTGCAAATAGAGAGTACAGTTCCTGTTCTGCCAAAATGGGATGGACTGAGGAAGAATTTCATGAAGCCATTAATCGTGTTCACAAGGCTTCCGATATAGCGGCTAGGTATGGATTAACGCTTGTTGTTGAAAATAGTAATGGTGACATTGATGGACGCGGTAAACCTTACTATGGTTTTGCTGAAATTCTGGAACAAAGTGGTGAGAATGTATTGTGGCAGTTTGATACTGCTAACTTTTTCACTAACTCCCAAATTGACATAACTCCTGAGCAGGTTAAAAAACTGCTTGATGAATTTGGATATAAACTTTCATATGTGCATTTGAAATCAGCCAGGAATGGGACTTCGCAGCAGACGCTTACCTGCAATCCGCTTCCATTTAATTTTGTATTCTCGAGATTGGCAGAGAATGATTGTGAATATGTTGCTATTGAGCTCGCTTCTGGCGGAAGTGAAGAGGATGTTTATAGGAATCTTTCAGAAAGCATGAGATATCTTGAGAAGTCTGGTTTTGTGAATAAGGAATAAATATGAGAAAAACGTTATTGGCAATATTAATCTTTTTGCCTGTTGTTACTGCAGAAATGTCACGGCAAAATGATAAAATGGCTTCAATTATTTACAGGGGTGACTGTAATGTAATTACTTTTGAAGTTGGCGCGAATATTTTTACGAATCGTGATTATGCTGTCAGTGAATGCCCTGAATCACTTAAAGGCTTGCAGATGCTTGTAGATACTATAGACTCCTCTTTTATAAGAATAAAAGAGGATGGCATGTTGGTAGTATTGACTCCTTACAAGGATGCACAATACGGTTCTTGTGCAGATTCGCTACAGGGATTGGGGTTTGGTCGTATTGAAATCCCGCCTTTCCAGCTTTTTGGTGACAAAGATTGGAATCGTGTTTCAGCCTTTAAAAAGAATGTTAAGAAAGGCGAGAACTATCGTCTGGGTAAATATGTTGTAGTGCTTGGTTTTTGTGATGCTGAAAAGATGGAAGATAAACCGTGGAGTGTCAATTCAGGAGAGCTTCTCTATAATGGTATTCGTCTGCCTGAGATTTGGCCGCCGTGTAATATTGACCCTGTTGCTGATGAACCTATGCCGGTACCATACCTGAATGATCCCCCGAAGTTGATAAACATAGATATAGGGCGGCAATTATTTGTTGACGATTTTCTCATAGAGAGCACAGACTTGCGGCGTTCTTATCATAAACCGGAGAAGTACAAAGGCAATCCAATACTTGAGCCGAAGACCAAATTAGAGATAAATGCTGTCCGCAGTGTTCCATATTACAATGGATATCCGGGCAATGCGGTTGCCGCTCCGAAAAGTGGAGGAATATGGTGGGATCCTGAACAACAGTTATTTAAGATGTGGTATGAGGCGGGTTGGATCGGAACTATTGCTTACGCGACCAGCCGCGATGGGATAAACTGGGATCGTCCCGAACTTGATATAGTGCCGGGAACCAATCAGGTATTACCGACTGATCTTACTGCTGATTCTTGGACGGTTTTCCCAAATCCTGACGCCGAGAATTCGGAAGAAAAATGGACGCTGTTTATGCGGCCTCCGGGGGGTACTATGCCTGGCTGGAGCCTCACTTCTCCTGATGGTATTCACTGGACTAAACGTATTGAAACAGGCTTAACCGGCGACAGAAGTACCCATTTCTACAATCCATTTAGAAAAAAATGGGTATACAGTCTTCGTACATCCTTTTCCGGAAAAGGACGAGCCAGAGATTATTACGAGTGTGATGATTTTCTCAAGGGTGCGAAATGGTCCAATTCTCAAAAGGTTCCATGGTTGATGACTGATAGGTTAGATCCTCGTGATTATCTTACTGGTAGAGAACCACAGCTTTATAATTTTGATGCAGTTGCTTACGAGAGTATAATGCTTGGTTTTTTTGAGATACATCATGGTCCGCCAAACGATAAATGTGACGAGGCTGGATTACCTAAGATAACGGAATTAATGTTTGCGTATAGTCGTGATGGATTCCATTGGTCACGTCCGGATCGTCGGGCCCATATTTCTGCCGAAAGGAAAGATGTATGGGATCGGGGCTATGTACAATCCGTAGGAAACATATGTACTGTACGTGGTGATAAACTGTGGTTTTATTATAGTGGGTTCAGAGGGGATGCCTCGAATCCAAATGGAATATGGATACAGACCGGAATGTATGATAACGGCAGTACCGGTGTTGCTTTTATGAGGCGAGATGGTTTTGTTTCGCTTGATGCTGGTGATAAAAAGGGAAGTATATTAACTCGGCCGTTGAAATTTCCCGGTGATTATCTGTTCATAAATGCTGTTTCCAGTGGATGCATTCGTGCCGAAGTACGTGATTTAGATGGCAATGCAATCGAACCGTTTACGATTGAAAACAGCATTGCATTCAGCGGTGACAGTACTATAGCTCAAATGAAATGGAAAGACGGTAAAAGCCTTTCAGCTCTTGCGGGCAAACCGGTGAAATTTTATTTTGAACTGACTAACGGCAGTCTTTATTCCTTCTGGGTGAGTAGTGATCAAAACGGACGCAGTGATGGCTTCGTTGCCGGTGGTGGCCCGGGGTATACTGGTTTGACTGATACGGTTGGGAAAGTTGCAATTGATAAAGAGCAGGAATTTGCACCTGATATTAATGATTAATTGCTTAAAACTGAATTTATGGAAGTATTTATGCATTCTATTTTTGAAGAAATAAAAAGACAAAAGATTGTTGCTACGGTTGTTATAGACGATATTAATAATGCTTTACCGCTGGCAGAGACGTTAGTTAATGCCGGTCTTAAAAGTATAGAGCTTACTCTTCGCACCGATTGTGCTTTAGATGCCATAGAATTGATAAATAGCAAAATGCCGGAAATGCTTGTTGGTGCAGGGACTGTTCTTACTGTTGATCAGGCAGTCCAAGTTAAAGATGCGGGAGGGCAGTTTGCCGTTTCTCCGGGGCTTAATTCTAAAGTGTTAGAAAAAGCTATTGATATTGACTTGCCATTTGCTCCGGGTATTGCTACTCCATCGGAAGTAGAGCAGGCTCTTGAATTTGATTTGAAATACTTGAAGTTTTTTCCGGCTGAGCCTCTTGGCGGGCTTAAATATCTTAAATGCATGTCAGCTCCATATATGTATAAAGGCTTAGAGTTTATGCCGTTAGGTGGTGTAAATGAAACTAACTTCATGGAATATCTGAAGGATGGTTGCATTTTCGCAGTTGGCGGTTCATGGCTTGCGCCGAGAAAGAAAATTGCTGAAGGTGATTGGAAAGGGATCAGAGAGCTTTGTTGTATGGCGGTTTCAAAGCTTTCTGAGTTAGGCTGATTCATTGATTGGAATTTGATTTAGGAAATAAAATGAAACGTATTGTAACATTTGGTGAGATAATGGGGCGTATTACGCCGGGTGGATTCTTGAGATTCAGGCAGGCGTTGCCGGGTGATATAAACATGACTTTTGCCGGAGCAGAGGCTAATGTTGCTGCTTCCATTGCTTATATGGGAGGCTGCTCAGGATTTGTTACTGCTCTTCCTGATAATGATATAACTGATGCCTGCATATCACAGCTTAAAGGATTAGATGTTGATACCTCATGTATTGTATTTAACAATGAAGGTCGCCTTGGCCTGTATTTTACTGAAGCAGGTGCTAACCAAAGGCCGAGCAGAGTGATTTATGACAGAAGTTACTCTTCTGTTTCGCTTACCTCTTTTTCTCAGTATGATTGGGATACGATTTTTGAAGATGCCGGTTGGTTTCACGTTACCGGCATAACACCGGCTCTTTCTGAAACAGCAGCAAAGGCAACGTTGGAATCCGTAAAAAAGGCTAAAGAGAAGGGCATAACCGTTTCCTGTGACCTTAATTACAGAGGCAAGCTGTGGCAATGGGACAAAACGCGTTCATCAAAAGAGTTGGCAGGTATAACAATGTCAGAAATATTGCCGTTTGTTGATGTTCTGGTTGCTAATGAGGAAGACGCTTCAAGCGTACTTGGCATAAACGCAGACAATACAGATGTAAGCAGCGGTAAGCTTGATGTCAGGCAGTATGAGCAGGTTGCTCAGAAAATATCTGAAAAGTTTCCAAATGTTAAGATGGTTGCCACTACATTCCGAGAGAGTATATCGGCTTCACATAATAACTGGGGTGCAATGCTGTATGATTGTGCTGAAAATAAATCGTATTATTCGCCAACAGAAGACGGTAGTTACAGTCCTTACACTATAACACATATCGTTGACCGTGTAGGTGGCGGTGATTCTTTTGCTGCCGGCTTGATATTTGCTTTGAATGATGATACATTATGTGAACCGCAGAAGGCTATTTCGTATGCTGCTGCGGCATCATGTTTGGCTCATTCAATAATGGGTGATTTCAACTTCAATAAACGTGATGAGATAGAAATACTTATGAATGGCAGTAAATCCGGCAGAGTAGTCAGATAGTGTATGGAATTAGTAATCGTTCATGCGTTTACCGAGAATACTGCTGTTTTACGCATTCAATACCGTTTGGGTGCTGCGAAAACAGCAAGCATAGTATACAAAAATAAGACTCTTATTAGCGGTGTAAGCGCTTACTGGAATTGAAATTTTAATGAGGACGTTTTGATGTTAAAGAAATTATGGCTTATGCTTTTGGCTATAGGTCCTGGTATTTTCTGTATAGGTTATACTATAGGCACCGGCAGTGTTACGTCAATGAGCAAGGCAGGCTCGGAATTCGGAACCCAGTTGTTATGGGTTTTGGCGCTGAGCTGTCTTTTTACGTGGGTTTTAATGGAAGCGTATGGTCGTTGTGCGGTAGTGACCGGAGAAACGGCTATTCACAGTTTCAAAACAAAGTTCAAATTTGGTAAATTGATAGCTATACTTATAATAGCAGGCGTGAGCGTTGGGCAATGGTGTTGTCTTTCGGGGCTTGTCGGCTTGTCTTCAAGTGCTCTTTTTGAAAGTTTTAAGCTTCTTTTCCCCTCAATCGGTGGTAATAGCTATTGGTTGATATTGCTTATATCGGTATTGATAATGGCTGTTATGTACATTATACTTTGGGTTGGTACGTATTCAATATTTGAGAAAGTGCTGGTTTTCTTTGTTACTATACTTGGTCTGAGTTTCATTATATCGATGTTCATGGTATTACCGTCTCCATCCCTTATAGTCAAGGGATTGGTGCCGTCTATACCCAATGTTGAGGGTGCCAACTTAATGATTGCTGCTTTTGTTGGAACGACTATGGCTGCGCCTACGTTTGTTGTCAGGCCCTTACTTGTGAAAAGTAAAGGATGGGATAAAGCGGAGGATGGATACTCTGCCCAGTGTAGAGATTCTTTTTTATCCGCTTTTTTGATGTTTGTTATAAGTGCTTCCGTTATGATTTGCGCTACTGGTGCATTATTCTCGGAAGGCAAAGTTGTCACAAATGTTCTTGATATGGCAAACAGTCTTCGCCCCTTTGCGGGTAAATTTGCGGTTGCGTTGTTTTTGGTGGGTACGCTTAGTGCGGGACTATCTTCAACGCTTCCGATAATGATGGTAGCGCCTCTGCTCATCTCGGATTATAATAAGGGGAAGATGGTTACAAAGTCGGTTATGTTTCGCTCGTTGACTGCAATTGCCGCAGTGATTGGACTTACAGTACCGATACTCGGAGCCAATCCTATATTAGCTCAGATTGCAACTCAGGTGGCTCAGGTATTCAGTCTTCCATTGGTAGTAGTCAGTATAATATTTCTGGTGAATATGAAAGATATGGGTAGGCATAAAGCCGGAATTCTGTTGAATATTGGATTGGCAGCGGCATTTGTCTTTTCTTTAGTGATGTCATATATAGCAGTATTAGGCTTAAAAGATTTTTTCTGATTATTGAAATGGAGAATTATTTTGAAATTTGTATTAATGATATTAGGGTTGTCTATGTGTATTCAGACGCAAGCTAAAACATTTTTGAATCCGCCCGAGATAATTCCATTCGGCAGTGAACATTATCAGTCTTTGGAAACCAGAAAGTTTCAGGGGATATCGAGTATTGCAGTAACTGACATGGGTACTGTTTGGGCTGTTTGGTATGCAGGTCCTACGCCCGGAGAAGATAAGAATAATTATGTTGTTGTTTCCAGAAGTGATGATGATGGCAATAGCTGGCAGGAGCAATTTGAGATTGATCCTGATGGACCCGGGGATATAAGGGCTTTTGATCCAGAGGTTTGGGTTGATCCGCAAGGAAGATTGTGGGTGTTCTGGGCGCAACATCCTGCTTCTGACCGTCTTAATCCACATTCTGGTGTTTGGGCTCTTGTCACGGATGATGCCGATAGTATAAAAGTGAATTGGTCAAAGCCAAGACGGATTACAGAAGGCATTATGATGTGTAAGCCGACAGTTCTTTCTGATGGAAAATGGCTTTTACCCCCATCTACATGGAGAGGGACTGATTACAGTGCAAGGGCTGTTGTGTCTCCTGATAGCGGATTGTCTTTTGATGTTGTTGGAGCTTGCGATATTCAGCCTAAAGATCAGCGTGATTTTGATGAACATATTTTTGTTGAGAAGCAAGATGGAACAATATGGATGCTTGTCCGAACAAAGTATGGTATAGGAGAGAGTTTTTCTTATGATAAAGGTCTGACTTGGAGTGAACTCAAGCAGTCAACTATCAAGCATCCTGCCGCAAGATTTTTTATAAGAAGACTCAGTTCGGGTAATTTGCTTCTCGTTAAGCATGGCAAAATAGATGAAAAGATCGGCCGCAGTCATCTGATGGCGTTTATATCTGAAGATGACGGTAAAAGCTGGCGGGGCGGTCTGCTGATCGATGAGAGAAAGGGTGTTTCGTATCCTGATGGCCAGCAGACTCCTGACGGTACCATATACATAACATATGATTATTCCCGTAAGGATGAAAAAGAGATATACATGGCGACATTTACAGAAGACGATGCTGCCGCAGGTAAAGATGTCTCTGATAAGGTACGGCTGAATGTCCTTATAAGTGAAGGAGCACCTGATGCTCTGGCTGACAATAAAGATGGCCAGCCGTTTGAATTTGAGCCTGCCGGGAAATTTGTAAGTGAGAAGGGTGAAGTAAAGCTTTTTAAAGAAGGTGAAAAACTGTTTTCTGACCGCAGTTATACGGCAAATAAAATCCCTGCTCAGCTTGATGGGATGATTTTACTGCAGGTTGACATTGACGGAACTAAAAGTGTTCAATGTATTTCTGATGGTATGCTGTATTTTCTGACTCCACAGCCTCTCAGGAACGATGACAGTCAGTCTGATGAATTGGAAAAACTTGGTTTCAAGAAAGTCGCTATGCCTGAATTTCCTCTTTTCAATCCGCCTAAAACATCTAATTATTGCACTTTATATCAAAAAAAGTGCAATAAAGGAGAAATTATTACATTCGGTAAATGGGCTGTACCTTTGTTTGCTGATTAACGTTCCTGCTGGCTTCCAATTTTCTTGTTAAGGTTGCGGTATAGAACCGTTGGAATGCTGAGATCATGATGGCATTTAGATTTTCTCTTGAGTTAGGTACAACCAGGCCATCGGGCTTTAAATCCTTCAGCTAGTTATAGACCCCATCATCGTTAGCGTTAAATTGAAACTACAGCGGATTGTAGAGTAGCCAGTTCTCGTTCAAAGCAGCATATTCAGCAAAACCTTCCCAGAATTCCCAATCTTCCTCGGGTGAGTACAAAAACTATTCGTTTAACGTCTTGATTCATAAATCCTGCTCCATAATATTGAATATCCTATCTATATTAAGTGCAGGGTTTAGATAGCCTTTTGTCTTGATTTTCAAGTAAAAAAAGGGTTTAAAAACTGAAAATGGCGGAACTACCTGCTGAATTGGCGTTTAACTTCATTTAGGTGCCGGTAAAATTAATGCATAATAATTTCGGTATTGTGTCAGGTAGAATATCGAATTATCGAGATAATTTATTTGGAGTATCTATTGATGACTGATTCTTTGGTAGTGAATGTATTGGCAGCTATAAGAGTATTTGATGTTACTACTCTTGTTTTTTACTTGTTGGCAATGGTTGGGGTTGGTGTCTATTTTGCAAGTAAAAATAAAACAACTGAAGATTATTTCTTTGCTGACAATTCAATGCCGGGTTGGGCTGTTGGGCTTTCAATGTTTGCTACATCAATCAGTACGGTGACGTTCGTTGGGTTTCCTGCTGCTGCTTTCGTGGAAGACTGGAGGATGCTGCTTATAAATATAGGCCTTATTCCTGGTTCTTTTCTTGCAATATATCTTTTAATTCCATTTTTTAAGAAAGCGGGTGCTGTTTCTACTCTTGATTATGTTGGAGAGAGGCTTGGAACCATTCCTCGTGTTTATTGCGCAATTACAATGATAGCTGTTCAGCTTATAAGGCTTGGTACTGTTTTGTTTCTGATGGCGATTCCTCTTTCATATATTACCGGCCAGCCTATTATTCTGATTATGATTATAACAGGAATACTGACTATGGTTTATACTGTTTTTGGTGGAATAGAAGCTGTTATTTGGACTGATGTAATACAGACATTTATACTTGTAGGCGGAAGTATTACAGTTGCAATATTAGCTGTAAGAGGGTTGCCCGATGGAAGTGGATTAGGGTATGTGATTACAGAGGGAATAAAACAGGGTAAAATTGCTTTTGGTGATATGGATTTTGATTTGAGCAATGCCACTTTTTACACAATGGTTATACTTGGACTTAGCAGCTTTTTGGCTATTGTAACTGATCCTACTGTTGTTCAGAGATGGATGACTGCAAAGTCTCTTTATCAGGCAAGAAGAGCTACATGGTTAAATCTTGTGCTTTGTATTGTTATTTGGACTTTCTTTTATTTTGTAGGCACATGCCTATTTATGTATTATCAGTTCAATCCAAGCGATTACGTTACTGGGCTTGTTAATGACAGTCAGGTAGACAAACTTGTTCCGTATTTCATTGTCGAGAAGGCTCCTATTGGTATTGCCGGGCTTATTACCGCAGGTGTAGCCGCTGCCGCTATGTCTTCCTTAAGTTCTTCAATCAATATTTGTGGTACTCTTTTTGTTGGAGATATTCTCCGTAAACACATTTCTCCAAATAAAACAGAGGAATATTATTTTAAGTCTTCATTGGTAACTACATTCATCGTGTCATTGGTCATGATGGTTGGAGCACTGGTTTTCTACAGAGTTCCTAAGCGTTTCATGGTTGAGCTTTCCATGGTTGTTACCATGATATTTAGTGGATGCCTTGTTGGACTCTTTTTTGTTGCTTTATTTACCAAGATTGTTGACTCAATGGCAACTATTGCGGCATTGGTTCTTGGAACGATTATTAACGCCTACTTTGCCTTTTGTCTTGTAGGATGGATTCCTGAAGAGTATTCTTTTATGTTCCATAAGTATCTTATAGGGCTTGTTGTGACGATATGCTTTGTATTCTTCGCATTACAGATTTCTCTATTCTCTCGGAAGAAATATAATATGTCTATGTTTAATCTGGCAGTTTTGAATGCTTATGCAATAACAAATTACCTCGGAGTTATACACAAGAATTGGCAGATGTTTGAACCATCAGTGCGTTTGATAGTTGCCGTTAATGTTGTATTTGGAGTTATTGCCTTTGCTACAGCAAAGTTATGGGATGAACAAAGACATAGTATTGATGTAACTAATCTTACCGTTTGGACTGTCAAGAATAGATCTTTGAATTAGCTATTTTTGTAGAAGAAAGGCTTATGTTGTTATGAGACGTATAGTGTGTGCAGGTACTTTACTTATCTGGTCTAATAATGCTGATACGATAGCTTTTACAAAAACAGTACAAGATTCTGACGGTGAAAAGTATTCTCAGATATTTGTTGTAGATGGATTATAGATGTCTTTGGACGGATATTTTCTGTAATTCAAGATGTGTTGATTTAATATGCCACTCCTGATGGTCAATCGCAAGGATTTGACAATCAATATATAAAAAAAACTTCGGCTCCTGCGAGTAAGTCTGGTATTCCGTTTTTATCCAGTCTATTACAGTTGATCGTGTAGTATGTCCGGAAATATACTTTCTGCGGTTTTGCACTAATCGGCAAAAGTTTACTCTTTTGTAATAATACTTGAAATATTCTACTAAAAATGTAAAATATGGAACAGGGAATAGGGAAAACTTAGGTAAAGCTTGTTTTGGAGCGTTTTTTTTATGTATACATTGTAGTTTATTGATAAAGTCTACTAATTCGGTTACTTAAATTGAATTAGCTTGGTAAGGATTGTAATTGATATCACTTTTCATTGATATATGTAGTAACCGCGAAAATTATATATTGTAGTGTACTATCTGTGGTTCATTAAGTCAGGTTTGATCTTTTGGGTGATTTCTCTTGGTTAATTCACAGAATTTACAGTTTCTTTTGTTTTAATTATTCATTATGAAATTAGGTTGGATTAATTAGGAGATTCTCTGATGCGTTTATCCAGGCGTGAATTTTTAAGACTGGCTTCTGCTACTGGTGTTGCCATGGCAATGCCTTTTACAGCAGTAGAAAAGGCATTGGCCGGCAATGGTGACCCCAGAGTTATATGGCTGCAGGGGCAATGCTGTAGCGGATGTTCAATTTCACTTCTTAACAGTGTGAACCTTACTACCATAGACGATCTTCTGATTAATAAGATCAATCTGGAGTATCATTCGACTCTCATAGCTTCAGCAGGCGATCTTGCTCTTAAGGAAGCAATAGGTCCTCATCCTTCCGAACAGGAGATTGTAGGTATAGGCGATAATTGGCTTCAGCAGGAATCAGAGTCTTCTTATGATCTTAACGCTGATTTAAAGGTGAATCTTATTGATTTTTCAATGATGGCTGCCCAAGGCTATATTCTTGTCGTCGAGGGTGCTATCCCAACTGGAGCTGATGGCGATTATTGTCATATAGGAAGTGATCTTACTATGATAGAGGCATTTGATATACTCAGCGAAAAAGCCGACAGTATTGTGTCTGTAGGGACATGTGCAAGCTTTGGCGGTATGGCCGCCGCTGAACCCAATGTTACTGGAGCCCAAAGTGTAACTGAGGCGTTGGCTTATTTAGGCAGGACTAAAACGGTAATCAATGTGCCGGGTTGCCCTATTCACCCTGATTGGTTTGTGGGTACAATCATTAAATTGCTTAATGGTGAAACCATCTATGTTGACAGTAATAAAAGACCTCTTGATTATTTCTCCCTCATAGTGCATGAACGCTGTCCATATAAAGGGAGTGGGGAGGCGAATGCATTAGGCGAAAGCGGATGCCTTGAGGATATAGGTTGTAAAGGCAAACGTACATTTGCCAATTGTCCCGTGCAAAGATGGAACAGCCCATCGCAGAGTAAAAAGGGGGTCAATTGGTGCGTTCAGGCAAAAACTCCTTGTATTGGGTGTACTGAATCTACATTCCCTGATGCTCAGAGTCCATTTTACCTGAAAGAGAATTGATTTTTTGCATATTGGGATTGGATAGAGGTGCTTGTATGAATTAAAAAACAAAGAATTGACATTTGAATGTTATTATGGAAACTTAAGATGTAAAATATGGGGTGTCTATTTTGTTGTTTTAGAAGAAATGGTTAAAAAATGCTGTCTTGAATCATTTTTTTTATAAAAAATCGACAAAATATTACTGAATCGATGAACTTACCTTGTGATGTTGCGTATGTGAAGTATGAAATATGAATCAAAGGCATGGCTTCAAGAGTTATATTTTAAATAGATAGTTGTTATCATACAGATAAGATTTGTTAAAAACCGATATAAATAATAAATTTTTCAAAGAAATCATTTCTTAATTTACTTCGTTATATAAATATGTGAAAGTTTGGTCTTTTGCCAGCTTGATAGTTCCTTTCAATGCTTATTTGGTGGTTTAAAATGCGTTTATTCAGGCGTTAATTTCTCTAATTAGCCTTACTAATAGGCGTTGCATTCAATAAAACTTTTACTGTCTCGAAAATGCCTGTCGGTAGCTTGATTTCAGTAGTTATAATAGTTCTTTTCAAATAATTTACTACTTTAAAAATTTCATCCAAAAAACCAGCCAGAATGTACAATATTAACCATATTACTTTGTGATCGTCTTTTTTTTTGCGGAAAAACGATATTTTTGATAAATTTTTGTAAAATATTGCTTAAATATTACTAAATCGATGAACTTGGTGGTATAGGTTTCGTATTTCTAACTGACAATAATATATTTATGTTAAGTTTTATTAATATGATTGAATATATCACGTGTTTTTATGAGTAATCCAACATTTAGCTATTCATTATTTAAGACAAACCCATGAATTAATCAGGTTGAGGCAGGTCATTTCGAGAACACTTCCAGCCTTGATCCCTCAGTTATTATATGTGTGTAATAAATTAATAGAGCAGCAACTATGATCAGCATCATTCTTAAAACTTATTTGGAGACTTTTAATGCGCTTATCCAGACGTGAATTTCTCAAATTAGCCTCAGCAACAGGTGTAGCCATGACAATGCCTTTTGCTGCTGTAGAAAAGGCATTGGCGGGTAGCGGAGATCCCAGAGTTATATGGCTTCAGGGACAATGCTGCAGCGGATGTTCGGTTTCACTGCTCAACAGTGTCAACCTGACAACCGTAGATGATCTTCTAATTAACAAGATCAATCTGGAATATCATTCCACTCTGATTGCATCGGCTGGTGACCTTGCCTTTAAGGGCGCAACAGGTCCTCATCCATCAGAGCAAGAGCTGATTGGGATTGGCGACAACTGGCTGAGTTCTCAGCCTAACGATATGTACGATCTCAATGGGGATGCAAAGGTCAATTTAATTGACTTCTCGCTTATGGCTGCTCAGGGCTATATACTTGTCGTAGAGGGCGCTATCCCAACTGATGCTAACGGAGATTATTGCCATATAGGAAGTCATCTTACGATGTTGGAAGCATTTGATATCTTGAGCAAGAATGCTGATAGTATAATATCAATAGGAACTTGTGCCAGTTTTGGAGGTATTTCAGCCGCCAGCCCAAATCCCACTGCGGCAAAGAGCGTAACAGATGCATTAGCCTATTTGGGACGATCAAAGACTGTTATAAATATACCGGGTTGTCCTGCACATCCAGACTGGTTTGTTGGAACTGTAGTTAAGTTGTTAAATGGCGACACGGTTGCTCTTGACAGTAATCGAAGACCAATGGACTATTATGCTTATACTGTTCACCAGCATTGTCCTTATAGAAGCACTGAGGATGCACACAATTTGGGTGAATCTGGGTGTCTTGAGGATGTTGGTTGCCGTGGTAAGAGTACCAGAGCCAATTGTCCTATTTTGAAATGGAATAGTCCTGCTAAGGGAACTAACGGCGTAAACTGGTGTGTGCAGGCAAGAACTCCTTGTCATGGCTGTACCGAGCCGACATTCCCTGATGGGAAAACACCTTTTTATAAAGAAGATGACTGATCTAAAATACCAATTAATGGAGATTAATATATGCCATCAACAATTAAGATAGACCCGGTAACCCGAATAGAGGGGCACCTAAGTATAGAAGTAACCGTTGATAAAGTTGACGGTCAGGATAAAGTAATAGCCGCCAAAAGTTCAGGAACAATGTTTCGCGGTTTTGAGAGAATCTTGCAGGGACATGATGCTTTTGATGCTGTTCAGATAACACAGAGGATTTGTGGTGTTTGTCCGGTTTCTCATGCAATGGCCAGTTCAATGGCACTTGAAGGTGCTTTTAATAGTACGCCTCCAGCCAATGGCAGGATTGTTAGAAATCTTGTACTTGGGGCCAACTTTTTACAATCCCATATTCTGCATTTTTATCATTTGTGTGCATTGGATTATATCGATACTACTGGTATTCTTGATATTGCTCCATGGTCTAACAGGTATGTAACACCCGATATGGTTAAAGGAAATCTTGCTGCAACGTTGGTTAATCACTACGTACAGGCATTAGAGATGAGGCGAAAAGCTCATCAGATGGGAGCTATATTTGGCGGTAAGTTACCATGCTGTGCAAGCTTTGCTCCTGGCGGATGTACAGAAGTAGCGACCAGTTCCAATATATCGGCTTATAGAGCTTTGCTTAGTGAGTTGCGGAGTTTTATTGATAATGTATTCATTCCAGATGTTCTTACTGTAGCGGGCGCTTTTGGTGAGTATTTTGAACTTGGCCAAGGATCTAAGAATCTTATAGCTTACGGCGTATTCGATTTGGATTCTACAGGCTCAAATAAGCTTCTCAGAAGTGGAAAGTGTGAGAATCCTACAAGCGGTAATTCTAATTATTCGCCGCTTGATATAACCAAGATCGCAGAGTATGTCGGTTATTCGAAGTACAGCAGTCCTTCCGGTCTCAATCCTGTCAGTGGCCAAACTACAACTTATGCAGAAAAACCTGGAGCTTATTCATGGATCAAGGCACCTCGTTATGAAAACAAGGTTTTTGAAGCTGGGCCGCTTGCGAGAATGTGGATTAACGGTGATTATACCGGTGGGGTATCAGCTATGGATAGAATCGCTGCCAGAGCATATGAGACAAAAAAGGTTGCTGATGCGATGAACGGATGGCTTAACAGTCTTTCCGCAGGGGTCACAAGTTATACCAAGACATATGTTGCTGCAAACGCATCAGGAATTGGCTTGACAGAAGCACCTCGCGGGGCCGTCGGACACTGGGTAAGTACCGATAGTTCTGCAAAGATAGCCCATTATCAGATTTTGACTCCTACTGCCTGGAACGCATCACCTATGGACGATTATGGTAATAATGGGGCTATGGAGCAGGCATTGATAGGTACGCCCGTTGCCAATATGACTCAGCCTATAGAGCTTCTTCGTGTGATACACTCATTTGATCCATGCCTTGCATGTTCGGTTCATATGCTCAGGCCTGACAGTAAGAAGGCCGAAACTGTTATGCCGATACCATGCGGCGTGTAATTGAAACAAATCAAGAGGTGAACTATGACAGAAAAATTCCCCATTCTTGTCTTAGGAATAGGAAATATACTTCTTAGCGATGAAGGAGTAGGCGTCAAAGTTGTGTATGAAATGCAGAATAAAGAGCTTCCTTCAGGTGTTGAACTCTATGATGGTGGAACGGCAGGTGCGGATCTTCTGGATGTCATAGCCAACAGAAAGAAAGTGATAGTGGTTGATGCCATAGAAGGCGATTATAAGCCCGGCACGATAGTTAAATTCGCCCTTGATGATATAGAGCAAGCAAAAATAACATGGCTTGGCTCGCTTCATGATGTCAATATAAAGGATACTTTTGAGATGACCAAGCTTCTGGGCTGTCGACCGCAAGAGATTACTTGTGTTGGTATCAAACCTGCCAGTATCGAATGCGGTACCGAGCTTACACCACAGATAAAAGAAGCGATACCCCATCTTGTAAATTGCGTATTTAAAGAGATTGAGTGTTGATTTTTTAGCATAGAGTGCCGGCTTGCGGAAACTGATATCTGAAGCTGCAAATTTGTAATCTCAGATTTTAGTTTGAAATTTTAGCTTTGTAATTTAAGATATAGTTATTCCGCAAGCCGGTAACTTGAAATAGAGAGAGGAGACTGGAATATGTGTCTTGCAGTACCAGGTAAAATAATAACTGTAGAAGATCATGATAAAAATGAACTTTTACGCACAGCTAAAGTAGATTTTAATGGCACTACTGCTAATATTAGTCTAATGCTTACACCAGAGGCTCAAGCCGGTGATTATGTACTTGTACATGCCGGTCAGTCACTTGAGGTGATAGGAGCTGAAGACGCAGCGGAGATATGGAAGTATCTCGAATAGGTCAGGAGGGATAAAAATGGAGAGAAGCAACAGTGAGAAGCTTGTGCGTATCAGAGATATGCTCAAGGGTAAACCTACATTTCGTCTTATGGAGGTATGTGGTACACATACCGTCTCAATAATGCGCAGCGGACTGCGCAGCCTCCTTCCCGATAATCTCAAATTGATAAGCGGTCCTGGTTGTCCTGTTTGTGTGACTTGTCAAGGTTACATTGATGCCGCTATTTCTTTGACTGAATACCCAGAGGTGGTTGTCTGTACCTACGGCGATATGATGCGAGTGCCCGGAACAGATACGAGCCTGGCTGACAGAAAGGCCGAAGGAGCAGATGTTCGTGTTGTGTATTCCCCTCGCGATATAATACAGTTTGCTTCAGAAGAGCCCGATAAGCAATTTATTTTCCTGGCTATAGGTTTTGAGACTACGATTGCGGCAACTGTTGCAGCGATACTTGAAGCAGAGAAAAGCAAACTTGATAATTTTACTATATTGAGCAGTCATAAACGCCTTATACCGGCTATGAGATATCTCCTTGAAGACCAAAAGTCTATGATAGACGGTTTTCTTTGTCCCGGTCATGTGAGCGTAATAATAGGTTCAGATATTTACAAAGATATAGCATCGCAGTATCACAAACCATGCGTTGTTGCCGGATTTGAGCCTGAACAATTGATAGATTCGATATATGAAGCGGTAAAGATGCTTATTGAGCATGATTATGGTGTTTACAATGAATATCAACAAATCGTAAAGCCCAAGGGCAATGCAAAGGCTCTTGATATAATTGAAAAGATATTTGAACCCGCTGATTCTGCATGGAGAGCGATAGGTACGATACCTATGAGCGGGTACAAGCTGCGTAAAGAATATGAACGTTTTGATGGAGCGGTTAAATATAATCTTGATATTGAAGTAGATACTCCAAAGAACGGATGTAGATGCGGAGATGTTATTCAAGGTAAGCTCACGCCTGATCAGTGTCCACTTTTTGCTTCAAAATGTACTCCGGCAAATCCGTTCGGACCTTGCATGGTAAGCAGTGAGGGGACATGTGCGGCGTGGTATAGATTCAACAGAGGAGGGCATGACAATGAATAAAGGTAGAATTACAATGGCTCATGGAGGTGGTGGTGAGCTTACGAATGAACTGATAAAAGAGATAATAGTAAGCAGGCTTTCCAATAACTACCTAAGTTCACTTACTGACAGCGCTATACTTGGGAAGGTAGATGGGGAAATCTGCTTTACCACTGATTCTTACGTCGTACGACCGCTTGAATTCCCGGGAGGCGATATAGGCAACTTGGCAGTTTGCGGTACGGTGAATGATCTTGCCGTTATGGGCGCAAAACCATTGGCACTTTCGCTTGGGCTTATAATTGAAGAGGGTTTCGAGATTGAAAGGCTCGCACGAATAATAGATTCGATTGCTTCCTCAGCGAAAAAGGCAGGTGTAAGTATAGTTACCGGTGATACAAAGGTTATCGAAAATACTAAAGGTGAAGGCTTGTTCATAAATACTGCCGGTGTAGGTGAGCTTGACGATTCAATCAATATTGATTCTTCAAATATTTCGGAAGGTGATGCGATAATTGTAACAGGAAATATCGCTGACCATGGGCTTGCAATAATGTGTTGCCGTGAAGGTCTCTCTCTTCAAACACAACTCAAAAGCGATGTTGCACCACTTAATGGTCTTCTGAACAAGATAACAGCCAGCGGGGCAGCTGTTCATTTTATACGTGATGCCACAAGAGCTGGTGTTGCAGGCGTGTTAGCGGATATAAATGAATATACCTCTTTGGGCATTATTGTAGAAGAGGAAAGTCTTCCGATAACACATTCTGCCAGACATGCGGCCGAATTATTGGGTTTGGATCCGTTAATCGTAGCTAATGAGGGTAAATGCGTAATTGTAGCCGGTAAAAATGATGCGCAAAAAGTGGTTGATATCTGTCGTAGTGATCAGTTTGGTAAAGATGCCAGAATAATAGGTTACATGACTGCTTTGAATAATAATGTAGAACTGCACACGGCAATTGGCGGTAAAAGACTTATATATCGTCCTTACGGTGAGCAGCTTCCCAGAATTTGCTGAGGTTTAATATGCATGAATTATCAATAGCGTCGCAAATATTGAACTGTGCCATTGACGAGGCAGAGTCACAAGGGGCAACGAGGATAACAGAAGTCGAAGTCAAGGCGGGCAAACTTAAACAGATTGTTCCCGAGTTTCTCAATACTGTATGGCAGTCAATAACAAAAGATACAATCGCTGAATCAGCGGTGCTGAATATGATTGAAGTCGATATTAAAGCGAGATGTCGAAAATGCGGAAAGAATTACAGCCCGCTGCCGGATGATTTTCTCTGTCCAGTTTGCAAGGTAGCTGATGCTGAGATTGTAGATGGAGATGATATAATATTAAATTCAATAACATGTGAATCCGATGAGGATTAGAAATAGAGGAGAGTCATTATGAAGATAAAAGCGATCAAACATATACTTGATGATAATGACAAGATAGCAGCCACTAACCGTACACTGTTTGAGCAAGCCGGTACGGTTTGTTTCAATCTTATAAGTTCTCCAGGCAGCGGTAAGACGACGCTTCTGGAAAAAACCATTGCCAAGCTTAACGAAGGCAAACAGAAAAGTGCGGTAATAGTTGGTGATCTTGAAACTGCACGCGATGCGGAAAGAGTTGACAGTATAGCCGCTGAATCAATACAGATCAATACCGGTCTTAGTTGCCACCTTTATGCCAACCAGATCGCAGCGGCGATTGATGATATGGAACTCGAAGATTACGATAAAATATTTATTGAGAATGTCGGCAATATGGTGTGTCCAGGAGAATTCGATCTTGGAGAAAATCTTAAGGTCGTACTGTACAGCATACCAGAAGGTGATGATAAGGTAGCTAAATACCCGACTATATTCCGCGTTGCAGATATCGTGCTTATTACTAAGAGCGATCTTGCTTCGGTTTGTGACTTTGATATGGAAAAAGTAATGGCGGATATCAGGCGGCTCAATTCAACCGTGCCTGTTCTTACTATTTCGTTCAAAACCGGTGAAAACACCGATAAATGGTACGAATGGCTTGATTCTCAAAGGTCAGTGATTGGCCGGGCCGCAGGCCATTATGATGGCTGATTTTGTTGAGCGTATATTGCATCGGCAATAATTGATTGACCAAATGAGATGCTGCCGTCATTGACAGGCAGTCTTTCATTGTAGTATACGTCAAGTCCTTTATCTTTGAGTCTATAGATGAGTTTTTCAAGAATGAAACGATTCTGAAAAACTCCACCTGCAAGTGCTATGATATTGCAGTTGTGTGATTCGGCAAGTTGGCATGAAGTTTTCTCTAACATATTTATTACGGCGTTATGGAACTTTGCGCTGATAATTGATGTCTCAATGTTTCTCTCCATGTCAGCGATTATCTCGGCAATTACATACTTGGCGGAAATAGTCAATAATTCATTGTTTTCTTTTGATGAAATAAAGTCGTATGCATCGCCTATTTCCTTATTTGCCATGTATTCAAGATCTATAGCTGCCTGTGCTTCGTATTCATTTCTTTGACATACTCCTATAAGTGAACTGACCGCATCAAAGAGTCTTCCTAATCCCGAAGAAGGGGTGCAGTTGATATCTTTTTTGAGCATTTCTATAACTACTTCAATATCACCTGGATCTATACCAAAAGGCAAAGCCAGAGCATATTGTGTGCCTTGCTTATATCCAAAGCTTCGCAGAAGATAGCTAACTGCCATTCGCCAGCTTTGACGCGCAGCCATGTCGCCGCCAGGCATTAGTATACTTTCTAAATGAGCCAGACGTTTAAATTCTTTTTTGCTTGCAAGCAGAAACTCGCAACCCCATATTGTGTCATCAGTGCCGTAACCGGCACCATCCATCGCAAGTCCTATAACGCTGCCTTCGAGTTGATGTTCTCCAAGCACCGCTGCGATATGCGCATGATGATGCTGAATTTTTATTACCGGCATTTTCATTGAGTTAGCAATTCGTGTGGAAAACATAGCTGGATGCATATCACATACAACAACCTTAGGATGTGCGAAAGTAAGAGCGCTGAGTTTATCTATTGTTTGTCTCATCGATTCATGTGTGGAAGGATTCTCAAGGTCACCTATATGCTGACTGGTATATGCCTGATTATCTTTAAGCAACGTTATGCAATTTTTTAAATCTGAACCAACCGCTATTATATCTACATTGCTTTGCCGCTTGACGGCTATCGGGCGTGGAGCATATCCCCTCGCTCTTCGTATTATCATTGGGTGGTTATTAACTACTGCAGCCACAGAGTCGTCACAATATGTATATATGTCGCGATTATGAAAGAGGAAATTGTCGGCAATACCTCTTAGTTTAATTACCGCTGAATCATTATCAGTCTCAATCGCTTCATTGGTGTTGTTGCCGGAGGTCATTACCAGTGCCGGATAATTACCTGCCATTAAAAGTGTATGCAGTGGCGTATAAGGCATCATTATGCCCCAGTAATGTGATTTTGGAGCAACCGGTTCGCATATAGAATCATTGTCTTTTTTAGGACATAGAACTATCGGTCTTTCGATGCCGTTAAGAAGCTTCTCTGCACATGGGTTGATCATTGCAAATTGTGAAGCCGCTTCGATATTTTTTGCCATCAGAGCAAAGGCCTTTGCTTTACGATACTTTCGGCTGCGAAGCCGCTCAACAGCTTCTGTGTCATCAGCTCTAACAGCAAGATGAAACCCGCCTAATCCCTTGATTGCAAGAATCTTTGATTGTTCCAGTAGTTTGATTGCTTCATCTACCGGATCATCACATTGAGTAAGCTTACCCGTTTCATCCGTGAGCCAAACTTTAGGCCCGCAAACAGGGCATGCGTTGGGCTGAGCGTGAAACCGCCTATCATCCGGGTCATCATATTCCCGTTGACAATCCGGACACATCTTGAATTTATACATTGTTGTATTTGATCTGTCATATGGAATATCAAAAGCGATAGTGTATCTTGGGCCGCAATTAGTGCAGTTTATGAAAGGGTAGTGGTACCGCCTGTCCATTGGATCAAGCATTTCTTTCAAACAGTCGTCGCAAACAGAAGAATCGGGCGTTATAGACATTCTTCTTTCAGAAGTATGCATCGAGCATTTTATCACAAAGGTATCGTCATCTTCAACAATAGGAATCAGTTTAGATGAAACCAATTGCGGAGAAGCAAGCCGTGGAGACCTGTTTATGACTGATTCTGTGAAAGATTCTATCGTTTCAGGTGAGCTTTGTGCTTCTATTAGGACACCTTCGGTGGTATTAGCGATGTAGCCGCAAATATCAAGTTGATTTGCCAGATTGTAGACAAAAGGACGGAAACCTACGCCCTGAACTGCTCCGGCGATTTTAATTAACCTTCTCTGCATTTTTCTCTCCATAATTATCCTATGAAGAATTTTAGAACACAAGTATGGAAATTGCAAGTTTTTTTAAGAGTTTTATTTTAGGCGAGATTTCAATCAAATTTGGTATCTGATTATATTATTTACTATTTTGTCGTGGGTTTCATTTGATTGGATAGTGTAGTAAGTTGTTGTGTTGTATCAAGTTAATGCTTAATTAGGATGGTTTTGGGAAAGCTGCAAAGGCTTGTGGTTTTGGAAAATATCAAATGATAATATCATCAAATTTTTCATTTAGCTCAACCTAAAATAGGGAATCTCCTTATTGTTTTTGATGATTTATTTTAATACAATGCATTAATCATGTAGGGATAAAATTGTCTTTAGTGAAGGAGAATATATAATGTCTGATCAAAGAATAAGTTCTAATGTAGTTAGGACCATAATTGGGATTTGTGTCCTTTATTGTCATCTTTCTTATGCACTTACCGTTAATTTGGTTGATAATCAGGGGTCGCCGGTTAATGGTTTTTCTTGGTTGCTGGAGGAGGATACCAGTCATAATACCATCCCTGGTGCGGAGGTGTCTGACTCGCTGGCGGTAAGCATACATAAGAGTTATGCTCCAGTAGTAATGAAAGGCCGCAGTGACACATCGACTGCCCAAATAGATGTGTCTTCTGATACGCGTTATATGCTTTCGGTGCTTCCTGACGTTGATTACAGCATGAGCGGAAAAAATGTAGCTATAGGTCAGACGGATGTTGAGGTTGTCGTTAACGATGAGCCGTTGCCGACAGCTCAAATAACTATCCTTGTATTTCACGATAATGCCCCTATAAACAATGCTCCCGATGATGGAGAGCAGGGTTTGGAGGGTTTTGGTGTAGTTATCAGTGATATTGCCGGTCAGCAAATGCTTGATGCGTTTGGGAATATGCTCGGAACAACCTATCAAAAAGATGAAAATGGTGATTTTATCTTTGATGAAGATGGAAATCCGATTGTCGAAATGATGGGTGATATGGTTCCCCGAACAGATGCTAACGGTGAATTAACTATAAAGAATTTGCCTCCCGGCAAATTTGGTGTCGTTGTTATACCACCAGCTGGTGATACGGGCTGGATACAAACAAGTACTATAGAGGGTACTCCAACGGTTGATGCTTGGGTTAAGGCCAATGAACCGCCTTTCTTTGTTGAGTTCGGTCCTGCCGGCTATCATACTTTCTTTGGTTTTGTAAAGCAATTTGATGCTCTTGAAACTATTGATAATCCTGGTGAGACGACAGGTGACCTTACAGGAAAACTTGTTTTTAACCATTTTGACAGGCCGCCTTATCTTCAAGGCTATTGGTCCGGTGAACTGGTTGAAAGTGGATGGGTTGGTTTGAACTCTCTTAGCGGTCAGGGGCTTTATACCGCACCTTGTAATTCCGATAGTACATTTACTATATCAGATGTGCCTCCAGGTACTTATGAGCTTGTAACATGGGATGAAAACCTTGATTCGATTTTCGGTTTCAGCCAGATAACAATACCTCAGGAAGGTGGTGTCGTTGATATAGGTGATGTTTTGTGCTTCAGATGGTTCGGTTCTCTTTCAGGCAGTGTTTTTCTTGATACTGATGAAGACGGCTTCCGTGATGAAGGCGAGATGGGAATTCGTGATCAGGCGATTAATATTCGATTCAGAGATGGTACTATATACCAGTCGACTGTAACTGACCCTATGGGTGACTATGAATTGACAGAAGTCTTCCCGTTCTTTAAATGGTTGGTGACCGAAGTGGATTTCGCCCGTTATAAAGCTACCGGTTTGACGACTGTCGTTGACTATGGCGGAGAAATACCGGCCGATAACGGTTGGGATATGCCTTCATTCGATGTTCTTAATCCTCAACCGCAATATGATCCTCAAGGCAATCCTATAATAAACCCAAATACAGGAAACAATCTTTCATTTACTGAAACAGGTGAAGTTCTAACCCGTGCAATGCATCTTTTCCTTGGACAGCACAATATATTCCAGTGGGGAAAAAATCTTTACGGTGAGGGAGAGAATGGTGGAATATCTGGTATGGTTTATTATGCAGTAACCCGTGCTGAGGATGATCCACGATATTCTGCTGCAGAGCCATGGGAGCCGGGTATTCCGCGAGTACAGTTGAATTTATATCAAGACGTCAATGCTGATGATATCATTGATGATGTGAATGGCGATAACGAGGTAACGCTTGCTGATGTTGACAACTATCCTTTCGGATGGATGGATATGCCGGCAGCTAAGGGGCCTGAAGATGTTGATCACAATGATAACGGTATTTTTGAATATGGTGACGCTATACAGGTAACCACAACGGATAGTTGGGATGACAGTGCTCCGACATGGGCTATACATGAGACTTTACCGGTTATACATGGCCAGGAAGTAGAACCGGGATTTGATAATTTCGGTACGTGGAATCAGGCTCAGCCTGGTGTTTTTGACGGTGGGTATGCCTTTGCTTCATATTTTCCAGGAGGTGGAGATTCGGGAAGTCAAGAAGTTGATGGTTTGCCAGGTGGTGCATATATAGTGGAAGCTATTACTCCTCCGGGCTATGACCTTGTAAAAGAAGAGGACAGAAACGTTGATTTTGGTGATGAATTTACGCCAAGTTATTTGGCTTTGCCTCCTATTTGCGTGGGTGAGCCTCGCGTAGTTCCACAATATATGAGTTTTCAGACTGATGAGAATGGAGTACCTCTTCCGGGTATTGATCCGGCTGATCTTATAGAAGCTCCTTTTGCCGGCCAGACAAGACCTTTGCCTGATAGAAAGAAAATAATTGTGGCTGATGCAAAGAATGCTGCGGTAGAGTTCTTCTTCTTTACGAAGGTTCCCAAAGCAGCGCGTGCAGTAGGTTTTATAAACAATGATCTTGCGGCGGAGTTTGATCCAACCAGTCCGATATTCGGTGAGAAATCTGCTCCTTCATGGGTTCCGATTTCATTTATGGATTGGGCAGGAAATGAAGTTGCACGCGTTTATTCCGATGAATTCGGTGCTTATAATGCAATGTTGCCGTCGACATTTACTAATAGTCTTGGGGCTCCTTCTGGAATGTCACCTCAGATGCTGACTTTTGTCATTAATCATCCCGGTCCTATTCCTGACCCGCAGAACCCTGGGCAGATGATAATAGACCCATATTATGATCCTGATTACAGTCAGTCTCCGTTTACCTTCCAGTTTATGCCGGGTGCAACAACTTATCTGGATACTCCTCTGTTCCCTGTAGCGGCGTTCGTAGGGTATCCTAACAGACAGCTTGATGTTGAGCCGGCAGATGGAACACCTGTGATTTATTCAGTTGAAGGTCCTGATGGCGGTCCGATAATATGCAATGACGGGGCAACAGTAACAATTACATCAGTTGGTGACAAAATGGTTCCAAATCCTGACTATGATCCGGACAATCCGGCATTCCCGGAGCTTATCCAAAGAGATTTCGGTTTTGGTGCTGTTCAAGGTACAGTCACTGTCGGTGGACAGTCTCTAAATATAACATCATGGTCGAATTCGACTATAGAAGCTACTGTAAGCTTTGCCAGTATTGATACCGGCAAGGTAGAAGTAACCAGAGGTGACAACAGCAATGTTAGTGATCTTGGTGTGACATTGCATGTTGATGCATGCGGAAACGTAATTCATGTAAGCGGAGGAGCCGAATACCCTGCAACTCCTATACAGGATGCTATAGATGCTGCATCAGATGGTGCATTAATCATAATCGAACCAGGCACTTACTGGGAGAGTCCGATTGTTTATAAACCTGTAACACTGCAGGGTTCTGGCGCAGAATCGACAATTCTTAATTCAATGAGTGTGCCGTCTGAAAGAACAGCCGACTGGAACGCAAGGCTTGAGAGTCTTTTTGCTGCTAATATGATACCTACAGGTGCTGCAATATTCGATGCGGCGACGATTCCTGGAATACTTGTTTATACAATGCCAGGCGAATTTGTGGAAGGCGGATCGGCAATGGTTGACGGTCTTCAGATAACAGGCTCTTCATCTGGAAGCGGTATTTATATTGCGGGCAATGCTCATTATTTCGAGGCACGCAATAATAAAGTTAAGAGTAATCAAGGTACTTTCGGCGGCGGTATAGTAATAGGTCAGCAGGAAGTCGGTGTTACATCTAATGATAATGTCAAGATATATGATAACCATATTCTCAAGAACGGTGGTGTTACCGGTGGTGGCGGCGTTACCGTATATGATTCAAGCAATGGTTACGAAATCACAGATAACCTGATTATGGGTAACTTCTCAAGCTATTCAGGTGCAGGTATATGCCACTCAGGTATTAGTAACGGTCTTATTGCCCGTAACCAGATAGTCTTCAATGAAGTGTTCTACGGTGGAGAGATTGGCGGCGATGGCGGCGGTATTTACATTGGTTCAGAAACTAATGTTGAAGATCCGGCTGAGGCCAGAGACGGCACCGGAAGTGTAGTCGTTAATGCTAACCTGATACAAGGCAATATTGCCGGTTCCGGTCATGGCGGCGGCATATGTGCTGATGCTGTGAACGGCCTTGATGTCATAGATAATATTGAATCACCTGAGATGTGGAACAAACTGTATATCTATAACAATATTGTTGTAAATAACGTAGCGGCCAATTCTGCCGGTGGTATATACCTCAGTGATACGGTCAATTGCCGTATAATCAGTAATACCATTTCCAATAATGACAGTACGGCGACTGCGGCTAATGCGTTTACTGCCGGAAATCTTTCTCAATCAAATCCGCAGCCCGCAGGTGTGGCTTCTGCAATGAACAGTCTGCTTTTGGCAGTAGCTTCTTTGCAACAATATAGTGATCCGGTACTTGCTGATAACATAATCACAGGAAATCGTTCATTTTACTGGGATGCTTCTCTTAATGGTGGTCAAGGTGATATTACTATCAATACCAATGATTCTATATGGGATATGGCAGTAATAAACAGGACCATGCCTTCACAAACTCTGCATCCTGAGAATTGTTTGCTTAGCAGTCTCACTGATTCAATGGGTAATGATTACAGCGTCGGAAATGCCATGGGGTTGCCGCAGTTCGTTGATCCGTACAATAATACACTTGTTGCATCAGCGGTTCTTGATGAAGGAGGCAACTTTATCACTATGAGATATCTTGAAATAGACAGGCAAGGTGATTATCACCTCAATATAGGTTCGGCTGCTGTTAATGTCGGTGGCGGCGAATATGTTGACGCGGTTCAGGAGCTTTTCTGTGATTTCGATCAGCAGAGAAGGCCGCTTGGCGATATACCTGTAGATGCCGGAGCTGACGAGACAAGTTCGAGTCCGTTTACTGCAGATATGGATATTGACCTTGATATTGATAGTGTTGACTTGCAGATACTGGCATCATTCTGGTTGGAAACTTATAATGGTGTTTGCATGTGTTCTGCTGATCTGAATTCTGATGGCGTTATCGATCTTAGCGATTATGCTATATTTGCTACTCAGTTCAGTGTATTTAACTAACAAGAGCGATTTTGCGATTTAATATAAGGAGAACTCTAAAATGGAGAAGAAATTCAACTGGATGGTGATCGGATTACTCTGTTTACTGTTTCTTGCCGGGAAGGGATATTCAGAAGTTCATTCGCAGTTTTATCCTGATACCGATGGCATTGATACTGACGGAGATGGAGATCCTGATAATGACAACGTTGGACTGCACATGTCTGCTGGTGACGGCTTTGTAAATATGGCTGACGGCAAACTTCAATACATGTTTGGTTTTGGTGATGCAACAGGAATACCCGACGAGAACGTGATGATGGAGAAAATGATGGGAGCAACTTTCCCTTCACCAACTATTGTTGTAAGAGAAGGACAGAAGCTTTATCTTACACTAACAAATGTTGGAATGATGGGTAGGCCCGACCTGTTTGATCCCCATACGATACACTGGCACGGATTCCCAAACGCTGCAGCAATATTTGATGGTGTGCCAGGAGCATCAGTTTCGGTGAATATGGGTTCGAGTTTTACATATTTTTATAATGTGGTTGAGCCGGGCACATTTATGTGGCATTGCCATGTTGAGGCCACTGAGCACATGCAGATGGGTATGTTGGGCCAGCTTTATGTATTGCCGAAACAGGACAATCTTGCAGGCGGTACGGAGTTGAACGGGTACACTCATAATACGGGTGATACTTATATTTACAATGATGAAGATGGCTCTACCTATTACGATGAGGATTTTCCATTGCAGCTAACTGCATTTGATCCGGCTTTTCATGACGCCAGTTTGAATGTGCAGCCGTTGCCTTTCGCGAATATGGATGACAAATATCCAATGCTCAACGGTCGAGGCTATCCGGATACTGTAGATACCAATGTGTTGTGGAATACTGCAAGTGATGAGGGCTATATGGACAGGCCTTCTCAACCTTACAATTCTCTTATAACCGGAACGGTAGGGGATAAAATAGCTTTGAGAATATCGAGTTTATCCACAACCTCATTCCATACCCTTGAGGTTCCTGGAATACCAATGAGAGTTGTAGGCAAAGGAGCCAGGCTGCTGAGAGGCCCTGACGGGCGTGATACGAGTTATATTACTCATTCTGTTACCGTCGGTGGAGGCCAGGCAGTTGATGTTATCCTCGAAACTGAAGGTATTGAACCCGGAACTTATGTGCTCTATGCATCTCAGCTTCATCATTTGAGTAATGATAAAGAGGATTTTGGTGGTATGATGACTGAGATCAGATTAGCAGCGCCGTAAATCAGGAATTTAGAGAAATATATAAAGGAGAAATTCTATGAAGATTAAAACGATAAAGTTACCGGGATTAATATTGATTATCCTGATTATGGCAACTTTTGCGAACGCCAAGATAATGACTGTCACTGGTACGACATTCAATCTCACTGCAAAAGACGGTTATATACAGACACCTGATGGTGGTTCGTATTACATGTTTGGCTATGCTCTTAATGGCGGCACAATGCAGTATCCCGGGCCGACTATAGAAGTTAATCAGGGAGATATGGTTACGATAAATCTTACGAATCAGCTTGATGTTGCAACCTCTATAAGCTTTCCCGGGCAGTTAAATGTAAACTCTACTGGTGATCAGAATGGAAGTATTACGGCAGAGGCACTTGCGAATGGAGGCACTGCTCAGTATACTTTTGTTGCTGATAAGCCAGGTACATATCTTTACAATAGCGGTACTAATCCTGAATTGCAGATAGAGATGGGGCTTATAGGTGCTCTTATCATCAGGCCGGCAAATGTGCCGCAGGGAGAGAATTGGGCTTATGATCATGCCGATACGTCTTACGATTACGAGTTTCTTTTCTTGCTTTCAGAAATGGATCCTGATATACATGAGCTTGCACAGCTTGGTAAGTGGGATGATATTGATCTCGCTGGTTACTGGCCTGTGCTGTGGTTTATTAATGGTAGGTGTGCTCCTGATACTATGTTGCCGAACAACAGCCCGCTTTTGCCTAATCAGCCTTATAACTGTATGCCGCGACTTCATCCCGGAGACAGGATACTGCTGAGGTTTATTGGAGGCGGGCGAGACTTGCATCCGTTCCATACACATGGTAACAATTTTACGCAGATATCCCGAGATGGCAGATTGCTTTCAAGCAAACAAGGCAGGGGACCTGATTTGGGTGTTTCAGATTTTACTCTGACCTCTGTTCCCGGCCAGACGGCTGATGCAATATTCACCTGGACAGGTGAAAAACTTGGATGGGATATGTATGGACATTCTCCTGAAGATCCAATGGAACCTGGAGAATATGCACCTGATCACGGCAAGCCTTTCCCGATTGTAATGCCGGATGTTAAGGAGATAGCTCTTGGAGCGAGCTATAGTGGTTCTCCGTTCCTTGGAGCGATGGGAAGTCTGCCTCCTGGAGAAGGCGGATTCAATGTGAATGGCGGATATTTCTATATGTGGCATTCGCATAACGAAAAAGAAATGGTTAATTATGATATATTCCCCGGCGGGATGATGACAATGCTTATTGTTGAGCCCCACGGCGTAATGATACAATAGGGAGAAATAATGATGAGAATAAAAATATCAAACTTTACGATTTTGTTGTTAATTGCTCTAGCATGTAGCTCTCCTGTTATGGCGATCAGTTATTATCTTCGTGCCGATGAAACTGTGGTAAACATGCCTGATGGTCAGCAGGTTACCATGTGGGGATTTGCTCAGGATTCGGCATTTGGCGCAATGGACGGTACGGTTTCGGTACCCGGTCCGGCTCTTACTGTGCCGGAGAATGATTCTTCGCTTACTGTATATATTGACAACAACCTTGATGTTCCGATCTCTATGATGGTAATTGGGCAAAACAGCTATGTGCTGCCAGTTTCATTTACGGATGATCAGAATCGTGACAGGATACGTTCTTTCAACTATGAAGCACCAGCTCATAACAATATTGCATATGTGTATCACTGGTCTGATTTCAGGCCGGGAACATACCTCTATCATAGTGCCTGTCATCCAGTTATACAGGTGCAGATGGGGTTATACGGCAGTGTTACAAAAGATGCTGTGGTAGAAAATTTGGGTCCAGCTGGTATGTATAACATGCTTGTCTTTGAAGATACTTATCTATCTCAGAGCACAATAGAGGGTAGTGCTGCTATAGGAGCCAGTGCTTCACTGCAAAATGTTTCTGTAGCGTCAACACTTAGCGGTTCTGATGCAAAGCTTGTTGTAGGCGAAAATATTGCTTCTTACGATGAGGGATCTGTAGGTTCCGCATCTGCAGGCCATCTTTATGTGTTTGGGGATGCTAATTTGAATCTTGTTGATTACGGCAAGATGATAACTGGTGACAGAAGCCCGCTTGATATTTCAGCAGCTAATTCATATTTACTTGAAGCATCCAAGTTCTGGGGTACTCTTGCATCCAATGGAACTGAGAATTTAAATGGGACAGTTTTGACTCTGACAGGTACAGATAACAGTACTAATGTTTTTTCCGTTACTGGTACTGACTTTTCAAATGCTGTATCGCTTGTTTTTAATATTCCGTTAGGCTCAACAGCCCTTGTAAATATTAGTGGAACCAATGTTCAATTTAGTAATCTTGTTACAACTTTGAATAATGCGCAATCTTCCAAGATAGTTTATAATTTTTATGAAGCAGTTTCTCTGGATATATCAAACAGCGACCCTAAGGGAACGGTTCTTGCTCCAAAAGCTGAGACAGATTTCAGTGATGGAATGGTTGGTGGCAGTCTGATTGTAAAGGCGTTGGGGACATCAGTAACACCAAGCGGCGGCTCTGCTATGAATACTCTTTTTGATGGCGTGCTTCCGACTGTTGAGACAAAACAGGCGTATTACGGTGTATTCTATGATAGTGATGTGACGTTGCTCTTCAGCGAGATAGACCCTGTTATACATGAAGCTGTTGCCACTGATAATTACGGGCCTGATAAAGCTGTCAAAAGCTGCGTTGACTATGAGCCTCAGTATTTCATGATAAACGGCCATCCTTATTCAGCATTGAACAAGAAGATATTTGCGGGTAAGGAAGGCCAGAGAGTATTAGTCAGGCTTCTCAATATAGGTTTTGAAACTCATGCGCCTATGATCAGTAATTCCTATATGAACGTCGTGGCCGAAGACGGGTATAAATACAAATACCCGAGAGAACAGTATTCAATGATGCTTCCGCCTTCAAAGACAAAGGATGTTATTCTTACCGCGCAGACTGCCGGAAGTTACAAGATATATGACAGGAGACTGCGTTTAACTACAAATAACAGTCTTGGCGGTGGAATGCTTCGAGATCTTATGATAACCACTGATGCTGCCAATGCTGTGATAAACCTTCAGGATCTTATTGATCAATGGCTCAATCAGAATTGTCCAGAGTGTACAGCTGATCTCAGTGGCGATGACGATGTTGACTATATAGACTTTACGATGTTTGCGGAAACTTATAATAACTGATATACTGATTAATATGAAAAAGACACAAATGATTGAGAGAATTGGACAGACTATAAAGTCGAGAAAAAGTTTTTTTGCTATATTCTTAATTGCATCTCTATGTATTATAACCGGCGGCTGCAGATCTTTATGCAGCTGTGACGGTTATAGTACGCAGCCTACAGAATTGCCGGGCATCAAAGCGGAAAGTTTGAGGTTGTCGGCGGAAGGTTATATGCTTGATTTCAGGTATCGTGTAACTGATGCAGAGAAAGCAGAGCAGCTTATAACTGACAAGACAAAACCTTATATGATTCACGAAAGGACAGGAGCAAAGCTTATAGTTCCTGCTCCCCCAAAAGTTGGCTCTCTGAGTCAAACCTCAAACCCTCCGAAAGAGGGCAAGGTGTATTTTATATTATTTGCGAATCCAGGGCGTATTGTTGAAGATGGAGATAAAGTTTCAATAGTACTTGATGACAATGAAATTAAAAATATTGAAGTAAACAGGGTCTATGAGAAATAATGAGCACAGCCTCATTTTGATTGTTATAATTTTCATGCTGTTATGCTTTGAAAGCATAACAGCATCGTCTGTTTTGGCTCCATCATTACAGGAAAAAATTAAAACTGCTTCTAAAGGGCAGATGTTGCCTGTAATTGTTACCTTTAGTCCTCAGACCGATATTAAAAAAAACAACAACCATTCAATTAAGGCTTTTAGAGAGATTGCTGTTACTTCACTCAAGCAAAACGCTCGTCTTTCTCAGAAGGCCGTTAAAGATTTTCTCCGTAGTAAAAATATGAAGGAGCCTGTTTCTCTCTGGTCTATCAATTCTTTGTCACTCAAAGCCCCTGTTTCTGTTATCAGCGAACTCGAATTGCTTGACGGAGTAGTTGATATAAGATATGATGATATTGTCGAATTATCTGTATTTAACCAAAATGTTTCGACTCTATCTGTTGCTCAGTCAAATATACAACTGATAAATGTCTCACCTTTATGGGATATGGGATTTACGGGCAGCGGTGTTGTAGTTGCAGTGTTAGACAGCGGCGTTGATTTCCTTCACCCCGATTTGTCGGCAAAATGGAGAGGTGGAAATAATAGTTGGTACGATCCTTATAATTTCACGCTGGAGCCTTATGATGTTGATGGTCACGGCACCAATGTTACTGGAGTTATTGTTGGCGGCGATAATAGCGGAATTACAATAGGGGCAGCCTTTGACGCGCAGTGGATTGCAGCTAAAATATTCGATGATTCTAATGAGGCCTCTTACAGTAAGATACATCAATGTCTTCAATGGCTTCTCGATCCTGATGGCGATCCATCAACTGATGACTGCCCTGATATAGTGAATAATTCATGGGGTATAACGGATGCGGTAGGTCAGTGTGAGACTGAGTTTTTGCCTGATATTCAGTTGCTTCAGCAACTTGGTATTATCGTAGTTTGTTCGGCTGGTAATTCTGGTCCTGGTGAATCAACGAGTCTTAGTCCTGCCAATTACCCGGAGCTTCTTTCAGTCGGCAGTGTAAACAGCAGCAAGATCGTATCAACATTCAGTAGCCGTGGTCCGACACCTTGCGGTTCGGAGATATTTCCTTCGCTTTCTGCACCGGGTGTGAGTGTGAATACGACAGACCTTACCTTTGGTGGTGTCATTCCTCTTTCATATACTTATACTTCGGGAACGTCCATTGCCGCTCCTCATATAGCTGGAGCAGCAGCGTTGCTGAAGCAGGCGTTTGGGCGTGCCTCGGCTTTGGAGATAATAGAGGCATTGAAATATACAGCGGAAGATCTGGGCGAGAGTGGCCCTGATTATGATTATGGATATGGCTTTGTCGATGTTGCAGCAGCTTACGAATACTTGAGAGATGAAGTTTGTGTTGCTGATATAAATGATAGTGGCTCTGTTGATCTTGTCGATTTGAATTTACTTACACAGAAATGGCTTGTTCCCTGTATATTATGCCCGGAAGACATTGTTATTGATGGTATTGTAGATGTGTTTGATCTTGGAGAACTGGCCGCTGAGTACTCAATGGGCGGTTGTCGTTGATGACTTTCGTAAATAACGAAATAAGGAATAACCTGATAGATTAAAATGGTTTTGGTGATACAATTGAGTTAATAATTGCATATAAGTTTCACTAGGAGGGATCATGAAAGATCTGTTTTTACAAAAAAGGGTTGGCACTGTTTTTATGACAGTTGCATTGATTTGCGTCTCATTTTCATTCGCACAGGTTTCACAGCTTCAGATGGTTCCTGAGCATATGGCTATAGACAGCTACGAAGGCCCCCGTACATGTACCAGATGTCATGAACAAGAGGCTATGGATATGTTCAGTTCCGTGCATTATCAGTGGACTGGGCAGACGCCTAACGTTACCAATTTAACCGGTACCGCGGGCAAGGCTGACAGGGGCTTTAATACCTATTGCGGAACGGTAATTACTTCCAGACGATTCGCCTGCTGGGGTTGCCACGTCGGTAACGGCAAAGCTCCCGATCCGCAGGCGAGCATCGAGCAGATCAATAATATAGATTGTTTGATGTGCCACAGTGCGATGTATTCGCGTACGGTGGTCGCTCCGTTTGATTCGGCCGATTTTAATCTTGATCGCTACGTCAACACCACCGATCTTGTTCATCTTGCACAGCAATGGCTGAGCACAGGCTGTGATGTCGTAACCGGCTGTGAATATACCGATATCGCTCAGTCAGGCGATATTGACATGGGTGATTACGCTATGTTTTCGGATCAATGGAATATGTGTACAGACCCCGATGCACCATGTAATTATCAATGGCGGGAAAGTGTGATGTTTACTGATTATCAGGGGATAGCCAGAACATGGATGCTGCCTTCCGAGAACGCAAACGGTGATTATCAGTATGGCCCGAACGCAAACGCGATGGCTATTGATATCGTTCAGGCCGCGCAGACCGTTCATACGCCTACAAGGGCCACATGTCTGCGATGCCACGCTTATGCTGCCGGAACTGATTGCGGCAAAAGGGGTGATCTCGGTTCGGCAAGTGTAAGCCCGCCGTTGTGGGCGGATGTTCATATGTCTGAGCAAGGGCAAAATTTCAACTGTCAGCAATGTCATACCTCAACAAATCACCATGTGCTTGGCCGCGGCCTCGATTTACGTCCAAATGATGTCAATGAAAGGCTTACATGTACCTCCGGTGGCTGCCATTCCGAAACACCGCACAGCAATACCAGGCTTGACCAGCATACCGGCAGGATAGCTTGCCAGAGCTGTCATATACCATCATTCGCCAAACTTGACAGTACTGAAATGGAGAGAGACTGGGAGAGCCCTGTATGGAATCCTGGGCTTTTCGGTGGACAGGGCGGATATGTACCCGAGGATATCAGGGAGATGTTCGTTGTACCTACTTATAAATGGTACGACGGCACCAGCCGCGTTTACGCAGTCGGGGAGGTTGCTCAGCTTAATCCGGCAGGTCAGTATGAATTTGGTGCCCCTAATGGTTGGGTGAATACTCCGGGTGCTAAGATACATCCGATGAAAGAGCATTTCTCCAATTCGGCTATACTTGGCAACGGCGTTTTTGTTCCCCATGCTACTAGTACTTATTTCCTTACGGGTGATTTTGCTTTGGCTGTCGAAGAAGGTAAGCAGCTCTCAGGTATGACAGGTACATGGTCACTTGTTCCAGTGCATACTTATCAGACAATAAACCATACGGTAGAACCTACTTACAATGCCCTATCCTGCGGAGATTGCCACGAATCTCTAAGTACTGATCCAGCAAGGATGGATTTGACAGGTGATCTTGGTTATGCACTCAAGGGGAGCATGGCCAGTGTATGTACTCAGTGTCACGGGATCGAAGATGGTATGTCGTTCTCAAATATGCACAATAAACACGTTACGGATAAGAGAAGGGACTGTTCTTGGTGTCATAATTTCTCAAGACCCGACAGAAATCTGGTAATGCCGTGATGCAATGGCGGCTAAACGGGCCGTCGCTGAAATTTTAGCTTGAAAAACAAGCGATTTATATTAATCTTTACTGATGATGTGGTAACAACGAAAGGATGGAATTGTAAAAAAATGAATAAGCTGTTTTTGACTTCGATAACGGTTCTTATGATTTTGAGTTTTGAAATACAGGCGGATTATGACAGCCCGCCGCAGTGGGAAGGACAAACGGCTTATACTCATCAAAGCTGGGATTTCGGTGATGATGGTGAATATGGCACGCCCTCGATGGTGACTACCGGTCTTCCGTTGGGCGGTTTGCCTGAAGGAGAACCGAATATGATTAATTCATACGGCGACCCGATGCTTGATTCGTTTTACAATTCGCATATTTATATGAAAGGCTGGATGTATGTGCCTGAGTCAATACAAACCGGCAGGGTCGCAATGTATGGCGGAATGGGTGATACATCTGTCGGCTTTACCGTGCCATCAGTTGCCACTGGTTCGGACCTGATCAGGCAGCTATGGGTTCAGACGATAGTGTATGCCCGCAAAGACGGCGGACAGGTCGCTTCTGTTGAGATCGCCAGGGATGCGGCATACACTGATATCGATGAGATTAAGAAGGTAAGCGAAACTGTGGATATGCTCGATGAAGCCGAAGGATACTCCGCTTTATGGTATCGATATACGAGTGTCTACGAGGTAGCCGAAGGTGGAGACAATGATTATATCAAGGTATGGGCCTATTTTGACCCTGAACTTCCCGATCCTGAAAGGCTCGGTGCCAGCATGATCGATCGGGTAGATATTGATACGCGGTTCGTTCTCAAGGCCGATTTAAACAGAAGCGGCGTCGTGAACTATCAGGATTTTTCTGAGATAGCCGAAAAATGGGCTACTGCCGACGCTGGAGCCGATTTTGACGGAAACGGGATTGTCGGTGAAGAAGATATAAAATATTTTTCAACTATGTGGCTGGGCTCTAACTAAACGAGTAAACTGGCAAGGTATGCAGAAAAAAGAAACAAAAGCGGCCGGATTCACGCTGATTGAGCTGCTGGTGGTTATCGCCGTTATTACGGTGCTGATGTCGGTTCTTATGCCGGCCCTGAGCAAGGCAAAGGGCAGTGCGCGTAAGCTCCAATGCTCAGACAGTATTCGTCAGATAAGAATGGCGATGGATCTTTACGCCCACGATTATGATAATTATATAATCACAGCCCGCGAAATGCTCTTTGCTCACACCACCGCAGAGGTCGAGAGCCTCTGGCACGTGATACTGACACCCTACGTTCAGCACGGCAGGGTCAAAGATATGCTTGCCGACCCTTACCCGCAGCTTTGGAAATGCCCCGAAGACAGGGACCCCTATCCGATGGGTTTCCGCGGATATCCACACAAAGTGGGAATGACCAGTTATGCTCTTAACGGTTACTATGATGCTGATGGCATCGACGGTAGGAGCATTCAGTTCGGCCCGGCGGCAAACTTCCGGTTCGACCAGATCAAGAGTCCCTCACAATGTATGCTTATGGGTGAAACGAGCTACTGCGGCCAGATTTATGACGCCAAACACCCCAATACCATGCGTTCCGCCCTGCGTCTCGACGGACATCACCGCATGACAAGCGGTTTTTACCACAGTGGCTCGATGAACATTTTATTCGTTGACGGCCATATCGAGTTGACAAGGGGCATCGATTGCACGACCGACAGGTCCATGATACCCTGGCCATACGCAGACGGCGGCTATATGTTCTGGCCGGATAAACGTCTCGTCAACGCCGAAGAAAACTCTCTATTCTGGGGGCCGGGATACTGAGTCCCTTTAATTATGAAAAGCATACGTAAAATAAGCATAAATATTACACTACTGCTGCTTGTCGTTCTTGTAATACTTTCGATATACGGAGCGTTTCTCGGTGCCGATAAGGCGAGCACCTTTTTTAACAGTACGGCGATGATCGTTTTCTGGTTTGCGGTTCTGGTCATGTTTTGCGCGGGGGTCATATTCTATCGATCCCTCAGCCGCAATATTGGGCTTATCGCGGTGCATATCGGGCCCATACTGATAATTGCCGGTGGCATGATCGGCTCGGAAAAAGGGCACGTGCTTTCCGAAAAGTATTTCGATACGAACAAGATATATTCTGGTAATATGCTTATACCTGAAGGATATGCCGATAATAAGGTGTATACGGGTAACAAGGAATATGAAGAATTGCCTTTTTCGATCGGGCTCAATGAATTTAAGGTTCTTTATTATCCCCAGGATGAGATTTACATAAATACCGGCGGCAGCAACGTTCTCAGTTTTCCCGCGGATAGGGCGACAGATATCGTACTCGATGACGGAACTAAGATAGATATCGTTCGTAAATTTGACAATTTCAAGATCGATATCGCCGGCGGCAAACGTGAGGTTACCGATAAGCCCGGCGAAGGACTCAACTATGCCGCGCAGGTGAAAATAACTCTCCCAGACGGCAAAGTTGTTAACCGCTATGCTTTCAAGCCGGGCTTGATGAGCGGGGGGCCGATGAAAACGGCGGGCGTTTCCTATCAGCGTACCATCAGCGATTATGTCAGTGAGATAGAGGTTATTGAAGATGACCAGGTCGTTAAAACTTACGCTTTAGAGGTCAACAAGCCGCTTCATTACGGCGGATACCATTTTTACCAGTCGTCGTACGACGACGAAGCCGGCAGCTACACAGTGCTCTCGGTGCATTCGGATTCGGGAGCTTTTATTTCGTATATGGGTTTTGGGCTGCTGGGGATCGGAATATTTTACCTGATGTGGTTTGATCGCCGCTCCATGGTAAGAAGGAGGATAAGTGGAACTTAAGACATCGGTCATAGGGATATTTCTGTACGCGGTGATGTTTTGCTATGTCCTTGCGTATGCCTTGCGGCTCTCCAAAAAGGTGAAACTTTCGGATATGCTGTTTATGGTCGGTTTCATCATTAATTTTTCCGCCGTTATTTACAGGTGGATATGGGTCGCTCATTTACCCATGCAGACCATCTTTGAGATATTCCTTTGCCTTACCGCACTGGTCTATCCGCTTTCGGTGTTTACGCAAAAATACCTCGCCATAGACAGTGTTTTGCTCGACATCTTCATCGCAATACTGCTTATCTTTCCCGCCGGGTTCGTTTTCTCCGCTCAGCCGCGACTGCTGCCCCCGGCGCTGCAATCGGCTCTTTTCGGCCCTCACGTAGCGGCCTATATGCTTTCTTATGTGCTGATGTTCAAAGCCGCGGCAATATCAGCGGCAGCCATAATGCCTTCGCGATCCGCCGCAAGGGTCAAAGCCGAGGCCGACAGTTACACTATGGTGTGTCTGGGATTTCCGCTTCTAACGCTGGGACTGCTGCTGGGCTGTTTCTGGGCCAAGGTCGCATGGGGGCGTTTCTGGGGCTGGGACCCCAAAGAGCTCTGGTCGCTGGTAAGCTGGCTTGCATTTGTCGTATATCTCCACTTCAGGTATCGTTTCGGTACCAAATATGTACTAATAAACCACTGGCTGGTAATCATAGGCATGGTTTTCATAGTTCTCACGCTCGTTTGGGTTAATCTTTCCCGGGTATTCACCGGCCTGCATAACTATGCTGGCTGAAAACCAGAAAAATGATGTTGTTTGTTTATCAACGGTGTGCATTAAAAAAATACTTTAATATAACATAACTTATTTTTGAGGTTATGTTATATTTTTGGGATACTCTTTAAGTGTTTCTTTGTAAAGGCTTTGTGTGCTTTTCTTGTGTTTAGGTTTTAGTTTAATATTTGGTATATTTTATGTTAATATAAAAATTATTTACAAAAAACTAAAAAATAAGTGATTTAATGCTTGCTAAATTGCCGCACTTTTTTTAATATGGGTTATATAGTGATGGTGCTAAAATTTGTGTGATTGTTTTCGATAGGAAGCAGGCTTATGATAAAAGTTTTGGATAATATAGATATAGATACCCGTCCGGGTAAAAACAAACCTATATATGAGCAGGTTGCCGAGCACATCAAATTACAAATCAATTCTTCCGGTGTGAAAGCTGGCATGAGGCTTCCTGCAATATCAGAAATGATGAAAGAATGGAATATCGCATATCCTACCATCAAGAATGCTCTCGATTTACTCGAACAGGAAAATCTTATCAAGTGTGAAGCCGGCAGAGGCAAAGGCCCTGTTGTTCTTAAAAATGATAATAAAGAAGTTCTTAAATTTGCTTTTCACAGATGGTGTAATGATGCACAGTTCTTAAATCTTGAGAAGGGGATAAGTGATTTTGTAGATGCTAACGGGTATGAGATGAAGGTTGTTGACTCCTCTTTTGCTCATCCCTACAATCCAGATGTCCTTGTTGCAGAGTCAGAAGGAGTTGATGGACTTATTGTGTATCCTATTGATACAAAGGAATATATAGCTTCCTTAAAAAAGGTGCAGAAAAAAGGTGTTAAGATTGTTTTTGTTGACAGGTTCTTCCTTAATCTGGATATTAGTTCTGCATGCGTAGACAATTTTTCCGGTGGTTATATTGCAACAAACCATCTGATAGATCAGCATGATTGTCCTGTCTATTATTTCGGGCATACCGGTCGACCAAGTTCATCTCATCTGAGGCATCAAGGTTGGTATCAGGCGATGAAAGAACACTTTACGCATCTTGATTTTGCCAACGATTATTTATGGGAGATTCCGCTGGCAGAAAATCAGTCTTCTGGAATAAACTCTACTGAATGGGAGAAGCCGGCATACGAGAAGGGTTTGAAGCTCATTGAATCGGTGACATCGGATAAGTGTTGTGTTTTTTGTACTAATGATGATGCTGCAAGAGTTATAAGTGAAGCGGCAAGGGATCATGGGTGGTGTCTTGGTGAAAACTTCTTTGTTGTAGGTTTCGGTGATAAGCCTTACTGTGAAAGAATGGATGTGCCTCTTAGCAGCGTAGCACAGTTTGATGAAAAAGTTGGTTATGAGGCAGCGAAGCTTCTTGAGAGTATAATAGGTAATCCATCTTTGGCATATCAGAGAATCAATAGAATAGTTCCTGTTGAGCTTAAAGTAAGGCAAAGTAGTGTTGGGGTTATAGGATAAAATGTTACGTAGAGATTTTATGAAATTCTCTTTGGCATCAATCTCAGCTGCTTTTTGCGGTAAGGTTTCTGATGCATCTACCCCAAAAGCAGGTTCAAAGCCAAACTTGCTTATTATTACTGTTGATGATATGAACTTTGACAGTCCGGGATGTTTTGGTGGCTGTGTAAAAGATCTTACTCCGAATATTGATACTTTGGCCTCAGGCGGAGTTCGCTTCAAAAATGCACATATAGCATGTGCTGTTTGCACTCCGAGCAGACAAGCTATTCTTACAGGTCAGTATCCGCACAAAAACGGAGCCAAAGGTTTCACCGATCTGTATGATAATGTTCCGACTCTTGGTGCAATCCTGAAAAAAGACGGTTATTATAATGCGTGTATTTGTAAGGTGGTAGGATCGGTAGAGTCACACAGATGGGATTTCACAGAGCATTACTCAAATGTCGGTTACGGCAGGAATCCAGAGATATATTATAATGTTGTAACTGATCAGATCAAAACCGCTAAATCTCGCAATAAACCCTTTTTTATAATGGCTAATTCGCTTGACCCTCACAGGCCATTTCATGGAAGTGAGCAAGAGAGTTTTGACGGGACATACAACAAACTCAAAGATCAAATTGCTATTCCAAGCAAAGTATATAATGAAGACGATATTGAGGTTCCGGGTTTTCTTCCCGATCTGCCTGATATACGCAAGGAAATGGCTCAATATTACAGTTCTTGCCGTAGAGCTGATGATACAGTTGGTATGATACTTAAGGCCGTAAGCGATAGCGGAACTATGGATAATACCATGATCGTATTTCTTTCTGATCACGGTATGGCGGTTCCTTTTGCTAAGAGTAATGCTTATGTCAACAGTACTAAGACTTGTATGATTGTTAGCTGGAAAGACAAAGTAAAAGCGGGTAGTTTAGTTGATAATAATATCATAAGTGCTATCGATATTGCTCCGACTATTCTTGACGCTTTTGGGTATAAGATGCCTGCTGTAATGGATGGCAGTTCTTTCTGGTCTTTGCTACAGGGTGAAGAAGCGGATCGTTTTGATTTTGTTTGCACAGAGTATCATACTGCTACAGATAATACGTTCTATCCGATGAGATGCATTCAGGATTCAAACTATGCTTATATTTTCAATGGCTGGTGTTACCCGGGAAGCAGTTTCGGAGGCGGCGATGCCGGTAGCGGGCTAACATTAAAAGCAATGGAAGAAGCCGCAGTGACAAATTCTACGATTGCTAAGCGGGTGAATTTCTATCTCAACAGAACTGTTGAGGAACTTTATGATATTCAGAATGATCCTGATTGTCTTGAAAATCTTGCGGGAAAATCTGAATATCAAAGCAAGCTCAGTAACTATCGCAGTAAACTTGAAAAATGGATGGTTAAGACCGGTGACGATCTGATTGATGTATATCGTAACAAGACGAATACTGATATGATGAAATCTTATTGTCTAAGTCAAACATTGGAGAATCGAGGCAGAGGCAGTAAGCGAAGCATGGCCGACCCTCAATGGGATAAGGATTTCGTTTCATTAAAGCAGGGTATTGAAAACGGCATATCTTTGGTACAGGCTTTTGATGGCCCTTCAGCTATAGAAGATTATGAAGGATACCAATGTGCCGTAAGCAAATCAGAGTCCGACAACATGCCTTCGTTCGTTTACATGCGAGTCAATGATAATTTCACGTTTAAGACAAAAGAAAATTTGAAATTTGAATTTACATATTTTGATATGCCTGATTGCAGGTATTCGATTCAGTATAACAGTTACTATTCTTCCTATGACGATGCTGGTTTCATTAATACTAACGGCACAGGAAAGTGGATTACAAAGACGTTTGTGTTTAAGGATGCTTATTTCGACAGCACAATGAATTTTGGTGCGGATATAAGAATAGGATTGAACGCTGGTGACAGAATTGCAGTTGAAGGGTTTTATTTAACCAAAATATATTAATGTTATTTTTTTGGAGGTTCCTATGAGAACTAATTGTGTTTTAATATTTCTCTTGTTGTTTGCTTTTGTTGGTATAACATCAGCATTTGAGCTTACCAATGGTGGCTTTGAGGACAATTTCACTGATTGGCGTTATTACGCGGTTGGTGGGGCTGCGGCTAATTTTACTATAGTGAATGATGCTTACAGCGGCAGTAATGCAGCTTCCTTTGAGATCACTTCATTCCCCGGTGGTGACACCGCTTTAGATAGAGATTCTAGAAGAGTTTCTGTAACGCAGGGTGATGCGATTAATATTTCATTCGCATCTAAAAAAATATCTACAGGTAGTACAAGATTGATGGTTTCAGTAGCAGAGTTCAATGATTCCGGTGCTTTTCTTGGGCTTCAGGAAAATTACTTTTTTGCTCCTGTGAATGATGTTTACAACGTGTATTCAGTGGTTAAATTCATTTCGAATCCGACAACTGCATATATAAATATTGGATTCAGGATTGTAGATGATTTTGGTCTGACTACTGTAGGTCATTATTATATTGACGATGTTACGCTTTCTGAGAGTGTTCTTGTTTATAATGGCGGCTTTGAAGATGGTACTAATGGCTGGAGAGCTTATGCTGTAGGCGGAGGTACAGGTAACTTCGGTCTCTCTTCAGATGCGTATGAAGGCAGCAATGCTTTTTCTTTTGAGATAACAACAGGTGGCGGCGATCATGGTCTTGATAGATGGGAAAGTCGATTCCCTGCACAGACAGGTGATGTATTCAAGATTTCTGCGGCAACTAAGAAGGTCTCTACCGGCAATACAACACTCAAATTATTTGTTTCAGAATGGGCAGATAATACAACGTTCCTTGGCCAAAGCGAATTTTCTCTGAGCTCAGGTGATGGTGTTTATGGTGTAACTGAACTCTATTATTCAGTTTCAAATCCATCAACAAGAAAGATGAATATAAACTTTGGTATATATGATGAGTTTGGTCTCAAAAGCGAAGGCCATTATTTGATTGATGATGTTGTATTAGTGCCGTCAGTTAGAATTCCTAACGGTGATTTTGAGAACGGTTTTACTGGTTGGAGAGGCTATGCAGTGGCTGGAGCAGCAGGCAGCTACACTATCAGCAGCGATGCTTATGAAGGCAACAGTGCAGCTCTCATGGATATTACTGTAGGTGGCGGCGATCATGCTCTTGACAGAGAGTTTGTAAAAATACCTAATGATCCAAACGAAATACTAACCTTCAGCTTTGCTGCTAAAAGGCTCAGTGCAGAGGAAAGAACTGTAAGGTTTACTGTTTCTGAGTTTGATGCAAACGGTACATATCTTGGTAACTTCAACGGGCTGTTTGATTTTGTTCCAGATACTGCATATAACGAATATGAGTTCACATATCAAGTTGCGAATACTGCATGTGCTAAACTTAATATAGGCTTTACGATATTTACTCTGGATCTTAGTGCGAAGGCGACAGGACAGATACTTATCGATGATGTAAAGTTAGTTAATCCACAGTATGTAACCAATCCTGGTTTTGAGAGAAACTTTGATTATTGGAGATATTATGCTGTAGGCGGATCTGTTGCCGATTATACCATCAGTAACGATGCTTATGAAGGCAGCAATGCCGCTCTTATGACAGTAACGACTGCCGGTGTAGATCAGGCTCTTGATCGCAACGATTACAAAATCAGTGCTTCTCAAGGCGATAAGATGAGAGTTTCGTTTGCTGCGAAGAATGCCACAGGTGATGATACTCAGATTCTGTTGACTGTTTCAGAATTTGATGGTGCTGGGGCTTATCTTGGCTTGTACGGGACCAAATTCTTTGATCCTGATACCGTTTACGGTCTTTTCGATTATTATTACACTGTGCAATCACCTTCTGTGGCGGCAGTGAATATTGCCTTCACTATATTCAATGGTGACGGTTCTGCAAAGTCAACAGGAAGTTATCTGCTTGATAATGTAGAGGTAGTTAAAGGCAATGGTCTTAATGCTGCTGATATGAACTATGACCTTGCTGTTAACAGTGATGATCTGACTCAGGTTGCAGGTGAATGGCTCAGCGGTAATGTGATTGCCGGCAATACTTCAGTTGTTGATGATTTTGAGAGTTATGCAGATCAGGCGGCACTTAATGCTAAGTGGCAGGAATTCTATTGGGCTGCGTTCAATGGTTCTACTACAAGCAGCACCTTTACTCTGCTGACTAATCCGGCTGATGCCTATGAAGGCAGTCAGGCTCTGAGATGGGTTTATGACGCCAACGATATAAGCGGAAACGGTCAGGATTACACAGACATTGTTATGACTCTTGATTCTGCTATTGACCTGAGAACTGCTCAGTCAGTTAAGGTTTATCTCAATCGTCATCCCGGCAACAGTCAGGAAAACCTGCTTTATGTGAAATTCTTTGAAGGAGCAGTCGACGTTGCTAATCTTGCCGGTCAGGGTGTATGGCTGGAAAGAGCAGAAGGATCGACATATTCACCTACTGGTTGGACAGAGTGGACAGCTAACCTTGACGAGCTTGTTGGTGCTGATAAGGCAGGCCTTGATCAGGTTACAGCTATTCTTTTTGGCTGCTGGAGTCCTGAAGCTGATGGTACAAGCGGAACAGGTACTATTGATATTGATAGCGTCAGGGTTCAGTATGAAGATACCTGTGGCTCATTTAATGCTTCAGACATGAATGGTGATTGTGTTACAAATATGCTGGATATGACAGTTCTGGCAAATAACTGGCTGACAGAATCACTTTATTATTAATATTTAGTAATCGATAATCAGTTCGTAGTTCGTGGTAAATAGGGGCTATAGCTGTTGTTTTACTGCGAACTGCGAACTTTAATAAAAAATAACTATAATTTGATGGTGTCGTATGTTTAATGAAAAATCAAAGAAATATTTAATGGTATTTATTACTCTGCTGTTGGTGCAGATTGGATATGCCGTTAATAAGCCTACGATTTATAAGTGGGATCTTCGATTTGCATATAGCTGGTCGAGAGAGCTGCAGTACGATACTTTTCATATGGCAGTAGGACTGCAGGGATTGGCAAACAGAGAAGCTCCAAGGGTATTTCTCGTGTTTGATGATGATGATCAGCTTTGGCTTGACAGATTGGTTGAAACTGGGGGATTGTGTGAAGGATGGAATGTTCAGACGATTAACAATATATCGGAATATATAGACAGATTTTCACAGTATGCTGATGGTGTGATTCTTTATGATAAATCTCCGGATACAGGTGTGATTTCTACGAGTTTGGTCGCAACATCAGCCGCATCTGCAGAGGATTGCATAGCTCTTAGAAATGAGCCTACAAGCGGCATATATAGGATGCTGATAAGTAATTCAACAAGTCCTCAGCTTCCGATTATTATGGATTTGAGTGGTAAATTTAATGGCAGCGGTACTATATGGGGTACTTCTGTTGCATCAACTGGCAGTGCGAAATGTGATGCCTATATATGGCTTATTGAAAACTATGTAAAGGCAGGACAGCTCGATACTACTAAAATAGTGCACACGATGGATCTCTGGGGTATGAAGGAAGAGGTTGCTATAGATCATGCACAATTAAGAAATCTTGATTATGCCTTCAGTGAGAAGGCGGTATGCTTCGAACTCTCTCCTTGGGAGGATGAGATTCCTAATGATGATCCAACTCAGCCTCTGGGTACTGATTTTGAGACATTTAGGACAATACTTGATGAATGTAACCAGAATAATAATTATTCTGAAATGATAAAATTCTGCGGCTTTAACAACTGGGCTTATAAATATACTGATGAAGTCGGCGGAAGTCATGGCGGTGTTGCTACTGAATGGAGAACCGTGCAATTGATAACTGCATATAATTCTTATATGGAAGGCGATGCACTGGGGCTTAGCTATGTAAGCAATACTTCATTTTACAATGCTCTTGAGCCTGTTGTTAAATCCAGACGATATATCCAGAACAGTCCGCCAAGTTATCAGGATATGGTTGATAAGGGGTATATCGATGCCAATGGAAGCGTGGTTGATAACAACTATATAATGATATATATGGGTGATTACGATCAGGCATCATGGATGCTTTACTGGCTTGGCGGCGACCGCTACGATGATCCTGCAAGAGGGCAGGTTCCGTGCAGTTGGGCACTTACTCCAAATTCAATAGACAGAGTTGGTGTTACTTTTGATTATATGTATCGTAATAAGAGCGATAAAGATGTATTTATTGCCGGAGATTCTGGTGCCGGTTATGTTCAGCCTACCCAGCTGTACGGCGACAGGTGGCCTTCGGGTTATGCAGACGGCAGAGAAATATGGAAGAAACATTGCGAAAAATATTATCGCATGCTCGATTATTCTATAAGCGGATGGATACTTAACGGAGCCAGTGGCACGCTAAGCATGACAGATGTTGATACATTTAAGAAGTTCAGCGGTGATGGTATCGGTTTTAATGATGATCTGGATAATGCTGTTGTTTACGACAATGTGCCAGTGATTCAGAGAAATGGACCCGATCTTTATAATCACAGTATTTCAGCTTCAGCATTAGGTCTTACAAGCGGTAGCGGTGTTAATTTTGCATGGTACAGAAGTATATTGCTTTATCCGCAGAAACTTAAAGATCTTGAAGATGAGTGTGCAACTCTTGGTAATGACTATAAGTTTGTTGATGCTTATACCTATTATTATCTGTTGAGGTATTATCTTGGCGGTAACAATGATTATAGAACTGCATGGGTTGGAGATGATATCCCGGCTATTCTTGAAACATCTCAGACTTATCCATCTCAGATAACTGTCAGAAATGATGGATGGGATACATGGTCTGAAGATTTGAATTACAGGTTTGCTTACGCAATAGTTCCCAGTGGCACCGAGCCGGTTCATAGTGATTTCGATATACGAGGCAGATTCTATATTGATAATGGTGTTACCGTTTCTACCGGTCAGAGTGTAACATTCAATGTTGATATTGCTGCACCGTCGCAGGCAGGAGACTATGATCTCTATTACGATTTGGTCAGGGATGGTGTAACATGGTTCCGTGAGAGGAATAATCTTGAATGGAAGATGCCGGTTAAAGTTGTTGCAGACAAATATTCTGTTGACACTGATAATGATGGTATCTGTGATATAGTTGAGATGAATAATGGTTTGCTGCCTTGGTATCCGTTTGACGGAAGTTGCGGTGATGTCGGCTACATGATTGCTGATATAAGCGGCGTTGAAGGTATAGCAGATTGTTATATCGATATTTATGACTTGAGGAAATTGGCATCTCTGTGGCTTAGCTCAGACGCCGAGGGGGTTATTGATTTTAATGATTATATGATTATTGCCGGCCAATGGCTTTCGTGCAATGATCCTGAAAATATTGAATGTTGGCAAGATTAAAAACACTAATTAATGAGGTTTAATTATGAAAAAGAATAAAGCTTTCACATTGATAGAACTGTTGGTTGTAATATCAATCATAGCAGTGCTTATGAGCATACTTATGCCGGCACTGACAAAGGTACGCAAGCAAGCAAAAAGAGCTATATGCTCGTCTAATCTTCACAACTGGGGTATTGCTATAACATCGCATTCTTCGGATAATAACTCAAAGTTGTTAAGCTCATATAGACCACAAGGTAAGCTTGGTGGAATTGTTCCCGGTGCTATGCTTCTTGTTGCAAACAACGCTACTCCCTGGGAAGGCCAGATGAATATGGAAGCTATTGCGCCTTATTTGCCGGGGTTTGATCTTGACAGGGAAGAGATGAGCCCCGCATGGATATGTCCTGAAAGCTCTATTGATGCTGAAAAGCTTTTTGATCTGTGGTCAGGATATAAGAATGCTTCTCCTGATCAGCTTAATAATATATGGTTTCCAATATGTTATTCATATTTTGCCAGAGCTGATAAATGGAGTGATTACTCCACAGAGCCTCAGGAACTTACTGCAAAGAATTTATCAAGTGACAAATTGCTGATGGCGGATAATATTTACCGATGGAGAGTTGATGGCTCATGGTGGTATAACCATGGTAACAACAGCAGTTCTGTTCATGATGATAGATTTGGTAAAAATGTTGTTACCGGAGAACCTGATATTGCCGGTGCCAGTGAGCTTTATGGTGATGGGGCTGTCGAATGGAAAAAGGGTTCCGATTTTGATGTAGAATTGATGAACCAGTGCGATGAAGATGTAAGGCAGGTATTTTCTGTAGGTAACAGGCCTTCAACTGGTAATGATACTACTTTCTGGTAAGATTCGTTTCTTCTGTTGTTGATAAGTTCGAGAGATTATTTACGGAGAAAGATGTGACTAATATTCACAGACGACAATTTATGAAGTCAACAGCCGGTGCCGCTCTAACTCTTAGTTCAATGAATACCTTTGCACATGCAGAAACGGTGAAAGAGCCTGTAAAAGGAATGAATAACAGAAAAAAGCCCAATGTTGTTTTAATATGCTGTGATCAGTTGAGAAGTTTTTCTCTTGGCTGTTATGGTAATAAATCTATCAAAACACCTAATATTGACAAGCTTGCAAAGGAAGGTTTTCTTTTCGGGCAGGCAGTTACGAATAGCCCTGTTTGTGTACCGGGTCGTTCGAATTTGCTTTCAGGGCAGTATGCACGAACATGTGTTGGATCAAGATGTAACGAAATGACAGAAAATATGCATTTCGGCAGAAGTGACAGAAGTAAGTTCCCAGATTCAACACTGCCTGAAGAATTTAAGAAGCTTGGTTACAAAACATCTCTTATTGGAAAATGGCACGTTGATACGCGGCCTTCGCTGTTTGGTTTTGATGAAAGTCTTATTGCAGGCGATATCTTCAGCCGGGCGAGTTTTTTTGAGAATGAGGGCGAAGAATTCAGAGTGCAGGGATTTAGTCCTGATTACGAAATCAGTAGTGCAAGAACTTTTTTCAGTGATAATAAAGAGCAGCCGTTTTTTCTCTATTACAATATAATAGCTCCTCATATGCCTTTGCTTGATGTGCCTTACAAATATTCACACATGTACAATCCTGATAGAGTGCCTCTAAGGGATAATGTGTGGAAAGATGGCAAGCTTGGTGTCAGTGAGGTGTGGTTCAATATCTACATGTGGCAGACTTTCTATAACGCGGAGACAAAGCCGATAACGGCAAAAGCTACTCCTGATTTTACGGTTAAAGATCTTACAGCCTTATATTATGGTGCCGTAAGCTGGGTTGATGACATCGTGGGAGAGGTTTTGAAGTCATTGAAAGAAAACGGGCTTGAAGAGGATACGATTGTATTATTTGTTTCAGATCATGGCGATATGCTGGGCAGTCATCACAGATGGAATAAAGATTGCCTTTATGAAGAGGCGATACGTGTGCCTATGATATACAGATGGCTGGCTGCCGTTAAACATGATACTAACGACAAGCAGATTACTTCTTTGATAGATGTTATGCCGACATTGCTTGAGTTATGTGGAGGCGAAATACCCGGTTCGGTTCAGGGAAGAAGTATGGCGTCTTTTCTTTTGGGAACTGCTGAGAAGGAGTGTCTGGAAAATAATTATGCATTTATTGAAACTCCGTTTGCGGAGCTTGGCATTCGTACTCCAACGCATTTGTATGGTGTAGAAATGCGTCTGGATAAGAAGAAGGGAATCGAAAATGATAAGCATTTGTTTTACGATTTAACGAAAGATCAGTACCAGCAGAACAATCTGGTTGATCAGAATGTTCAGACTGAGTTGGCGAAAGAATTAAGAGAGAAGTTGATAGCGTGGGATGAAAATACTCCGTGTCTTGATACTATTGATTATATGTCGTGGCAGGGCAGGTATCCGACAGAATAGTTCAATTAGAAGTAGTTGGACATCTTATCTCAGTTGCCAATGTGTTTGGCATTGGAGTCAAAATCTTATTAATAATCTACAGATATATAGCAGGTGAATTTTGAATTATCTCAACAACGTTGACTATACGGTTATTGTAATTTATTTCAGCATCTTGATAGGTATGGGCGTCTACTTGCAGAAGAAGGCTTCTGCGAGCATGGAAGATTATTTTATCGGCGGCCGCAGTCTGCCTTGGTGGGCATTGGGTATTTCCGGTATGGCGAGTTGGCTTGATGTTACAGGAACAATGATAATAACATCTTTCCTGTTTATGCTTGGCCCTCGCGGGTTGTTTATTGAGTTCCGAGGCGGAGCTGTGCTTGTTGCGGCTGTCGCTTTGCTTTGGGTTGGAAAATGGCATAGAAGAAGCCAGTGTATTACAGGAGCTCAATGGATGGCCTTCCGTTTTGGTAATGGCTTTGGCGGACAGTTCGCCAGAATCATTTCAGCAGTAGCCGCTATTCTTTCAACAGTTGGTATGCTTGCGTATATGATAAAAGGAATCGGACTGTTTCTCTCAATGTTTCTTCCTTTCAGTCCTTTCACTTGTGCTTTGATTCTCATTGCCGTTGCTTCTATTTATACTATGGCATCGGGCTTTTACGGCGTAGTGTTTACGGATATATTCCAGTCGGGAATTGTAATAATATCGGTAATACTTCTTACCATGATGGCTTTCAATAAGGTTACTGATCAGCAGTCTCTCGCAGCTATAGCGGCTGATGTTACAGGCAATAACCAGTGGATATCTTCTGCTCCGCACTGGAAGACAGATATGCCGGCAGGCTATGAATGTTATAGTCATCTTATGATGTTTGCGATGTTTTACCTACTTAGGAATATTTTCGGCGGCATGGGTGGAGGAGCAGAGCCTAAATATTTTGGAGCTAAGAATGACAGGGAATGCGGCACGCTGACATTCTTGACGATATTTTGCGTTATGTTCCGGTGGCCAATGATGCTTGCCTACGCAATACTCGGTATTTTTCTTGTCAAAGATTTGTTTCCCGATCAGACGGTTATGGCAGAGGCTGCTATGCTTATAAAAACGCATTGCGGAGAGATCGCAAAAAGTGAGTGGGCTACTGTGATAAGCGGTATTATAAACAATCCTCTTCAATATCCTACAGAGCTTGTCGAGGGATTAAAAAATATGCTTGGTTCGCAGTGGATTTCAAAACTGCATCTTATCAGTTTTGATGGTACTGTTAATCCTGAGCGTATATTACCTTCAGTTGTTATGATGACAATCCCTATGGGGCTCAGAGGTATGATTCTTGTAGCTCTCTTAGCGGCTTGTATGTCAACTTTCGATACAACAGTAAATATGGCTACAGGTTTCTTCACCAACGATATCTACCAGCGATACATAAGACCTAAAGCAAGCAATAGAGAATTGATATCTCTTAGCTGGGCGTTTATTGTCGTTATAGTTGTTCTTGGATTTCTTTTTGCATATTCTGTTGAGAGTATCAACGATATATGGGGTTGGATTGTAATGAGTTTTGGCGGCGGTTTGCTCATTCCAGGTATCCTAAGACTTTATTGGTGGCGATTTAATGGCGGTGGTTTTGCGATAGGTACGGCGGCAGGAATGATTGGTGCCGTGGTGCAGAGGTTGGCTTATCCTGCTATGGATGAAAGAATGCAGTTTGTTGTGATGCTTGCTATCGGCCTTGTTGGGTCGATAATTGGAACTTTCCTTACCAAACCGACAGATGATGAAATAGTAGAAAACTTCTATCGCACAACACGTCCGTTTGGTTTCTGGGGCAAGTATATCAATCTCTTCAATGAAAAAGAGAGAGTGAAGATTAAGAAAGAACATTTTAATGATATTGTCTCTCTTCCTTTTGCTCTTGGATGGCAGATAACGCTTTTCCTGCTTCCGATGCAGTTGATGGTTAAGTCATATAATAGTTTCTTTGTCACTCTTACTATATTTATTGTATCATTAGCTGGTATGTACTGGTTCTGGTATCGAAACCTTCCAAAGACAAATTACTATGAAGATGCTGAATAAATCGACTGATAAAGTATTCATGATTATCAGTATTTAAGGTTAGATCGTATTTAGTGTTTAAGATATGCAGCTTTGCTCTAACAACAAAAGACACTTTTAAGTTGTTTGGTACTATATTTTTTAAGGAGCAAGTCATGAAGAAGAGTTGGTTGTTATTGGTTACTTCTTTAGTTTTAACAGGTTGCCTTTTTGCAGGCACGTATCCGACAATCTATCACTTAGATTTGTCGAGTGTTACTTCTACAATGAGTTATACTCAAAAATATGATGCATTTCATACAGCGGTTTGTGTGCAGGGGCTGGTTAACAGGGATGCGCCGCGTATCTTTCTCACCTGTCAAAGTGGTGATGACTTATGGCTTGGACGTCTCGTAGAGCCTGATGGGCTATGCGAGAATTGGCCGGTTTATGAAGTTTCTGGTCTTGATGAGCTGATTGAGTTATTTGAAGATGAGATAGATGGCGTTATATTGTATGATGGCGATAGTGCTGATGGTGTGATTTCGACGAGTCTTGTTGCTACGACGGCCGCTGCGATAGAGAATGCTATTGCGGTGAGAAAAGATTATACGCCGGGTTCGATGTATAATTATCTTGTTAATGACACTTCCGGTCCTCAATTTGCAGTCATAGAAGATTTGACTGATAAATTCAAGTCTTCCGGTGGTTATGATAGATTGGTTTATGATACAAGTATCACCGTGCCTTACGGCGGCGGAGCTCTTGGTAATCTGAAATATCTTGAGAATACGTTTACTTCACCTGTTACTGCTGATAAATTCCGGGCTGAATTTGTCGCTGATGATGATCTTGGTTCAAGAGTGAATCGGATAGGAGCATTGGGTTATGAGGACATAGTTGCAGTTTCAAATCGTGATTTTGAGTCTGACTTTACTAACTGGCGTACATTTGCGGTAGGCGGCAGCGAAGCAGTATTCTCGATATCTGCAGATGCCTTTTCAGGTACGAAGGCAGCTTCTCTGAATGTTACAGATGCTTCTTCTGGCGATCATGGACTGGATAGAGATACGGCTAAACTTGCAGTGTCTTATCAGGATATATTGAAAGTATCATTTGCGGCTAAGAAGATTTCTACAGGTGATACAAGACTACAGTTAACTGTTGCTGAATATGATGCAAGCGGCAATTATCTTAGTTCATATTCAGACGAGCTTTTCAATCCTGTTACTACCGGTTACGATAAATTTGAATTGAAGTGCAGTATTAAAAATTCGCAGACTACACAAGTTAATATTGGTTTCAGAGTTACTGATTCCTCAGGTGTTAAGACTACAGGTAACTACTTGATTGATGATGTAGTTGCTATTGCTAATCCTTTATTGACTGTATCAAATAATGGTTTTGAGTCTGATTTTACTGATTGGCGTTATTTTGCTGTTAGCGGTGCGGCGGCTAACTTCACAATATCAACAGACAGTTATTCCGGTTCAAAAGCCGCTTCAATTGAAGTTACGACAGGTGGCGGTGATCATGGACTGGATAGAGATTCAAGCAGATTGTCAGTATCGGCTGAAGATACATTGACGATTTCGTTCGCTTCTAAAAAGATTTCTGGTGCTAATTCATATGTAATGCTTAATGTTTCGGAATTTGATTCAAGCGGGACGTATCTTGGGAATTATACGCAGGAGTTGTTTGCTCCTTCCTCATCATATGATGTCTATACACATCAGCATCATATTGCAAATTCTGATACAGCTTATGTTAATATTGCTTTCCGTATTACAGATGCTTCTTTGGCAAGAATACAGGGTGAGTATCTGATTGATGATGTTCAGGTGAATGTCGAATCACATCCGGTATTATGGGACAGCACTTCAGTTACAGTCAGCAGCAGTAGCCCGGATATATCAGGCTATGGTATTGCAAATGCCTTTACCGGTGATGATTACAGTTCAAAGACTATATTTCAGTCAGGTAATGATCGACTTTATACCGTTGAATGGAGCTGCAGTTCTGATGTTACGCTTTATTCTGTTTATTTTATGCTTGAGCATGATAACAGTGCAACTTATGACAGGGCTGTAAATCATTTTACTCTTAAGGCAGATACTGTTAATTCGAGCAAAGTATGGCAGACATCAGTTGCTTCAACAGGCAGTGCGAAGTGTGATGCCTATATATGGGCTGTCGAGAATTATCTCAGTCAAGGGTTGTGTGACCCAACTACTTTGAGCTATACTCTTGATTTATGGGGTTGCAGTTCATCTATTAGTCTTAAAAATCAGCTATCGAATCTTGATTATGCAATAATGAAAAAAGGTTTCTGTTTCGAACTTTCACCATGGGGAGATGAAGCTCCTAATGATGATACTTCTCAGACGGTTGGAACAGACCTTGATACATTCAAAACTATTATCGATGAGTGTAATACTCAGACCGGCAAAACAGAAATGATTAAAGTGTGTGGTTTTCCGAACTGGGATCAGAAGTATACTTCTGAGGTTGGTGGAAGTCATGATCCTGTTCCGACTGAGTGGGAGTTTGCAGAATTATTGAGTGCATATAATGCCTACATGGAGGGTGATGCCTTGAGCCTTTCGTACGTAAGCAATTGTTCTTTTTATAATGGATTGAATCCGGCAGTTAAGGCTCGTCGTCATATTCAGAATCCAGCTCCTACATATGATGACATGGTTTCTCGCGGGCTGATAGATTCAAATGGTAATGTAGTTGCAGGAAATTACATACTGATGTATATGGGGGATTACGATCAGGCATCGTGGACTCTCTATTGGTTGGCTGGTGACAGGTATGATGATTCTAATAGAGGCAATCTTGCATGTTCATGGGCTCTAACGCCAAATACATCAGATCGAGTTTCTGTTGCATATGAATATATGTACAGAAATAAGACAGACCGTGATTATTTTATTGCCGGTGATTCCGGCGCCGGTTATCTTAATCCTGGATTGCTGCATGGAACAAGAGCTCCTTCATATTATCCAAGTGCAGTGAGTATATGGCAGAAGCATTGCAAAGAGTACTACAGGCAATGGGATTACTCCATAACAGGCTGGCTGCTCAACGGAAATGCTCCTACTATGACAACAACAGATGCGGCAAATTATCAATGTTTCAGTCCTGATGGTATTGGAATGGGTATTGACACCAATACAAGCTATCAGTTCCTCTCTGGAAACAGCCCTGCAATAACACGTTCTGGACCGGATAATCCTGATGAATTATCGGATATGATAAATTATTCTTCAGGCGTGCATTTTGCATGGTATCGTACGATTCTTTATTCACCTACAGGATTGAAAACTCTTCAGGATTCGTGTGCTTCTTCAGGTAATAATCATCAGTTCCTTGATGCTTATACTTTCTACTACCTGCTCAGGTACTATCTTGGCGGTAATAATAATTATCGTGCTACATGGGTAAATGATACTGTGCCGCGGGTTCTTGCTAATGGTGATACTTATAACGCTACTGTTACTGTTCGTAATGATGGCTGGGACACATGGAGCGAATCTAATAATTATAGGTTAAGTTATGCTATAGTTCCTAAGGGGACAGAGCCGGATGGTTCTGATTATGATGCAAACGGCAGGTTCTATATTACTGGAACCGTTGCTCCTGGGGAAAGTTATGATTTCAGTGTAAGTATTGATTCGCCGACTACAAACGGAAATTACGATATCTATATTGATATGGTGCGTGACGGTGTTACCTGGTTTAGAAGTGCCAACAATATTGAATGGAGAGGAGATGTTATCGTGGCGACAGATCAGGATGATATTGATACTGATGGTGACGGCTTCTCAGATATGCAGGAGATACGCAGAGAGACTTTATATTGGCATCCGGATGATGACCCTCGTGAAGAGGTAGTTATTGGTAATAATGAGTATTTGACTGATGGACAGTATGTTGTTGCCGCCGACAGCGAAAGTTTTGTCTATATGCAGGGTGATGGTAATCTTGCTGTTTACAAGGGTAGTAGTCCTGCAAATAATCAGGGGCTGATATGGTCTTCCGATAGCTCAGATACTACTGATGATTATTATCTGAAAATGCAGAATGATGGTAATCTTGTTATCTACAGGGGTGTTTATCCGCAGAATCTAGGTGTTCTATGGACAAGCTATACTTCGGATGCGACCGATACTTATTATCTGACTCTGACAACAGATGGTGTGCTGAAAGCTTATATGGGAACAGTTGGAAGCGGAGAGAAGGTATGGGCTTCTGATGATGATAAGATAGTACTCTTTGATGGCGAATATCTTGAGGATAATTATTATGAGACATCGACAAAATCGAAAAGTTTTGTAAAAATGCAGGATGATGGTAACTTGGTTGTCTATGAAGGCAGCAGTCCTTATGATATTCAAGGGGTAATCTGGAATTCTGACAGTGCAGGAACAACAGATGACTATTACCTGAAAATGCAGGATGATGGTAATCTTGTTATTTATAAAGGGACGCCGCCAAGTGGTAATAATGGTGTACCGTGGCAAAGCAATACATCGGGAACGACTGGCGATTATTACCTGACTCTTTCCGATAGTGGTATCTTGCGTATTTATAATGGGACTCTTAGAGACAATATTTTAATTTGGGATTCAAAATAGGAATATATTTTAATGACATCTCGTGACAAATTTATTGATTATGTTAAAAACGGCGGCGATGAGCCTTTTGTTTCACTGCAGATTGGAGCTGGAGCAGGTTTTGATACAAAGCTTGCCGGTAAACTCTGGAATAGCGAGACCACTGTTGATGATACTATTGAGGCCTATCAAAAGGTAGAATGTGAGCCTTTGATAAATATTGGCTTGCCCGATGCCGGTGAGTTTAATCATGCATTGAAGCGAGAGTGGAAAACTGTTTTCTCTGAACATGAGCGTATTATGGAGGCTCAGATAGAGTCTCCATATGGCTTGCTTCATTGGAAGAACCATGAACTGCCTAAGCAGGGTATCGTACCGCTCGACTATCCTCTTACATTCAATGATGGCGAAAAAGCTTTTGATATAGTGAGATGGTATGCAGATAATTACGGCAAGGTTGCTTGCGAACTTGGACGCGAGCTTGCGCCGCAAATTGACCATATACATGAATATGCACCGGTTTCAGTTCAATGGAATATGCAGCCGTTTGAACTTTTTGGGCTGATGACAGTTGATAATCTCGTGATGTTTTCAATGTTGTATCCTGAACTTTACCGCAAATGTTGCGATCATATTCTTGAAGTGAACCTCGAAATAGTTGATAAGGTGTTTGAGGCTGGGGCTGATTTTGTTTTTCTTGGAGGCCCGGGTTCAGAGATGCTTTCCCCGCAATTGTATGAGGATTTCCTTATTCCCGATTCGAAGGTATTAACCGATCATATTCATGCTATAGGCGGATTGGTTTATACTCATATCTGCTCACCTATTCAGCCTTTCCTTGATATGGGTTTGTATAATCGGATGGGGATAGATTTGTTTGAGACGCTCTCTCCACCGCCGGTAGGCAATGTCGAATCATTGCAAAAAGCCCGTGAGATACTTCCTGAAAAGATTTGTACAAGGGGTAATGTCGGGCTTGATGTTCTGCTTGATGGTTCGGTTGATGATGTAAAAGAAAAAACTATTGAGGTTCTTGAGGCAACTAAGGGGTTCAAACATATGGTAGCGGCATCGGATTATCTGTTTTATGATATTCCGTTTGAAAATGTCAAGGCGATGGTTGAAACGGTTAGAAATTTCAAATAAAGGATAAGGAGTTTTTATGAAGTTGTTTACGGTATTACTTTGCTTGTTTTGTTCCGCTGCGATTTTTGCAGATAATTCTGAGTGTTACAGAAGCGTGCAATCTTTTAATGTACTCCCTTCCAATACCGCGGCTGAAAATAGTAAGAATCTTCAAAATGCTATTGACTGGGCAAGCCCTAAGGGAGCGGCATTATTTTTTGAACCTTCAGATATGCCTTACAGGATTGATGGCGGGCTTGTGCTTAAAGCCAATGTCTCGCTTGTAGGCGTTCATGGGCCGGTGGGAAGAGGCACTTCTCATCCTGATAAAAAACAGCCCGTTGGCAGTGTGATTGCTATTACTGATAAAGAGAATGTGTTCATAACGGTTGAAAATGCTACTCAGATAAGAGGTTTGCAGTTCTGGTATCCTGAGCAGGAATTAGACGATCCACAAAAGATAATTGAATATCCGGCAACTATACAGGCGTCAAAAACAAAAGGATCGCAGGGTGTTACGCTTTCCTGTCTTACGTTCTATGGTGAATTTTTGGCAATGGATTTCTGTGGTTCATCAAAACATATTGTAGAGCAGATATTGTTTGAACATTGTTATGGTTATCCGTTGAGTGGTGAGTTTATAAGAGTAGATTATTGTTATGATATCCCGCGAATACTCCATTGTCATGTCAATCCGGCTAACAGACGCTTTATTGACGGTGGCTACAGCAAAGCTGTTATTGATTCGGTTGTGAATAGAGGTACATTTACCTATACCATCGACCATACGGACAATGCTCAATTGATCGACCTCTTTACTTTTGGCGCTTACGGCGGGATATATCTTGGGCCTGAAACTTACGGTCAGCTGACAAATTTCAATCTTGACTGTGTTACTGTAGGCATACATAAACTTGGTGGAAACGATTTTAATCGTTGCTGGCAGATAGCTCAGGGTTCAATAATAGCCAATGTAGGAAAGAGGGTTGAAGATATACATCCGTTTATAATCGAAGGAAAGGGTGGATGTGCTATAACAAATGTCGAGTCATTTTCTGGCCATAATGGTGCACTGACTACCATAGGTAAATCGCAGGATTATATGTTGGTAAAGGGTAGTGATAGGGTTATGGTAACAATGGTTGGCTGTAATATGCGAAATTACGTGGCAGATAAGCCGATAGACAATCGCAATCCTAATGCTGAGATTAAGACCGTTGCATGTTTTGATAAATTGGGCAACGATTTTTAATGATTGAGTTATATGTTTTGTTAAGAAGTCAAAGAAATGAATATTATTTTAATGAAGGAACTTAAGGTGAAGATATTTAATATTATTTTGGTTTGTATGGTATTTGGTGCTGTGGCATTTTCTGCTCAGGAGCAATACGTTGTACCCGGTGATGTAGCCGTATTTGATGTATGGGATTATTTTGACAGTGCAGGGATAGATACTATAGAGGAAAGAGCGGATGCTCTCTATTTCATAACCGCATTGCAGGGAATTGTTAACAGGGATCAGCCAAGGCTTTACATCTTTGCTGCTCTTGCTCTTTTTGATGTTGAAACTAAGCACTACTCTCAGCCTGATTATCAGGATAAGCCTGTTACCGAGCTCGACCGCTATTGGTTCTCTAACTTTAAAAAGCAGGGATATTTCAAAGGTCGAAGAATCAAGCCTTTAAAGTCCCTTAAAGCTTTGGTTAATGAATATCAAAAAGAAGTTAATGGGCTTGTTATATGGGATATGAAGGTTCCTGCAAGCTCAAATCTCGCTCTTATGGCAGCCGGATGTGAAGATTTGCTGCCTGTCAGTAAAGATCTTGGTGGTGGTAAATTTTATAAGAAGGTTCGCGAAGCAGCGCCTTGGCTTGAAGTAAAGCTTGATCTTTGCGGTATGTTTGACGGCAAGAAGGATATTGTATTTAATGGTAAGTCTTTTGCTTCTACCGGTAGTGCTAAGAACGATGTATATAAGTATGCTATTGAAAAATATTTGCGTCCCGGTATAGCTAATTCTTTCCAAATGTGGTTTAATTGTGATGCTTCAATGTGGGGTGATTACCGTAGTCATTATGCTGTTGAGCAGTATGGATATCTTGGTGATAGGAATGAGTTACAGCAAAACGGCATGTACAATGCTGATTACTGGGTTGCTCAAAAGGCTTTTTTCTATGATTTGAGTCCTTGGGCAGATTGCAAGCCTTTCGATGATCCTGATCAGCCGCTTGGAGCTGATAATAGAAGTTGGCATGAAATACTTGAGACATCTTACAAAAATCGTAATGGTGAATTTGGTATTGTAGGTGGTTTTGTTCCATGGTGGATCAAATATACTTCGCACAAGGGTGAAAAGCATGCCGATGTAGAGACTGAGTGGGAGTTTGTTTCGCTTCTGACATCTTACAATATGGCTAACGATGGAGATGCCGCATTTGGTATTGCCAATTCTTCGTTCTTCCAGCATATGCCGCATGTCAGCCGTCAAGATGCGAAATTTGTTGAGCCAGAGCCTATTAAGTACGAAGCAGGTACTACTTATGTCGCTTTCCTGATGATGGATTATGACGGCAGTGCCTGGACTAATCAGATGGTGCCTGCTATCTATGATGACAAAGCTAGGGGTAAGCTGCCACTAAACTGGGTGATAAATCCTGCTCTTAATTTCAGGATCCCTCATGCGATTAAATATATCTATGAAAACAGAACCGCTAACGATCATTTGGGATTTTCCGGCGATGGAGCGGCATACATACAGCCAGATGCTCTTTTCAATCGTCAGGGGCGTATAAAGGAAGATGGTGGAAAGTATTATGAAAAATTTGCCAACGATCTTAACGACAGATACGGCATAAAATACAACGCATTTTATATCGATGATACTTTTGATGACCAGTGGGCGAAGATGGCGGCCAGAATCACCCCTGGCGGATTTGGCTTCAATTGTCCTCTTGAGCCCCGGTTGGTTGATGGCACTCCGGTAACTTTCGTGCAGACATTCCATGTCGGTCATTCTGATAAGCTCAAAGAAAGAGTGTTGCAGATATACAAAGAATCGGTTGAAAGTGAGCAGTATTCTGCGAATTTCAATGCTTACAGATGTATTCTTGTAACGCCGACGATGATATATGAAGCCGTTGCCGAGGCGAGGAAACGCTACCCGGATGCTAAAGTTGAGATAGTTGATCTTGAAAATTATTTCAACTTACTCAAAACGAAGATCGTTACCCCAGTTGTCACTCCCTACAGTGATGCTGCCGGTGTTAGCAGCAGCGTTATGACAAGCAAAGGGCTTAAGCCGGTGATCGTTACCGACGGTTCGTATAAGACTGCCGAGCATAATGGTGAAAACTGTTTCTATATCTCAGGAAAAAGTGATGCGAAATTTATTTATTTTGCTGTGGATGCTGGATTCAGGGATTCATTGGGAGAAAATATTGAAATAGAATTTGAATATTTTGATGGTCCAAAGGGCAATTTTGCAATTGAGTATAATTCACTCGATAAATCACAACCGGTGTCAGGAGCTTATAAGAGGCATTCTGATGTCGTCAATATGACCGGAAGCAAAAAATGGAAGAGTCATAAATTTATTATTAATGATGCTTCGTTTGAGGCAAGACAAAACGAACGCACTGATTTTCGTCTGGTTAATAATACAGAAGATTGGCTGTTCATAAAATCTGTATCTGTAAATAAAATATGATGACTTTACTCATATGTTAGTTATAATTGACTCTGAAGTTTGATAATTGCAAATTGTTTTTTTGGATATTTTATGAGTAAGAAGAAGTTGTATTTTGTATTGAGTACTCACTGGGATCGTGAGTGGTATCAGGTTTTTCAGGACTATCGTTATCGTCTTGTTGAGCTTGTCGATGAGGTATTGGAAGGTATATCTTCCGGCGAGCTTAAGGGGCCTTTCTATGCAGACGGCCAGTCCGCTCTGTTAGAGGACTATCTTGAAGTTCATCCTGAAAGGCGCACTGAAGTTGAGCAGTATATAAAAGAAGGCAGTATCGTTGCCGGGCCTTGGTATGTTTTGCCGGATGAGTTTCTTGTTTCAGGCGAAGCTATGATTCGCAACATCAGGCTTGGATTTGATACAGTTCGTGGTTTTGGTGCAGAGCCTTCAAGAACCGGCTTTCTGTGCGACATGTTCGGTCATATCAGTCAGATGCCGCAGATACTTAATAAATTTGGTATAGACAATGCCTTTCTGTGGCGAGGGCTTAATTGTAAACGCAGAAATATTATCTGGGAAGGTGCTGACGGCAGCCGCGTGTGTTCTTATGTATTTGGCTGTGATGGTTATGGTGACTATGCCATAGTCACACGTGAAGCGGCTAAGAATCAGTATGTTGATTTTAATCCTGAGAAGTTTGCATCTCTGCTTAACGGTTATATAGAGCAGGAAATTGCTCTTAATGATATCGAACCGATACTCCTTTTTGACGGTCTTGATCATCAGTGCTGGGATAGGGATGCCTATGCCGAATTGTTTAAGCTTCTAAAAGATGATGATCGCTTTGAGCTTGTACACACCGGTCTTGATGAATTTGCCAAGGCAATGAAAGCAGATTTTTCTAAAGTTGATGATGTTATTCGTGGTCAGCTCAGGGAAACTACCAAAGACTATAAAGATAATGAGTGGCTTATAACCGGTGTAGTCTCCAGCCGCGTTGATATAAAGCAGGATAACACTTACTGCCAGAACACTCTTTGTCACTGGGCTGAGCCGTTCTCTATTTTTGATAATCTATTGACGGGTAAGGCTTATCCGACAGGCTTCCTTAATGTCGCTTGGAAGTGGCTTATAAAGAACCATCCGCATGATTCTATCTGCGGATGCAGTATCGATCAGGTGCATAAGGATATGGAGTTCAGATTCAGTCAGGCAAAGCAGATTGCCGACAGACTGACTGCAGAATCTCTGAAAAGCATAACACTTGCGACTGATGCTGATATTGACGACTGTCAGATAAAGGTATCTGTATTTAATCCTCTTCCGCAGGAAATAGACGAGGTTGTGGAATTAGAGCTTGCTGTACCGAAGGATTGGCCTGTATTTAAGGAATTCTTTGGATTTGAAGCAAAGCCGGCCTTCTTCTTAAAAGATGTTCAGGACAATATTGTTGAATACCAGCGGGTATCTCAGGAAACAGGTTGCAAGGTACTCAAGACTTTCAAAACCAGTACACCGGCAGTTGACGCGGTTACTAAAGTTAAAGTTGCGATTAAACTCTCTGTTGACGCTCTTGGATATACAACACTTATCATTGAAAAAGCTGACGAAGCTCAGCCTGTAAGACATAGCAACCAATCTCAGATAGCTCATAGCTGCAATTGCCTCGAAAACGAATACCTCAGGATTGAGGTCTCGGCAGGCGGGGCGGTATCAATGCTGGATAAACGCAGCGGCGTGACATATGATGATCTTCTTGTTTTTGAAGACAGTGCGGACATCGGTGACGGCTGGTATTACGGCATGGCGGTAAATGATGAAATCTACAGCTCGAAAGCTTCTAATGCCCATGTTGCTATAATAGCTAATGGACCGGAGCTTGCAAAGCTGAAAATCAAGAATATACTTCAAGTTCCGGCGGAATTCAACTTTTCGTCAATGACAAGAAGTGAAGAAATTAAGGAACTTACAGTGACAAGTATCCTTACATTGAAAAAAGATTCTCAGAAACTGGAAGTAGAGACTTTTGTTGATAACAATATCTGTGACCACAGGCTCAGGGTCTGTTTCCCAACCTCTGCTAAAAGCGATACTTATCTTGCTGACAGCCTGTTCGATGTGATTGAACAGCAGATAAAACTGCCGCAGGATAATTATAAGCGTAAAGAGCTGGATATTGATACAAATCCTCAGTATAGCTGGACGGCAATTAATGACGGCAAACGCGGTCTTGCGGTTATGAGCACAGGACTCTATGAGAGTGGCGTGCCTGATGAGACATCAAGGCCGATAAAGCTTACATTATTCCGCTCAACAAGAACAACAGTAATGACATCAGGCGAACCTGGCGGACAGTTGCTCAAGCCTCTTTCGTTCAAGTATGCGGTTATGCCGCTCAATGGCGAAACTGATAGGCTGGCAATCTATAATGAAGCAATGAAGCTTGCTAACGGCATAAAGACATTTGCCGTTCAGAAACGTGATGTCAATGTTGCCAAACCTCAAAAGCAGTTACCTGCATCAAACGGACTATTGAGCCTCGAAGGGGCTGTAATAAGCAGTCTTTCAATGCGTGATGGTAAATATGAGTTAAGGTTCTTTAACCCTGCCGATACAGAGCAGGAAGCAGCAATAACCTTGCTTGCAGAAGAACTCAAAGCTGTTACTTTTGCCTATAAAGCCGACTTTGACTTCAATAAAACCGAAGACCTCCAGATCAAAGACAACAGGATAACGATTATTCTCGCCAAAAAAGAAATTGCTACGGTGATATTAGTTAAATAGTCACTTGTTTGTCTTGCTTGCTGAGAATTAAGCAGAAAGAAATTCTTGTTTTTAAGCACACTTTTAATGAAAGGTGTGCTTTTTTACGTACTTTGGGGGATTAATTTCCTTTGTTTATTTAAAATAAACTGCTATAATATTTATTTATTGCAGTTGGTTTTTGTGATATTTGCGTTGGAGCAATTAATGGGGAATAAGTTGGGTTCTCATTTTCTTTTTAACAGAAAGCTGTATGTAACCATTGGGTCTGAGCTTTTTGTGGGAGTTCTTTTTTGTCTTTTTTTGTATGAGGGAGATAAACAACCCAATAGCGATTCATTCTTCAAAGCCATTGACTCTACATATAATAACAGCGGTAACTGCTGGCTCCAAAGAGAATTTATATCAAATGGCAGACATTATGAGCTCGAGTTTTCTGCCTCGGATCTTACTGTTAAAAATCACAAATTATCATTTTTCAGTAGCTACATGAACCGGGTTGTAAATATTGAAGATCTCGTCCTGATGCTGAATTGTAAATCTCCCAAAGTTAGTGATCAGACTGCTGGTACTGAGTTAGCTGAAGCTTTGGTTACTAAGGCAGCCGAAGTTGAAGGTTTTGCGAGTATTTTGGGAGGTATTTTTGAGCTGGATTTTGATACGAGCAATGTGTTCTCTGTTTTTGTTTCTAATTTTGATTGTTATATAGAAAAGACTGGAATGGAATTTATTCGCGTAAGCAGTCGCAGAGCAAGTATTACAGGTGATGATATGAAGGTTCTTTTGGAGGGTGGTGCCGAAGTCAATTATATTTCGGGCCAGCGGCTCAGAGCCAATAAGATAGAATGGGATATAAAAAACGATAAATTCATTGCTCATGGACCGAGTATGATATCAATGAAAGGTGAGGTTACTACGGGCAGAGATTTGTCGATATGTTGCAGGTAAAGTTTTGGGTCTTATATTTATAAGGAGTTGCATTATGTGTAAATACAGATTGGTGAGATTGTTTTTGGTGATTTCAGTGTTTTGTTTGACTTTTCAGGGTATAATTTTAGCAGACTATATTGATGATGCAAAAAGTTCGTTGTCTGAGAGAACAATCAGCGGTATAAGGGATGCTTATGAAAGTACTCATCAGGCTCTTTCTGACCCGCAGTTTCCGCAAACCCGAGAACTTCTTTTTCTCAATGCCCTTAGCCGTACCGGAATGCTTTTCGTTCGCGATGACGGCGGCAGCATGAACAGTTTTCTGGAGCTGATCCGTGAATATGACCTTGAACTGTCGGGAGATTACACCGATACACGGATGCAGAGGTTTATATACCCAAAGAACAATCGCGGCCGATATGAGATACCCGCAGATGCACCTGACATGCAGACCGTTGGAGATACTCTTGACAGCTGGCTCATGCCCGAGATTGATGCAATCATAGACGTGCTTGACCAGATCGACAGTCCTGAAGGTGATGAGTTTGAGGTTATATTTACGCCTTCTCAAACAGGTATGATGATGAATGTACGTATTGGTTATGGAGAGGTTCTTATTTTGAAGGGGATGCTTTTGTTTACGAAATCGTCGTTAAATTCCCCGGGTGCATACGATCAGCAAATTTCCAATATTGATATTATTATCGAAAAGTTATATGCCGATTGTTTTTCGATAAATGATGACTTGCTAATTTCCAATCCCGATTTTCTCCGGCTCCTGCCGACCAGTAACGACCCGGCAAATGGTAAAGATGTTCTTGCTCAGGCCGCATCTGATTTAATTGCTGCCATTGGCTACACGATCGATGCTATGGATTACATTATCAATGATGATTTCTATCAGCCTGACACGCAAAGATTCATATACATAGCTCCGGAAGATATTCCTTTGGCACAGGCAGCTATAGGCAAACTTTCACAGTTGAGAGACTCTCTATCCAATGATGGCCTTGAGTTTTATGATATGGAGACTTACAGAACTTACGAGCTTTCGGGTGGTAGTTTTTCAATAGGTACTCTCTTTCTTGAGTTTGATTTGATAGAACAGCCGATTGGCGGCTATCTTTCCATACAGGCTCCAAATCTTCCTCCTGCGTGGGATGTTTCGGATGTTTATGCTTATCAGTCCGGTGTATTCGAGCTTGAACTCGAAGCCGTTACTCCTATGTACTTGGGTGGGGGCTATATGATTATCACTCTTGACAATGATAAGGCCGTTTTGACTGACGGTTATGTCAATTACTGGGGCAGTACTTCCGGCGAGCTTTATAATATAAGCGGTATGCTTGGTGATGTTGAGGCAGAGAAATTGGCATTTGATCCCAATCCAATATACGGCTCTACTCCTCGCTACCCCGACCCGCTGAGCCTTCGTGACTTGTTGCCTGAGTTTGACCGAACGAACGCTCCGCTTCCGGATACAGTAGGTGCCGGTCTTGGAAATGACGCTACACTTGGTGGCGCGTTGCCTGATTTTACGCAGCAGACCTGGCAGATGGATTATAATTTGCAGCCAGAAGGTGAGTTCATGATACCAGAGCTTTACGCCTGGCAAAGGATATACGAAAGCTACTATGGCTATAATATGACGGCCTTCTGGTTCGATAAGCAGATAGTCTTTCAGGATATAGCAGGTGATGTGGACAGTGATGCATCGGGCAATCTTGATATTGACAGGCTTTATATGGCAATGTCGGAAGGTTTGTTCTCGGGTGAAATTGTTTTTAATGACCTTGAATTTGAATATTATGCGCGGGAATATGAGATAATATTCTCTTACACACCCGGTGCTGAAGAGGTAGAGGGGACCATAAAGATAGTTCTTAGTGTTCAGGGAATAGATTATATTCAGATGGATGTTTTTGAATGGAACAATGACGGCTGTTATGGGGACTGGAATATGCCTGCTGGCGGATATTATTATGCAATGTTCACTGAAAGGGGGCTTCAGTTCAATATCGACTTATATGACTATTGCCCTATGTTAATAGGCAAGTATGTGTCGGTAAATTCCTATGAAGTTTCCGATTTTATTCGTGAGGACGGCGATATCAACGAAACACACATTCGAGTAGGACCGCTTGGGAATATTTACGGCAATGTGGCGGCCGAGGGATTCAGCTCTGATACACCGATTTTTGTTGAAGCCTTTACGGATATTTGCTCACCTGAGGACAGCCGTGTGAGCTGTACCCGCATTGACCAGGCTGGAGATTTTGTACTTCAGGGCATAGGTCTTGGGTGGAAAGGCTATGTACGTGCTTTTACCCCGGTATTTGGTTTTGAAAATCCATTTGAACTTGAGTGTCTGGCGATTGAAGACATAGTTAAGGTCAGCCAGTGGCAGCCACAAGTGTTTGGTGTGGGGCTGGATTTGCAATATCCTCAGATATTGATGCCTGGCGATTGTGGAATCGCTGATTTAGGTGGTGACATGTTCGCACCGGCGATCTTTGCATTTGATGCTATTGCGGGAATGAACTACAGTTTCAGTATGAATATATTTAATCTAGGTAATATGGATATCGCTATCTATGCACCTGATGGCGATACTGAAGTTTTTGAATTTGAATATTGGTATGGTGAAGAATTCTGGTGGCATGCCGAAATGTCCGGTAGATATTACATCGTTGTTGAGCAGTCGTATTACGATATTAGTATGCAAGACGGCTATATAGAGCTTTGCATAAACAGCGATTTGACGCATTATTATGGTGACATAGCGAGTATTAGCGGTATTGGAGCAAAAGATGGATTTGTAGATATCTATGATCTTCATGCTCTGACTTCTTGTTGGCTTGAGTCTTGTACAGCCCCGCAGTGGTGCATATTTGCGGATATAGATCATGATGGCAATGATAATATCGGTGACATGTCTGCTATGGCTGGTCAGTGGCTTGACCGAGAGCCTGCGCCAATTGATATTGAATGGGTATACATTCAGGATCCGGGCGTACCGGGACATGAAGGTTTTGCAGGTGAAATGGGCAAATACGAGATTTCTAATGGTCAATATTGCCGTTTTCTTAACAATGCTATGACTGAAGGATTAATTAATGTTCAGGGAGCTTACGTGTATTCATTGACTGGTGATGTGCTGTACACTCTGAGCGTTTATAGCATGATAACATACGACGGCACGTTTCGTGTGCGTCCGCATGATGCTTATGATATGGAAGACTTTGCGGTCGTCGAAGTGAGCTGGTATGGAGCTCAGGCGTTCTGCGATTATTACGGAGTAAGGCTTCCGACCGAATGGGAGTGGCAGGCTGTGGCAGATTATGACGGTACATATATTTATGGTTGCGGCCTTATGATTGACCCTATGCAGGCAAACTTTGGATTGAATAATCCAATCCAATTCTCGGAAATGCCGTTTACAAATCCTGAAGGATATTTCTTTGAATATGGCTACGGACTTTGTGATATGAGCGGCAATGCAATGGAATGGACCGCAAGTTCTATTGGATACGAGAAGGTGCTAAGGGGAGGAAGTTGGGCAAGTAATTATATTGATTGCAGCGTCTCGCACAGAAGTACGAATACTCCGGAAACGACAACAAACCAATACGGCTTTCGAGTCTGTCGGTAATTGTTGAAAAAATGAGAAAAAGTTCTTGATTCGCTGATACTTTTTAATATCATATGCTCTCTCATTCGGGCAATTAGCTCAGTTGGTAGAGCAGCTGACTCTTAATCAGCGGGTCGCGGGTTCGAATCCCTCATTGCCCATGGTATAAAGCCTGTAAGTTTAATCGCTTACGGGCTTTATTTGTTTTAAATTTCTTGCTTTTTGCGACTCTAAATCCAAAAGAAATAAAAAGGCAGGATTCATCCCTTCTTTTTTCTTGACCTTGACAATGAAAAATGCTCTAATATAGCGATTTTGTGGTTATGTAAACCAAGCTGTGTAGTTACAGTATAAAGAGAGTAGTTAATTTTTAGAGGATTTAATGGCAAAAATAAGCAAAAGAGCTATGGCTGTGCCTGCGTCTGCTACTATGGCAGTGGCTTCCAGAGCTAAGGAGCTCAAGGCTCAAGGTAAAGACGTTATTGGTTTTGGTGCAGGCGAACCGGATTTTGATACCCCTCAATTTATCAAAGATGCCGCTATCAAAGCGCTTAACGAAGGCAAGACCGGTTACACGGCTACGCCAGGTATACCTGAGCTTCGTCAGGCTATTGCCGATAAGCTTAAGAAAGATAACGGTCTTGATTATGGCGCAAGTCAGATTATTGTAAATATTGGTGCAAAGCATACTGTTTATTCAACTATGCAGGCGATTATTGATGATGGCGACGAGGTAATCGTGCCTACACCTTATTGGGTAACTTACCCAGAGGCAGTTAAGCTTGCAGGCGGTGTATTTGTTCCAGTATCAACAAGCAAAGAGAATGGCTATAAGATTACTCCTGAGCAGCTTAAAGAAGCTATCACCGATAAAACAGCAATGTTTTTACTCAATTCACCGAGCAATCCGGGCGGTTTCACTTACACACCGCAGGAGCTTGCGGAATTGGCGAAAGTTCTTGAAGGAACTGATATTATGGTTCTTTCTGATGAAATATATGAAAAGCTTGTTTATAATGGTACAGAATTTAAGAGTTTTGCTTCAATAAGCGAAGATGCGTATAATCGTACAATTACTGTAAACGGTTTTAGTAAAGCATACGCTATGACAGGCTGGAGAGTTGGCTATGCTGCGGGACCTCAGGATGTGATTTCTGCGATGGGACGTTTACAGTCTCATATGACTCAGAACCCTGTCAGCTTTGTTCAGTATGCTGCTGTTGCAGCCTATAAGGACACAGGTGATGTTGTAGAGCAGATGAGACAGCAGTTTGAGAAGCGTGCCGGTTATATGTGCGAAAGACTGAATGCTATTGATGGCGTTAGTTGCGACCAGCCGACAGGTGCTTTCTACTGTTTCCCTGATGTGAGCAGCTATTATGGCAAGACTATTGGCGGCAATGTAATCAACGACAGTATGGACTTTGCCAAAAACCTTCTTGAACAAGCCAATGTTGCACTTGTCCCGGGTGGACCTTTTGGTTGTGACAATAATGTTAGATTAAGTTTCGCATGTTCTATGGATAATATCAAGGAAGGTATCGACAGACTCGAAAAATGGCTGAGCTCCTGAGCGAAAATCAAACAAAAGACAAGACTATTTTATTAGTTAAATGCACGGCGTGGGTGGCAATGATTATATTTGCCTTCCACGCCTGCACTCATATGGTAGCTGCCGGCGATACATGGGTTGCGATGGCCTGTGGCAGGCACTTTGTAAATCATGGTGTTGATACGGTAGAGCCTTTCAGCTTTAATTCTCATGATGCTGGGCCTACTGATGAACAATTGGAAGAGTATCCTCAGTGGCTCCAACCTTTGATAAAGAAGTGGCATCCTACTGGATGGGTTAACCAAAACTGGCTTACGCAGGTTATTTTCTACAAATTAACGACTGTCTTTGGCTCAGAACAGGAGCCGGCGTACAATATGCTTGTGTTCTGGAAATTTGCTATTAATCTGTTGGTTATAATATGCCTGTATTTTTCTTCGAGGCTTTTGGGGGCAGGTCGGCTTATAAGTGCCGTGCTTACTTGCTGGGCAATGTATGTATCGCGAAGTTTTATTGATATCAGGCCGGCTGTTTTTTCCAACATGCTTGTGCCGTTGTATGTTTACATCTTGCTTCTTGCTGTACATAAACGAACCGTTTATATCTATTTGCTTGTGCCTCTGCTTGTTTTCTGGTCCAACGTTCACGGCGGATACCTATATGCTTTCATAATAATAGTGCCTTTCTGGCTTTATTATTTTGTTGCCAGCCATCTTAAATGGAAAATATTAGGCACTGTCCCAAGAGGTCTTCTCTTGCACACCTTCTTTGCGGGTTTGTTTTCATTTATTGCGATGGTAATATTCAATCCGTATCATCTTACAAACCTTACGCATACTTTCATTATTACGGTTAGTGAACATGCAAAAGAGTGGAAAAATGTTAATGAGTGGCATAGTGCTTTTGAGTTTAGTAATCCGGTAGGAGTGTCTAAACCTTTTGTTGCGATGTTTTTTATTGGTTTGTTTTTTATCTTTGCTTGGTTTTGGCTTTGGGGAATGTTAAGGCCTGCTGTCTCTGATAGTTCAGCTGGTAATTATGAAAATAGATATCAGTGGCCCGCTTGGCCGATAATTCCACTGTTTATAGCATTATTCACTTGTGGAATGGCGATTCGTTCGAGACGATTTATTCCAATTGCAGCCTATACGCTTGTTCCGGTGCTTGCAATGATGCTTACACAGATGTATGAAATGATTCTTAGCAGAAAGCGTTCGGGCAGTGAAAAAGGCAAAAATGGTGCTTCCTCTTTCTCAGTTGTAATTTCCGCAGCTTTATTGGTTGGGGTGATTGTTTTTGGAGCGATAATCGGAATTAAGTACAAGAAGATATATCTTGATCCCTGGCCGATAGATAAAGAAAAGACAAGTGTCTTTATGCGGATGACTGCTTCTTACGCCAAACCATTCCGCGCATGTGATTTTATAAGAGAGAATAATCTATCAGGACATATGCTCAATTATTGGACTGAAGGAGGTTTCGTTGCTTATTGCCAGACTCCGGATCCAGAGACAGGTGAGATTCCTTTGAAATTGTTCATGGATGGCAGGGCGCAGGCTGCTTATGATATTGAAATGTTTCAAGAGTATAATGTTAATATCTTATCAGGTGGTGACAAAGGCAAAGAGCTTGCGGCTCTATCGAAAAGTGGCTCAAAAGCAGAATTCCGGCAAAAGCTTGCCGAGGTTGCGGAATACCTTGATAATAAGCTTAAAGAGTATCAAGTTTGGATTATTTTGATGCCGGCCAATCAGCAAAAAGGTCTTTTCATGCGAGCTATGACTTCACGTTTGAACTGGAAGATGGTTTATTCAGATAGTTCGCAAACAATGCTTGTAAACGTACAGGATTCAAGAGGTAAAGCTTTGCTTGATGGAGTATTCGATGGGAAAACTGTTTTCCCTGATGAAAGTTACAGGGATATTGTTAAAGCGGCATATTTGGCTGGCTCTAATTCACAGAGAGCATTTGAGTTGGCATCAAAGGCGTTTGAAGATACAGGGTCGGCAACTGCCTTGAATTACTTGTTTAATTGCGGACGAACTCCTGAGCTTCAGGACAAGATATATGATTACTGCAAATCAATGGTTTCTGATTATATTTCAAACGAAGAGAAATATAAAAATGAAGATGGATTTGCAGAAAAAATTACAAATGTTATAATGGCTCTTAATTATATCAGCAAGAATGCTGCAAGTAAAGAGCCGCAAAAAGCCGCTACTTATACAAAGTTTGCAGGTCAGCTTGCTGATCAAAGAAAAGAATTAATGAAAGAGTATAATTGGTGAGGCTATGACTGGAATTAGAGTTGGCAATAAGATACCGTTAAGTGTTTTTTTTCCTTGTTATAATGAAGTTGGAAATATCGCAAGAATGGTTGCTGATGCCCAGCGTGTGATTCCAGAGGTTTCGGATGATTACGAGATAATCATTGTCAATGATGGTAGTACTGATGGCAGCAGGGAGCTTCTTGATGACCTTGCCGGCCGTCATGAAGATGTAAAGGTTGTTCATCATCCTACAAATAAAGGATACGGTTCTGCTCTGAGAAGTGGATTTGAGGCTGCGACCAAGGAATATGTCTTTTATACAGATGGTGATTGTCAATTTGATCTCTCTGAGCTTGTCGGGGTTGTGGAACTGATGACGACAATTGAAGGTGGCTGCGATATTGTATCGTGTTATCGCAGTAATAGAAGCGAAGGCTTTATACGCAAATTCAACGCCGTTTGCTGGTCGGCTTTAATCGGATTTATGTTCAATATGCCTGGCAAGGACGTTGATTGTGCGTTTAAGCTGTATAAACGAGAAATATTTGACACATTTGAGCTCAAAAGTACCGGTGCTTTGATAGACACTGAAATTCTTGCACGTGCAGTTCGTAAGGGCTATAAGATAATTCAGATGCCCGTTAAACATTATCCTCGTCAGTATGGACATGCAACCGGTGCCAATCCTTTCGTGATACTTCGGGCATTCTATGAGTTATTCAGGCTATGGATTGATATAGTCAGGAGTTAATATGTCATTGGATGACAATAAGCTTTTCCGCAATGATCTTAAAGTTAATATATATTCACAGCGTTTGCGGCAAAATGTTGCCAATCTCCGCTCCCTTTGCAGACCAGAAACTAAATTTTGTGCCGTAGTCAAAGCTAATGCTTACGGGCATGGTGCAACGGAAGTGGTTAGTATACTCAGGGACGAACCTGTTGATTTTTTTGCCGTTGCTAATGTTTTTGAGGCAATTCATATTAGTCCTGTTATAAGAGCTCATCAGCGAATACTTATATTTGAACCATTGAATCAGTCAACAAGTACTGAACATTTGACCCTCTGTGCAGAGAATGATTATCATTGTGCGATTTGCGGAATAGATGCTGCCGAGCATGTTGCGGCCAAGGCATCTGAAGCCAATATCAAGCTCAATATACATATTAATATTGAAACCGGCATGGGCCGCTTAGGGATTGAGCCTGTCAATGCAGGCAAGGTCATTGAAATAATAGATTCAAGTCAAAATTTGAAGCTTGCCGGCGTTTATACACATTTTGCAACTGCTGATGAGGATGATTTGTCATTTGCATATGAGCAGCTTGAAAATTTTAAAAGATTTTTGGCAATGTATAAATTAGATTCTCGCAAGGATGTTATAATACATTCAGCCAATAGTGCGGCAACTATGAAATTGCAAGACAGTCATTTTGATATGGCCAGATGCGGAATTGCAATGTATGGCTATTATTCAAGATCGCAGAAAAAACCGCCGATTGATTTGTACCCCGTAATGCAGCTGCAAGTACCGATCGTTCAGCTAAAACGTATACCGGCAGGTCGTTCAGTGAGTTATGGCAGGTCGTATTTTACAAAAAGAGACACGGTTTCTGCTATTGTGCCCTTTGGGTATTCAGATGGCTACCAAAGAAGTTTTTCGAATAAAGCGAAGGTGCGAATTGGAGAGGGGTTTGCGCCGGTAATCGGTCGGGTCTGCATGGATCAGATAATGGTTGATGTGACGGATATACCTGGGGTTAAGGTTGGTGATTGGGTTACCGTGATTGATGATGACCAGAAATCACCGGCAAGTGCTTATGGGCTTGCTGATATTGCCGGAACAATATGTTATGAAATATTGATATCACTCCATAGACACTTAAGACGTGTAATTGTCTGATAATCTATTATGTCCATATTTTTAATAATATACGCGATTTTTATCGTTTGGGTTGCCTTCAGTGATTTTAGCAAGGTGAAAAATTTTGATGATTTCGTTTTGGCCGGAAGAAAAAGAGGGACTCTAATGGTAACTTCTTCGATTCTTGCCAGTGTCATTGGGGCCTCGGCTACTATGGGAGTTGTGCAGCTTGCTTATAAAAGTGGCCCTTCAGCTATGTTGTGGCTTGGAAGTGGAGCTGTCGGCTTGTTTTTTTCTGGAATTTGGGTTGCGGCCAGAGTTAGAGATACAGGTGCAAAAACACTTGTAGAGGCTGCAAAAATACTGATTGATGTAGGCAGTGCGAAACTGATAACATTGGTAATAGTTATTGCCTGGACAGGTATAATTGCAGCCCAGTTTATAGCTGCAGCAAAATTGATAGATGGTTGTTGTGATTTGGGTTACACATCTTCTCTTGCTATTACTTCTTTTCTGATAATTGGTTATTGCGTTGCTGGAGGGCAGTTTTCTGTACTCAAGACAGATATGATTCAGTTTTTCATGATGGTTTTTGGGATTTTGCTTACAGTTGCCTTTCTTTTCAAAAATAATTGGAGTTTCAATATTTACGCATTACCTGATGAGGATAGTGGATTTAGAATTAGTAATATAGCCTACTTTATGCTTATTGTGGGAAGTGGGTTTCTGATAGGTCCTGATATTTTCAGTCGTTATTTTTCTGCAGGCAGTAATAATATAGCAAAAAAATCAGCTTATTTTTCCGGCTTTATTCTATTTTTTATAAGTGTCGAGATTGTTACTATTGGTCTTTGGGCGAGGAAGTTTTGTGAAATTCCTGAAGGTCAGGAGGCTTTGGTGTGGATACTTGGTAACAAACTGCCTTCTGGTGTAGGGGTATTGCTTTCCTTAGGGTTGTTGTCGGCTATAATTTCTTCTGCTGACACCTGCCTGATTACTTCGTCGGCTATTGTATCTGGTCAGTTTAAAAACTTTACGAGTGTTAAAAGTATACGTATTGTTACTTTATTTATTGGTGTTGCAGCTTTGGCTGTTGCGTGGATAAAGGCTGACATAATAAAGACTTTACTGCTATCATACAGCGTTTTTAATTGTGGTGTTATTGCACCTGTGTTCATTGCAATACTTGTCTCTAAAAAGACTAAGCTTAAACCAATATTCGTTTATATTGCAATTGTAACGGGTGGATCTTTAGGGCTTTATGCCAATTTCTCTTCTAATAAACAGCTTTTCTCTATAATTGCATTTCTTATTTCAGTTCTTTTTTCAGTTGCAGCCGTATTGACGGGTAAAAAATCTGATTAAGTTTACGTGTTATTTTTTTTTGGGGAATTTTTCTTTTTTAAATTTAATCATTTGACTTAATTTGGTCTTTTGGTTAAATTTAGTCAAGTGATTAATAAATAGGTGGTCTTTATGTATGCAAGTAGTGAAAAAACTCGTGATGACTTGATTGATGCGGCAGGCGAATTGGCCGCAGAGATTGGATTTCCGAATGTTTCGACAAGGGCTATAGCTAAAAGGGCTAATGCCAATATTGGAAGTATTCATTATCATTTTGGTGGTAAGAATGCTCTTTTTGAAGCGGTTGTCAAATCTGTAATGATTTTTCGTGATCGTTTCTCGGTTAAAGATGCTATTGCACCTTTTTTAGATGTGCTTGATACTCCCGAAGGTCAGGCGAATGCTGTAAGGGCGGTTATAAAACGTAATGTTAGAGTTACTTTTGATAAAAAACGTCCATGGTGGCACATGAGAGTTGTTTATCAGGTATTTCAGTTTAAATGTGGTCTTCAAAATGTCCTCGATAGCATGGTGCAGGATGAAGAAAATGCTGTTATTGAACTGATAAGTCGTATAAAACCGGATTTGACTCAACAGCAATATGTGCTTCGGTTTCTCGTGATGAGTACGCCTGTCTTTTTTCAGGCAGATTATTATGAGACTATTCTTGAACGTCTCGAATCTGATGAGTTTAGTGAAGAATATTTAAGAGATATGGAAGATATTTTAACAAGGCAGACGCAGTTCATCCTTGGTTTGCCTGTAGATGAATTGGATAAATAGGTAATATGAGAATGTTTATATCAAAATGTAAAAGATTTTTGCTTTGTGTTGTTATGGGGTTGGCTGCTTACTGTTCTGCTCAGCAGGAGGACCCCAAGCCTGTTGTTGTTGCAGATGTATCTATGGTGAAACTCGAAGGTAATAATTGCTATCCTGCCAGCATAAAAGCTTCTGATACTACGCAGCTTTCTTTCAGGGTCGATGGTCCGCTTGTAAGCGTTAATGTTTCGCCGGGTGACGAGGTTAAATCCGGTGATGTTTTGATGCAGATAGATAGTCGCGACTTTCTTGATAATATCGAAGTGCTTAAGGCTTCTCTTGCATCAGCGGAGTCTGCGTGTGAAAAGGCAAACAGGGATTTTGAAAGGGCTGTCAAGTTATGGAATCAAAAAGTTATTCCGCAGGCAGATTATGATAGCGCCAAGAATCTAAAGGACACAGCGATTGCTCAGGTTAAGGCAATCACTGCACAGCTTCAGATTGCTGATCATAAACTTGAAGATACTTCTTTAAGGGCTCCTTATGATGGTATTATTACAGATCAGCTTGTAGAAAACTATGAAATGATAGAAGCCGGTCAGGTTGTGCTTAAAATGCACAAAATTGCGGTTCTTGAGATAGAGGCAAGGATACCAGAGAATGAAATAGTTTCTCTTTTGATTAAGAAAGGTGTTTCGGGGATTGTAAAATTACCGGCAATCAAATCTCGTGAATTTGAAGCTGAGCTGAAGGAGTGGAGTACCGCTGCTGATAAGATAACAAGAACATACAGTGTTACTTTCTGTATGAAAGCTCCTGATAATGTACAGGTTTTTCCAGGAATGACAGCTGAAATCCATTGGGGCGGCGATACTGTACCTCAAGCAGTTGCAACTGTGCCTGTCAGTGCAATCGTACCTGGAATGGAGGGACAAAATAATGTTTGGGTTTATGATCAGGTTGCTAAGAAGGCAAAGTTTACTGAAGTTGAGCTTGACGGGCTTGTTGGCTCTTCTAAAGTAAGGGTGGTAAAAGGTCTCAAGCCAAGTGATAAGATAGTTATTGAAGGTGTTGATTATATAACATCTGATATGATACTTGATCCGATAAATACTACTAACTGAGATAGGCAGCAAAGGTATTGAATAATATGAATCCAGCAGTTTTTGCCCTACGTAAGCGGACTGTCATGGTTGTAATGACCTTAATGGCGATTGGCGGCGGAATATGGGCTTTCGGAAATCTTGGGCAGCTCGAAGATCCTAATTTCACAATTAAGACGGCTCTTGTAGCTACTTCTTACCCTGGTGCAAGCCCTTCTGAGGTAGAGGAAGAGGTTACTGATGTAATCGAAGAAGCTATCCAGCAAATGGGCCAGGTAAAAGAGATATACTCTACTTCGCAGGAAGGTCTTTCAATAGTTTATGTAGATATGAAAGACGAATTTTTAGCAGGGGAGTTACCGCAGATATGGGATGAACTGAGGCGTAAAGTAAATGATTGTCAGGGTTTGCTTCCACCTGGAGCAGGTCCGTCAATCGTTAATGATGATTTTGGTGATGTATATGGCGTGTATTTTGCTCTTACAGGTGAGGGCCACTCTTATGCCGAGCTTAAAGATTATGCTGACAGTATCAAAAAAGAATTGCTCTTTTGTCATGACGTTGCCAAAATTGATTTTTGGGGACTGCGTCAGGAAGTCATCTATGTTGAGTTTGATCGTTCTAAAATAGCTGAGCTTGGGGTTTCGCCTCAGCAGATATATTCGACTATTCAGAATCAGAATATTGTTCAGCAAAGCGGCCAAGTTGATGTTGACAAAGAGTATATGCGGATAACACCAACTGGTGATTTCGAGAGCGAACAGGTTATTGCTGATCTTTATGTCGGCTCCTCAGACAGCTTGGTCAGACTTGGTGATATTGCAAATATATACAGAGATTATGTTGATCCTCCAAGAAATGTAATGAGGTTCAATGGCAAGAAGTGTATAGGTATTGGAATATCAACAGTTGATGGTGGTAATGTTGTTACAATGGGACAGGCTGTAAAGGAAAAGCTTAAACAGCTTGAGCCTGAGATTCCTGAGGGCATGAAGCTTAATCCCATATATTATCAAAGTGAAATCGTAACAAAGTCTGTTGATAATTTTGTAATCAATTTAGTAGAAGCTGTAGTTATTGTTGTGGTACTTCTGATGCTGTTTATGGGATGGCAGAGTGGTTGTCTCATAGGAGTCATATTGCTTCTTACTATACTTTGTACTTTTATCGGTATGCTTATAATGGATATCGATTTACAGAAAATTTCACTTGGCGCTCTCATTCTTGCACTTGGCATGCTTGTTGACAATGCGATTGTTGTTGCAGATGGTATTTTAGTGAGAGTTGAAAAAGGTGAAAGCCGAGAGGAAGCGGCGGTTGATGTTGTCAGGGATACAATGTGGCCGTTGCTTGGTGCTACTTTTGTGGCTGTCCTTGCTTTTGCCGCAATAGGTTTTGCTCCAGGAAATGTTGGTGAATTCTGTCGAAGCCTTTTCTATGTAATGGCTATTTCTCTGCTTACAAGCTGGGTGCTTGCTGTTACTGTAACTCCTTTATTTTGCGTATGGTTTCTAAAAATTCCTGATGTCGAAGAAGGATTTAATCCTTACGATAAAAAAATGTTCCGAATGTATCGCGGCTTGCTGCATCATACGATTAAACATCGTTATATAACAGTGGCTATTACAGTGGGAATACTTGTGCTTGCAATGGCAGGTTTTAAGAGTATTCCAAAGGCATTTTTCCCATCTTCAATGCAGAGATATTTTTATGTTAATTACTGGACTCCGCAAGGAACTCATATAAGCCATACTTCTGATGATCTTAAGAAAATTGAGAGAAATGTCTCTGATTTTGAGGGTGTCGAGAATGTAACTACTTTTGTTGGTGAGGGTTCATTGAGATTCGTGCTTAACTACGAATACGAGAGTCGAAATTCAAGCTATGGCCAGCTTCTTGTTGAGGTTGATGACTATCGGAATATTGACTCTTTAATAGAGAAGACTGACAGTTATCTTGCAGAGAATTACCCGGACTCAGAGCCTTATTGTTCTAAGATTATAAGCGGCCCATCAATGGCATATTTGATTGAAGTACGGTTTAGTGGTCCAGATATTGATGTACTTAACCGGCTCAGCAAAGAAGCGATGGATGTAATGAGGAAAACTGGCAATACAAGGGATGTAAGGACTGACTGGCGGCAAATGGTGCGTACCATTCGTCCAGACTTCTCTGAAACACAGGCGAGAAATGTCGGGGTTACAAGAAGCGATCTTTCCCAGTCGCTGCAGTGGAACTTTAACGGTGTTGCAGTAGGACTCTACAGGGAAGCTGATGAGCTTATACCTATAGTTTCACGTGCTTCTGAAAAAGACAGAAAAACAATAGAGAATATTGAGAATGTACAGGTCTGGAGTTCGGCTTACAGTACATTTGTACCGATTAAGCAGGTTGTAACGGGAGTTAAGCCTCAGTGGGAGTGGCCTCTGGTACAAAGACGTAACAGGCGGTCTACTGTTACTGTACAGTGCAATCCTGTCAAAGGGTTGGCTGATCCAGTTAGAAATGCGATGTTAAAACAGATAGAAGCGATAGAGCTTCCTGTCGGATACACTATGGAATGGGGTGGAGAGTATGAGGAGTCAGTGGATGGTCAGGAACCTCTACAGAAAATTTTTCCGATATGTGTGATTGGAATGTTTGTTATTGTCGTTTGGCTGTTCAATTCAGTTCGGCGGCCTCTGATAATATTTTTGACAGTACCTCTTTCAATTATAGGCGTATTTCTTGGACTTTGGGCTACAAACCTTGCATTCGGTTTTATGTCAATACTCGGATTTCTTGGGCTTTCCGGAATGCTGATCAAAAATGCGATTGTATTGATTGATCAGGTTGAACTTGATCTTCAGGCAGGTAAGGCTCCCTATAAAGCAATCCTTGATTCATCTGTAAGTCGTATGCGACCTGTAATCATGGCTTCAGGTACTACAATACTTGGAATGTCACCGCTTGTAACCGATCCTCTTTATGCGGCTATGGCAGCTACGATAATGGGTGGGCTCTTTGTTGCAACATTCCTAACGCTTATCGTTGTCCCGGTAACTTATTCGATAGTTTATAAAGTTAAAGCTGAATCAGAACATCTTTGACGGAGTGAATATGAAAACTAAAATACTTTTGTTGATAATATTGTTTGTTGCAGGGGTTTCGTATCCGCAACAAAATCGTAATATTCCAGTTGGTAATTTGACTTGCTCTCAGGCGCGAGAATTGGCACTTGAGAATAACCCAGGTATTGAGCAAGCTCTTGAAGGTATTGTTGCAGCAGAGCAATTGCTTCGAGGTGCAAAGTCCTCGCTTTTGCCGGTTGTATCTGCTAATGCAACTGCAAGCTTATATGATGGTGTTGAGCAATTAGATTGGAATCCTTCTGTAAGGGCACATGATTCTTTTAAGCAGAATTCTGCGGGTATTCAAATAAATTGGCTTCTTTTTGACGGTTTTGCCAGAGAGGCAAGGATTCTGGGGGCTAAATATGGCGTAGAAAGAAATGAAGAACTATTGAAGGATACTCAAAGACTTCTTGTTCAGGCTGTTTCAACAGCCTTTTATCAGGCGCAGCTTTCTGTTGAACAAATGGTAATAGCAGATGAGAATATGACTTTTAATAAGAGGCTTGAGGATGATTCAAGGAAACGCTGGCAGGTTGGTGTTGCACCTGAATCTGAAATGCTTAATTTTACTGTCAAAGCAATAGAAGCAAAAGCTGATTATGTTGATTCCCAGCGAGGCTTTGAAGTTGCGGCTACTGTTCTCGCAAGGCTTATGGCATTGCCTGATGCAAAGCTTCAGGCGGACATGTATCCTGTAAGAACTGATTCGAAGATTAGCAAACCGACAGAGAATATTGATACGCAAATCGCTTTGGCTGTCGCTAATCGTCCCGATTTGAAGGCTTTAAACGCATCTGTAATGGAAGCCCGGCAGCTTGTAAGACAAAATAAGGCAGCGTATAGTCCGGCTTTATCGGTGTTTGGTGGTTTTGAGTATCTTGATCAGGATGATATTGCTGCTGTTGACCAAGATGAGCATCGAAGCTATATTGGTATTGCAGCAAGGTGGAATCTTTATACCGGTAGCCGAAGATATGCTGATGTTAAAAATGCAGAAGCCTTGGTTAGACAGCTTAAGGCTCAAAAGAATAATAAAATATTGGAGATACAGTCTTCAATAAGGGGCATAATGGCAAATGCTGCATCTTCTTATCAGATTTATCTTCTTTACAAAGAGACATTTGAATTGACTTCAAAGATAAGAGATAACGTGGAGAAGTCGTATAAGGCGGGTACTGAATCGCTTACAAGGCTTAATGAATCCCAGCGTGATCTTGTTCGTGCCTCTGGTGCAGTTGCCTCAAGCCTGATTAGGTATCGTCTTGATTTGTTAGAACTGATGACTGAGACAGGGCAAATATTATACAAATAAACTGAATCACAAATAATAAGTGTTTGTTTGTGTTTGTAGTGGTTTGTTTGTGTTTTATTAGCAGGCTTATTGCTTATAAAGAAAGTGTTTTTTTCTGGTTTCATATATTAAAAGTGTTATAATGCCAATGTGTACTAATTTCATATAGAGCGAAGGAGCAGATATGGACAGACCAACACTTAAGGGTTATATAAAAGAGAATTCACCGGGTAGTGGTGCAAAGCCTAAAATGGGACCTTTTGTGACAATATCTCGTGAATTCGGGTGCTCAGGGTATGAGCTTGCTGATATACTCGCCAATAAACTTAATGAGATGGACGATGCGAAGAAGTGGAAAGTATATCGTAAGGAAATACTGAGAAAACTTGCAGATGAATCTGGCTATTCTGTGGAAGCCATTGAGAAGGCAAGGACTGAGAAAACTGGTTTTCTTTATGAAATTTTAAAAAACGTCCGTGTGAATTCTGCTCCTGATACTTTTCAGGTAAGAAGTCAGATTGCGGCGATAGTTCGTAAGATTGCCGTTGAGGGTCACTCGATAATTGTTGGCCAGGGTGGTGCGGCGGCAACTGCTGATATGGAGAACGGTCTTAGTGTAAGAATAGAAGCTCCTGAGAGTTGGAGGCTTCAGAGGGTTTGTCGCAGAGAGCAGCTGAGCAAGGATATGGCTGCCGAGAGACTTAAAGAAGTTGAACGGACAAGGCATTATCTAAGGCAAACTTATTCGCAGGCTAATCCAAAGACTCCTGCTTTTAACATGACCTTGGATAATTCTGTATTTACTGCAGAGCAGGTAGCAGACCAGATAATTCTTGCTATGAAACATTGTGAGATGATAGTATCTTAGTTTTATATTGGGTTAAAGTTAAATGTACAACAAGCTAATTGTTAAAAAATCGATAAAGACTTGAAATGCTATTCTTATTGAGTATGATACTTTATGGTTGATTTAAGAGTTATGGGATAAACTATGGAAATAATTAAGGAAATCAAAGAAGCGGAAAAGCAAGCTAAAGAGATAGTTTCTGAGGCCAAAGAGAAGGCTGCGGAAATTACTGAGCAGGCAAAGAAACAACGGGCTCAATCGCTTGAAGATAGAAGGTCTGTAAGACGCGAGACGATTGAAAAAGCCGTTGATGATGCCGATAATGAAGCTTCTATGCAGGCTTCATCTCTTGAGATGGAGTCGAATAAAATATGCCAGGATATCAACAGTAAAACTGGACAGTCATTAAATGATGCTGTTGAAAAAGTTACAGGGTTTGTGAATTCTCTGGCTGAAAATTAAAGAGAAGTATGAGGTCTGACAATGGCAGTAGCCGGAGTTCAAAAGATATTGATAATTAGTCATCAGTCGCAATCTGAAAATCTCTTAAAGAGCATTCAGAAGGCTGGAATTCTCCATATACTGGATGAAGAGTCTTCTACGGTTTTGAAGGCTGATGAAGAATTGAAGCCTCAGGTGAAACGAGACCGTGATACTGAGGAAACTTTTCAAAAACTGGACAAAGCGATAACTTTTCTCAAGCAGCACCATAAGGGTAAGCCTCTGGCTACTCTGCTGGCTCCGCGAGTTGTTGTTGACAGTTATGAGTATCAGGAAAATGTCGAGTCTGAGAAGACTGATGCCGTTTTAAGCAAAGCTACAGAGCTCAACAATGAGCTTACGAAGATAAGCAGCGAGCAGGATAATCTCAACGCCAAGCTTAATTCTTTAAGGCCTTGGACATCTTTAGAGGATGATCTTGCTAATTTGAATTCGCTTGAAAGTGTAGATGTTTTTTCCGGAATGGTTCCTGCTAACAATTGGCAGAAACTCAATGAAAAACTGAATGATGGACAAAATGGTGCAAGCGTTACGGTTGTAACTGAGACCAAGACGCAAGTTTATTTTATTATAGTAACTCTTAAGCAGAGTTCTGCTGATGTATATAAACTTCTCAGGGCAGAAGAGTTTGAGGCGATTAATTTTGAGGGGCTTGAAGGCTCCGTCTCTGAAAATATTGAGAAAATTGAGAAAGAGCTTCATTTCCTGAATGAGAGACAAAAGGATATTACTCATCAGGCATCAAAGCTTGCCGATTCTTTGCTTGAACTTGAGATGATGTATGACCACTATGGGAACAAACGTATAGCTGGTTCAGTTTATAACAAAGCAGGAATCACAGAACGGACTCGAATTTTTGAGGGGTGGGTCAAAAAAGATGATATGCACAGGCTCAAAGAAATCGTGATGGACTTTGATGCATCAAGTGTTTGCCCAATAGAACCCGAGCCGGATGAACAGGTTCCTGTTGAGATTGAGAATAAGAAATGGGCCAAGCCGTTTGAGATCATAACAAATTTATATGGAAAACCGCAATATTTTGAGGTTGATCCTACAGTTGTACTTGCGCCTTTCTTTGCAATATTCTTTGCGCTGTGTCTTACTGATGCAGGGTATGGTTTGCTGATGATTGGTGTTTCCATCTATATGATGAGAAAAATGCAGACCGGGAAGAGCTTTATGAAACTCCTGCTGATCTGCTCGGTATTGACTGTTTTTGCCGGTGCTATGACAGGTGGATGGTTTGGCAGTACACTGCTTGATGCGGCACAGAAATTTAATATAGGCTGGCTTGAGACTTTTATTCAGAAGACAACCTGGTTTAATCCGCTTGAGGACCCAATGACCTTCCTGGTTATGAGTATAATACTTGGGTATCTGCAGATAATGATCGGTCTTGTTGTTGGATTTTTCAATATACTGAAGAACAATGGATTATTTGCCGCTGTTTGCGATAAACTTACGTGGCTTGTGATGCTTAATTCTTTCCTGGTCATGGCGGCTTCTAAAGCCGGCTACCTTTCACCAGTGGTGGGAAAAGTTGCCGTATTGCTGATATATGTATCGGCGGCAATGATACTGTTCTTGAGCCATAGGGAAGGTGGAATAGGAGCAAGAATCGGTATGGGATCTTATAACCTTTTCAGTGCTATTTTCTATCTTGGTGACTTGTTGAGTTATTTAAGGTTGATGGCTCTTGGAATGGCAACCGGCGGTGTTGCAATGGCTGTTAATATTATTGCCGGTATCATTGGTGATACGCCGTATGTAGGTCCGATACTTGCGATAATATTCCTTGTTTGCGGACATATATTCAATGTATTGCAGTCGCTGCTTGGTGCTTTTGTTCACTCAATGCGTTTGCAGTTCGTAGAGTTTTTCCCAAAATTTCTTGAAGGCGGCGGAAAACCGTTTGAGCCTTTTGCTGAAGAATATAAATACGTATATATAAAAGAAGAAGATACTGTTAAATAAAATTTACTAACAATTGATAAGCAGAATAGAAAGTTTTTTGAAAGGATAACTAAAAATGGAAATCGGTATTGGTAGTGCAATAGCTTTTGTAGGAGTAGCGTTGTCGGTGTTTCTCGCCGGATCAGGTTCGGCTATCGGTATCGGCGCTGCCGGTCGTGCAGCCGCGGGTGTTCTTGCTGACAAACCGGAACGTTATACAACAAACCTTCTTTTGGTCGCTTTGCCCAGTACGCAGGGTATTTACGGCCTTGTAGGTGCACTTCTGGTTATGTTTAATATGGGTGCTTTTGGCGGACAGTTGTTGCCTCTTAGCCTGTGGGACGGTTTGATCCTTCTTGCCGCATGTTTGGCTATGGGTGTTTCAGGTCTTGTAAGTGGTATATATCAGGGCCGTGTTTGTGCCGCCGGTATTCTCATGGCTGCAAAACGCCAGGAAATGGCTATTAAAGCCGGTGTTATGTATGCCGTTATGGTTGAACTTTATGCTTTGTTTGGTCTTGTTATTCAGATTCTTATCTATCTTAAGGGTGTCAACTGGACAGACCTTAAGGTTGCAGCCGGAGTTTGATACGGTTGATAGATTGTTGGGTAATACCCTCGTATAAAGTTGATAATACCAGCCGGTGATACCGGTTTGATCGGAATGAACTATGGAAGCTAAAGAAGTTATCGAAAAGATATTGTCTGAGGCCAGAGAAGAGGCTGATGCCATAATCAAAAAGGCTGAGCAGGAAGTTTCTGAATTTAATGAAGAAACGGAAAAACTGTTGGCTGATTTTGATAAGCAAAGCGAGACTCTTGCCAAGAATGCAGCAGATGATAAGAAGCAAAGAATACTTGCGTCGGCGCGTATGAAGAGCAGGAAAGATATATTGTCATCAAAGCAGAAGGTGCTTGCTGAGGTATTTGAGAACGCTCGTCAGAAACTTCTGGATACCGACAGGGATTCTTACAGGAATTTATATAAGAAGCTCATATCCTCTGCTGTTGAAAATGGAGATGAGGTTGTTATTGCCGGACGCAAGGAAGATGTGATTGATGCATCATTAACGGAAGAGATTAACGCTGACCCGGGTTTTGAGAAGGCTTCAAATCTGACATTTTCTCAGGAAAGAGGAGATTTTGACAGAGGCGTGGTCTTGAAACGTGGTGATGTCAGGGTTAACATATCTGTTAGTGTACTGCTTCAGATGGCAAGGGAAAGCCTTGAAACTACTATTGCTACAGAGCTTTTTGCACAATAGAATCTTGCCTGAAGAGGAAACGTTTAATAATGACTGTTTTTACTAATGAAATAAATATTGCTATGCTCCCTGATGTTGGCGGAGATGACTGGCATTTTGCTTTTCAGGCGGCGTTGATTCGCTCAATGGAGACTGATCTGCTGTCAGATTCTGTTTTTCAGGATATGGCTTCTTCAGCGGATCTTGGCAGTGCGGTTGAGATGCTTTCGGGCAGTGAGTATTCTTTAGGGCAAAGTAAAGTGTCTCTTGCTGAAGTCGAAAATATGCTTGCCGAACGTAGGCAGGAGCTATTGGCTTTTTTCAAAGACCTTCTAAGCGACAGCCCTGTTTCTCAGCTTCCCTGCATAATGATAGATATGTCAAATCTTAGGCTTGCCTTAAGACGGTTTGTAACTGAGAAGCCGATAGGAACTGATTATTGTCTTGGTGGAAGTGAAGCACCGGATGTATACGAAACAGTATTCGAGCACAACGACTACAGCTTTTTACCCAAGCATATGCAGGCGGCAATAGAGGAAGGCATACTTGCTTACTATCAGGATAAAGATATACGCGATATCGATCATGTTGTTGATCAGGCCGAATTTGATGCTTTGATTGATTTGGCATCCAGTGCCGACAGCACATATTTATACGGATTGGCTAAGGTTCGTGCTGATCTTACCAATATCAAGACAGTTATGCGTAAGAAGCTTATCGAAAGCGACTCAATGGATGGCTTTATAGATGGTGGATTTATTGATATTGATAAGCTTAAATCTGCTCTGCTTGGCGGGCTTGATCAGTTTGCGAATATCTGTTATGCAACTCCATATGGAGCATTGATCGAGGCTGGTATTGATTATTTGAACAGACAGAATTCATTTTTGCGACTTGAATCGTTATGTGACAAATATATGGATGAATGCTGCGAGCTTTCAGGCCAGATAACGGCAGGAATCCAGCCGGCGATCAGTTATTATTTCAGGAAATCAGAACAGATTAGAAAAATAAGAATGGTACTCACCGCCAAGAGCAATATGCTGGATAAACAGCTTATTCTTGACAGGCTGGGAGTTTAATATTTATGAAGGGTTTGATTTAGATGACAGGTAAAGCGGCAGCACTTGGAAACGCGGACTTTGTTATGCCTTTTACGGCACTTGGTCTGAGCAGCTTTCCGGTTGAAAATGAAGCGGAGCAGATACGGGAGAGTGCCAGGAAGATTCTGGAAGAAAAGTTCTCTCTTGTAGTTGTAGCAGAGGATGTTGCGCACAGCGCTAAGGACATCTTTGATGAGGTCGACAAGGAATCGTTGCCTTGCGTTGTAGTAGTGCCTTTCACCAAAGAACCTGAAGGATTTGCTGTTGCCGAGCTTGCCAGAGCATTAAAGCTTGCGACAGGTATTGATATAGTGACTACATGATAAGTTAGAAAAGCCTGAACTTTAAGAAAAGAATTACAGGATATTATAATATGGCAGAACTTGGACAGGGAACAGTAGTAAAAGTGGCGGGGCCGGTTGTTACGGCTGAAGGAATGGCAAAAGCCAAGATGTACGACGTTGTACGCGTTGGTGAAGATAATCTCATTGGCGAGATTGTTGAGCTGGATAGCGGCAGGGCCAGTATCCAGGTTTATGAGGATACGGTCGGCGTTGGACCGGGTGAGCCTGTTGTTAATTCCGGTGCTCCACTTAGCGTGGAATTAGGCCCGGGGCTGATCTCTAATATTTACGATGGTATTCAGAGGCCTTTGCAGGCTCTTTATGAATCGGAAGGCAGTTATATAAGTCGAGGAAATGATCTGCCAGGGCTTGATAGAGACAAGAAATGGACCTTTGAAGCATTGGCTAATGAAGGCGATAAAGTCTCAGGCGGCGATGTATTGGGGCAGGTGCAGGAAAGTTCATTGCTCCTGCATAAAATAATGGTTCCGCCAAAGATAAGCGGTACATTGAAGTCCATTGAAAGCGGAGAATTTACAGTAACCGAAGACATTGCTGTGATTGTTGATGCTGATGGAAATGAGACGCCTGTTCAGCTTATGCAGAAATGCCCTGTACGTAGTCCCAGAGCAAACAAGAACAGATTGTCGCCTAATCGTGCGATGATAAGCGGCCAGAGGGTTATAGATACTTTCTTCCCATTGGCTGTAGGTGGTACAGCTTGTGTGCCTGGGCCTTTCGGTACCGGTAAGACTGTTGTGCAGCATCAGCTTGCCAAATGGATTGATGCCGATGTCGTTGTTTATATAGGATGTGGTGAGCGCGGTAATGAAATGACAGATGTTCTTACCGAGTTCCCTGAACTGACGGACCCCAAAACGGGCAAGCCGCTTATGGAGCGTGTTGTACTTATTGCCAACACTTCCGATATGCCGGTGGCCGCACGTGAAGCGTCAGTGTATACGGGTATTACTATTGCGGAATATTACCGTGATATGGGTTATAAGGTTGCACTTATGGCCGATAGTACAAGCCGATGGGCTGAGGCTATGCGTGAGATTTCAACTCGATTGGAAGAGATGCCTGCCGAGGAAGGTTATCCGGCCTATCTTGGCGCAAGAATCGCATCTTTCTATGAGCGTGGTGGAAGAATAGAATGCCTTGGAAGCCCGCAAAGAGAAGGTGCTGTTTCAATCATTGGAGCTGTCAGTCCTCCTGGTGGTGACTTGTCCGACTCAGTTGTTCAGGCAACCTTGCATGTTGTTAAGGTTTTCTGGTCACTTCAGGCACGTCTTGCCCAGCAAAGGCATTTCCCTGCTATAGACTGGCTGACAAGCTATTCTTTCTATAAGCAGTATCTCAAGGAATGCTTTGATGATAAGGATATGGCGGAGAAAATGGACCATATGATAACCCAGTCAATGCAGCTTCTTGAGCAGGAAGCATCACTGGTTGAGATTGTTCGTCTTGTTGGTGCCGAGGCTATTGGTGCAAAAGACAGGATGGCTCTTGAAACTTCAAAGAGTATTCGAGAGGATTATCTGCACCAGAACGCATTCCATAAGGTTGATACATTCACCTCTTTACCTAAACAGTATCTTATGCTCAAGCTCATACTTCATTTCCACGCAAAGGGAATCGAGGCAATAGAACGTGATATTGATACGAAGGATATCTTCAGCCTTTCTGTGCGTGAAGAGATTGCAAGATGTAAGTATATCCCTGAAGAAGAGATTGAAAAGATAGAGGCAATAGAGAAAGCTATAGATAAGCAATTCGCTGACCTTAAATAGCGGAAAGCTTGCATGATTGAGAAAATTAAATAGGATGATATTAAATTTGTCCCGTTTATTTATCCCCTGAACAGGAGTAAAAATGTTAAAAGAATATAAGACCGTATCAAGTATAGCAGGACCTTTGATGTTGGTAGAGTCAGTTGATAATGCCAAATATGGTCATATTGTAGATATAGAGCTTCGTGACGGCAGCATCCGGCATGGACAGATATTGCAGGTTGACGGCAACCGTGTGCTGGTACAGGTTTTTGAAGGTACCGAAGGTGTTGATACTGATGACACTACGGTGCGTTTGCTTGGCAAGCCGCAGGAACTTGCTGTATCGCCTGATATACTTGGCCGTGTATTTACCGGTACAGGTCAGCCGGCGGATAATGGCCCGGCTATTATTGCTGATAAAAGGCTTAATATTAACGGCAGCCCAATCAACCCGTTCAGTCGTGATTATCCAAATGAATTTATTCAAACGGGTATCTCAACTATTGATGGATTGAACCCCTTGGTTCGTGGTCAGAAGCTTCCTATTTTCTCAGGCTCAGGTTTGCCGCATGATGAAATTACTGCCCAGCTTGCCCGTCAGGCAACTGTTTTGGGTGAAGGTGAAGAGTTTGCGGTTGTTTTTGCGGCAATGGGTATTACCTTTGAGGCCGCACAGTTTTTCATTAATGATTTGACAAGTACAGGCGCGATTGAAAGAGCTGTTCTGTTTATCAATCTTGCTAATGACCCTGCTATTGAGAGAATCGCTACACCTCGTGTTGCTCTTACTGCTGCAGAATATCTTGCATTTGAAAGAGATATGCAGGTTCTGGTTATTCTCAATGACATGACCAACTATTGTGAAGCTCTTCGCGAAATTAGTGCTGCACGTAAAGAGGTTCCGGGACGACGTGGTTATCCTGGTTATCTTTATACAGACCTTGCAACCATATATGAACGTGCCGGAAGAATCAAAGGTAAGAACGGTTCTATTACGATGGTACCGGTTTTGACTATGCCTGAAGATGATAAGACTCACCCGGTTCCTGACCTTACAGGTTATATTACTGAAGGGCAGATTATCATGAGTCGTTCATTGTATCGTAAGGGTGTTCTTCCTCCGGTGGATGTTCTGCCAAGTCTTTCACGACTGAAGGATAAGGGTATTGGTGACGGCAAGACACGAGAAGATCATGCCGATCTGTACAATCAGCTTTATGCTGCCTATGCAAGAGGTAAGGAATCTCAGGAACTTGCTACTATTCTCGGCGAAGCTGCTTTGAGTCCTGAAGATCTCAAATATATGAAATTTGCAGATGAGTTTGAAGCGAGATATATCTCACAGGGATATGCTGAGAACAGAACTGTTTTTGATACTCTTGACCTTGGCTGGGAACTTCTGAGTGTATTTGATGACGGTGAACTCAAACGTATTGACACGGAGCTTATTGAGAAGTATATGCCGAAGTTCAGAAAGTAACAGGCTGTGATCAGATGATGGCAAATACAAATCAAGATAATAGGCGAGAAATGGTTAGTGCTGTTCTTAGAGCGGGGTTAATGATTAGATGAAGGCAAATGTAAATGCTACAAGAATGGAGATGCTTGGTCTTCGCAGGCGTGTAGAGCTCGCCCGCCGCGGACATAAGCTGCTTAGCCAGAAACGTGATGAGCTTTCCCGGCAGCTTGTGCAGATATCGCGAAACATATCGCCTCTTAGAAAAGAGGTTGAGAAAGGTCTTCTTGATACTTTTCGACGTTTTATGATGGCAAGAGCTACTATGGAGCCGGAGGATATAAGAGCGGCCATGGATGTTCCAACAAAACGTTTTGAGCTTGCTGTCAAGTTTGCTACAATTATGAATGTGAAGGTTCCTGAGCTTGACAAGGATATAGAAGGCAGTATTATCAGTTATGGGTACGGATCTACCAGCCCTGAGCTTGATATCGCGTTGCTTTCACTCGAGAAGGTCTTTGACAAACTTATTGAACTTGCCGAAAAAGAGAAACAGGCAAAACTCCTTGCGACAGACTTGCAGATGACTCGTCGAAGAGTCAATGTACTTGAACACGTTCTGATACCTGAGCTCGGAGAGACTATCAGGTACATAGCAGACAAACTCAGCGAAGCTGAGAGAGACAATACAAGTCGTCTGATGAAGATAGCCGATATAATAAGAGCATGACTTGAGTTTTGTTTCAGAGCCAGAAGTATCTCACGCAACTATAACCATGAAGCTTGGGTGATATTAATGTTCTTGGCGTGGTTTGACGTCATTGTATTTTAAAATAACGGCCTGATAATTCCACAGCATCAAATACTGGCGATGATATTTCAATGAATATTTGATATGGTCAAGATTGTGAAGAAAAACCCTATTGCTATAATATTTGCAACTTATATTGTGATAGAGGTCTGCAAGGTTACCGGTTGGGTATGCGGACCGCCTATGCAACGGTTCTTTCATCTCACAAATACCCAATTAGGGTTGATATTAAGTGCATTGTCTCTTGGCGCATTGCTGATGTGCATGAGAATTGGACGAATTTCTGACCAGATGGGATTATGGCGTATCTGGAAGGTTGGCATCATTGGCAGCATCGCGTCTATATTGCTTATATTCTTCTCTCAGGGGTTTTGGACTGTTTTCATTCCATTATTTCTTTTGGGCGTGATGCACGTTCTTACCCTCAATGCTAATAACACATATTTAGGCGGAGCTTTTAGGGATAACAATCTTCGCGTTATGGCATTTGCTTCAGGTTTGTGGTTTGCATCATCTGCGATAAGCACACCTTTGCTTGGCTTGTGGGTTGAGTATGCAGATAGGAATGGGCTGGGAAGGATGATGTTTCTCGGCCCGTATGCTGTAGAAGCTTTGGGGTTGTTTGCAGTACTGTTTTGGGGAGGCAGGCTTGCAAAGCCTATAATGAAAAAAGCCGACTTTGATGAAAAAAACAATATTGAGTTGAAAGACGATCAAAAGATTCATGAGAAGAAGAATGTTTTCGGATGTTTTGCCGTATTGTTCATGGGGTATTGCCACGGCAGCATGTTGGTTGGAATAATATCATGGGTAAACCCTATGGTACAGCAGCGATTTCAGGTTACGGATTTCTACGGCTCGCTCACCTTTACCGGATTTGCACTGGGCCTTGCAATAGGCAGATTCGCTTTGGCCGGTGGACTCTCAAACCTAAGTATACGTATGCTGCTTGGATTAAGTACAATAATTGGTGGAGTAATATTGTCGTTCGCAATGTTTGCTCCTACATTTTGGATAACTGTTGCTGCTATTGCAATCGGGGGAATAGGGGTGTCGGTAACTGCGCCTTGCCTTCTGGCACTTATTCCAGAGCAATTTCATGCGATACGAGCACACATGTACGGTTATCTGGGTGCAAGTATGTGCATCGCTTCTTTTATTACACCGTCAATAATAGGAGTACTGGCAGATCACGGCCTTGGTATAAACATATCTTTGCTTACAAGCACCTTTTCAGCGATAATGCTGGGATTAATGTCGCTAATCTGGAAGCTAAAAGGATAAGAAGGGGTTATAGTCAAAGAAGCAATCTGAAATGTTTACATTCTGTTTCTTTGGAGTTTTTTCTTAAAAATTATTCGAAAAAGAATTCTAACTTGCTTTTTATTGGAATTTTGTTTTAATCCTATAATATTGGGTATTTTGCAATTGCTTGTTTTGTATACACATCAACAAGCTGTTGTTCTTTTATTAATCAGGATGATGCATGGTCTTACGGGTATGAGAGCAGATCTTGGCATGCACGCGTTTTACCAGGTATCTCAATTTTTCAGATTTTGTATATTAGGAGTTTATTGTTATGAAAGTGATAAAATTATCATTAGTAGTTGCTTTTATTTTATATTATGTGAATTTATCTATTGCTTTTAACGGAGGTGATGGTTCAATAAATGCACCTTATCAGATTGCGACGAAAGCAGATATTGAGTCAGTGAATAATGATTTAGCCGCTCACTATATTCTGGTTAATGATATAGATTTGAGTGGAATTACTTATATAACAGCTCCGATCGCACCAAATACGGACACTTCAAACGGCGTTTTTAACGGAACTATGTTTACGGGCATTTTTGATGGTAATGGCTATGCGGTTAATGGGCTAACTATTGATGGCGGATCTAATGATTTTCTTGGATTATTTGGATGCATTGGCAATAGTGCAAAGGTGTCAGATATTGAAATTAAAAATATCAGTTTGTTGGGTGACCGTTCTGTTGGTGGTGTGGCAGGTTCTAACAAAGGCCTTATTGCTAACAGTAATATTACAGGTGATGTCAATGGTGTATACTATGTTGGTGGACTCGTTGGTAGAAACGATTATGGCGGTATTGTTAACAGTTATAGCGATGTCAGTGTTAGTGGCTCTACCCGTGACATTGGCGGCTTAGTGGGGCATAATTTAGGTATTATTACCAATAGTTACAGTACCGGAAATGTTAGCGGAGGTGTGGGAGTAACCGGTAGATTTCTTGGTGGTTTAACAGGCTACAATAACGGAAATATAATGTTTTGCTATTCGGTAGGGGCAGTTGCTGGAGACTGGTATCTTGGTGGTTTGGCAGGTTGCAATGACGGCAATGTTGCTCACTGCTACAGCACAGGCAGTGTTCAGGGCGGTGCTTATAAAGGCGGTTTAATAGGCGCAGGTTCTAATGGAACTGAATCTGGATGTTTCTGGGATACGCAAACAAGTGGTATGACATATAGCAGCAGCGGTACGGGAAAGACAACTGACCAGTTACAGACCTTGTCTACATTTGCGGATGCAGGCTGGAACTTTTTGGGTGAAACAGTAAATGGAATAGGTAATACATGGCAAATGCCTTTAGCTGGTGGATATCCGCAACTGACAGCATTTAGTGATTACAATCCAACCGTTCTAACAGGTGACGGATCTGTCGCAAAACCATTCCAAATCACTTCGGCAGTTGAGCTTGCTGCAATAAACAATTATGACATATCTGCGAATTATACCCTTTTAAATGATATCGATATGTCTGCGATTAATTGCAAAACCGCTATTATATATTGCTTTGACGGCAGCTTCAATGGCAATGGTTTTGCAATTAAAAATATGAATATTTTCGGAGGCGGTTATTCCGGCTTATTTAGCTATCTAACCACAAACGCAAGTATAAATGTCAATATTGACAATTGTAATGTAACTGGCAGTGCATTAGTTGGCGCATTAGCAGCGGAAAATCATGGGAATATAATGGATAGCTGCTGTAACGGTACGGTTATTGGCAGTGAAAATGTTGGTGCTTTGGTGGGCAGAAATTGGGGAAACATAAGTTATTGTTCGAGTGAAGTATCAGTTGATGGAACATCTGAGAATGTTGGAGGTCTTGTAGGTGAAAACAGAGGTAATATATCAGATAGCTTTAACTCGGGGAGTGTAACAGGCAGTGATAATATTGGAGGATTAGTGGGCTATAATTATGAGGGTAGAATAAATGACAGCTCTAATTCGGGAAATGTCAGTGGCAACGATTTTATTGGGGGGATGATAGGTTTGAGTGCTACTGCTGAGGGAAATATTGAAAACAGCTACAGTTCAGGCATTATTACTGGTAACAATAATGTTGGCGGATTAATAGGTAGTACATATAGAGACACAATAGCTGAAAGTTATAGTATAGCTGAAGTGTACGGTGATAATAATGTCGGCGGACTTATTGGCGAAAGCAAAGGTTGGAGCATGATTAGTAAAAGTTATTTTGCTGGAAGGGTTTTGGGTCAGCAGAATAACGTTGGCGGTTTAGTAGGCATTAATAATTATGGGCGAATATACAGTAGTTTTAATGTGGGCAGTGTTGATGGTGGAACTAATGTTGGTAGTTTATCTGGCTATGTAAGTGAGTGTGAATTCTCTGGTAGTTACAGTGCCGGTATTATTAATGGTATCAGTAATACGGGCGGTCTAATAGGCTATAATAAAGGTTGGGCAAGAGTTTATGATTGCTTTTGGAATGAAGAAGTATCTGGCGTTCAAACAACATCTGGTGCCGGTACAGGCTTGTCGACCTCTCAGATGAAAATACAAAGTACATTTCCTTCTTACCGTTGGGATTTCAATAACACATGGATAATGTCAGATGTTGACTCTGATTATTCAGGCTATCCTATACTGATCTGGCAGACATTGGACACAACACCACTTTACACCGTAACTTTCAATCTTGGTAATGGAGGTACAAGAATCGGAGGCGGAGAACTTATCCAGACAGTAGAGGAGAGAGACCCGGCAATCGCTCCCGAAGTTGATTCAGTCTATGGCTGGCTGTTCATTGGATGGGATAAGAGTTTTGACATGATTACATCTGATTTAACAGTCAATGCTCGATATGAACGAATGTCGTTTACTGTAATTTTTGATCTGGGAGAACATGGGAACATTGAGAGCGGCAGCCTGATTCAGAGTGTAGCTTTTCAGACCGGTGCAACCGCCCCAGTTATAGCGGCAGATGAAGGCTGGTATTTCGCAGGTTGGAATGGTGATTTTACTAATGTCGTAAAAGACATAACTATACAAGCTAAATACCGTGAGAGGTTTAACGGCAAAGATGGAATAGAAGAGCCTTTGGAGGTGTTGCTTGCCGATGAGCTTCTGTATATTAGTGAGAACAGCGAATACTGGAATCTTGATGTGGTATTGGAAGGTGATATAGATTGTAGCGGCATTTATCTGCTTCCAATAGGCAGCCTTGAAATACCGTTCAGCGGAGAATTCAATGGTTGCGGTCATACGATCACTAATCTTGAGTTAGATTTCTGTGATAATCCGGCGCAGGGGCTTTTCGGAGTTGTAGGTACTGGCGGTGTCATTCAGAACCTTGGAGTTGAAGCGGATATAGTTGCGGCAAGATATTTCAATTTTGATTCCGGTATAATTGCCGGCCAAAATCAGGGCATGATCAGTTGCTGCCGCAGCTACGGCAGTGTTGAAGGTTATATAACAGTAGGCGGTATAGCGGGTTACAATGTTGGAAGAATCAATGACTGCTACAGCTTTGCCGATTGTTCGGCATACTTTGCGGCAGGCTTCGTCGGTGAAAATGCAGGGGAGTTAAGAAATTGCTACACTTTTGAAGCAATAGTCTCAATAGATGACGGTACTTTGGATGGTTGCTTAACGCTCGACCCTGCAAACCCATGTCTGCTTGAGACATTCGGCTGGGATACAGTTAATAATAATGAGGATGGGCGAATGGACTGTTGGTTCCAGTACGATCAAGAGTCACCTCGTCTTTTCTGGGAAGCAGAGCCAGGAGATGCAAACTATGATGGAGTGATTAACCTGGATGATATTGCGGTGATGATAGGATGGTGGCTGGAGAGCAACCAGAACCTTCCTGCCGATATTCGCCTCCAAAATGATTATAATTATGATGGGATAGTAAATCTTAAAGATGTTATTGTTCTTGTAAATGGTATAAATGATTATGCGGCAATGGAATAAGATTGAGTTTACAGCCCAAGGCGGTACTTATTTTTTGTTGCAATATATAATTTATTCGTTATAATTGCCCCCGTAAGTAGATAATTTACTTGAAATGCTTAGCTTAGCCGGGCAGTGCGTTGCTGCGCAGCTATAGGTGAATGGTTTTAAGTGATTGTAATGAAAGGTTTTAGTTAAATGATAGCTAAAGAAGTAAAGCAGCAGGTTATTGAAGAAAATAAGATCAATGACAAGGATACAGGTTCTCCTGAAGTTCAGATTGCCATCCTTACATCAAGGATTAATGAACTTACAGGTCACCTTAAGGATCATAAAAAGGATCATGCTTCACGTCGAGGACTGCTGAAAATGGTAGCGACGAGAGCGTCATTGTTGAAATATCTCAGCAAAAAGGATGTTAATCGTTATAGAGCTATAATCAGCAAGCTTGGCCTGCGTAAGTAATTTGGGAGCAGGTCTTCTTAACGAAAAATATAGAGACGCAGGCGGTGACCATATGGTCGAACTGTCTGTGTCTCTTTGCATTTTACCGCTTGTGCGGTTTAGATAAAGAAGTTTAGGTCGGATGTGTCCGGCGGCAGACATAATTTAATATGCGGGATTTGAGAAGTAAGTAGAATTCCGAAATGTAGGCGTCTGTCTGATGTAATTAATGAAGGAATAGATGAATGAATAAGATTACAAAAGTAGAAAGAGAAATTGCTGGTCAAATGTTGACCATCGAAACAGGAAGAATTGCAAATCAAGCTGATGGCGCTGTCATTGTTACCTATGGTGAAACAATGCTTTTGGCTTCAGCGTGTGGTGGAGAGGCCAGAGAAGGCATTGACTTTTTCCCACTAAGTGTAGACTACAGAGAGCGTCAGGTTGCTGCGGGTAAATTCCCCGGCGGATTCATGAAGCGTGAGGGACGCCCAAGTTCAAGAGAGATTCTTATCGCACGTTGTATCGACAGGCCTATCAGACCGCTTTTTCCTGCTGACTACTTTGAAGAAGTACAGATAATGGTTAACGTTCTCAGTGCTGACAAGGAAAATGATCCTGATGTATTGGCGATAATAGCATCAAGTGCGGCATTGTGCATAAGCAGCATACCTTTCCAGGGGCCGCTTGCAGCTTGTAAGCTTGGCCGTATTGACGGTAAGTTTGTAGCGTTTCCAACTCGCTCACAAATGGAAAACAGTGATTTGAATCTTATGCTTGGCGGACGCAAAGAAGAGATCAATATGATCGAAGTTGCCGCAAAGCAGATCAAAGAAGATGCTATGTCTGAAGCAGTGCTTGAGGCACACAAATGGATTGGTGAAGTTTGTGATATGATCACAGAGCTTCAGTCAAAATGTGGAAAAGAGAAAGTTTGTGTTCTTCGCGAACTTGATCCTGAACTTAATAAAGAAGTGAAAGAGCTTGTTGAGCAGCGTATGATAGACGCTAAGCATATTGATGCGAAGCTTGAGCGTAATGCCGCAATGAAAGCGATCTCAAATGAGATGATTGAAAAATATTGCGAGTGCGAAGAGCCGCGTTCTACAGTTTCTGATATGAAGCGTATGCTTGATCGTATTGAAGAAGAGGTTGTTCGTAAGCTTATCAGAAGCGGTCGTCGTCCTGATGGTCGTGATTATGATACAGTTAGACCGTTGAGTTGCGAAGTTGGTCTTATACCACGTGTTCACGGCTCAGCATTATTTAGTCGTGGAGAGACTCAGGCCCTCATTTCAATTATTCTTGGTACTGGTCGTGATGAGCAGATAATAGATGGTATACATGATGAGTTTGGTCAAAACTTCATGCTCCACTATAACTTCCCGCCGTATTCAGTTGGTGAGGTACGCCCTGTACGTGGCCCGGGAAGACGTGAGATTGGTCACGGTGCCTTGGCAGAAAAGGCTCTCGAAGCTGTTGCTCCAAGTTCAGAAGATTTTCCATACACTATCAAGGTAGTATCTGATATTACAGGTTCAAACGGTTCAAGCTCAATGGCCTCTGTTTGTGGCGGTACTCTTGCTCTGCTTGATGCAGGTGTTCCAATGGAAAAACCTGTAGCAGGCATTTCAGTCGGTATGGTAAGTGATGAAAATGGCTATCAGCTCATTACTGATATTCTTGGTGAAGAAGATCACTTTGGCGATATGGACTTTAAAGTGGCAGGTACTGAAGATGGTATCACAGCTATCCAGCTTGACCTTAAAGCTCAAGGTTTGCCTCATAGTATTCTTGTTGAAACACTCGAAAGAGCACGCAAAGCACGACTTCAGATTCTTGAAACGATGGGGCAGGCTATTGATGCTCCACGTACAGATCTTAGCAAATATGCACCAAAACTTACCAGTATCTATATCGATCCTGAGTTCATCGGTAAGCTTATCGGTCCTGGTGGAGCGACTATCAAACGTATTCAGGAAGAAACCGGTACTGTTATCGAAATTTCTGATGATGGCAAGGTAGTGATAAGCTGTTCTGAAGGTAACGGTGATAAAGAGGCCTACAGTATAATTGAGGCTATGACGGCTAAACCAGAATTAGGAGCCTTGTATCCTAATGCCAAGGTTGTTTCAATTAAGGATTTTGGTGTGTTTGTCGAAATCGCTCCAGGTGTTGAAGGACTTTGTCATATTAGCGAACTTAGCGATGGATTTGTTAAGGATGCCAGCAAGATATGTAAGGTCGGCGATATAATGCCTGTTAAGCTTTATGAGATCGATAAGATGGGTCGAATCAAGTTCTCACGCAAAAAAGCTCTTGAAGAGCTCGACGGTCAAGAGGGCAAAGAAGATAGCAATGAATAATTAATGATTCGATGGCGGGTCTGTAAGGCCCGCCATTTTAATCGTTAATGATACCGATATATCTGAATAATGGGAGAATTATAATGTCGGAAATACCGCCAATTTTGCTTTCTGCTATAACCTGTGACAGAGTTATATTTGATCGTATAACAGGAATGCCCAGTGTTATAAATATTGTTCAGATGGTTAATGCTCCTCAGTTCCCGGTACGCCACTCAGAGCTTGTGTTCTTTTGTGAGCTGACAAATGGTCACGGTGAAACTGAAGTGGAAATTCGTCTTGTAGATCTTGAAGAAGATGATAGGATTCTTTTTCAGCAGAAAAAGAGTGTTGATTTCAGGGATGTAAGGCATGTATTGACTCTTGCCTTAAGAATGCAAGGCATCGTTTTCCCTGAGCCAGGAGAATACAGATTCCAGCTTTATGCTAATAACTGTCTGCTCGGTGAAAGAAGAATCGTTTGCCGTGAGGTTAATATGAGTAATAATCAACAGCCTCCACAGCAATGATTTGAGTATAATATATCGAAAACAGCGGCATCAGGTTTCGTAACTTGTTGCCGTTTTTTTAATTTAAATAATTAGATGGTTTGAAAGTTTATCATGATTAATAGTATTTCAAATGATTTTTTAAGCGTTGATGTTAAGACAGAAGGTGCAGAACTTTGTTCGTTGAAACAGCTTAAAAATAACAAAGAGTTTTTGTGGACTGGAGACGCAAAATATTGGAATGGGCAAAGTCCAATACTGTTTCCTGTAGTGGGGCGAATAAGAAAACAAGGACTTGTAATAGATGGGCAGATATTTGATATGCCTAAGCATGGGTTTGCGAGGAAGACCGAATTTGAATTGATAGAGCATTGTGGTACTAATCTCAGATACCGGATTGCTGATTCTGATTATACATATTCCGTTTATCCTTATAAATTCCTTTTTGATGTAGAATACAAGCTCGTAGAGAATTGTCTCGAAATTTGTTTTACCGTAACAAATTCAGATGAAAAGGTTATGTGTTTTTCTCTGGGAGCACATCCTGGCTTTAACTGTCCGTTAGATGAGGATGAGAAATTCTCGGATTATTATATCGAATTTGACAGAAATGAAACGGCGGATTGTTGGAGAATAGTTGACGACTTGCTTGCTAAGTGTGAACCAAAATATCTGGAAAATCAGGACTTATTAACTCTTGATCGTCATATGTTCAAGGATGATGCTTTGGTATTCAAGCAGTTGAACTCGTCGCGACTTTATTTATGCAGTCGCAAAAGAGGGCGGAGGCTTGAAATAGACTTTGCTGGATTCAAACATCTTGGGTTGTGGACAAAATCTGAAGATGCACCGTTCATATGCATAGAACCATGGCTGGGGTATGACGATGTCAAAGGTTTTGAGGGTGATATTACTGAGAAAGAGGGTATAGAATTGCTTAATCCGGGCAAACAATTTTCGTGTAGCTACAGTATAAAAGTTTTAGGATAAGCTTGCTGAGGGATGTGGATAATTTGATTATAACTTGTTTATAGCAGATTTATTATTGATTTTTTGCCGATATTATTATATCATTTGATATTTGTTGTGCGCATTGCGCAAAGACAAATATGTTAACTTCAATTTGGAGCTATAATTATTATGGGATGTAATCTTGCTATTGCCGGTGTAACTGGTGCTGTAGGGCAGGAATTTCTGCGTCTTATCGAGCAGAGAAATTTTAAGTTTGATTCGTTAAAAATGCTTGCAAGCAGTCGTTCAGCGGGCAAAAAAATAGAATTTATGGGTAAAGAATATACGGTAGAAGAGCTTACAAAAGATAGCTTTGAAGGCGTTGATATTGCCCTTTTTAGTGCTGGTGGTGGCCGAAGTAAGGAATTTGCTCAGGCGGTAGTGGATGCTGGCGCAGTTATGATTGACAATTCCTCAGCCTTTCGTATGGACCCGGAAGTACCTTTGGTGGTTCCGGAGGTTAACCCTGAAGCGATTGAAAACCACAAGGGTATAATAGCAAATCCGAATTGCTCAACAATTATTGCGGTAGTTCCGGTTTGGCCGCTTCACAAAGCTAATCCTGTAAACCGTATGATTGTAAGTACATATCAGGCGGCAAGTGGTGCTGGTGTTACTGCAATGAATGAACTTGCTGACCAGAGCCGTGATGTCCTTGATGGTAAAGCTGCTGAGCCTAAAGCGTTTCCTTACCAAATCGCTTTCAATCTCTTCTGTCACAATTCTCCTCTCAAGCCTAATGGATACAATGAAGAAGAGATGAAGATGCTTAATGAAACACGTAAGATATTCTCTTGCGATTGTATTGGAATTACATGTACATGTGTGCGTGTTCCTGTAATGAGAGCTCATAGTGAGAGCATCAACCTTGAGTTTGAAAACCCTATAACTCCGCAAGAGGTTAGGGATATACTGAAAGATGCTCCAGGTGTAACGTTGCTTGACGATTTTGAAAATAATCGTTTTCCTATGCCTCTGGATGCTGATGGAAATGATGACGTTTATGTTGGTCACATAAGACAGGACGAATCTCTTCCTGATAACAAAGGTATTAATATCTGGATTTGCGGCGATCAGATTCGTAAAGGTGCGGCACTTAATGCACTTCAGATCGCTGAAACTATGATTAAAAACTAAAGACCCTTTCAAAATGTTTTGCAGCCTTCTCGTTTTATCGGGGAGGCTGTTTAATTTAAGGGATTTGTATGTTGATGTTAGTGGGTTGCAGTATTTTGATGTGCATCCAATGGCGAATTTATTAATGGGGATTATATATGCTTAAACACCGGTTGATATTTGGCGCAATTATGATCGCCTTGCTTTCTGTAATGCTTTATTTTGACGGAAAGATAGTGGTTGACTATGGGCAGTCCCATATATCAGGTATTATTTTCGCTGTTCTTGTTGGCTTGGTGGCTATTCCTGCCCAGTTTGAAATGACGGCTTTATGTCAGCAAAAAGGATGTGCGGTGTTCCTCCCGATATCGATTCCGGCATCAATTTTATTGTCGGTAAGTTTTTTCATAGGTCAGTTTGCTCCGGAGTTTGGCACTTCTTACATTTGCTTGGTTTTCTGGTTGCAGATGACGGTCTTGTCTGCCGCCGTTCTTGGAAGTTTTTTTTATCAGGCAAGGAAAAACGGTACTGAATCAACAATACGGAATTGTGGAGCAACTCTTCTTTCAATTATGTATTTGGGCTTTTTGAGCGGTTTTGTAATGGCCATGCGAATTGATTTTGGCCTTGCAGTGCTTCTAACCTACGTATTTACAGTTAAGTCCTCGGATATAGGTGCGTATACTTTAGGCAGGCTGTTTGGCAAGCATAAATTTGCACCCCGAATCAGTCCAGGTAAAACATGGGAAGGGATGGCTGGGGCATGCCTCTTTGCAGCTGCGGTCGGCTCATTGTTTTCGAGTGTGGTTGATGGCTTGATATGGCCCGAAGGTGCTTTGTTTGGCGTTATCTTTGCTTTTGCTGGGCAACTTGGTGATCTTGCAGAGTCAATGGTAAAGCGAGATAGTGGACTTAAGGATTCTGGCTCGAAAGTGCCGGGCTTTGGAGGGGTTTTGGATATAGTTGATTCGCCTGTTGCTGCAGCCCCTTTGGCATATCTGTTTTTCTCTATTTTCATTTAGACATGGGAGGATGAATTTTGGAAAATCAAGTTGAACTTAATCCTGGTATTGATAAAACACAGTTGTTCGGGCCTACTGATGAGTTTTTAAGGCTTTTGAGAGCGACCTATGGTGTTCAGGTTTCAGCCAGAAGCAATATCATATATGTCAATGGAGAAAATCCCGGTATCTCAAAGGCGATCAAGGCAATTGAGCGTATGCAGAGACATTTGGGCAAGAAGAAGTCGCTTAGCCGTGATGACGTCAATTCTATTATAGTTGCAGTAAGTAAATCAACTGAAGACTTTGAGGCAAAGGCAATACGTGTTTTTTCTCCCAAGGATGTCATACAGCCTTTCACAACTGGCCAGCTTGATTATGTTGATAAAATGAACAAGAATGATCTTGTTTTTTGTACGGGGCCGGCAGGAACCGGTAAGACATATTTGGCTGTTGCAGTCGCCGCTTCAATGCTTAAGAAAAGACTCATAAGAAAGATAGTTCTTGTAAGGCCTGCTGTTGAGGCAGGTGAAAGACTTGGCTTTCTCCCCGGCGATATAGAGGCTAAGGTTAATCCGTATTTACGTCCTCTCTTTGATGCTCTTGAGGATATGATGGATTATGCACAGATGAAGAAGTTTATAGATCTCGATATAATTGAGATAATACCGCTTGCTTTTATGCGAGGTCGTACACTCAATGATGCGGTTATTATTTGTGATGAAGCTCAGAATACAACTCCTTCACAAATGATGATGTTTTTGACCCGTCTTGGCAGAAACTCTAAAATGATAGTGACCGGTGACATGACTCAGGTAGACCTCCAGAGAGGAGAGATGAGCGGTCTTAATGATGCAGTCAATACATTGAAAGATATTGATGGTATTGGATTTGTCAAGCTGGAAAAGGGTGATATAGTGCGACATAGCCTCGTGCAGAACATTGTGAATGCGTATGAAATGAAACATTCCAATCAATGATATCCTTACCTAAGGGAACTGGATGCTTAGTTTAATTCTAACGATCAAATATCTTTTAAGAACCAGAATAGTAGTATTGAGTATTCTGGCCGTGGCGTTATCTTCCGCATTGCTGATATGTATATCTTCTCTGTTTGTTGGTTTCATAGGTGCACTTGAAAATGCAGCATCCGACCACCTTGGTGATATTCTGATTCAGCCTTATCCTACGACCAAAATAACTTACAGCAGAAAACTGATCTCTGAACTGAATACTATTGAAGGGATAGAAGCTTCAACCCCCATAGTATCCACGCAAGGGCTTTTGCTGCTTGGTAAAGGTGATGTTAGAAAGGTGACAGTTTGGGGGATCGATCCTTCAACGCAGGCAAGTGTAACCGACATAAAAGCTTCTCTTATTCTTCAGGGCGACAGTGAATCTGCTCCAGATTTTTATCCTGATGAACAAACGAAAACCGATGCCGTTTATGGGTATGTCGGAATAGGAGTATTGGCTACACCGGATTCTAAAACTGATGAATATGATATGGACTTTGTCAATAGTTTCGTTGGCTCAAAAGCTGTTCTGATGACAGGCTCAATGGATGCGGGTGAAGGCGTCAAGCAAGACATCAGGTCGCTTAGGAGAGTTAATATACCTTTCACTATATGTGATGTTGCCTATAGTGGTGTTGATCAGTTTGATACGGAAAGCATCTATCTACCAATTGAAGAACTCTCGGCAAAACTCTACCCTTCACTTTCTTCTAAGGGTGTGATCGCTGATACTATTCAGATCAAAGTTGACCAGAACGTTGATATGGACAGCATACTTGAGAGAGTTGAAGAATGTTTCAGTGAGTTTGCTGTTTCGCAAATGGGCTGGAGCAGCTCGCTTGTTTCGTTCACTGATATTCGACCTACGAGCGATATAACGGCATCTATGATAGCTGAATACCGTAAACAGATGGATATTCTGATGGTTATATTTGGTATTGTAAGCGGCGGTGTGATACTTCTTATATGCTGCATATTTTATATGCTTGTTCTTACACGACAGAAGGATATAGCTATAATCAGAAGTTGTGGTGCTGGAAACTTTTCTGTCGCCTCTATATTCTTACAGTTTGGGCTTGTGGTAGGTGTTTTAGGAGGTGCTTTAGGGTTGTGGGCCGGTAGGATATTTACCGTCAATATCAATGCGATAGAGAGATGGATAAGCACGGCTCTTGGGCTTAATATATGGAAGAGCAGTGTCTATATGTTTAGTAGAATTCCTAATCAGGTTGACTGGAACATGGCGTTTAAAATTGTATTCGTTGCAATAATGGCGGCATTAATTGGATCGATCATACCTGCAGTTATTGCTGCGGCAATTAAACCTGTAAAGATTTTGAGGTATGAGTAATGAGTGTGCTCTCTGATAAATTGGCATTACGGTATTTCAAAAAGAGAATCATATCGTGGTTGGCTGTTGTTGCTGTTGCTGTATCGGTATTTATAACGCTTGTTGTTATGACGGTAATGAATGGCTTGGCCAATGAATTCAAAGAAAAAAATCACAGACTTTTTGGTGATTGTGTCATATCAAGTGATTCTCTTGTCGGATTTGCTTATTATCAGCAATTGCTGGACACGTTGGATAATAATACGAACATCGTAGCTGTTACGCCTGTGATAATGACTACCGGACTTATGTCTGTTGACGGTGCATCGAGAAGTGAAGGTGTTGATGTGACTGGAATTGATGCTGAATCTTTTTGCAGGGTCACTGAGTTTGAGGATACACTCTATCCTGACAGTTTTGTTAATTCTTCTGAAATTTTTAGTACCGGCAGTGCCTCCCCAGGATGCATTCGTGGAATAGCTATGATGACAAGACGCAATAGTAACGGCCTTTATGCTACAAGCTTGTCATATAAAGTCAGTCTCGATTTGAGCTGTTTCCCCCTTACAAGCAAAGGCACTCTCGCCAAGAGCGGAACAGATCTTGTAAACACAAAGAGTTTTACTGTAACCAACGACAGTAATTCGGGCTTGCCTCGAATAGATCGATCAATGCTTTATATTCCATTCGAGCAGGCACAGCTTTTGTGTGGTATGGCAGGGAATGAGCCGAGAACAAATGCCTTATTCATCAAATTTGCACCTGAGGTTCGATTGGCTGATGGCGTAGAGGAAGTTGAAAGACTTTTTGATGAGTTTAAAAGTCAAAATTCCAATATGCCGTATGGTTCACTGCTTGATAATGTAAGGGTTGAGAGCTGGAAGAAATATCGCAGAGAAGCTATTGCCCCCATTGAAAAAGAAGAGATAATGCTCACCGCCTTATTTGTTCTTATCGGTTTTGTTACGGTATTTGTCATATTAGTGGTGTTTTTCCTGATAATAAGCCACAAAAGTCGTGACATAGGCATATTTAAGAGTTTTGGCCTCAATACATTTTCTGTTATGGGTATTTTTATGAGGTTTGCGGTTGCCGCTGGAGTGGCAGGAGCTTTTGTTGGAACGGCTGTTGCTATCCTCTTTTTGCGGTATATAAATGATCTCGAAGGTTGGCTGTATTCCAAATATGGATGGCAGTTATGGGATAGAAGTATGTACAGTATCGGTGAGATCCCGCATGATATGCGATTCATTGTGGCTTTTACGATAGTATTGTTTGCTATTCTGGCATCGATTGCAGGTGCAATAGTACCGGTGATGTGCGCTTCATTGAAGCGTCCTGTTGATATTTTGAAAGTTAGTCAGGTTTGATCCTTATTTTTCATCTTTTCCTTTTTGTGTTATTTTGTAAGAAAACACATCTAATCTGTTAGTTTTGCCATTTTATTTACTCTCTTGTTTGATAATATCATGTAGTAATTTAAAAAGACTATTAACAACTTTATCGAGGATATTATGGAAAAACGTGAAGTCGTAATAGAGGCTCTTGAAGGGAAAGAAGTCGAATATACCCCGTGGTCTTTCAGTTTTACGCAGGAACCCTTGACGGAGCTGAAGAAGCATTATAATACCGATGATATTGAATCTGTATTAGGAAATCATCTTCTAAGTCTTGGCAATCCTTGCGGCTGTTTCGAAAATATAGGAAATGATCATTTCAGGGATATATTCGGGGTTGTTTGGGACAGAACAACAGATAAGGATATTGGTGTTGTCAGTGGATGCGTCTTGCCTGAACCGACGACAAAGGACCTGGTTCTCCCTGACCCTTGCGATGAGGCTTTTCATAAAGGAGTCAAGGAGAGGATAGAAAGCAATTCTGATATGTTCCGTGTTTACCCTATAGGTTTTTCACTTTTTGAACGTGCCTGGACGCTTAGAGGTATGGAAAATCTTATGATGGATTTTGTTGTTAATCCGGATTTTGTAGACGACTTGCTAACGAAAATAGCGGATTTTAACTTGGCTTTGGTTGATGAGGTCTTGAAGTACGATATTGATGCAGTTTATTTTGGAGATGACTGGGGACAGCAATCGGGTCTCATGATGGGGCCGGCTCTCTGGAGACGTTTCATTTATCCTCAAATAAAGCGGATGTACGGCAGGGTCAAGGATGCTGGCAAATATGTCTTTATACACTCTTGTGGTGATGTTGACGAGCTTTTCGACGACTTGATAGCCGCAGGCCTTGATTGCTTTAATCCCTTTCAGCCTGAAGTAATGGATGTAGAGAACATATACCAAGAGTATAAAGGTCGTCTTGCATTTCATGGTGGGCTTTCAACTCAAAAAACATTGCCTTTTGGAACTAAAGAGGATGTTCGTGCAGAATCAGGAAAACTTCTTGAAATGGGGTTGGATGGCGGATATATCTTTGCTCCTGCCCACGCGGTTGAATCAGATGTGTCTTTTGAGAACATTCTGGCTTTTATAGATACTGCAAAATCACAAAAAGGCTATGTCGAATCCTAAATGTTGGCTAATTTAATTCTTATATTACGTTAATAGAATTGTTGTAAAATCAACAAAATCAATATATTACGATTGGATTCTTAAACTTTTACCATAAAAGACTTGAAATTAGCATTTAGTATATATAAAATATTATAAGTGGTTACGTAGTAATGGATTGAGCCGGTGGTTCGGCTGTATGAAGGATTATGCATTATTTTAGAAAGGGTTTGTTATGAAGAAACTGCTATTTATAATGATTGCAGTAGCACTCTGCTTTTCAACTGTAGTTAAGGCAGAAGGCGAAATGGGCGTAACAGTTGACGCTACGTATATGACTAAATATCTATGGCATGGTATCGATCTCAATGATGATGCTGCAGCTTTTGCTCCAAGCATCAATATTGATCTTGGTAACGGCTGGTATGTAGGTACTATGTATGTTCTGCCTCAAGGCGATGGTAATGCTTACGGTATTATACCTCGCAGTGATATGGATCACTGGTACTACTGGGCTGGCTTCAGCAATGAAGTTATGGTGGGCGAAGGCCTCCAGATGAACTATGACCTTAAATACACATACCATGACATGGGAACATTCCGTCCAATGGGACTGAAAGTTTCAGGTAGAGATGCTGATGTTCAGGAACTGGCTCTTGATGTCAAGATGCCTAATATGTGTCCTATGGGCTTCTTTACACCTCATTACAAGGTTAGCTATCTTTTTGATGCTCCTGGTGGAGATCTTGATCTCTTTGGTTTTGAGCATACTGCCGGTCTTGCTTACAATTTTACTGTAGCAGACATGGTAATGGACGGATGTGTTGATTTTGTTTATGATGATAACTCTTACAGTGGTGACAGCAATTGGAACCGTATGGTTGCAGGTCTTTCAACTCAGTTTGAAATGGCTGGCGGCAAGCTTGTTCCTGCTATCTACTACCAGAAGCCGTTTGATGATGGTTCTACTGGACCGTTGATTGACGATGATTTCTACGCAACATTGAGTTATTCTTTTGAATTCTAATTAGAAGAATTATAGTATTAGACGTAACCATATATTCGGTCGCCTGTTTCATTCTGAAATAGGCGACCTTTTTCATTTTATAAAACAGGATAATTAATTATTTTTCTGTTTTGCGTCTATTCCTTATCAGAAGCGAACATTTATGATTTGACCTTTGCAGGCAGTTGTTATACAATGGGCATCAGTTCGCTGGGGGTGGCACATTTGTGCCTGAGATAACACCCTTAGAACCTGAACAGGATCCGGTAATCCGGTAACTGCGTAGGAAAGCGGTCGCAATATAACAGACAATGAATTTGCAAAGGCGTTTTCCTATCATAGGATACGCCTTTTTCTTTTTTCCTGTTTTGCGGGTAAATAATGCTGCGGATCGAACTTTTGCAGCAAATGACGATTTTTTGAAAGAGAGATTATCTTAATATGAATACTCAATTACAATCTGCACGTAATAATGAAATAACTGACTGCATGAACTATGTTTCGCAGGCTGAAGGCGTCGACGCAGAGCTTATACGCTCAGAGATCGCGGCTGGCCGTCTTGTGATACCTGCAAACAAAATGCACCTTGCCTGGAATTTGAAACCCCGTGCCATTGGACGTGCTGTTAGCGTTAAGATTAATGCCAATATAGGCATGAGCGGAGTCCGATCAAATCTTGACGATGAAATAACCAAAATGAAGGTTGCAATTGATGCCGGTGCTGATGCTATGATGGACCTCAGTACAGGTGGAGACCTTGATGATATCCGCCGTAAATTAATATCAGAGTGCGAAGTTCCTTTCGGCACCGTTCCAATTTATGAGGCGATAATAGGTCGCAGTGTTGAAGATATAAGTGCTAAGCTAATACTTGATATTGTCGAAAAGCAGGCAAAGCAGGGTGTTGACTTTTTCACTATACATGCCGGTTTACTCAAGGAACACTTACCTTTGCTCAAAAGCCGTGTTTGCGGGATTGTAAGCAGAGGCGGTGCATTGACAGCAAAATGGATGCTGCATTATAACAAGCAGAATCTTATGTATGAATTGTTTGACGAGCTTTGCGATATTATGAAAGAATACGATGTCTGTTTTTCATTAGGTGATGGACTTCGTCCGGGATGTGGAGCGGATGCAACCGATGAGGCACAGATTGCTGAACTTAGAACGCTTGGTGAACTTACGCAGAGAGCTCAGGAAAAGGGCTGTCAGGTTATGGTTGAAGGCCCCGGACACGTACCCTACAATCAGATAAAGGAGAATATGGAACTTCAGGAGGAGATATGCAATGGAGCGCCTTTCTATGTACTTGGCCCGCTGGTTACAGACATTGCCCCTGGGTATGACCATATAACAAGTGCCATTGGCGGTACAGCGGCAGCGTTCTACGGGGCATCTTTCCTCTGCTATGTAACTCCGCGTGAGCATTTGGGGCTTCCCGATGAGAATGATGTAAGGGCAGGTGTTATTGCTTCCAAGATAGCCGCTCATGCAGCAGATGTCGCAAGAGGGTTTAACGGGGCGGCAGATAGAGACAGAAGACTCAGCGAGGCACGTGCCAATCTTGATTGGGAAACTCAGATAAGATTGTCTCTTGATCCCAAGACTGCAAAAATGATGCACGATGATGCAGGCCAAAACAGCAATATGCAGCCGGTTGATACCGATTACTGCACAATGTGCGGTAAAGATTGGTGCAGCGTCAGGATAAACAGGGATATTAGAAACCTTATATAACTCACTTGATAATTGCATTATATTATATACAATATCTCGTTGAGTTATTATATTGATATGATGTTTTTATATATTTTAAGTAATACGGAGAGATAATGGCAAAAAAAGCCAGTCCGAAAGTTCCAAAATGCAGTTTTTGCGGGCGAGATGGCGACGATGGTGCGTTGATTCAGGGCCCGGAAAATGTTAATATATGTTCTGAATGTGTTGATCTTTGCGTTAGAATCGTCAGGGAGCAGAAGAAGGAATCCTCGCAGAAATTTGATAAGGATATTCCAAAACCACGTGAGATTAAAGAGTATCTTGATCAATATGTCATTGGTCAGGATAATGCGAAAAAATCGCTTTCAGTGGCCGTTCATAACCATTATAAGCGTCTGGTTCATCGTGAAAGTGATACTGCTGATGTAGAGATAGATAAGTCGAATGTCTTGCTTATTGGGCCTACGGGATCGGGTAAGACACTGCTCGCCAGAACGCTTGCTAAGGAATTGCATGTTCCTTTTGCTATCTGTGATGCTACGACTGTCACCGAAGCCGGCTATGTTGGTGAGGATGTTGAGAATTTCCTTTTGAAGCTTCTCCAATCTGCAGATTATGATGTTGAAGCTGCTCAGAGAGGAATTGTTTACATTGATGAGATAGACAAGATTGGCAAGACGTCTCAAAATGTTTCGATTACAAGGGATGTTTCCGGTGAAGGTGTTCAGCAATCGCTCTTGAAAATGCTTGAAGGAACTGTTGCTAACGTTCCTCCTCAGGGCGGAAGAAAACATCCTGAACAGGCTTTCATACAGATAGATACTTCGCAGATACTCTTTATCTGTGGCGGTACTTTTGTTGGTCTTGACGATATTGTTAAAAAACGTCTTGGAAAAAAGATGATCGGCTTTGATTCTGAGGAGCAGCTTAGTTCTTCTTCGAGTAAGATGAGCTATTCTGAGGTCGTAAAACAGGTTACTGCTGAGGATATCATTCATTACGGGATGATACCTGAGCTTGTTGGACGTCTGCCGGTAATTACTACACTTGAAGCCCTTTCTGTGGATGCTTTGGTGGATATTCTTACTAAACCCAAGAATGCTCTCGTAAGGCAATATGCCAAGTTCTTTGAGATGGAAGATGCTGAATTGTCGTTTACTGATGAAGCTCTTAAACTCTTGGCTAAAAATGCACTCAAGAGAGATACTGGTGCAAGGGCGTTGAGAGCAGTTACAGAAGAGTTGATGATCGATATAATGTATGATTTGCCTGATCAGGAGAAAAAACGCAAATATGTTATAGATGAGAAGGTTGTTGAAAGGACCAAAGATCTTTTCAGTGATTCGAAATGATTTTATATTTACCGGTCTGTGTGATATTTTCATGAAGGAGTGTGCTGAATGGGATTTTTAAATTTTATCAAAAAAAGCAAAAAAGAGTCAGAGCTTTCAAAGATGCAGGAAGTTGAGGTTCGAAAAGCTCAGCAGGAAAGCCTTGAGAGGCTTAATGGTGCTTTTACCCAGCTTGTTGATAAGCTTGAGAACATAAATAGCAGTCTCAATCGACACATTGAGCAGCAGGAGGAGCTGCTTAAACGTTTTGAAGTAGTTCCGGAGCTAACTCAACAGCAGACACTGCTTATTGAACAGACTCTTGAACAGCTTAATGAACAGTCTGTATCGACGAAAGAATTTACCGAGATAGTAGCGAGGATACCTGACGAGGCTGTTCGTCAAACTCGCGAGCTTGAGCAGATCAGGGCGGATGTTTCTGATAGTGCGGCGTTCGATAAATCTGTTTGTCAGGAGTTTGTTAAGCTCAATATGATGTTTAAAAGACAGTACCGGCTTGTTAATTGGCTGGTGGCGGTCTTAGTTGTAGCTGCTGTTGGTGCGATACTTCTATACCTTTTGAAATAAGACCGGCCTTAAATGTTCGAACTTAATCTTTTTACTTCGATATTGCTCGTTATCGTTGGTTTTGTACTTCTCTGCAAAAGTGCTGACATCCTTGTTGATGGTGCAGTTGCGATTGCGGAGCATTTGGGCATAAGTCCTATGATAATTGGCTTAACTGTCGTTTCTATTGGTACAAGTGCTCCTGAGATGGCTGCAAGTATTGCTGCTGCGTTGGGTAATAATGGTTCGATAGCTATCGGAAATGTGATTGGCTCAAATGTTGCTAATATTGCATTGATTGGCGGGTTTTGTTCTATAATAAGGCCGATATCCGTAAATATCAGGATGCTTAAGGTCGAACTGCCTGTAATGATAGGTTCGATATTCCTGCTTTTGCCGTTTATGATAAGCGGCAAAATAATGCGTATTGAAGGATTGATATTGTTTGTTATCTTTGTTTCGCTTCTTTTGGCGTTGGTAAAGAATGCGAAGAAAGACAGCATCAAAGAGCTTGGTGTTGTTGGTGCCGGGCAAACGGAAAAAGTGAAAGAAATGAGTTTTTTCCGTTCTGGCACGTTCGTTGTGCTGGGACTTATAGGATTGTCTTTAGGTGCCAAAATATCGCTTTCTGGAGCGGTTTATATTGGTCATTGGGCAGGGATGAGTGAATCGGTCATCGGGCTTACAATTGTTGCGATAGGTACAAGCCTGCCGGAATTGATTACATGCCTTGTTGCTTCATACAAAAAACAGGATGATATTTCCGTAGGAAACCTTGTCGGCTCGAATATTTTCAATACGCTTCTTGTAATAGGCACAGCTTCATTGGTTCGTCCGCTTGACGTTGAAAGAGGCCTTCTTGTGCGTGATTTCCCGGTGATGGCATGCGTAAGTGTTGCATTTATCCTTTTTGCAATGTGGCACAGATCTATAAGGCGAGGCGGCGGGGTGGTATTACTTGCAAGTTATATTGCTTACATGACATATTTGCTGATAATCAAGACTGCGTGATATTTAAGCAAATATATATCTTGTGTTTTAGTTATTTATCAAGAACCTGAATGGACGATTTTTAATCATCGTCCTCATCGACTTCGTCTGCAAGACCTTTTTCTATCTGAGTTGCATATTCAATGCTGTATTTGGCCCATGGCATAGCTTCAAGGCGTTTTTTCGATATCTTATTGCCTGTTCCAAGGCATATACCGAAAGTACCCATTTTTATCCTTCTCAAGGCAGCGTTAACCATATCAAGAAGTTTGCGTTCACTTCCGATAAGACCGATAGTGAAATCCTGCTCATAATTATCAGAACCGATATCAGCCATATGAATCGGCATTGAAGAGCCGCTGCTGGCGACCTCGTCGACATCCTTCTTAATAGCAGAACTTTCCATTTGGGAGACATCTCCAAGTATCTCTGCTCTCTTTTTGAGCAAAAGCTCCCAGTAGTATTCTAATTCTTCTTCGCTCAAAAGATTCTCATCTAACTTTGCCATTTTTACCTTTTATAACTATGGTTGAGCAAGCTACTTCATAAACATAAAGAAAGTAGTTTGCGGCATTTTAATAAATTAACTCGAAAATTCAAACGCAAAATTTGACAAAATCGTAAAATATAACTACAATTTTACGCAGGAAATAATATATGCGAATACTTTTGACTAACGATGACGGAATTTTTGCTCCGACAATGCATTATCTCTACAGTGAACTTTCCAGGTTTGCAGAGGTTGTAGTTGTCGCACCTCACAAGGGGAAATCAGGAAGCAGTCACAGCCTAACTTTATCACCGATAGTATGCGAAAAGGCCACCGTTGACGGTCTTTTTACCGGATACGCAGTTGCGGCTAACCCGGCGGACTGTGTTAAATTGGCAGTACTTGAACTTGTCAATAAGCCGCTTGATCTTATCGTTTCCGGTTTGAATATAGGTTCCAATGCGGGTGTTGATATTTGTTATTCCGGTACTGTGGCTGCGGCTATGGAAGGTGCTTTTTACGGGATACCGTCTGTTGCGGTTAGTGCAAGGGCTTCTGGAGAGCAGAATTACAAAAAAGCGGCGTCTGTAGCCGCAGAATTGATAAATACGATAAGGCATAATATTGATGCTGGTGAAGTAATCAATATTAATATACCGGTTATAACTGACCAATCGCCCAAAGGAATTAAAGTGGTCAGGCAATCGGAATCAATATATCAGGAGTATTATGCAAAGAAAAAGAATGAAGATAACAAAGATACCTATCAGATCAGGTGCAGTTATTTTCGTGAGACAGACAAGGAAACAGATGTTCACGCTTTGGCAGAAGGGTATGTTACCCTTACTCCACTAAAATATAACAGAACTGATAAAAAAATATTGGAAAAATTCAAGTCTATGGACCAGAGGAAATTATGGCCGCAAAAAAAATAAAAAAAGCAGAAAATAAAGAGTCTCAGATATGTATTGTTACTGTTACCGGACAGGACAAGGTGGGTATTATTGCCAGGCTTAGCAGCGAGATGGCTAAAGCTGGTATCAATATCGTTGATGTTAATCAGAAAATCATGGAAAATTACTTTGTAATGACAATGGCTTGCGATATTGCGGGTGCTACTGTCGGTATGAAGGAAATCAAGGAGAGTATTGCCAGGATTGCAGAAGATATGGAACTGCGTATTACTTTCCAGCATGAAGATATCTTTGCGGCTATGCATAGGGTTTGATATTATTGATTGAAAGTTATGGAGATTTCTAAGGGCAACATTTTTGAGGGGATTTCACAAACCTGTGATCAAGAGGTCTTTGATGATTTATTCGCTGGCAATGGAGTAAGGATCGAACGTATCGTTTCGACTGGCCAGTGCAGTGACAAAGATTTCTGGTATGATCAGCAACAGGCTGAGTGGGTCATGGTTCTTGAAGGTGATGCCGTTATTGAATTTGAAGATAACGAGCAAGTCAAACTCTCTAAAGGAGATTATGTCTTTATTGAGGCCCATAGAAAGCATCGGGTTGCTTCAACTAAGGCTGGTGATATGACTGTTTGGCTTGCTGTACATATTAAAGTTTGAAATTTATAAGGTTATTATATGCGAGTATCGGTAGAAGAGGTTTTCGAGACGGTTCAGATGACCATGGATCACAAGTTCGATATTAGAACAGTGACGCTTGGAATAAATCTTAAAGACTGTATGGACAGGAAGTTATCCGATTTTAACAAACGGGTTTATGATCGCATCGTTGAGATGGGCTCAAAGCTTACGGCTTTTGCTGATGAGCTTGAGGATAAATACGGCATACCAATTATAAACCGTCGTATTTCTATAACACCGGCTTCAATACTCCTTGAGCCATTGCCGAAAAACAAGGCTACTGTTGTCAGTTTTGCTAAAACGCTCGATAGGGCTGCGAAGAAAGCCGGAATAGATTTTATCGGAGGTTTTGGAGCTTTAATGCAGAAAGGCATGACTGCTTCTGATGAAAATCTGCTGAATGCTATCCCGAAGGCTCTTTCGCAGACCGATAGGGTCTGTAGTTTCTTTAATCTTGCCACAACTCTCGCCGGCATGAATATGACGGCTATTGAGCGTGTAGGGCATGTCATGAAGGAGCTTGCGGAGTGTACTGAAAATGGTATAGGGTGTGCCAAGCTGGTTGTCTTTGCAAATGTGCCTGAAGATAATCCTTTTATGGCTGGTGCTAATCACGGAGTTGGTGAACCAGATTTTTCTCTCAATGTTGGTATTTCAGGTCCTGGTGTTGTGCGTGCGGTTGTTGCTCAAAACCCGGATTGCGATCTTACTGAACTTTCTGAGGTCATAAAACGAACGGTGTTCAAAATAACCAGGGCAGGTGAACTTATTGGTCGTGAGATGGCTGGCAAACTTGATGTTGATTTTGGCATTGTAGATGTCTCACTGGCCTCGACTACTGCCGTAGGAGATTCTGTTGCTGAGATAATTGAGGCGATGGGAATTAGCCAAATGGGAAGACCCGGTTCTACTGCTGCTCTGGCACTGCTGATTGATGCGGTCAAAAAGGGCGGTGCAATGGCTTCAGGCAATGTCGGCGGTCTTAGCGGAACATTTATTCCTGTCAGCGAAGATATGGGGATGATACGTGCTGTTCAGGATGGATCTTTGAACCTTGAGAAGCTTGAGGCCTTGACAAGTGTGTGTTCTGTTGGACTGGATATGTTTGCATTGCCGGGCAAGACTCCTGCAGAGGTCCTCTCGGCTATAATAGCTGACGAGCTTGCTATTGGTGTTGCAAATAATAAAACTACCGGCGTGCGGGTTATACCTGTGCCTGGGATGGATGTCGGTGATATGGTCCATTTTGGCGGGCTTTTGGGGTCGGCACCTATAATGAGTGTACCAATGGAAGCAGCTCCGAAATTTATTGCCCGAAAAGGGCGTATTCCGGCACCAATAAAAGCATTGCGAAACTGAGAGTGTTACAAAAAAAGCCGAAATATACAATATGGTATATTTCGGCTTTTTAGCTATTTTTCGGCAAGTTGCTGTTTGATATCTTTGATTTTTTCGATTGCATCTCTTGAAATGTCCGGCCCTCTGTAATTCTTTGCGATATTCATGAACAGCTTTATTGCTGTCTCTTTGTCATTCTCCTGTATCTTGCTTGCGAAATTAAACTGTTCTTCTACTCTCTTGTCCAGAGTGTTTATGATTTCGGTGGCTTTGGTTTTGCTTTCTCCATCAGACTTTTCACTGTTATACTTAAGTATTTTATATATCTTTGCAAATGATGTCCCTTTCTTTAGTGGGATATCTATTTCCTCGAAATCGCTTAGATCGATATCTTTGAATACAGGAGTTGGTGCCTCAAGCAATTCTTTTTCTATAGCATTGGTAAGCGAGTCGTTTCCTGTGTGTCCTGACCATTTGATTTTGCCATAGGCATCGATCAGTACAGCAAACGGGAATGCTTTCACTTCATAAATCGACTTGCTGCCCCCATCAATTGCAACAGCATAATCAAAGTCTTTTTTCTTCATCAACTCGGTAACGGCGTATTGTTTTTTGTCAACAGAGATTCCTACGACAACTAAACCTTCACTTGAATATTTGTTGGAGATTTCATTCATTTTGGGGATGCAGTCTACGCAATACGGACACCAAGTTGCCCAGAATTGTATCAAATGTACTTTTCCGGCAAGAACTTCAAGATCAGGATGTTCTCTTGTTAGCCATTTACGGACTCGCAACTCTCTCGCAGGGTCGCCGACTGAAATTTCAGCGTATGATGATATGGTAAAAATCGCACAAAACGCCAATAGCTGTATTCTCTTGAACATATCCCTTTCTCCTATTATTTGCCAGTCTATTTGATATCTTTGTAAATGTTTTTCTGTATTCTATAATAGTCTGTCAATGTGCTTAATCAAGGCTTTTTTGAAAAATTCTTGAGTATTAAATGCAAAAAAAAACCGGCACCAGTGTTGAGCTGGCGCCGGTTTGGTTTTAATAATTCACTTCGTTTTATTGTTAAAACTCTTTTATAAATACCTTTTTAAAACTTCCCTTGCTCTTAACATTCAGAAGAATGCCGTCATCAAGATCCGCATCGTCAATAGCCTCATTGAATTCAGAGCTGTTTTTGACTCTCTCGCCGTCAACTTCCACGATAATATCACCGTCCTGAAGACCAAATTCTTCGGCTATTGAATTCTTTGCAACGCTTCGAATTTTAACGGCTTCAAGCGGTGCCATGCCAGGCATTTCACTTTGTTCCGTATAATCATCTGTAACGATGCCAAGCTTCTTGTAAGCCTCTGTCTTCTTGTCACGACTTGTAACTATAGCATTCTCGCCGCTTCCACCTGTTCCCGGCCTGATGCCCAGCTTGACTTTGACTTTTTTATCTTTGCCGTCACGGTTTACATAGCACACGACCGTTTCATCTGGCATTTTTGAGCTGATATACTTAATCAGTTCTGCACTGTTCGTGATTTGTACATCATCTACTTTGGTGATTACATCGCCATCTTCGAGTCCGCCCTCATCACCAGGGCCATCTTCCACAACCTGCACGATATAGGCGCCTCCGGCATCCTTGACATCGTCAGGTATATCTTCCAGAACATCTTCTTTCAGTGCATCGAATGATGTGACAGAGACTCCCAGATATCCCCTGACAACAGCGCCGTCTTTGACAAGCTTTTCTACTACATCTTTGGCCATATCGCTTGGTACCGCAAATCCGAGACCAGTACTGAGTCCTGTAGCAGAAATAATGTTGGAATTGATACCTATTATTTCACCTTTCATGTTCACAAGTGGTCCGCCGCTGTTGCCTTTGTTGATTACGGCATCTGTCTGGATGAAATCTTCAATACCAAGTTGACCAAGTATGCCGCTCTTACGACCTTTGCCGCTTACAATGCCAGCTGATACTGAGTTTACAAGGGCTTTTCCCAGTGGAGAGCCCATTGCCAATACCCAGTCGCCAACCTCAAGCTCCTCGGAGCTGCCAAGCTTTATCTCTGGAAGGGTTTCACCTTCGGGGATATCTATTTTTACGAGTCCGACATCTGTCTGAGAGTCATAAAGCAGCTCAGTTGCCTCGAATTCTCTGCCGTCAAGGAGGCTTACAGTAGCCTTGTCAACGCCATCAATAACATGTGCGGCGGTTAATATGTAACCGTTCTTCGCGTCAATAATAGCCCCGCTGCCGCTGCCTGTGACATCCTGTGGTGATTGCTGCCCCCACATGTTGTATCTGCCTTGTACCTCTTTAGAAATCTCGATGTAAACGACAGCCGGATTTACTTTTTTAACGATATCTTTGAATGATTCCGGTGCACCCAAAGATATGGTTGAAAAAGCCATAACCATCATAATTGTGATAACTTGTGTAATTTTTCTGCTCATTCTCTTAAATCCTCGTCAATTAACAATGTTAGTAATAATTATTTAAAGAACGAAAGTTGTAAATACTGATATCCGTATATCAGCTTTTTTCTGGGAATTCAAATCTTAAATACGAAATTTTGTTTTTGATGTTCGGTACAGGTCAAAATCCTTATATGTTTTTCTATGAGAAAGTACGTTCGGGCTATTAGTAAATTGCTATTTTTGCCATTGAATCGACTCCATACTCTTCCAGAAGGCGTCTTCATCAGCCTCAAAACCCCAGAAATAGCCAAACATAGACAAGTCGCTAAATTGGAAAAATATAGTGACTGAGTCTTCTTTATCTGAATTATCTGCTATTTTATCTTCAGAGTCGGGGTTGAAGCTTTTGGAGCCGCTGTATCGCATTACAGTGCATTCTTTTCCTGCTATGGTTTTGAATTGTGTAACGCTTCTAACTGAATGTTTCAGGAAATTAAAGATTTGACTGTGCTGATTCTCTTCTTTTCGCATGTCAAAGTTTGATCGATTTATATATATGAAGGGTTTAAATGTAAAATCTTCTTCATTATAATCATGCCAACCCATAAAATACGCAATTTTTACATATCCATTCGTATCCCATCCTATATTATCATCAACAAACCAGCTTTGGGGTGTCTGAAGATTAAACCATTGTGTCTGAATGGTTCTTGATGGGTATTTTTTATCTAATAAAGCTCTGATATCATTTGTCAGCTCAGGCTGTTGTTCTTCTTTGGTTTGTCCTGGAAGTTTTGAGACGGCATTTTGTACATTATCCGATAAACTCAGTATAGGTTTGTAATAAAAGCTTAAAAATGCGATTATTGCTATGGAAATTGCAATTGTAAGGGTTGTTTTAAGCTTGTGGTTTTGTGAATTTGATATAATTTGCGGCTGCTGGTCCTGATATATGTCAATTTCGCTGTATTGAAACTTCTTTTTGTTGAAAAGTTGGCTGGGAGGTCCCCAGAATATAAGGAAAATTAGCACTCCACCAAGCATGGAATCTATTTCATTCATACTTGATGCATAAACGGTTTGAAAATCCCATAATGGAAAATGCAGCAATGGTAGTACCAAGCCTGCAACAACGATAAAGACAAAAAGATATCTTGCCTTACTCCAGAATAAAAATAATCCTAAAAAACTTATAAAGGCAACAACTAACATCAAGCCATAAATGACTACCAATATTTTTGATGCCTGAGTTGACATTGAAGAATAGATTATACTGTCAATAGCATCGGTTATTTTTAGTATGTCGTTGGAAAGCAGATATTTTTGCAGGATTTCAACGGCTATATATGATATGCCGAAAAGGATATATGAGAAAAGAAACCAGCGGAAATATCGTTTAACCTTTTTAACTTCAACCATTATCTATCCTTTTTTACTCGCACCAAATTGTTTGTCAACTATTAAAGTATTCAATGATACTTTTGTTTTTGTTGTAATTCAATGTTTTTTTGTGGATTATTTACAAGTCGAAGTGGTAATATAGGCTCAAAGAGTGTTGAATTTATTCTACGCCCCTGAGATAACCGAACATTTGGCAGGTATTGAAGACCTCTTTTCCAAGAGGTGAAGCATCTTGGCTTCCGCTTTGTCCCTTTTCAACGATGATAGCAAGTGCTATATTGTTGCCGTATTTATCTTCTGCGAATCCGGCAAACCACGCATTATCAGGGCGTTCTGTGGAGCCTGTCTTGCCGTAAATAGTTATATCCTGTTTCTTGAGCTGACTGTTTCTGAATGTTTCGTAAGCTGAGCCATGGTATTTGTTGGCTACAGCCCAAAGGCCGTCTTTAACGGTTTTTATTGTTTGGGTCGAGAGGCCGATATCTTGCGGTTGAGATTCTTCTCCGCAGTTCAAATAAAGTCGCGGTTCGATAAATACGCCATTACGGGCAATGGTTGCAAAAGCGTTGGCTACCTGAAGAACTGTGACTCGCAGGTTTCCTTGGCCCATTCCAAACCACCGTTTTTCCCCATCGGAAATAAGTGGAACATCGTCAAATTCTTTTGCAGATGTCAATTTATTGGATATGAAGCCGGCTTGCTCTCTTATATTGCGCTCATCGAATTGTTCTGTATCTAAATTCCCTACAGCAAGTGAGAAGTCAGGTTGCTGGAGTATTTTATGTCCGTATCCGAATTGATATAGCCAGTATTGCAAACGTCTGCCGTCAATTCGATGAGCAAGTTTTGTGAAATATATGTTGCAGCTTCCCCGTATGGCATTTACGCCGTTGGTGCCGCCTTCGGATATAAACTGGTCATCGTGGCATCCATATTTTCTTTGAAGCCAGCATCTGGGCCATCCTTCTTCTGCAGGCAGTGAGCAGCTTATCGTTGTTTGAGGTGTTACTACTGATTCCTCAAGTCCTGCAGCGAGTATAACAGGTTTTATTGTAGAACCCGGTGGGTATATTGCCTGAAGAGCCTTGTTTACAAGTGGCTTTTTCTTATTATCTTTGAGCAGATTGCCAAATTCAGTTCTTGCGGAATTGAGGTCAAATGTTGGAAGTGATACCATTGCAAGAATATCACCGCTTGAAACATCTATAACTACTAACGATGTATTTGAACCTGCATTAGGGTTAATCATTGGATCAAGAAGCATATTTTCAAGGGTTTTCTGAAACTCTATATCGATAGTAAGTCTCACATCTTTGCCAAACTCTCGTGGGTCTACTTGTGGTCCTTCGTTCCTTGATTCATAAACCAGCTTGCCTCTTTTGCCTCGCAGTATTGGTTCACAAACATACTCAACGCCTTTGTAGCCGGCAAGTTCATCCTTGTGGTATTTCAGGAGTTCATCAGAAGCGAATACTTCGTTATCGCGTTTTTGAGGATTGACCCAGCCTATTGTTTGTGCCGCGCAGTCGTTATAGGGGTATTTACGTGCCGATTTCGGTATTATTCTTACACCTTTAATATCGCGAAAGAATACCTGTGCCTCGTAAAGAGTGTCATCTTTAAGCCTGGCAAGCATATACCAGTCTGATTGCATCTCAGCAAGATCATTGACATAGCCTTCGAGTTCAAGCTTCTTAGTTGCATCCTGAGAGTCGAAAACTTTTATGTCTTCGGAGTGAGGGAAGTTTCTTTTCCATGCGAAATATCGTCGCATTCTCCACATCCGATCATTGATCTCGGATATCTCTTTTTCTATCTTTCCGGGTTTTTCATTAGAGAAATCATATGCTTTTGAGACTATCATATCCAGACGCTCAATGTCTTTGGAGAAGAAGTTTTCCCAATACTTACGTCCCTGATCGATAGTTATATTCTCTTTGGTATTGGACCGGATGATAGCGTTTGCTTCCCAGAATCTTTCATCTCTTAACCTTGCCAGATCGTATTGGATCGCTAAGTAAAATTCTGGGGTATCGATCGCCAGTATATTTCCGTTTCTGTCTGAAATGCTTCCACGAAGAGTCGGAAGTATCTCAGGTGGCTTTACTCCTGTATTTTCAATTTTTTGCAGGGTTTCAGTCTTGTTGAATACTTGAAGCTCAATGAGCCTTATCACTGCTACAGAAAGAGCAATAACGAAGATTGCTATTATGAATTTGAGTCTGCTGTTATACATTCAGTTTTCTATTGAGCATTATTGATAAGGCTTATAAATATTATACTAACTGTTTGGGATATATACTGTATTTCTTGATCTTGTAGCCAAGCATTCTTTCTGTGATACCCAGCTCCTCGGCTACTTTTCTTCTGTGTCCGTTATTCTTTTTGAGCGACTCAACTATCATCTCACGCTCAAGGTTTTCAACTGTCTCAGGCATCGTACGCCCATTTGCTGTAGGGTAGCCATGTTCTATCTGGAGTGATGGAGGAAGGTGTTCACTTCTTATTACCTGATCATTGCAGAGAAGTACGGCACGTTCTATGCAATTTTCAAGTTCACGTATGTTGCCGGGCCAGTGATAGCTTGTTAGCATTTCGATTGCCGGTGTTGAGATACGATGTATCTCTTTATTGTTTTCCGTGGAGTATTTTTCAAGGAAGTGATCTGCCAGAAGCATGATGTCGTTCTTACGTGCTCGAAGCGGCGGCAGATAGATAGGGAATACATTGATTCTGTAATAAAGATCTTCACGGAAAACACCGTTTTTAATATCTTCTTCAAGATTACGGTTAGTTGCTACAACTATTCTCACGTTTGTCTTTATGGTTTCATGCCCGCCAACTCTTTCGAATTCCTTAAACTGAATAACTCTGAGTAGCTTTACCTGAAGATTAAGGGAAAAGTCACCAATCTCATCAAGGAATATTGTGCCGCCATTGGCACGCTCAAATCTTCCGATCTTTCTGTCGACAGCTCCTGTAAAAGCTCCTTTTTCATGGCCGAAAAGTTCGCTTTCAAGCAGTGACTCGGGAAGGGCGGTGCAGTTGATTTTTACAAAAGGTTTTTCCGCACGAAGACTCTTATAATGTATGGCATGTGCGATAAGGTCTTTTCCTGTACCGCTTTCACCGCGTATCATTACTGTTGCGTTGCTTTGTGCTACTTGCTCGATAAGCCTGAACACGTCTTTCATCGCGTTACTTGTACCTATCATGTTTTCAATGTTGAATTTGGTTTTCAACTGTTGACGCAGCTTTCTCGTCTCTTCCTGCCAGTCAGCTTTTTGCGTGAGGAACATTTTGTTGATTTTTACAGCTTGACCGACGAGAACCGCGATAACGTTTATAAGTCTTACGTTCTTGGCTAGCATATCTTCACCTATCAAGGTGTCACGGCTAACGCTGAGAGTTCCGACTGTCTTGCCTTCAATCTTGATTGGGACGCATAGAAATGCAACTTTATGACCAACACGAGGTTTTCTTTGCCCGGTTTTACCGAGGAAGCGTTTGTCTTTATCAATATCGGGAACAATTACAGCATCTCCTGTCTTGAAAACAGTACCCGTAATTCCCTCCCCAACTTTGTACTCTCCCATCCTCTGGGCTTCTTCAGAGATGCCGTGAGCAAGCATTATTTTTATTGTTTCAGAATCCTCATCAAGCAGGGTTATTGTGCCCATCTGGAGGTTCATATGAGTATCAAGTACCGAGAGTATATGTTCAAGCGTTCTTTTAAGATCAAGAGATTCAGATAACGCATTAGCTATCTCACTAAGCAGATTAAGCTCATCAGGTAATTGTTTTGCCACAATTTTCCTTTCTATACGACCACACTATGTCTAATTTTCCTCATAATGAGAAAAAACAATTGTAAATTGAATCCACGATGATATAATAACTTTTTTGTTAGTGCTTGTCAACATAATAACAATTTTGTAGATTTCTTTTTCGGGTTGTTACAAATTTGTTGTTATGAAGTAGGGGTCTGATAATTGTTAGCAGAATATTGAAGTTTTACCACTGCCTTTAGCATTGTTGTGAAGCCATTTTCAGCGAATTTCTCAGATTCCAGGTCACTTTTCATTATTTACGGATTTGATTGCCTGTTTTGGCACGATGATTGCTTTAGACAGGCTGTAGAGTAATAACAAAATTTGTTATTTATTAGAGTTAAATTTCTTTTACGATTGATAGGAGTAAAAATATGTGCGAATGTACAGGAAACGTAGCCGAGTTTTTCGGTGCAAACGTCTTTAACGATGCCGTAATGCGCGAGCGTTTGCCTAAAAGTGTCTATAAGGCATTCAAAAGAACAATCGAGGAAGGTGAGCCCCTTGATGTAACGATCGCCGATTCTATTGCCTGTGCAATGAAAGACTGGGCTATTGAAAAAGGTGCTACTCACTATTGTCACTGGTTCCAGCCGATGACAGGCGCAACAGCAGAGAAGCATGATTCTTTCATTTCTCCAACCGCTGATGGCCGCGTAATAATGGAATTCAGTGGAAAAGAACTCATTCAAGGTGAGCCTGATGCATCAAGTTTCCCAAGTGGTGGTCTTCGTGCTACATTTGAGGCTCGCGGCTATACTGCATGGGATTGTACATCGCCTGTTTTTGTTAAGAAAGACGGCGACAATATTACGATGTTTATACCTTGTGCGTTCTGTTCGTACACAGGTGAAGTTCTTGATAAGAAAACTCCTCTCTTGCGTTCAATGGATTCTGTTGGAAAGCAGGCATTGAGAGTTCTTAAGGCTTTGGGTAACACAACAACAAAAAGAGTTGTTGCGACACTTGGTGCCGAGCAGGAATATTTCCTCGTTGATGAAAGATTTGTAGACAAGCGTCTTGACCTCGTTTTGGCGGGTCGTACACTATTCGGTTCTTCTGCACCTAAGGGTCAGGAAATGGATGATCACTATTTTGGTCACCTTCATGATCGCGTTGCTTCATTCATGGCCGACCTTAACAGAGAGCTCTGGAAGCTTGGCGTTTCAGCTAAAACACAGCATAATGAAGTGTCACCTGCACAGTATGAGCTTGCTCCTGTGTTTGCATCAGTTAACGTAGCGGTTGATCACAACCAGCTCACTATGGAAACTATGCGTAAGATTGCTTCTAAGCATGGTTTTATCTGCCTGCTCCACGAAAAACCATTCGCTGGTGTTAATGGTTCAGGTAAGCACAACAACTGGTCTATCAGTACTGATGATGGTATCAACCTTCTCAATCCAGGCGATACACCACATGAAAATATGCAGTTTATGGTATTCCTCTTTGCGGTTATCAGAGCTGTTGATAAATACGCGGAACTTCTTCGTACTTCAGTTGCCAGTGCCGGTAATGACCACCGTCTTGGTGCTAACGAAGCTCCTCCTGCGATTATTTCTATATTCCTTGGCGAACAGCTTACAGCTATCTTTGAGCAGATCAAGAATGGCGGCAAGCAGAGCAGCTCTGCTAAAGGCGAGTTGAAGCTTGGCGTAAGCACTCTTCCTGCACTTCCTAAGGATTGCACAGACCGTAACAGAACTTCACCATTTGCCTTCACAGGTAATAAGTTTGAGTTCCGTATGGCTGGTTCGGCACAGTCTCTTTCTGGTGCCAACTTTGTACTCAATGCTATCATTGGTGAAGCACTTGAAGAAATCGCTGATAAGCTCGAAGGCGTTTCTGCTGATAAGCTTAATGACGCAGTTCAGGATATGCTTAAAGAGTTTGCTATTGCTCATGAGAAGGTTATCTTCAATGGCGATGGTTACTGTGATGAGTGGCATGCAGAAGCAGAGAAGAGAGGACTTCCAAATCTCAAGAATACAGTTGATGCACTTATGTGCCTCAAAGATCAGAAAAATATCGATGTTCTTGCTAACCAGAACGTTCTTAGTGCAGGTGAGCTTGCAGCACGTATGGAAATATTGCTTGAGCAGTACGCTTCTATAATTAACATTGAAGCTCTTGCTATGATTAACATGGCAAAGCGCATGATCCTTCCTTCTTGCACATTGTACTCAGGAAAACTTGGCGAAGCAGTAAGTTCTGTTAAGGCTGCCGGTGTTGAGCCTAAAGCACAGGCTAAAGAGCTTAACAAGGTTAATGATCTTGTAGCAACACTTTCTGATGCTATAGATGCTCTTGAGCAGGCTACAGCTAAGGCTGCTGGTATCGAAGATCCTGAAGAGAAGGCATTTGCATATCGTGATGAAGTTATTCCGGCTATGGAAGCATTGAGAGCACCAGCGGATGCCCTTGAGGTTATCGTAGACGCTGAGTCTTGGCCTCTGCCAACATACGCTGATATGCTTTTTGTTCGTTGATAACGAATATATAGTAAAGTAAAACAAGCCCTTAGGCGGCCGTATGAATTTTTCATACGGCCGCCTTTTTTTGCTGTGTATATTGATTGAGCGAAAACAGTTACTTCAACAGGTCAAGCAGAAATGGTTTCATATCTTCAGGTGTTGTGGCAGAAGCGAATCTTTTGACTGGTTTGCCGCTTTTGTCTATTACGAATTTTGTGAAATTCCACTTAATTGCTTTTCCTGGACTGCCTGGCAATTTGTCTTTGAGATATTTGAATAATGGATGTGCGTTCTTGCCGTTAACATCTATCTTTTCAAACATGTCGAATTTCACGCCGTAGTTTATCTTGCAAAATTCCTTTATTTCTTCAGTATTCCCCGGTTCCTGATGCCCAAACTGATTACACGGGAATCCAAGTATTGCAAGACCTTTTTGGGCATACTTTTCATGAAGAGCCTCAAGGCCTTCATATTGTTTGGTAAAGCCGCATTTGCTCGCGGTATTAACGACAAGAACGATTTTGCCTTTATACTCCTCCATACTGATGTCTTTGCCGTCTATTGAAATAGCGGTAAAATCATAAAATGTTTTTTCTTTCTCCATTACTTTCTCCTTCTTTTCTTATTTCGTATTTGCCAGAGGTTCTCCGGTACCTTTTGGGGTGCAATCCTTTATTGGGAACGGATCTGTTACCGAGCCTGTGTAGAGGGTGATATGCGGGAATGGTATTTCAATATCTTCTTCGTCAAAGCGGTTTTTGATATCTATCATTATGCTTTGTTTGAGCTTGAGATATTCTGTTTTAACGCACCAAACTGCAAAAAGCAGTTCAAGGGCAGAGTTGCCGAAATTTGAGAATATCACGAGAGGTTCGGGCTCATCCAGGCAATATATGTTCTTTGCTGCGACATCTTTAAGTATTTCCTGAACGCGTGGGACATTCTCTTTGTAAGCTACACCAACATTAATATCAAGTCGTCTTATCGGGAAGTGAGTGTAATTATTGACCTGATTTTTGATAAGCTGTTCGTTTGGTATCCTGACAAACTGGTTGTCAAATGTTCGCAGTTTCACACTCAAAAGATCGACTGATAATACTACGCCGGTAGTCTCACCGGCTTTTATGATGTCGCCGACCTCAAAAGGCTGCTCAGATATCAGGAACAATCCGCTTATGATGTTCGATACGCTCGTTTGTGAAGCAAAACCCACGGCGATACCGACTATACCGGCAGCACCAAGAAGGGCAGTAAGCTTAAATCCAAGCTGATTGAGCAGTGAGAGTGTTACAAGTGTCGCGCCTATGTAGAAGATTGTCTTTCTGATGAGCATGTTTGCCTGAGGCCTTACTCTTCTGGCAGTGCTTTTGCCGACAATTACAGAAAGAAAGAACGACAGCGGGAACCCTATTCCGGCTATGATTACAATCCGCAATATTTTTGCTATGTTTTCAGCAGTCAATATGCTGCTTATGTCTATACCTGCAATTTCCATATAAATATCTTCTCCTGATGTTAGAATCCGCCGAATATTCTAAAGGTCCCTAAGCTTCGCTTCAGCAGTGTTTTCTTTTTGGGGACTCTTGCTGTTGCAAGCAGTTTTGCCTTGGGTTTTAATTCTGATGGTTTGTTCGAATATAAGATGCTGCCTGAATAATCATCGGTTTGGAATGTTATTTCTATATCGTTTGTCCACATTAATGATTCGGCCGAATAGATGTTCAGGTGCTGCGATTGTATACATATTCGACTTATGTCAATCGTATCTTTTGATTTATTCTGTATTACTACCGGACAGATAACCCTGTGTGCCATTGGGGTGAAGTCAACAAATTTCCTTCTTGCTTTACTGCGGAGAGAGTAGCAAAGTTCTCCCGAGACGGCGTCGCCAAACCAGATATTTGATTGTTCGATTGTAGGTATTTCACAAAGCCCTGCTGATTTGGAAGAGGTTATTTCGATATTAATCCAGATAGGGATACGAACGTAAAAAGTGGCTTTTCGGCCTGCAGGCAGCTTTAATGGCTCTTCAGGCCGCACAAGCACAGCTCTGTCAGGCATTATCGGCTTGAGGCTTATCAGCTTGGTATTGTTTTCAATTATATATCGTGTCCAGGTAACATCGGTAGGGCTTTGTTCGCAAATCTCGAATTTTGGTTCTGCGGTTACGTTTGATAGAGACTCTTCTGTCCTTTGTGTTGCGATATGTATCTCGTCATCTATCTTTTTTATCCATGTGGATAAAGGCCCAAGCTGCATCATATAGCAAACGTTTTGCTCAATGTCGTATTGATTCCATATGCCCATTATAGTTCCCGATCTATGAAAATATTCTAAATCTCCGATAATCTCTTACATTTGTCATTATAGTATTTGTAGATTAAATTTGCAAGTCTGCTCATATCCCGTTTGACAAGTTTTGATGCAATCGTATAATGATTTAGTGATTTTTATGTTTAATCGATTATTTTATAACGAGGAGATATTATGAATTGTCGTTATCTTGCTATTCCAACATTGCTGATTGTCTTTGTGTTCTCATTTCTGGCTTATGCTGATGAGCCTGAGTATATGCTTGTTAATATAGATGGGCACAAATGCGGGTATGGAATCATGGAGAGGCAGCAAAAGGGCGATATTGTGGAGACATCTCAGACGGTTAAATTGACTATAAACCGTATGGGGTTTACGATGGAAGTTCTTGAGAAGACTTTTTTTACAGAGACTGTTGACGGCAAGCCTTTGGGATTTGTTACTGAGCAGAAATTCAGCGATGCGCCGCCTCAGGTTATAAAGGGCAAGATTGAAGGTGGGAAAATGACTGTAATGAGGACTGGAGAAAATCGCAGCGTAGTTTCTTTTGAACCAGATTCTCTTATGCCAGAAGGCTTGCGGTTGCTTGCTTTGGAGAAGGGTATGCAGCCTGGAAGCGCGTTTGATGTAAAGGTTTTTGATGCAGCTCTTATCCAGACTCTTCCTGCTAAGATAGAGATATTCGATAAAGAAAAAATAGATTTGCTTGGCAGGGTTAAAGAGCTTTATAAGGTTGTTACAACGACAACTATACCTGGTGCTGGTGATGTGCGGGAGACGAGCTATGCTGATGAGCAGGCTAAAGTTTACAAGACCAGTACATGGCTCATGGGGATGACAATAGAAATGATAGCATGTGAGAAAGAGGTAGCTTTGAGCCCTGATTCTCCGGCAGATATATTTTCCGGTCTTTTGCTCAATTCGCCTGAAGAAATACCGGCTGAAGCACTCCAGAAGCCGATTACTTACAAATTGAAAATCAAACCAGAGGCTGAGGCTACTAAAGTGCCTTCAGATGATAATCAACAGGTTACTTACGAAGATGGATTTATCATTATTACTGTTGATCCTGTCAGGGATGTTAAAAAAGAAGCTGTGCCGGTTAGTTATGATGATAAGAGCATTAGTGTATATCTTGCCGCGAACGGCTATATACAAAGTGACGATAAAAGAATAAAAGAGCTTGCTGAGAAAGCTGCCGGAGATGCAAAGGACAGTCTGGCTGCTGCTCATAATATTGAGCAGTTTGTTCATGATTATATAAGCCAGAAAAATCTTTCTGCCGGTTATTCTACTGCTATTGAAATATTGGAGAGTCGTGAAGGCGATTGTACTGAGCACGCAATACTTACTGCCGCATTGTGCCGTGCGAGCGGAATACCGGCCAGGGCTGCTTGTGGCGTAGTCTATGCCGAACAATTTGCCGGCAATGGCAATATCTTCGGCGGCCATGCATGGACAGAATGCTATGTGGGCGGCAAGTGGATAGGCCTTGACGCTACTATTGGAAAGGATGGCTACGGCAGTGGTCATATAAAGCTGGCTGAAGGCGACGGCAGACCGGAAGATTTCTTTTCGCTCGTAAACTTATTGGGTAATTTTGAAATTGTAGACATAAAATACTAATGCTCAGAAGCTTTGAACCAATAGAGACGCCGCATAGCCGTGTTTTGATACTTGGTACAATGCCTGGTGTTACTTCGCTTGAAATGGCACAGTATTATGCTTATGGTCATAACAAGTTCTGGCCTATTATAAGCGAGCTTTTGGGTTTTGATATTGGGCTGAGTTATAAGCAGAGATGTGAAATTATTGCTCAAAGAAATATTGCGTTGTGGGATGTTTTAAGTAGTTGCTTGCGGCAGGGCAGTCTTGATTCAAATATTGAGCAGGAGCGACCCAATAATATTGCCGGCTTTATCGAGATGCATGAAAACATCAAAGCGGTTTTCTTTAATGGCGGCAATGCTGAGAAGTTTTTCAAAAAGTATATAACGAGTAATGTCGAAGATTTTCAAGACATTCACTTTGAGCGTTTGCCTTCAACATCCCCTGCTAACGCTTCAATGAATTATAGTCAGAAACTGGAGAAATGGCGGGTGATTCTTGACTTTGTCAGTTAGCACCCTCTATTCCCAGCTTTGTTTTGTGCCGCCGTCATATGGATTTGCCAGACCAGCTTTAAGCATCATTTCTGAAAGGTTTTCCTTGTCGACATAAACATCTGCGAGGATTCTGAAGTATTTGCCGCGATCTATATTTTTGAGTTCAACTGTTTCTGCTGAAAGTAGTTTTCGCTTAGCGAATTCCCGTGCATCAATGGCTCTCGCTTGAATGTACGGGTTCTTGTCTTTCATCTCTGGAGTATCAATACCTCTTATGCGAATACTTATGTTCTTTCCTATTATGTCAGGCAGTCCGTCTATATTGCATCTAAAAGTATCGCCATCGTAAACGCTTATTATTTCACTTACTGTACAGTTGCCGTATCCATCATCGAAAAAAGATGTTACTGGTTTTATTATTGCTGGTTTGGTTTTTACAGGGAGGTTATTCGTTTCTCCTTGTATCTTGCTGATAAGGTGTTGGATATTCGGAGGAGTGAAGGAGATTTTGCCTTCATTGATATTTACACCGCCATTACCTATCCATGCGCCGAAAAGAAAGAATATTAAAGCACTTACTATTCGAGGTATAAATGAGTTTCTTGTGACATTTGACGTCTTTTTTGTTTGTTTCTTATTGGCCATTATTTTCCTCTTAATATCAATTGGTAATATCTTAATTGTATTTAGGTAAAATGGAAGCAGATTTGTTGATTTAAAATAAAAAATGGAGCACAGCTTAGTAACTGTACTCCATTTTAATTTTATTCACTGATAGCTAATTAGCCAAGACGCTCAGCAAGACCGTCAACCTGTGCTACCATACGTGCAGGAAGCTTGTCACCAAACTTGGTGAAGAATTCCTTAACTTCAGGAATTTCATTCTTCCATGCTTCAACATCTACATCAAGGATATCCTTGAGTGTTTCAGGTGAAAGATCAAGACCTGTAGTATCGATGTCTTCAATCTTTGGCATCATACCGATTGGAGATTCTACAGCGTCTACCTTGCCTTCTACACGCTCACACATCCACTTCAGGATACGGCTGTTGTCGCCAAATCCTGGCCAGAGGAACTTGCCTTCTGGTGACTTGCGGAACCAGTTAACATAGAAGCACTTTGGTGCCTGATCGCCGAGCTTGTCGCCCATTTCGAACCAGTGTGCCCAGTAGTCACCCATGTGGTAACCGCAGAATGGAAGCATTGCGAATGGATCGCGACGGAGCTTGGCTTTTACGTCAAGTGCAGCAGCTGTTGGCTCAGAGGCCGCTGTAGCACCCATGTATACACCGTGATCCCAGCTAAGAGCTTCAGATACCAGAGGTACAACAGAGCTACGACGTCCACCGAATACGAAGATGTCAATCTTAACGCCGTTAGGATCTTCCCATGCAGGGCAGATACAAGGACACTGGCTTGCAGGAGCAGTGAAACGTGCGTTCGGGTGAGAACCCTTTTCGCCTGATTCAGGTGTCCACTCGTTGCCCTTCCAGTCGATACCGTGTGAACATGGCTCATCGCCGTCTTCCCACCAAATGTCGCCATCATCTGTAAGCAGACAGTTGGTGAAGATGCTGTTAGCACGGATAGAATCCATAGCCATACCGTTTGTCTTGTAGTTTGTTCCTGGAGCAACACCGAAGAAACCAGCTTCAGGATTGATCGCGCGAAGTGATCCGTCAGGACCTATCTTCATCCATGCAATATCATCACCGATGGTCTCGACCTTCCAGCCTTCGATGGTAGGCTCGAGCATCGCGAGATTTGTCTTACCGCAAGCACTTGGGAATGCTGCTGCAATGTGGAACTGCTTGCCTTCTGGGCTTGTAAGACGAAGGATAAGCATATGCTCAGCCATCCAGCCTTCTTTTTTAGCCATTGTAGAAGCGATACGCAGAGCAAGACACTTCTTACCGAGAAGTGCGTTTCCGCCGTAACCTGAACCGTAAGACCAGATAAGATTCTCATCTGTGAAGTGTGAGATGTATTTCTTCTCAACAGGAGCACATGGCCATACGCCATTGTCGCTTTCGCCTTCAGCAAGAGGCTTGCCTACAGAGTGCAGACATGGGATAAAGTCGCCATCTCCGAGTACTTCAAGAACCTTGTCGCCAACGCGAGTCATGATGTGCATGTTGTCAACAACGTAAGCGCTGTCTGTGATCTCAAAACCTATTTTTGCGATAGGTGATCCTACAGGACCCATTGAGAACGGAATGACGTACATTGTACGACCCTTCATACAACCCTTGTAGAGTTCTCTCATTGTTACCTTAAGCTCATCAGGATCGATCCAGTTGTTTGTAGGACCGGCATTTTCCTTATCCTTACAAGCGATGTAAGTACGACCTTCAACACGTGCAACGTCTGAAGGATCAGAGCGGAAAAGGAAGCTGTTAGGACGCTTCTTGAGAGCGATAGCAAGACCGCTGTCAACCATTTCTTTCATAAGAGTGTCATACTCTTCTTTGGATCCATCACAAAGATAGATTGAATCAGGAGTACACATCTCTGCTGATTCTGCGATGAAATCGTTGAGTTTTGCATTGTTCAATGCAGCCAGCTTCTCATACTGAGCTGCATCCATTTTGGACTTTAGAAATTCGAGTGAGTTCACTGTCTTTCCTTCCATAGTTTTCTTGAATAGTTAATAAAACATTTGATTACAGACCGGTACCGCGAGATTACGGCACAAACCCAGCAGATTGTATTTAATCAGTATGATATGTCAAACTATTTTTTGGTTAAAATCTTTTCTTTTTTTGAATCGTGTTGGTTAAACTCTATTTTATTGACGGTTGAATTTGTTCTTCAAAGAAACTTGCTAATAGTCTTTTTAGACTTTTTACTGTCCATGTTTGAATGTTTTGTTTTTGCATAAAGCCTTTATTTGGTGTTATATACGACTGAATAGCCCGAAACGCAATTTTGTATTTTCTGTATTCGCTAAGACAAGAAGTCTGTAATTTGTATAATTGTTATTAAGTCTGTTTATAAAAAAAGAAAAAGGATTTATAAAATGAAAAAAAACAGTTTGAAATCAATAAGTGATTTTCAAAATAGTTGTAAAGAAGCATCAGTTAATATAGATATTTCTGAAGATGTTTCTGTTTTGGGCGAACCTGTCAAAATTGGTAATGTTACAGCTCCGAATTCAATGGCTATCCATCCTATGGAGGGTGCTGATGGTACTAATGAAGGTAAGCCGGGGCCTTTGACAATTCGTCGTTACAAAAGATTTGCTGCCGGTGGTGCAGGCATGATCTGGGCAGAGGCTATTGCGGTAGTTCCCGAGGGCAGAGCTAATCCTCGCCAGTTGTGGCTGCATGAGGGTACTAAAGAAGCTTTTGCTGATATGATAAAGCAGGCAAGAGAAGCAGCGGCAGAGTCTATGGGCCCTGACCACAATCCGGTAATCGTTGCCCAGCTTACTCATTCGGGAAGATACAGCAAGCCAAATGGCATTGCAGAACCTCTGATTCCGGAAAGAGATCCTTATCGTGATCCGCTAATCCCGGAAGCTTTCCCTACAACAACACGTCCAAGCAATATTCCGGGTGAGCATTCAATCCTGACAGATGAGTACTTCGATAATCTTCAGCTTGCTTATGTAAAAGCGGCCAAGCTTGCCTTTGAGGTTGGTTTTGATGCAGTTGATATTAAGAGCTGTCATGGTTATCTCGTAAATGAAATGCTTGCTTCGCGTAATCGTGAAGGTAAGTACGGCGGAAGTTTTGAGAATAGAACTCGTTTTGTACTTGAGGTTATAGAGAAGATACGTGAGGCTGTAGGCGAAGATAAACTTATCGGTGCCAGACTTGGCTTTTACGATGCAATACCTTATCCTTATGGCTGGGGTGTTGATGAGAAAGATTATACAAAGCCTGATCTCACTGAGCCCAAGAAGCTTCTCAAGCTTATGGTAGAGCGTGGGTTGAAAATGATAAACTTCACAATCGCCAATCCATACTATAATCCGCATGTAGGAAGGCCGTTTAACCATCCAATCAAGGGTGCTTATCCTGACCCGGAGGATCCGCTTGTAGGTGTTGAGCGTCTTTTAAATATTGCCAAAGAAATGCAAACCGAATTCCCTGAAGTGACATTTGTCGGTACAGGTTACAGTTGGTTGCGTGAAACAGGCTGCTATGTTGCTGCGGCAGCAAAGAAAAATGGAACATCAAAAATAATCGGTTTTGGAAGACAGGGTTTTGCCTATCCGAATTTTGCAAAAGATGTTCTTGAAAAAGGTGAATTTGATCCGAAGCAGGTTTGTGTGGCTTGCAGCGCATGTACGCAGCTTATGCGTGATGGCAAGACTGCCGGTTGCGTTGTACGCGACAATGAAATTTATGGCCCGATCTTCAAAAGCGGACGTATGGGTGATAAGGCGAATCTCGTCAGGCTTGACAGCGAATGTTTACAATGCCCAGAGCCGACTTGTCAGCAAGCTTGTCCTGCTGGTATTAATATTCCGGCATTTATAAAGAAGTTTATTGATGGTGATGAAAGAGGTGCTTACGAGATAATACGCGAAGCCAATGTTTTGCCGGAAGTATGTGCATGGCTTTGTCCTGTTGAGGATCAATGTCAGGGGCATTGTCTGCAAAACTTTATCGGAGACTCGCCGATACCTATTGCTGCTACACAGAAGTATTTGTCTGTCCTCGCTAATAAAAAGGGATGGTCTAAGGTTCGTATTCCAGAGATGAAGACTGGTAAGAATATTGCTATAGTTGGTGCTGGTCCAGCCGGTATCGCTGCGGCAGTAAAACTGCTTGAAGCCGGACATAAAGTAACCATTCTTGACAAGAGCGACAACTTCGGCGGTATGATCAAGAGCGTTATTCCGGAAGATAGGCAGGAAACTGCATTGGCTAACGAAATCAAGGCAATGTTTGCAGATGTGCCTTCTGATAGAATGGAAGTTAAATCTGGTATTGTACTTGATGAAAACTATACTATTGATGACGTTGCCAAAGAAGGATATGATGCCGTATTTATCGGCATGGGCTTACCGGACGCAATTACCGCTTCTGACGATAAGGTGGAAGATCTTTATGATGCGATTGAATTCCTTTCACTTGCCAAGCAAGAAGGAGCTCTTGATTTGACGGATAAGACAGTTGCTGTTATCGGTGGCGGTAATACCGCAATGGATGTTGCAGTTACAGCCGCTGACCACAATGCGAAGGATGTGTATGTACTCTACCGTAGATCGTTTACTCAAATGCCTGCATGGGCTGCAGAGAGAGACAGAGCTACCGAAAAAGGTGTACACTTCAAGATTCTTACTCAGCAGCTTGGCTATAATGCAGAAGATGGCAAGCTTAAGAGTGTCAAGGTTTGTCCGACAGTTCTTGGCGAGCCGGATGCCTCAGGCAGACGCCGACCGATTGATGTAAAGGAAAATGCCTATGACATGAGCATAGATGTAGCTGTTGAGGCAATTGGTCAGAAATCTCCAGCAAATCTTGATAAGATACTTCCGGGTATTGATCTTGAATGGGGACTGATCAAAACAGATGACTTCAAGACATCTAAGGAAGGTATTTTTGCTGGTGGCGATATAGTCAGGGGAGCTTCTACCGTAGTTGCCGCAGTTGCTGACGGTATGAAGGCAGCTGCCCAGATCGATCAGTATCTTAAATAAAATTAATGGGGCAGGCTCTAATCAGTCTGCCCGTTATTAAAAGATTGTAGAGGAGAGTCTATGAATAGTAAAGAGTTAACAAAGCAGGTGCTTGACGGTCAAAAGCCGCAGCGTCCGTTATTTTGCCCGGCTATTTATGAGCATAAGGCAAGACTTACAGGCGTAAGCGTTTCTGAGCTTAGCACCAGCAGTGACCTTCTGGCAGAGGCGTGTCTGGCTGAATGGGAAAAATATGCTCCCGATATGCTTACTGTCGGCATTGATATCTATAATGTTGAAGCACAAGTTATTGGTGCAGAGGTTTGTTTTGGCCAGGGTGACGATTCAGTGCCGCATCTTGCCGCTCCTTTGGTTACAAGCTTGAGTAGTTTCAATATGCCTGCGGTAGATGATATCTACAGCAAAGGTAGAATCAAGGTCTTTGTTGATGCGGCTGATAAACTAAATAAACAGGTTGGCTCAGAGGTCATGGTCAGAGGTTCTGTCAGCGGTCCTTATTCGATTGCTGCGGCCTTGATGGGTATAGAACCGGCTATTATGGCGGCTATCATGGAGCCTGATGCTTTTAGCAGGTTACTCGACTACTGTCTTGATATTGCGATAAGTTATGGTAGGGAGTATGCCAAACGCGGCATCGGGATCTGTATGTTTGATTCTCAGGCTGTACCGCCGCTGCTTTCGCCTGATACTTATAAAGAGCTTGTATTGCCAAGAGTGCAGCGTTTTGCACGGGAGATGAAATCTGCTGGTGCCGAGATGCTTGAGTATGTTACCGGTGGTGACACCACTGCTATAGCATCTCTGCTTGCAGAGACGGGTTTTGATGTCATACTTTCTGATTTTCCTTCTGATATTGAAGCCTTTATTGATGCAGCAAAGAGCAGCAAGGTAGTTGTAAGGCGAAATATAAGTCCTGTTCTTATTGAGAATGGTGCTTCTGTTGAGCTTGACAATGCAATTGGTGCGGCCTTGAAGGTTGTGGAAAATAATTCCAATGTTATAATTGGAACAGGTGTACTCTCTTACAATGTTGAGCCGCAAAACATAATTGCCGTAGCCGAAAAGGTACGCAGTATTAATAATTGATAAAGAGCAGTTATTTCGTAGGTAGTGGCTTGCTTTATTTCTGAGAACTGCTAACTAAAAACTAAAATGAAAAATTTGGAGATAATAATGAAAAATGAAAAACCAGTAGCGATAGTAACCGGAGCCAGCAGAGGAATAGGAAAAGCCATAGCCTCTGAAGTAGCTTCTTTGGGTTATGATCTAGTAATCAGCTATTTTGATTTCAAAGATGGTCAGCCTGATGATTCAGCCGCAAAAGCGACACAGAGCGAACTTACTGCTTCAGGAGCTAAGTGTGAAATATTCCGAGGCGATATTAGTGACGCAGGTGACAGGGATAAGCTTGTTGCTCTCACCAAAACTGTATATGGCCGTTGCGACATGCTTGTGAATAATGCCGGCGTGGCTCCTGCAAAACGTGCTGATATACTCGAAGCAACTGAAGACAGCTATGACAGGGTAATGAATATAAACCTTAAAGGCCCATACTTCCTTACTCAGCTTGTGGCAAACTGGATGGTTGAGCAGAGGAAAGATAATCCTGAAGGTGGAATGAGAATCTGCAATACCGGTTCAATGTCTGCTGATACCTCAAGTCCTTCACGTGGTGAGTACTGCTTGAGCAAGGCGGGTATTGGAATGATGACAATGCTTTTTGCCGATAGACTTGCTGAATACAACATTGGTGTTTTTGAAATTCGCCCAGGTGTAATAAAGACCAATATGACAAGCGTTGTTACTGAAAAGTACGACAAGCTTATATTTGAGGAAAATCTTCTTCCTACAAAACGATGGGGACTTCCGGAAGATATTGCTAAGGTTGTTGGCGGCATAGCAGAAGGACGCATGGATTATTGCACAGGACAGGTTATCAATGTTGATGGTGGTTTCCATCTCAGAAGACTCTAAGAACAGGCTTATGCCAAAAGGAAAGACATGGCTACAAAAAAAATAGCAAATCAGACAATTAATGAATATTATTACAACACCGTTGTAATCGGAGCCGGCGGGGCGGGTATGAACTCTGCCAAGAAGCTTTATGAGTATATGTCTCAGAAAGGCATTGAGAATCCTGAGGATAGAATCGCAGTAATAACTGCCGGTCTTCCGCTTGGAGCATCACGTATGAGCGGCTCTGATAAACAGACTTATTACAAGATGGGTACAAGCCCTGATATTGCCGACAGTGCAGAAGAATTCGCCAAGAGTCTTACTGCCGGCGGTTGCTGTCATGGTGACCTTGCTCTCGCTGAAGCGATTGGTTCACTCCGCGGCTTCTACAATCTCGTAGAAGCGGGCGTCCCTTTCCCTAACGATAACATGGGTGTTTACATTGGCTACAAGACCGACCACGACCCATATGAGCGTGCGACATCTGCAGGCCCTAAGACAAGTAAGTTCATGAGTGAGTGTCTTGAGAAAATCGTTCGTCGTTACGGCGTGAAGATATATGATGGGCAGGAAGCTGCTGAATTCATTACGGAAGGCGAAGGCGAGAATAAGCGTATTCGCGGCGTTGTTACTATTGACAGAAAGAATGCTGATCTTGACAATTATGCGATAAACGTTTTCTATTTTGAGAATGTTGTAATGGCAGCAGGCGGCCCCGGTGCACTGTATGAGACAAGTGTTTATCCTCTTGGTCAAACAGGTATTCACGGTCTTGCTCTTAAGGCAGGTATGGCTGGTGAGAATATTACAGAGCTTCAGTTTGGTCTTGCCAGTACAAAATTCCGCTGGAATGTGTCAGGTACATACATGCAGGTTGTGCCGAGAATTTTCAGTACAGATGCCGATGGTAATGATGAGAAGGAATTCCTTACAGACTTTTTCCCTTCAATGAGCAAGATGGCTACCGATATTTTCCTCAAGGGTTACCAGTGGCCTTTTGACCCTCAGAGAATCGAGAATCTCCAGTCGTCGCTTATCGATGTTATCGTATTTAACGAAACACAAAAGGGCAGACGTGTATTCATGGACTTCCTTAAGAACCCAATTGGTAACGAGTCTATGGACGAGTTCAAGATTGAAGATCTTGAGGATGAGGCACTTGATTATCTCAAGGCAACTGGAGCACTTCAAAGCTTGCCTATTGAGCGTCTCCAGCACATGAACCCGCCAGCAATTGATATCTACACCGAACATAATATCGATCTCTACAAAGAGCCGCTTGAAATAGCCGTTTGTGCTCAGCACTCTAACGGTGGTTTCGGAATCAATAAATGGTGGGAAAGCAATATCAAGCACACGTTTGTAATCGGCGAGATGGCCGGTTCGCACGGTGTAAAGCGTCCTGGCGGTTCGGCTCTCAATGCCGGACAGGTTGGTGCTCAGCGGTCTGCTGAATTTATTGTTAATGCTTATTGTAACGAAGTTCCGGCAGAAGGCAGTATTGATGGTGAGGGACAGATTAAGTCTCTTATCGAAAATATTGATGCGATCAAAGCATCAAGCTCAACTAAAACTGCCGCTGACAATATCGCTGAAATTCAGAGCCGTATGACAAAATATGCAAGTCATATACGAAGACTCTCTGATGCGACTGAAGCGACAAAAGATGCCGTTAAGCTCTATAAAGAGATAACAGAAAACGGTGTTAAGGTTGAGAGTGTTAAGGATCTTATTGATGCTGTTCAGGTAAGGCATCTTTCCTTGGCAAGTGCTGCGTTCCTCAAAGCTATTGTTGAGCTTATATCACAGGGCAGTGGTTCGCGTGGTTCACATATGGTTATCAGTGCCGATGGCCTGGAAATTCATCCGGATATCGTTGATACTGATGGTACTCCGCTTAAGTTTAAGCCAGAGAACGAAGAGCTCCGTAAGACTGTCATCAAAGTTAGCTATGATGCTTCTGCGGCAGATATGTTCAAGTGTGAGACAATACCGGTAAGGCCTGCTCCAACGGACCGCAAGGCATTTGAACCCGCATGGGAAGACTTCCGCGAAGGTAGAATATACAAGGCCTGATTAAAGACTTTTCGAATGTGTAACATATAGCACATTTTTTGGGGTGTGAGGGTAGATTGTTTCTACCCTCACTTTAATCTTAAAGACTGTTGTAAAAGTTAAGGATTAGTATTAACTTTTGCCCAGTTCATTCAATATCTCTGATACGGAAGCATTGCTTCTTTCTGCTATCTCTCTTAAAGATTCAAGCTCGGCCTTTTCAAAGACTTTTTTGCCTTTATAGAAGCCGGCCTTGATTTTCAGTGTTCCGTAAGAAGTTTTTTTCTCGCTGAATTCTCTCTCAAGTACACTTCTTTCTACCTTCGTTTTCCGTATTCCAAGTGTAAGTCCTGAACAGAATATGATATCCTCCACGGCTTCAATCTGCTCTTGTGTGCAAAGCACGCTTAATTTGACGGCAGGGCGATTCTTTTTCATATAGATGGGACTTGTCCATGTATCAAGCGAGATTTTCACCAATGAATCGCAGGCCATACCTATCATTTCAGGTGTGTTGTCGTCAATATTTGCTTCCAGCAGCCATATCTGGTCGTCTTGTGAATCGTTTAGAGGTTCAGCGATTCTTAGCCTGAGTATGTTTGATACTCCTTCAAAATCCTTTGTGCCGCTGCCGTAGCCGTTGGAAATTACTTTAGATGGAGGAAGTTGCTCGAACTTATTTACGAAGTGTGACAGCACTGCTGCACCTGTTGGCGTCAGAAGTTCTGTCTCTACTGGCCCATCTTTAACGGGCATTCCCTTTATAAGTTCTGCAGTAGCTGGAGCCGGTACAGGTACTATGCCGTGAGCACATTTTACACTGCCGCCGCCGAGAGATATCATTGAGCAGTAAACCGTGTCAAATTTGAAATAATCAAAGCCTATACAGCACCCAACTATATCGACTATAGAGTCGGTTGCTCCTACTTCGTGAAAGTGAACTTCGTCAGGTGATTTGCCATGTATTTTGCCTTCAACTTCTGCGATTTTTTGGAATATTGTTATAGCGTTCTTTTTAGCGTTGTCACTGATATCGCAGGTGCTGATAATTTCAATTATGCTTTTCAGGTTCCTGTGATGATGCGATTTATTCGAATTATGATGACCATGATCATGGTCATGGTGGTGATGGTGTTCGTGTTTATGTCCGCTGTGTTTATGTTCGTGACTATGTTTGTGATGGGCAGTATCTGTTACTGGAGTCATTTTTATCGCTCTGATTCCGTTTTTGGAAACTTCAGCAATATTTATCTCTTTGAGCTCATCAAGCTTTAAGCTTTCGATTCCATTTCTAAGTACATCTTTGTCAAGACCGGCGTCAAGCATTGACGCGAGTATCATGTCACCGGCAGCTCCGCATTGACAATCAAAATAAGCTATTTTTCGCATTTAATCTCTCTGTTAAGTAAATCTGATGTTATATTAAAATGAGCTTAGTGCCGATCGTATCATATCTGCTCTAATTGACTCTTCCTTATTGTACTCAAGAACCTCGCAATTGTCATAATTGAGCTGTGCAGGCTTGATCATTTTCAGTAATTTTTCGATTGTCTCAGGTTCAATACCCTTTAGTATGCCGGTCATAGCTCCGAGCTTGACTTTGCTTATAAGATTGGCTGCTTCAATATAGTTTATCATACGGGCATATTTCAGCGTTCCAAGGGCTCTGTTTACTGAGTCTGAAAGATTGTCGTACTGCTCGCAGACCAGAAGCTTTCTTGTTTGAAGTTCGAATTGTGCAATTCGGGTAACGATTTTATTGACGTATGTGATTATTTCTTCTTCAGATTTGCCTATTGTTATGTTGTTGCTTATACAGAAGAGATCGCCCTCAGGGTCGCAGTCACCACGGCAGCCGCTTATGTCGAGATCTTTGGCTTCGGCAAAATCATAAAGATCTCCGATTTTGCCGTGCATTGCTAAAGCTGGAAGATGCATGGCTATGCTTACTCTTAAACCTGTTCCGGCGTTTTCAAGGCTGGTAGTGAGGTACCCGAATTGTGGACTGAAAGCGTAATGCACCTTGCTTTCGATAAGATCGTCAACTCCATCTGCTTCCAGCCAGCATTCTTTTGTTTGCAGGAAATTGCGGCGTGTCTGTATTTTTATATGATCCAAATCGTTGATTACGATCGCAGTTTGTGTCCCATCAGATATCAATGTACCTCTGGGGCAATTCTTTTGTTCAAAATTTACTGAAGTTGTCTGGTTTTCGACGAGTAGATCACCAAGAAACGGATCCTGGAAGTCAGGCTCGTTAAAAGTGTAGTCATTATTAAGCTCTTCTGATATACAATCGCAGACTTCGTCTAAAATCTCTTGCAGTTCCGTATTGGATGCCTTGGGGACAAATTTGTATCCGGTAAGATTTCTTGATAACGATATAGTGCTCGACTGGATTACTGATCCGTCATTTTGAAAAGGTATAAGTTTGTGTATATCCGTAAGATGTTGTTCCATTCTAATCCTTTGAATTTGCAAAATCTGAACTATGAATTGCTAAAGATTTTTGAGTTTATCTCGCATTTTAGCGGCAAGTTCATAATTTTCGCTCTTAACGGCATTTTCTATTCGCATATGGAGCAGCATTGAACGGTTTTCTCTTCTTGTTTTTTCAAGGCTTCTCAAAGGAAGCTTACCGGTATGAACTGAGTTGTCGTTATTGTATTTGCGAAGCACAGCATCAATCTGTTTTGAAAACAACTGGTAGTCATTAGCACAGCCGAAATTAGTGAAAAGGTCGAATTCAGCATATTCTGATTCGCATGCCCAGCATCGTTTGAGTTTGACTTGTCGTTTCTTTCTTTTTAAGGAGTCTAAGGCTTTTGCGGGTTGAGAGGCGTCACTTGATGTAATGTTCTTGAACAGCTCGGCAAAAGACATTTTGAAATATGGAAGTATAAAATCTTTCTCTACGCATTCTTCGCAAAGATGGATTTCTTTTTTTGAACCGTTTACTATTTCGGTCATATGGATTGTAGCAACATTGGTTTTACATCGTTCGCAAATCATGATACAAACCTCCGCTTACTGTTCGGTGTATCTTATGTAACATCCCTTGGATTCTTCTAATAGAGTATACTCCAAAACAACCCCAAAAGGCAAGTGTTTTTTTATATTGTCGTATACATACTTAGATACTATTTCCGTGGTAGGAAAGTTCGGTTTAAAATCATCGATTTGGTTAAGATCTCTGCTGTCCAGTTTCTTTAGTACGTTCCTTATAGTATCTTGGAGTGAAAGGAATTCTACTGCAAACCCGTTATTGTCGAGTTCCTCAGTACTTACGGCAACTTCCAGTTTCCAGTCGTGATTATGGGGCTTCTCAATGGAACCATCAGGCATTCTTACGTAATGAGAGGCCCTGAAGTTTTCTTTCAGAATAACGGTGTACATTGAATCAGTTTTCGATCTTGAGGTCTTTGAGTTTGGTTTTTAGTCTCGCGTAAACGTTTTCCGGAACCAGGTTGGAAACATCGCCGCCAAGCGATGCCACCTCACGTATCAGAGTCGAGCTCACAAAGCCGAACTCTTCGCTTGTCATAATGAAAACGGTTTCAATGCCTGCGACTGCGCGGTTGGTCATTGCGAGCTGAAACTCGTATTGAACATCTGTCAGGTTTCGTAGTCCTCGAAGTATAACGTTTGCACCTATTTCCTTTACGTACTGAACGGTCAGGCCTTCGAACTTCTCAACTAAAACATCGTCTCTATCTTTGAATATCTCCTGAATCATCTCCACTCTTTCCTGCCCGCTGAAAATAGGAGTCTTGACGGAGTTTTCACCTACGGCTATAACAAGTTCATCAAACATCTTGATGCCGCGATTTATGACATCAATGTGTCCGCTGGTTATCGGGTCAAAAGAACCGGGAAAAACTGCTTTTACATGCTTTTTTTTCATTTTCTTTAGTGTGAAATTTAATAATCAAATGAGTAGGCATTTATAGCCATATTATTAATTTTACGTGTCAAGTTATTTCTTTGACGCTCTTGAATTCATTATATTTTAATATCTGCTTTGGTCAACACTAACCTGTTGCAAAATAAAGTATTTGGGAAAAATTACTGAATTTTACAAAAATGTATAAAAAATACAATTTTTCTCTTGAATTCAAGCTTATTTAGTGGTATCGTCAATACATCGGTTATAAATAAGAAAAGTATTAAAGTTTTACGGTCACGGAGGTTACTGTGAACACCCCACGCAGGACAATTAGGGTATGGATGGTCCTGGTAGTTGCAATGACGTTGACTACCGGCCTGTTGGGTATGTTGCAGACTGAGAAAGGGAGTTCGACTCAGTTCAGTCTTAGCAGCTATTATGTCAATTCTGCTTATTCACTTGATGTTCTAAGCATTTCTTCAAGTGCGGTTCCATTCAAATGGCGAGGTGTAAGCCTTGAGAAAAGCAGTACAGAGGCAGGCGACATATCAACTCTCACACTGGCAAAGGATTTGTCTTCAAGCGATTTGCTTAATTATCATTTTGTAATCTGTAACGGATTTGGTACTGGCGGTGAAGGCACTGAGAATGACGGCCTTATACAGCCTACTGCCCGTTGGAGCAACCAGTATCCATGTATGGAGGAAGGTAACTGGCAGATGCCCGGTTATGTTCGTATTTGTGTTATTGGTGATCAGAAGATTACAGCTAAGCAGCGAAAGAGTATTCAGAGTTTGATAGATGGTATCTGTCATAACTGTGATATATCATCAGATCGCGTTAGATATGATTTTTGAAATTCCATCGCTTTTTTGTCTCTAAACATTTGATTTCAACGACTTATGGAACACATTAAGTCTCAATATTCACATGGTCGGCCCGGCAATATCCGTCAGGCCGAATATTTTTATTATGACATAGGTCCAGAGCATCAAGCAGAATTTGCGATTGTGTGCGGCGGCCATGAACTTTGTGCGGGCGATTTCTTTCTTGAAAGACAAAGCTACCCTTATTATGTAATCGAGTACGGCATCAGGGGCCGTGGTTTCATAGAAATAGATGGTGTTGAACATGAGATAACAAGCGGCGTGATAGCGGGTTTTACCCCAGGAATGCGTCATAAATACAGTGTTGACAGTAGCGATCCTTTGGAGCATATTTTTCTTGTTATAACCGGCAGTGGTGTTGAGGATATCTTTGAGAAGTGCCATATTGTAAAACGTGGTTCAATGATGAGTTATGATCCGCAACGCAGCCTCCAGGCGTTTTCTAATATAATCGATACAGGTCTTGAGAAATCACCGTTCAGTCAGGAATTGTGCTGTGCTTATCTCAAAAGCCTCCTTTTTGAGCAGGCAGCTAATGATGTAAAGAAAGGGCGGCTGCATAGCGAGTCGGAAAAGACATACCACCGGTGCCGCAGTTATATCGATCAGCGTTTTTCTGAGATTACCTCCATCTCTGACGTTGCTGATAATTGCTGTGTCAATATTCGATATATGGCAAGATTATTCAAGAATTACGGTTCAATAACTCCTCAGGAGTATGTGATGCGGCTGAAGATGAACAGGGCAGGCCAACTGCTCCTCAATTCCGATTTGCCCGTCAAGAATATAGCGATGCTTGTAGGATTTGAGGATCCATACCATTTCTCAAGAAATTTCACCAAATTCCACGGCATCAGCCCAAAAAAATACAGAAGCAAACATCTTCAGGCATGAAAATTTTGATTTTCATGGCTTTGCACGTTCTACATCTTAATAACAGGCAACCGCGATATTACTTACCTCTATTAGGTTTTTACTACTCAAAAATCAGTAATATGCCAATTGAATATAAACGCTGTGATGTGTAGAATCAGTCAAGAATATTTAATTACTTTTTAAAGAGGAGAACTAATTATGCAGATGCCGGATATTAGATCATGTGATGTAGAGGAATGTGCATACAATAAAAAGCACCAATGTCATGCCCTTGCAATTACAGTAGGCGACCAGAAAGGGGCTATGTGTGATACATTCTGGAGTGAGAAGGAATCGCAATGTGACGGTGGGGATCCGTCGCAAAGTGGACATGTAGGTGCATGCCACATGAGCAATTGTAGACACAATGACAGATTGGAATGTTCCGCTTCTTGTATTTCTGTCGGTCATAAACAAGATCATGCGGACTGTCTTACATACGCTCGTTGATCACCTTAACATTTTTCAAACGCTCTCCTGCCGCTGTATTATAGGCAGCGGCAGGAGAGCGTTACATAGTGTAAAGCGAACTTCCTTTACGATTACTCTTCAATTAAATTCTTGCGGAATATAAATAAATCATATATTACAAGGATATTGACAGGTATGTAAAATAATACATAAGCAGTCAAGGCTATCCAAATATTATTTATGCCAGTCAATTTTGCGATTAAAAAACAAGCCGTTCCGTAGGCTATTCCGGACACAGGAACCCATGCGATCATTATCGTAAATATTACGAAAGCTCTTTTTGCGGGTATTTTGCAGTTCTTATCAAGATGACAGAAGAGATGAACACCTGATAAACTTGTTAAGTAAGCGGATAAGCCGATTATTGCTTCGCGCGAAGCAATTCCGTAATAAATTTCGGTAGCCTGTATTATGTAATAGGCGGCTAATGCTCCAATTAATGAGCATGCTGTTGAAATACAGATGCATTTACTATGGAAAGCCAATCTGGATATTTTAGAATTAATAATTACAGTCTCACTGCTTAATTCACAATATCTGTGTTTATTTTTCTATCAGGTTGTATGCCCTGAAGTTGTCGTAGAGGCCGATAAGTCCTACCATTTGGCGAAGACCAATTCTTCCGGCTCCATGTACCTTGCCGGTATCCACATTTTTTTCCTTAATGATGTCGACACCTTCTTCAGCCATTATATCATTATATCTGTTATCTGTGTAGTCGATAGCAATTTCATCATTTATCGCGAATACAATTCTGTTTTTGAGTTTTATAAGAGTTACCTTATAAGTTTCAAAGTCAAAAGTCTCGTTGGAGTAATCAAGATTTTTCACGCTTGGGTCATCACCGTTTGCAAGGCAGAAGAAGCCTGCATTTTTTCGCAGGTTGCATGTGCCGCGTTTGCCAATCGCCGCATTATTTGCCCAGTATGAGATATGGTATGAGTCAAGATCGCTCTTGAGGTATTGCATGAATACTCCGCTGCGAGGCTTTAGTTTTGGAGAAAGCACATCTTCGCCATTAATGCCTTTGGCACTGAAGAAGATGATTCCAAGTCCTATCGGCGACATTGGTTTAAAGTCATACTCTATTACGTAGTCGTCAGCCGTTTCGAAAGCTTTGTTCCAGCATACGATGTGTCCGCCTACTATTTGCCCTTTATCATTTGAAACTTTTTCTATCATTGAAGGGTTTACCTCGGCAAGCCCCTCCCTAACCGCAGCGTAATACTCAGTTCTGGCGTCAAGGATTTTACGGTCGCACTGTTCCCATTTTCTATAGACATACTGCTGGGCATCTGGGATGAGCATCATTTGGTTGCCCGACAGATACTTCTTGCCCGGTCCTTCCATTACCCAGTCGTCAATCTGGTCGAAGTTGTCGAAAGTGTTTTCATATATCAAAACTTTGTCAAATCCATCAATGATAGTATGGGCACAAGTCAACCCTGAAAAGGTTGATATCACTATGATTGCTGTCAGAATTTTTGAGTATTTAAGCATAAAAATAAAACCTTTCATAAATATCTAATCAGTTCTTTTTTGATTTACCTTTGACGCGTTCGCAAAGTACTGCGTTTTTGCAGCATCCGCGATTTTCAATATGTGTAATATTCTCAATGGTTGTCTGGGCTATGTTGCTGAGAGCTTCTTTGGTGAAATATGCCTGGTGTGATGTTATTATCACGTTTGGCAAAGTCATTAGCCTTGCGAAAACATCATCATGTATGACTTCATTCGACAGGTCTTCGAAGAACAGATATTCTTCTTCCTCATATACATCAAGCCCAAGATAACCGATTCTGCCGGTTTTAAGTCCTTCGATTACAGCTGCCGCATCTATCAGGCCGCCACGGCTTGTATTGATGAGCATTGCTCCCTGTTTCATTTTACTTATAGAGTCGGAGTCTATTATGTGGTAAGTCTCAGGAGTCAATGGGCAGTGGAGTGATATGATATCACTTCTGTTGAGAAGCTCATCAAGAGGTTTGTATTCAACGCCAATATCGAGAAGCTCCTGATTCTTATGAATATCGTAAGCTATAACCTCGCACCCAAAACCGCATTTGAGTATTCTTGCCGTTAACTGGCCGATTTTACCTGTACCGATTATGCCGGCGGTCTTGCCGTGCATATCGAATCCTGCCAGTCCCTGAAGTGTGAAGTTGCCTTCCCGAACCCTGTTGTGTGCTCTGTGGATCTTGCGATCAAGAACCATCATTAAAGCAATCGCATGTTCAGCAACAGCGTAAGGAGAATAAGCCGGAACCCTTACTACGCAAACGCCATATTCTTCTGCTGCATCAAGATCGACGTTATTGAATCCCGCACATCTTAAAGCGATAACGCCGACACCGCAATCTTTAAGTCCCTTTATTACCGCTTTGTTGGCTACATCATTAACGAAGATACATGCTATATCAAAGCCTTCGGCCAGCCGTACAGTTTCCTCTGAAAGTCTTGATTCTATGTATGTGATCTCGTGCGAGGCTTCCTCATTGGCCTGATCGAGATATTGAATATCATATTTCTTGGTGCTGAATACAATTACTTTCATTGATTTTCTCCTTCTTACTTCTTTTTTCAAAAAAGGCTATGCTTACCCTCTGAGATAAACATAGCCTTGCAGTGCGATTGTTATCAGTCTACCTGCCAGAGATACATCAGTTTGGGACTTTGCATATCTGAGACAAGCTCCTTACCTGTTGACAGGAGGTTGTTTTGTGATGATGTCTGCATTCTGAGTATATCGGCGAAACCGAATACTTCCTGATATCCGAATACTTCCGGATCGGTAAGTCCTGCTTGATCGCTCAATGCACTTACCGCATCTTCAAGATAACCGATCTGGTCTATCAGGCCGTTATCCATAGCTTCCTGTGCATAGTATATACTGCCGTCGGCAAGCGGAGTTATCTGCTCACGGCTAAGCAGCGGGCGACCCTTATCAACCAGATCTACGAATCTGTCATAGGCGGGTCTGATAAGTTTATCGTCAAGATACTGACGCTGCTCAGGTGTTACATCCTGGAAGCTGTTGGGCCAATCCTTTTTCAAGCCGCTTTTTACAGTTACAGGCTGTACGCCAAGCTTTTCTTCAAAGAGCTGCTTCATTGTGAAGGTCTGCATTATTACGCCGATAGATCCTGTGATGGTAGTTGGCTCGGCAATGATTCTATCACATGCGATTGCTGTGTAGTATCCGCCTGAAGCGGCCAGTCCTGCCATGTATGCCATTATCGGAACTCTTTTTTCTTCACTGAGTTTTTCTATCATGTGATGGATTTGATCACTGGCTACTACAGAACCGCCGGGACTTTGTATTCTCACGATAATACCTTTTATCGTTGAATCGGCGAGTACTATGTCGAACTGCTGCCTGAGTGCTTCGGATGTTTCCGTAGTTATCACGTTGCAAACATCTACTATGGCGATTCTTTCATGTGCGGTACCATCCATTATGAGGTATTCGGAATAATTCTCTCCTGCGCCGGAACCCATTCCTGAAAAACTACTGCTTCCTTTGTAGCCGGAATAACCTGCTGCAATGATTCCTATTATCAACAGCAGAAGAATCAGATTGCCTAATACTGAAAAGCCGAAGAATATATATTTTGTAATTTGCCAGAGTCCTTTGAAAAGTATGCCTGCTCCATCAGAGAGCTTGCTTGATTTTTGTACCTGAGGTTGGACGGCAGATGGAGTCTGCGGCTGATACTGATATTGTGATTGGTACTGCGGAGGCGTCTGTGGCTGTGGTTGCGGCCGAGATTGAGACTGCGGTTGAGATTGAGGCGGAGTCTGCGGCTGCTGGTAAGAGTTGCCGGTTTGCTTGGGCTTTGCTCCGTAGTTCTGAGGCTGAGGAGTTATCCGCGGTTCAGGGGTGTTCTTCACAGGGCCGTAACCTTGAGGCGGCACGTCCTGGCTGAGAATATTGTTATTTGGGACAGCTCTGGCATCATCTTTCTTGATGTAGTCCATTTTAGGAGCAGAACCGTTGTCTTTGGGTTTTGAGTTTTTGTCTTCCCGATTGATATAATCCATCTTAAATCCTCTTTCCGGCCTTATGGCTTATGAGTAATGTTGGTCAAAGATTCCAGGCTTTTGCAAAAGCTTTGAAGCTTCTGTCGTATGTCTTTTCCGCTTCCGGAGGAAAGCAGCATCCAGGCAACTGTTTGCTTGCCAAGTGATATTGTATACAGTCGCAACATACCCCTCGTTTGCCGCAGCTTGTATAAGTACAAGCACAATTTTGCTTGTTGGCTTCTTTTTTACATTCCATTGTATATCCTTTCAGTAATTATGTTACCAGTTTTTGAGACTGCGTTGGAGATCTCTCGCCTGATCTTTCTTTCTCAGTGTATCCCGCTTGTCGTAAAGCTTCTTACCTCTGGCTAATGCCAGCTCTACCTTGACAAGGCCGCGATCATTGAAGTAGAGGGCCAGCGGTATGAGCGCGTAACCTCTTTGATCGAGTTTTGAGATCAGCTTGCGTATCTGAGCCGAGTGGAGCAATAATTTTCTGTCACGGTCTGTGATGTGATTATTATAGCTTGCCTGCTTGTACTGCTCGATTTTGCAGCCGACGAGATAGCATTCGTTACGCATTATTTTCGCGTAGGATGCGTTAAGATCAGCATTGCCCAGACGCAAGGATTTGACTTCACTTCCCTGAAGAGAAATCCCCGCTTCAAATTTATCCAGTATCTCGTAATTATGCCAGGCCTTTTTGTTTTTTATACGAGGCCAGCTCTTTTTGTCGTTTTCTTTTGCCATTTGAAATATATTAAGCGTAATTGCTTAAAAATGCAAGTTTTACCCTTTTTTTAGTGTCTAATTTTGTCAGATACTTTTCACTTTTGCCGATACTTGCGCGTTTGTGTTTTTTTAATAGCAGTAGCAATTAAGAATTACGAATTTAGAATTAGGAATGGTGGTGTTCGCTTTGCTCACGATTTTATGGGCAAAGCCGGTTGGAGATAGATATAAATGCTTTAATTATAGGTGTTTGTGTGTGGAGATGCCCGCTTCCTGCCGGGCGCGGTACTGTTGGTAGTGGGGAGCGTGGTTTTTTTTTATTTTTTTGGAAACGGCCAAGTTGGACGAGCGATTTTGTGCGAAAATGCAAGCAACTTGGACACTTGGTTTGTCCCTAATAGCAAGATAGTATAACTTTTTTTGACCTGAATTTAACCCAAAGTGGTCTCAAATGCGACCAAACGCGCGCTTTTTGCTCTTTTTTCAACGATTTCTGGTCAAAAACGGGGCGAAATTTGAAAAAGTCTCATGGGACTCGGAAAAATCGAGGGTTTTAACACTATGTTGCTGGATTTAACGCAAAGACGCAATAGACGCTAATTAATTACGAATTACAAATTAGGAATTAGGAATGGAGGGGTTCGCTGTTGCTCGCGATTTTTATGTTTTAACCATGAAGATAATTAAGGTAATGAAGTTTTAGTTTGGATTATAATATTGATGTCTTGCCTCCGTGTGACTCAGTGAGCCTTGTATGATTTAGTATTATGCATTTTTTATGAGAAGTTAGAAGATAGAAGTTAGTAGAGGAGTTGGAGGGATACGGAGGGGAGATGGGATTCCGTTATCAGTTAGCGGTTAGCAATTATCATAGATAGCAGTTCGTGGTTCGCAGATAGCAGCGAGTAGAAAATATGGTTTACGCCGTGATGGTTGACAGATTAACGCTAAGACGCTAAAACGCTAATTAATTACGAATTACAAATTAGGAATTAGGAATGGTGGTGTTCGCTATCGCTCACGATTTTATTTTACCATGAAGATAATGAAGGGCATGAAGGGGTTAAGTTGAAAATGGGGGTTTAGTGATTAGTGATTAGCTGCGGGGGAAGGTGTTAAAGGTTGGAAAAGTTGGGAGGTATTGGTGGGTAAGGGATGAAATTCAAAGAAATTTATTGTAAATATATTTCCTGAGTATAGAATGTTTATTCAGGTATCAGTTAACAATGATCAGTGATCAATTAACAGTTAACAGTTATCTGTTTGTTGGTGATTTATTTTTTTACCACGAAGGAAGGCCAGTTGTCAGTTATTCAGTTAACAATTATCTGCAAGTGCCAGCTGTATGTGGTGTTTTTTATGTAAGTGGTTGTTGGTAATGATGTTAAGTAGTAAGAAAAAGAGACCTGGACCCTTTAATTAGTCTTTGGACCCTTTAATTAGTCTTATGGAAAGTAGAATATGTATATATCTTCGCTTACAATTAGGAATTTTCGTAATTTTTCATGTCAGAAATTTGAATTTAGTAAAGGTGTAAATACCATTATTGGTGAAAATGGTTCAGGTAAAACCAATGCCTTCTTTGCTTTGCGATTGTTAATTGATGACAGCCTTCCTAGATCTATAACATTACGTGAAGGTGATTTTAATCGTAAGCTGGAAGAATGGGCGGGACATTGGATAATTATCAGCATTGAATTTAGTGAATTGGATCATAGTGAGCCAGTCTTAGCCTTATTGGCACAGTCATGCAGTGATATTAGTTCGAGTGAGAAAAAAGGAAGGTATTCGTTATATTTTAGACCCAAACATGCCGTTAGGAAAATACTTTACGATTTTTCACAGGGAGAATCGAAAAAAAAGGAGGACTTTACTGATATTTGTAGAAAAATCACTATAGATGATTATGAGTTGTTTTTTTGCGGTAGAGGTAGCATTAGTTTTGAAGATGATAGTGATTATAAAAAGTATGTTGGTGATTTTGATGAAATGGAATTTCCAGACCCAGACGATACATTAGATGATGTTTTGGGTAAAAAAACATCTAATGGGTTATCTCTTCCTTCGGAGGTTTCTTGCACATTTATTAAAGCCCTAAGAGATGTTGAAAGTGACTTGCGATCAAATTATAAAAATCCTTTGTTAAACTTGCTTAAAGGGCAAGAGAAAACAGTAGAACCTGAAAAACAGAAAAATATATTAGATCAGGTTGAATCATTAAACACAATGATCGCTGGCTTAAAAGAAGTAAAAGATATAGATTTCGGTGTAACTAAAAGTTTGGAGCAAGCGATAGGCTCAACTTATGCTCCAAATATAGAGATAAAATCTGAATTACCAAACGAAATGGATAAGCTTTTTCAATCATTAAGTCTTTGGGTTGGCGACCCTGATGAAACAGGATATAAAGGAAAATTAAACGAATTAAGCCTTGGCGGTGCAAATCTTATATATCTTTCACTGAAACTGCTTGAATATCATAGAGTGAAATCATCGAATAGAGTAGCAAATTTCCTTTTGATTGAAGAACCAGAAGCTCATATCCATACTCATATTCAAAAGACTCTTTTTAGTAACCTTCATGATAATAACACACAAGTTTTTGTTTCAACACATTCAACTCATATATCATCTGTGAGTAAAATAAGCTCTATGAGTATACTGAGCAGAGGAAACAAAGAGTCATTAGTTTTTTCTCCGTCCAAAGGTTTGGATGGGAAAGATGTTACCAGATTGGAAAGGTATTTGGATACCGCAAGAAGTGATTTGCTTTTTGCTAAAGGTGTTATTCTTGTTGAAGGGGATGCAGAGCATATTCTCATACCTGCTATGTTTGAGAAAGTATTCGGTGTATCGTTTGATGAAATAGGTGTAAGTATAGTCAATATTGGGAGTACAGGTTTCTTAAATATAGCACAAATATTTAATAAAGAAAGAGTTCGTAAGCAATGTGCAATTATTACAGATCAAGACAAGTCACTCATTCCATTAAATGAGGATAGTACTCTTGATAGTAAGGAAGAAAAGTATTATCGAGCATCACAAAAGGCTGGATCAGATAGACAATTAAAATTTAATGCTTATCACGAGAACAATGAGTATGTAAAACCATTCTATGCGGAATATACTTTTGAGGTAGATTTTGTTAAAAATTCTAATGAATTTGAAGTAAAAGGAGTTATTGATGAAATTTTTAAGCAAGAAGCCAAAAAGATAAATTCAAAAGCCAATATAGATAATGACAACATACCAATTAAAGGTAAAGAAGTCTTGAAACTTGCTAACAAAATAGGCAAGGGTTGGTTTGCTCTTCATGTGGAAGAGCATCTGCAATTTAATACGTATATACCTGAATACATACTTAATGCGATTAAATTTACCGTTCCATCGGTACCTAAAAAAACTTTGGAGAAAATGGTTAATTATAGACTTAAACAGTATCTAAAAGATGGCGAGGAAAAAGATCAAGAAATTGCTAGTCGCATCATTCAAGACAATCCAGAAGAAATTATAGATGAATTTCAAGACAAATTTCAGGATGATGAATTACTTTGTTTTTTTTGATAAGATATGTTTTTCAAAGATCTAAATAAACAACAAATTAAGGCAGTGAAAGCCAGTGGTCATGTGTTATTAACTGCTTGCCCTGGTAGTGGTAAAACTCGTGTTATCACGCATAAGATTGCTTATGAACTTGACCGATTAGAATCCTCCAAAAAGAAGATTGCAGCAATTACATTTACCAATCGAGCTGCTGATGAAATAATTAAACGTGTTGACAGTATGGGTATATGTCAGAATCAGCTCTGGACTGGTACTATTCATTCATTCTGTCTCGAATGGATACTCAAACCTTATTCTGGTTACTTAGATGAATTAAAAAATGGATACAGGGTAGCCGAAGAAGCCGATAATATTGAGCTTTTGGCTATATTAAAGAAAAAATATGGTTATAAGAGATATGAATCTATTAATTTACGATTTAATAGAGATGGGACATATGAATGTCTGGATACAAAAAAAAGAAGCTTAATTTCCGATTACTACAATGAAATTCTAAAAAATAGGACTATTGATTTTAACCAATTGCTTTATTTCTCTCATAAATTACTAATTGGGTACCCCATTATTAGTAAGATATTATCGAATATTTTTTCATTGATATGCGTCGATGAATATCAAGATACGCACGACTTGCAATATTCAATAATCTCAAAGATAATTGCAACTGGGCAAGGCAGTGTAAAGGTATTCTTTGCAGGTGATCCAGATCAAGCTGTTTATCATTCATTAGGCGGAATTGCAAAACCCTATTCGAAAATTAAACAGGAGATTAATGCAGAGTTAGAGGAGTTGTCACTTCCTGGAAATTACAGAACAAATCAAAGAATAATTGATTTTTACAGTGAGTTTCAATCTACTCCATACAAAATAAATGGCATAGGTGGAAATAGAGGGAATGAAGGGGTTGTAACATTTAATACCGATATTCATAAGGATGATTTGATTGAAGAATTAGCAAGACTTATTAAATTGAATATTGAAAAAAAAGTTCCAGAAAATGAAATTTGCATCCTTGTTCCGCAATGGAGGCTTATTACTTCAATGACCAAAAAACTCAGAGCTATGCTTCCACAAGTTAAGTTTGATGCATCAGGAATCACTCCTATGTCAAAATTGAGAGAAAATATATGGTATAAAATATCAAAGCTTTTTTTGACTGAACCAAAACCCAACTTATTTCATGCCAGACTTAGATGGGCGGAAGAAATTATCTTAGAAATTGAACTTCTTCTTGGTTATGATATTATGAAAGAAGATGACAGGGCAAAGGTTTTGCTGAAAACGGTTAATAGTATTAATTCAGATAAAAAAAAGGCATTAGTTTACTTGAAAGAATGTTTTGATCAGCTAATGCAAAAGCTTGGCATTGTTATTGAAAATACAGAAATGCAGAATCGGCAAAAAACCTTTTTCGACAGAACGACAGAGCGATTAACTGAAGATGAATATGTATTTCCTGATGACACGGAATCATTTAAGGCTTATTATAAAGAGGCTGAAGGTATTGTTATTAATACTTGTGTAGGGATAAAAGGCGAGGAGTTTGAAACAGTTATTGCTTTTGGGCTTTTGAGTGGTTATTTGCCTCATTGGGATGATATTATTGACCAAAGCAGAGAACATGCTATGCAAGTATCCAGAAAATTACTATATGTTATATGCTCCAGAGCAAAAAACAATTTACATCTGATTGCAGAAAAAGGAAGAAAGACAGGAAAAAATCGTGATTATCAGACTAATTCTGAATTGGGGCAAGTGAAATTCAATTATGATTGTTTTTTGATTTAATCGAATGATATATAGAGGAGATGTGCCTCATATGATGGTTTGGGTGTATAGGATGGGAGAAAAAATTGAGAAACGAGGAGAATAATCATTGAATAAAGCTAGCTGTGTGGATTTGAAAGAGATAGTAATGTGGCACTCAAATTCCTTTGAGTGATGCTTTTACTGGTCAGATTGAGCAGAGTATTAAGCTTAAATATTAGGCGGTGGCGGATGAGAAGGAGTAGGATAAAAAAAAGCGGTTAGTTGAGCTTGATTAGCGATTAGTCTGGAATTGTGAATTAATAATAAGGTTTACTTGCCAGTTTTGTTTTGTTTGTTATAATTGTCGCTTTGATTTTATGGCGATGATAGACTTTTGTCTGTTTTGCCAATGACAAGTTATTGTAAAGCGATATAGGGTAGAGTCTTATGAACGATATAGCACAGCAGGTCGAACTGCTTAAACGCGGGACTGTAGAGATTTACAGCGTTAAGGAACTTGAAGATAAGCTGAAGATTGCGGCAAAAAAGGGTAAGAAGCTTCGCGTGAAGCTCGGCATGGACCCAACAGCACCGGATATTCATCTGGGGCATACGGTGGTTCTCCGTAAGCTGCGTCAATTTCAGGATTTAGGTCATAAGGCCGTCCTTATCATCGGTGATTATACGGCCCGCATCGGCGATCCTACCGGACAGAACTCAACACGGCCTGTTTTAAGCGGCGAGCAGATTGATGCCAACGCCCAGACTTATTTCGATCAGGCGGGTAAAATCCTTGATACCGACCCTGAGAAGCTGGAAGTACGTCCTAACAGTGAGTGGCTTTCAAAGCTTGCGCTGGTTGATACCATCAAGCTTTGCAGCAGCATGACTGTTGCCAGGATGCTTGAGCGTGATACTTTTGAGCTGAGATACAAAAAGGGCGACCCTATAAGCATACATGAATTCCTGTATCCCTTGATGCAGGGGTATGACTCGGTTATGGTTGAGAGCGATATTGAGCTTGGCGGAACCGATCAGACTTTCAACAATCTTGTCGGCCGTGATCTTCAGAAGGCCAACAATCAGATGCCTCAGGTAGTGATCACCATGCCGATACTCGTCGGTCTTGACGGCGTGCAGAAGATGAGCAAGAGCAAGGGCAATTATATCGGCGTTACAGATGCTCCTAATGATATGTTCGGCAAGGTGATGAGTATACCTGATGAGCTTATGGAGAACTATTTCACTCTGCTTACAGATATGCCTGCGGACAAAATAAAGCTTTTGACAGACGGTTCCAAGACACATCCAAGAGAGGCCAAGGTCGCTTTGGGCAAGGATATCGTAGCTCAGTTCTATGATGAAGATGCAGCACAGAGCGCGGCCGATGAGTTTGACAAGATATTTGCTCAAAAGCAACTGCCTACCGATATTCCCGAGGTCAAGATCGATGCCGCGGAGATAATGTTCAGCAAGCTTTTGACAGAATGCTCTCTTGCAGCGACAGGCGGTGAAGCAAAGCGTTTGATAAAGCAGGGCGGGGCGACAATTGATGGTGAGAAGAAGACCAATCCGGCGGAGATGATAACTCCTGTTGATGGTATGATACTTAAAGTAGGCAAGAGAAAATTCGCTACAATAAGACTTTAGTCTGCACAGAATATGACAATAACACTACACAGATACATAGTCAAGGACTTGCTGAAGACCTTTTTACTGGCCACTGTCGGGCTGACGGTTGTGCTTAGTCTTGGGAGTATACTTCAGCCTGCGCAGGAGTATGGTGTTTCACCGGCTCAGGCCCTTTTGCTTATAGTATATTTCATACCAGTGATATTGACGTTTGTGATGCCGATATCGGCATTATTTGCGGCGGCTCTGACGTATGGCAGGTTTGCTTCTGATAATGAACTTGATGCGTGCAGGGCAAGCGGTGTGAGCACTTTGAACCTGATGCTTTCAGCTCTTATGCTGGCGGTGCTGGTGTCTGTGGCCAATCTGCTTTTGAATTTCTATGTTGTGCCGCATTTTATCAGCAAGACAGAGCAGAATATCAAGGCGAACGTACGCAATATTGTGTTCAGGAGTATCGAGAAGCAGGGTTACTATGATTTCAGTGACAGCTCCAGAGGCTCAAATACTTATATTCTCGCAGATAAAGTGGATTTGAATGAGGATGTCTTGCTTGGCGTCAATATTCTTCAGACCAAGGGGGGCAAGGCTAAAAGTCTTACTTCTGTATCGCAGGCTGATGTTGATTTTGAGAGTACCGACAGCTATAACTACATATCCGCAGTGGCCCAGGATGTTTATCAGGCAGATGCTTCGGGTGTTATTTATTCACAGAAACTTCCTATAAAGGGTAAGTTTGCTCCTCTGCTGCTTGATAATATCAGGTTCAAGAAGCTGAGCGATCTCAAGGCAATCAAGAATGATGTGCTGCTTTTCAACCCCGTAGATGATTACGCAAACAGTGTTTTGGTTCGGCTTCGAAGCGAGATGCTTGCTGAAGCGATTAGCCGCAGGTCGGAGGATTCTTCCAGCCGGTACTATCAGCTTAATTCCGACCAGAAGATTGTTATGCTGTCAGCGTCGGAGAGTGAGGTCGGCAGCAGTGATAATGTGATATCGCTTACTGATGTAAGTCTTTACGAGTATAGTATGGATAATCCTGATGAGCTTCTGAATAAGTGGGTCTCATCATCTGGCACTCTTGACATAAATGACCAATGGGGGCAGGGAAGCTGGACGCTTGTTCTTGACAATGCCGTCTGGACGGATAAGAATGGAGTCACCGGGTTACCTATATCTTACAGCGTCAGGGGTATATATACGCCGCAAGATATCTCGAACGACCTTGACGGCTACAAACTTGAAGTTATTCAGAATGTGACACCGATTACAGAGTCGGAGAAACTTCAGAGGCTTAAAGCTGAGTTTGACGATCTTCTTGCTGAAACCTCGGCGGCAATGGCCGTAGAGATGAACTCAAGAATGGTGCTTGGTCTTGGGTGCATTTTGCTTGTCTTATGCGGCGCGGCACTGGGTGTTCTCTTCAAGGGCGGACATGCACTTACTTCTTTCGGCATAAGTGTAGTGCCGGCAGGCATATTGATAGTGTTCATCATGATGGGACGAAATCTTACCAAGAATATAGTCAGAAATCAGGGCGGCACCGGTGAGCTTGGTATACTTCTTATGTGGGCCGGTTTGCTTGTTCTTCTGGTACTGTTGCTGTATATATATAAAAAGCTGCTCAAAACCTAAATGTCTGAATTTTCTTTTTGTCTCTCAGGAAGCATATCTGTTAATAAAAGAATTTTTAGAGTGTCAAAAAAAGTCTTTTTTGTTAGAATCTTACTATCGGTTTAAGCGTTAGTAGGACTATTTATCACGATATATATCATTTAATAATATAATGCAGCATGCTATTTACAGAATAATTGATGTTAACTTCAACCGCGCACGAGAAGCGGCAAGAGTTATGGAAGAGTTTGCAAGGTTTGCTCTGAATAATCCTCAGTTGAGCGGCAGGGTGAAATCACTCAGGCATAAACTTTCTGCACAAATATCCTCTTTAGACCAGAAATGTCTCATAATGAGCCGTGACAGTGTTGATGATGTCGGTCTGGGGCTCAAGGTTGAGGGTCAGCTTAGTCGAAAAAGCGGCATAGATGTCTTTACCGCGGCGGCAAAAAGACTTCCTGAAGCATTGCGTACATTATCTGAAACAACGCAGACTTTTGATCCTCAGATGGCCTCTGATATTGAGGCTCTAAGATTTCAGGCTTATGAGCTTGAGAAGGATATTCTCATAAAACTTGATACATCCGAGCTCTACAAGGATGTGCGGCTTTATGTTCTGATTGACAATTCTGCCGGTGATAAATTCCAGTGGCTCGCTGAACAATGTATTGAAGGCGGCGCTGATTGTCTTCAGCTCAGGTGCAAGAATGCCGATGACGGTGTGCGTTATGATTACGGCAGAAAATTGGCCGATCTATGCAAAGGCAGCGGTGTTATAAGCGTAATCAATGACAGTGTTGATATTGCTCTTGCATGCGGCGCCGACGGTGTGCATCTTGGACAGGATGATATGCCTCCATCGGCAGCCCGCTCGATATATACAAGACCGCTTTTGACTGGTCTCAGTACTCACAACATTGATCAGCTTAAAGAAGCTATTGCAATGGATGTTGATTATGTTGGTATTGGGCCGGCTTTCAGTACAACGACAAAACCGGAAATTGATGTTGCGGGTTTAGGGTATGTACGAAATGCCGTAGAGATGCTTAGCGGCACGGGAATCGGGCATGCGGTTATTGGCGGCATAGATGATGCCAACTTGACGCAGGTGCTTGAAGCGGGGGCTAAGTGTGTGGCGGTTCATTCTGTTGTGACAGGTTCTGACAAGCCTAAAGAAGTTTGTAAAAAATTAAAGGAAGAATTGTTGAAACAAAATTAGTTTCCAATGAGTTTTGATAAGAAGGGGAATCCATGACACTTACAGCTTGGCGAAATTTTAATGGCGATATCTGGAAAAAGGATATCGATGTTCGTGATTTTATACAATCCAATTATACACCATATACAGGTGGTAGTGATTTCCTTGAGAAGCCTACCGACAGAACGCTTGGTTTGCTTAGCAAGTTTCAGGGGCTGTTAAAGCTTGAGCAGGATAAAGGCGGCGTTCTTGACATTGATACCGATCATGCTTCGAGTATCATGGCGTACAAGCCGGGTTATCTCGATAAGGATAAAGAGCTTATAGTGGGGCTTCAGACAGATGCTCCATTGAAACGAGGCGTGAGCCCGTTTGGCGGTATCAGGATGGCCAAAGCCGCCTGTGAATCCTATGGGTATGAGCTTAGCGAGAAGCTTCAGGATATTTTCAATAATTACCGTACGACTCACAATGAAGGTGTCTTCAGGGTTTACTCGAAGCAGATGCGTGATGTAAGGCGGAGCGGCCTTATAACCGGTTTGCCTGATGCTTACGGAAGAGGCAGGATAATTGGCGATTACAGGCGAGTTGCCTTGTATGGTCTTGACGCGATAATCGACAGGAAGCGATTGGATAAGGACCGTATAAGCGATGATGTTATGGATACTACGACGGTGAGGCTGCTTGAGGAGCTTTACCAGCAGATCACTTTCCTTACACGTCTCGGGCAGATGGCTGCAATGTACGGTTTCGATATAAGTAAGCCGGCAACGAATGCCAGGGAAGCAATTCAATGGACTTATTTCGCTTATCTTGGTGCGATAAAGGAGCAGAACGGTGCGGCGATGTCGCTTGGCCGAGTCAGTACATTCTTTGATATATACATCGAACGCGACTTGCATGAAGGTACGATAACCGAACAGCAGGCGCAGGAGCTTGTTGATGATTTTGTTCTGAAACTTCGAATGGCACGTCAGCTTCGTACGCCTGAGTATAATGAACTGTTTGCCGGTGATCCTACGTGGGTTACTGAGGCTATCGGCGGTATGGGGGTTGACGGCAGGACTCTTGTCACGAAAAACAGTTACAGATTCCTTAACACCCTGTATAATCTTGATACTTCTCCTGAGCCTAATATGACAGTTCTGTGGTCAAAGCAGATGCCGGAGAATTTTAAGAAATTCGTAGCTAAAGTCTCGATTGATACGGATTCGATCCAGTATGAGAATGATGACTTGATGCGTCCCCGCTTTGGAGATGATTACGGAATAGCCTGTTGCGTATCAGCGATGAAGATTGGAAAACAGATGCAGTTTTTCGGGGCAAGGGCGAATCTTCCAAAGCTTCTTCTTGCGGCTCTGAATGGCGGCAGAGATGAGAAGACAGGTGAGTATATTGCACCTGAAAAAGAGCCGATAGCAGACAAATCACTCAATTTCGATACCGTGATCAAGCGTTTTGAAGAGTATATGAGCTGGCTGTGCAAGCTTTATGTAAACACGATGAACGTGATACATTACATGCACGATAAGTATGCCTATGAAAAGCTTCAGATGGGGCTTCATGATACCGATGTCGAGAGATTCATGGCTTTCGGTATGGCCGGTATGTCGGTAGTGGCTGATTCGCTTAGTGCTATCAAGTATGCAAAAGTTACTCCTGTGCGAGATGAGTATGGGTTGATACGTGATTTCAAGGTTGAGGGTGACTATCCGCAGTTCGGAAATGATGATGACAGGGTGGACGCGATTGCTCGCGAAATCGTTAAGGATTTTTATACGAAATTATGCCAAAACAAGGCATATAGAGATGCTAAGCACACTCTGTCGCTTCTTACAATAACATCGAATGTTGTTTACGGCAAGAAGACAGGCTCGACGCCGGACGGCAGAAAGGGCGGGGAACCTTTTGCTCCGGGAGCAAATCCGATGCATAATCGTGATAAGGAAGGGGCGATAGCTTCTCTGAATTCGGTTGCCAAGCTGCCTTATGATTCTTGCCTTGACGGCATATCCTGTACATTCACAGTGACGCCGCAGGGGTTAGGCAAGGCCGATGATCAGCAGGTGGACAATCTTGTGTCACTGCTTGACGGCTACTTTATGCAGGCCGGTCATCATATAAATGTTAACGTGCTGAACAAGGAAAAGCTTATTGACGCGATGGAAAACCCAGGTAAGTATCCAAATCTTACTATCAGGGTTTCCGGTTATGCGGTGAATTTCAACAGGCTTTCAAAGACGCAGCAGCAGGAAGTTATATCGAGAACTTTTCACTTAAAGCTTGATTGATATTTACTTGCTTTAGTTTTATTTAATTATATAATCGTAGGTATGGAGCTTGGGTGTACAATACGTAAAAGACGTAAGCAAATGGGGCTTACTCTTGATGAGCTTAGCGATAAGGCCGGGTGTTCCAAGCCGTATCTCTCGACTATTGAGCGAGGTAAGGTTAAACCGCCGGCAGAAACGCTGCTTTCAAAGCTTGAACGCATTTTAGGGTTTGAGGAAGATGAGCTTGTCGAAAAGGCTTTTATGGAACGATTGCCTGCGAGGTTGCGTAATGGCATAGAGTCGTACAAAACTGAAAACTCAAGACTGAAAAATATCATTAAGGCTCTTTCAAAAAAGAAAAATGAAGAAGATGTGCCGGCAATGCTCAGCGGCCACGATTTTTCTACCGAGAAAGGATTTGTTCCGGTTATAAATCGCGTATCGGCAGGTTATCCCACGGATTTTGATGATCTTGGCTATCCGGTAGGTTATGCTGATGATTATATAAAGTGTCCGGATCTGGCGGACCCGAATGCTTTTGCTGTAAGGATAGTCGGTGATTCGATGGTGCCGGAATATTCTGAAGGTGATATAGTAGTGTTCTCGCCATCTCGAACCGTTGATAATGGTGATGATTGTTTTGTGAGATTCAAACATCCTCATGAGACGACTTTCAAGAGGGTCTATTTTCAGATTGACGGTTCGGTTATGCTTCAGCCGAGAAATACTGATTATCCACCTTTTATAGTTGATAATGACAGAATTAATGGTATATATAAGGCTGTTAGAAAATATCAGATACTATAAATTTGTAAGAAAAGAAGGATGCCGTGAAGTTTAGCGGCAGAATATGATAATACTATTTTAATTAATGTAGAACAGGAGAATGACTATGGCAATTACAAAACTTTACAACAAAGACGGAGACGCTAAAGCTCAGGAGATTCAGGGCGGAATAGAAAAAGCTTTTGGGTTTGTTCCTGAAGTATTTCAGGCAATGGGCCGTAATGGCGATTTTCTCGAGGCTCTTACAAGCCTGGCTGATGCAGCGGGAAAAGGACTTGATCCTAAGACGAAAGAACTTATTTCTATTGCGGTAAGTGCTGTTAACGGCTGTGACTATTGCGTAGAGGCTCACAGGGCGTTGGCTCTTAAAGCCGGCGTTACAGACGAGGAAATAACAGCGGCGATTGAAGTTGCTTCAATGATGAGTGCATTCAATAATTTTAACAAATCATTGGATCTGAAGAGAGATATTAAAGGTTAAATTAAGTTCAGGGTGCCCTTGTAAGTGGCACCCTGTTATTTTTTTTATTATTCAGGAGTTAGGTCAAAGGAATTGGAGATATGAAAACGATAGTTAGTGTGTTGATTTTACTTTGTGTGGCGTTAAGTTGTTCTGCTTATACTGAATTTCCGATTTGTGCAGATTCTTCAGAGCAGGGGTTGGTGCGTGCCGGAGGCGATCATGTTGTCTGGATAGATAAGAGGAATGGCGAAGAGAACTGGGATATATATGGGTATAATCTTATAACTGAATCTGAATTCCCGGTTTGTACCGCTCAGGGTTTGCAGCGTTGGCCAAGAGTATCTGGAAATATTGCAGTTTGGGGTGATATGCGTTCTGGCACTATGGCTGTATATGGTTATGATTTTGAGGCTTCGACCGAATTTGCTATTTCTACAACATCGTTAGATAAGCATCACCTTGCTTTTGAAGATGAGAAAGTTTTATGGTTTGAAAATAGAGATGGCAATTGGAATATAATATTACATAACCTTGAAACAAATCAAGAAACAATACTTTGCGAGGTGACTTCCGAAGCAACTTCACTGAAGATTTCTGCTGACAATGTTGTGTGGTCGGATTTGGGTTCTATAGGTGATTTTGATATTTTCAGATATAACTTAACTACCATGGAGAAAAGTGTTCTATGTGATGCGGTAGGTGATCAGGATGCTGTTTCAATTTCTGGAAAAAGAGTTTTGTGGCCTGATCAAAGAAATAATCAATGGTCCATTTATTCTTACGATCTTGAAACTAATTGCGAACAATTAATTTATACAAATATTGGTTCGAGATATCACCCTTACGTTAGCGGAAATTTGGCTGCCTGGTCCGACAATAATACGGAGGATCCAACAAATATAATGATATACAACTATGATTCGGAAGAAATCAGAGTCTTAGCGGCTTACGAGGGGTCTCAATATGTCTCCTGTATTTCAGATGGTTATTGCTATTGGGTTGATAAAAGGGATGATGCTGGAGATATTTATGCGAAATATTTACCTGATCATTCAGATAGACAGATTGGATTGCAGGATAAATTCTCACTTATTGTAGAAGAATCTTCGCAAAAATTACCTGAAATGTATGGTGATATCATTGTTTATGAGGAGTACAGTGGCGAAGAGTGTGATATATATGCACATAATTATAGAACTAATGAGACTATAGTTGTATGTAATGCCCCAGGAAAGCAAGATCAGCCGCGTCTTGACGGGCATATTGTGGTATGGAAAGATCAAAGAAACGGAAACAAAGATATCTATGGCTATGATTTCGTAACAGGGCAGGAGTTTGTTGTCTGTGATGATAGTTCCAATCAGATGGCTCCGGCATTTGAAGGTGATACTGTGATTTGGAAAGATGATGCCAATAATGAGAATGCTCTGTATAAATATCAGCTTTCAACAGGTATCAAAACAAGATTGTGCAGTGTTGGGGAAGATGCAAATTATATAAAAATGTCAGGCAAATATGTTTCTTGGGCAGATGTTCGATATCCTACTGGTTATGATGTATTTGTATATAATTTAGATACAGATGAGAAAATCGTTATTTGTGATGATTTTGGTAATCAGAATTATGTTTCGGTGTCTAATGGCAAATTGATATGGTCTGATGAAAGCTCTGTAAATGGAGAGAATATTTTCTGTTATGATATTGAAACTGGAGAAAAGACAGTAATTGCATCAGGTGACGGGGATCGTTATCATACCTGTATAGAGGACAATCTTATTGCATGGACAGATCAGGCTTATGGTCCTTCAAACATCTTTTATCACAATCTTGATACTGGCGTTACAGATCGTTTGATGCCGAGTGTTAATGGTCAGTATACTCCTGAAATTCATAATGGTATATGTATTTGGACAGAAAGATATGGTGACGATTATGAACTGCGAGGATGCCGTATACCCGGCACATCTTCATTAGAGGGTGGAGTGTTTAAGGTTACAGATAACCCTTCAAGTCAGAGATATATGATGGTGCATTCTTCTTATGCAGTATATGTTGACGATAGAAATGGTGATGAAAATCTTGATATATATGGCATGGATATTCAAACAGGAGAAGAAACTGCGATCTGTACTGCGGAAGGCAACCAAAATAAATGCCGAATATTTAATGGCACTGTGATATGGGCAGACCAGAGAAATGGCAGAAATGATATTTATGGTTTTGACCTTTCGTCAAAGGAAGAGTTTGCTGTATGCATTTACCCTTCTAATAGGACGAATTTAACGTTGTACGGAAGTAATGCGGCCTGGTTTGATGATAGAAATGGCTCATATCAGCTTTTCCTTTACGATTTGAATACCGGTACCGAGAAGGTGTTGTGTAATGCGGGAGAACAGCCGCTATATCTTCGCATGTCAGGAGAACTTGCTGTTTGGACGGAACGTGGTGATGTCGATTACGATGTATTCGCATACAGTTTTGCTGCGAAGAAAAAAGTCTTGATTGCTGATGGAATTGGAGATCAATACGCAACAGATGTGTATAATGGCAAAATAGTCTGGACTTCAGGGCCGGAAACATACGAAGAGATTCATTGTTTTGATTTTAATACAGGTGTTGAAAGCGTCATTGCGCAAGCTCAAGGCAAAAGATACCACATAAATATCAATGGCAGCAAGGTTTCATGGGCTGATAAACGTTCTGGTACTTCAAATATTTATCTTTACGATATCGAGACAGGGCAAACTGAAATAGTCGCACCATCAAGTTCTGTGCAGTATATTCCAATGATTGACGGTGTCTATTGTTATTGGGTGCAGGATGTTGCTGGCCAATATGATATATTTGGTAAGCGAATATCTGACTTTAATGCTGAGTCTCCCGAGACATCTGCTTATCTAACGCCTGGTGATATCGTTACCGGTTATCTGGAAGCAATACCAGGGCAGGAAAGCAGTCATTGGTATAAATTGTCTGGTGATGACCCAACTATCTTTAATCTAAGTTTATGCGGCAGTGATTTTGATACAATTGTGACTGTTTATGATGAAGAAGGAAGGGTCGTCAGTTCGAACGATGACTATTGCGGTTTCCAGTCAGAGCTTACGCTAAAAGCAGTCGCCGGCGAGGTCTACTATGTCGAAATTACAGGTTACAGTGGTGATTATGGTGAATATGTAGCCCAACTTGAGGCACAAGTAGCTGAATGTATTAATCGACCAGTACACGATTCAAATGGTGACTGCAAGGTTGATTTGGCAGATCTTGAGCAGTTGCTTTCTGAATGGCTAAGCTGTGGTTATGAAGAGGAATGGGCCTGCCTGTAATGCGGTTTCTTGTAATCAGTAATTATTATCCTCCTTATTACAAGGGTGGTTATGAACTTGCCTGCCGTGATACCTGTGAGTTTCTTGCATCTCGCGGACACGATGTCTTTATCCTCACAGGTATTTACGGCATAGAAAAAGTGGCTGAAGATACCGGTTTTTCCTCCATGGAACCAGTTCGAAAACTCACTTACATTGATTATGAGAATTCGTCTTTCATTTCAAAACACAAGGTTGAGAAGCATAACTATCGGGTTGTGTCAGAAGCGATAAATACTGTAAAGCCGGACCTTATTTATATATGGAATATGCAAGGCGTATCTATCGCACCTGTTATTGCGGCTCAAGACAGCAAATGCCTGCGAATATTTGAAATTGGCGATTTGTGGCCTGACACCTATGCCGCTTATGATATTTTTGATCGTATCAAATTTGGTATCAAGGCGGCACTTCCCTTTACAATCGGCGGCAAGCTGGAGCTATCTCCGATAATATCCGTGTCTGACTGGATTGGCCGTGAGATGTCTGAGCGATATGGTTCGCGGAAGGTTTATTCTGTACCAAACGGTATCAGGGCTCCGCAACGGATAAAGTCGGCTCGCAATGAAGGGGTTATGAAATACATCTTTACCGGTCGTATCGATCCTCAGAAAGGCATTGATACTGCTATTAGGGCTTTTGGGCAGTTGGTCGCCGAAAATAAGATCGATGATTTTGTTTTTGATATTTACGGCTCTGGTGACGATAAGTGGCTTTCGCATTGCCGCGATCTTGCCCAACAGCTTGGGCTTAGCGACTGCGTGAATTTTCGCGGCAGGGTTGATAATGTCATCGAAATATACGCTGATTACGACATTATGATAATGCCTACAATGATGCGGGAGCCATTTGGAATGGTGACCGTTGAGGCGATGGCTGCGGGTTTGCCGGTAATCGCTACTAATAAATATGGCCCGGCGGAAATTGTTACTGATGGTGTTGATGGTTTGTTGTTTGATCCCGGAGATTATGATCAGTTGGCAGAGAAAATACTGCTGTTACATACCAATAAAGAGCTTTATTCCCATGTTGCTGCTGCCGCAAGAGAGAAGTATATTGATAACTATCAGATGGATAACATCAAATCAAGGGTGGAAAAAATACTGATTGCTCAAATAGAGGGTCAGGAAAACACTGTTAGCCGGCAGCATCTTATAATCGGCTAATCCTTTTCATTGCAGTCATTTCAGGGTTTTTGTGAGATAAAACCTTCTGCGATTCAGCATTTATTAATTAATAGAATTTATCTAATTTCAGGGAATTTATATACTTATCGTATTGTGTTGAAATTGTGTTGATATTTTTTTGATATAATTTCGAAATTAATATTGTTTTAGTGGTTATATTGTGTTATATTACCGTTAACTTATTATTGATTTGAAATAAGAAGGCTTAATTATGTTTTCGCATTTAACAACACAAACTAAAGTTGATCATCAGGTTTTTGCTAACGAAATCATGAATATGGTTAATGATGGGAGATTGGCTCAAGGTAACAAACTTCCAACCTTATCTGAAATGTGTTTGCAAACCGGGCTTGCAAATTATTCGGTTCGCAAAGCCATCAATACTCTGGTTGACAGCGGCGTGCTTGAAACAGAACAGGGTGGCGGGATTTACGTTAGTGGAAACAATACATCAATCCGGGTGGCAGTTGCCGATGCTTTCAGATTCAGCGGATCATGCCCTGAGCTTCGGCATCCAAGGACGATTTCCGGTGTTTATTCATCAGTTAATGAAAAAACAGTAGTTGATCTTCTGAGGCCCGATACCGACTTTACATCCAGTGAAGAAATTCTTGAGCAGGTGTATTCTCATGATTACAAAGGAATAATCTGGCTTTATCCTGAAGATGACAGGATAGAGTGTATGAAAAAATTAAGCCGTGAAATTCCTTTAGTTATAACCAGTCACTCGCGAGTTGATTTAGACCTGCCTACAGTGGAAAGTGATGAGGCCTGGAATGCAGTGAAGGTTGGTAGGCATTTTCTTGACTGCAAGACACCTAAAGTAGTTCAGTTCGTGGAGCCCTGGATGATAAGAGATGGTGGAATCCATAGTGGCGGACATAGAGGCGGTATTAACAGTCTAAAAATGACATTATTAGAAGGCGGATACAGTAATTTTAATTTAGTGGCTGTTGAGCATTCTGAGATTAAATATCGAGATACCTTTATAGAGGCTATTGAAGCTCTGGAAGATCATAGTGGCGTATTTCTGGCTAATACAACTTGTTTTCAGGCTATGATGGAAGCGGATTTTGAACGTGTTGTAAAAAACTTTTCGAGGCTTAATGTAGTGATCGCTACGACAATGGCCGATAATAATTTCCTTGCTCCTCTTGCTCAACGGGTTCACTTTCTGACATGTGTAAATCCTTTGAAAAAGATTGGGGAGCTTGCTTTGCAGAAAATAACAAATCTGCTTTCAGGTATGAATGAAGATACTTCGACTATTGTCAGGATAAAATTTGGCAATTTCGAAGAGATTCATGTCGATGCTTCAACATCCGCTGCCGCATGTGCAGTTTAATGGCGCTAAAAGAATGAAATATAAAAACTTCACAATATTATTTTTAATCCTGCTGCCCATTTGCATTGCAATGGGCGAGCAATTGGTGAATCTCGATTTCGAGCCGCCTTCTACACTCAAGCCTCACAGTGCAAGCGGGGACTTCAGGATGTACTGGCTTTTGAGGGATGCTGACCCCGATTACACTTTTGATTTCATTGTTGATACGCTTCAGAGCGATCCAAATGGTGTGCCGCAGCTTAAAGAAGGAGCCGGTCTAAATAGCAGTTACGGCCTGGATATATTTATTGAGCCTACTGAAATACTGCCGGTCTCTGACAGGGACAGATTTGAGATGCGGCCTGTACACGGCGAAGGCGACCTTGCCTTGCAGTTTGGACAAATAAGATATTTCGGGTATGCAATTTATATTGACCCTGCCAATCCTATTCCTACTGAATGGACTCATATTTCCCAATGCTGGCAGAGACCTGTTGTCGATCTGGAGACTTCGAATGTAAGTGTTGTGCCTATGTGGATGAGTCTTGTTGAATATGAAGGTGGTTTCGGGTGGACGATCAAGTTGAAAAATGAAGGTGTGCCTCTCGGTGACGGTACTTATCCCGGGCAATCGACCTTGGTTGCAACCGGCCCGTTCAATTATGGTTGGAACACGGTTATAATGCGACTTGAGCCTCAGCACAGGTACAGCAGTGAACAAGCAAATTTTACTGTCTGGATCAATGAGACTCGTGAAGAATATCCTACTGCTCATAGTTCTTATCCATGGGGTACTACGCCAGATACTGATTTGCCGCCATCAACTCTTCTTACGGGAATGACGGATCGATTTGATGTTCGTTGCGGGGTATACAGGTTGAAACAGAATGTGAGTTTGAATTTAGTTTTTGACAACGTAAGATACGGGACTGCCTTTGATGATGTGATTCCTACTTGCAAGGTACACCCCATTGATCTCAATAATGATTGCATGATTAATATACAGGATTTTGTTGTAATGGCAGCCCAATGGCAGCTCTGCACCGACCCTGATAACACTGCTTGTGTTGAGACACTTCGTGCTATGGTTGATTGAATTAATCTATATGAATTTAATAAGTATGTTTTTAGGAGATGCTATGAATAAGAAAAAAAATAACGGTTTTACTCTAATTGAGCTTTTAGTTGTTATATCGATAATAGCAGTACTTATGGCTATTATGGTGCCTGCTTTAGGTAAAGCGAAGGAACAGGCCAAGGCTCTCTTAGGTGCAACCCAGCAGAAAGATATTGGGTTGACGCTTAATTTGTATTCACAGGATTGGGACGGCAAGCTTCCAAGAGCGTATTGGGACGAAACTCATGGCTCTGATGCTCCTTATACTCGTCTGCCTTACAAGCTTGCTCCATATTATGATATGAATCGTGATGATAAGGCTAATATATGGAATTTTGAAATGTTTTCATGCCCATCTCAGCCTAAGGTTCTTTATTCAAGTGACGGTGAGACAACAGAAAGAGGCAAAGGCGCTGTTGGCAGCTATGGTTATAACAAGTTTTACTTCTATGGTTGGGCTCCGACAAAAGATGCTAATATTTCAGAGTATGTCGAAAGAAAAACGTATGATATGAAAAATGCCGCATCTTTACCTCTTCTATGCTGTATCAGCGGTGAAAAATATGAAGGTATTGGCGGTGGCGGCGGACAGGTTATGATGTTTGAAGGGCCTCATCCAAAAGCTTTTAAGTATGGATATGCCGGAGGAAAATCACCGGCATCAATTTCAAAGACCAGTTATTCAGGTCCGGCTCCAAACCATGGTAAAAACTGTAATATGCTTATGGGAGATATGCATGTTGAGCCGGTAAACGTGTGTGTTGATGGACAATTTCCGTGGGAAGATCATGTTGGTACCTCTTTCCACCCAAGCGGCGCTTCGACGAGAGGTTTTTATGTGAAATAATAACGTTAAGTTTGGTTTTTTAAGGAGCTTTTTATGGAAAAGAAATTTTATTTCTTGGTTATTGTTACTGTCTTTTCAGTTATCGGCGCATCTTTTGCTGATTATTCTGATCCAGGAATAATGGATTACAGAACACTCGATATGTGGCAGATGGACAGTATAGTGAGAGATGCAAGCCAGTCTAAGCTGGAAAGTGAGAGCACCAACAGCAATATGATCTTTATACTGAAAGACGATCAGGGTAATGATTCACCTAGTATTGGTTCACTTATTTCCGGGCCAGCAGGTTCTTTTGACGATGCAATCTCATTTGCCGCTAATGCTACTTGCGGCGACAATGACAGACCTAATATATGGGGAAAAACGAGAACAACATCAGCATGGTCTGACAATCGTTATGTTAAAGTAGAAATGTGGCTGAAGTTTGGAGATTTTGACAGCTTGCAGTTTGTTGCCATGACAGATTCCTGGAGGATATGGACTCAAGGTACGCTGCTTCGATATACTTTATATTTTGATGATACAACATCATCAGGCAATCTTGATGTTAGTATTAACGGACATCTGAATGAGTGGCTTTATGTTACTGCTGTTTTTGATCAGGATGGAAACCAAACGCTTTCTGTTGTGAGTGCTGATGGATTGTTTGATCAGAGTAGTTCGGCAACACATACTTCTAAGTTACTTAAAGAAACTGATGGCTATATATACATTGCATCAGAAAAGGGTGTCAGGCGTGCATTTAATGGTGCAATGGATTGTTTGAGAATATCTGATTGTCAACAGCAGCAGTCGGCTGCTCAGCTTGCAAGACAAAATGTACTTTTACGATTTGCTCACATGAATGTTGACCCCAACAATGTTGCCGCTCAAGAGACTGCTAAGTGGTGTGCTTCTACGCTTTGGCTTGGCATCGAACATGCAGATGTCAGTCAGGCGGATATTGATCTGGTTAATCAGCGTCTTGATGATATGGATAATTCGAGCAAGTTTGATCAGATTCCTCAAACACCAGTAGATGAGGGTGAGCTGCCGACTCTCTATTGGGCTTTGCCTAATCTTTGCAGGATACTGTCAAATAATTATATGAGAAGCCAGCTGACTTCCGCAGCTAAAACTTCAATCGAGAATGTTCTGATAGATTTTGTGACAGAGCGTGATTTCTATTCTGATACGAGCACTAACGATATTTATATCTATGATATTCACAACAGCATGAATCATGACTGGCTGAGGAAGACGGTTTTTCTGACAGCTTCTCAGTATTTCAAGTCAACCGGCCAGAATATTTATGATGATAATTACACTGCTCAGGAACATTATGACGGCTGGAATGCTCACATGAAGAGGAAAATTCAGCGGATGGCCGGTTATGGCCTTGATCCTGAAATTGGAAGTCCCGGATACATATCGATAACACTGGAATCTATATTTAATATACGTGACTTGTGTGAAGATATTGTGCTGAGAGATCTGGCTGATACTTATATAAGCCTTGTACTTGCTGATGCCGGTTGTGAGTCTTTTGAAGGTGTACGCGGCGGCGGAAAGACCAGATCATACAAGAGTGCTTATTCTTATGATGGTACAAAGGATTATTTGAGATGGTGGACACACATTCTTGCGAATACACCAACTTCTATGGGAACACCGAGCCGAACGGTTGTCGGCACATGTATGTCAAATTATATAATGCCTGATGTTGTGAAAAACTTGGCAACTGATTATGATGACAGATCTTTCTGGCATGTTTCAAGGCGTTTCGCCGCTGGTTCCCATTATGTGGAGTATGATGTGCCGGTTTATTATTTCGATTTTCCACAGGATATACGCAGGCATACTTATGGTACGGATAAATACGTTTTCGGGTCCTTCTTAATCGATGAGGATGGTGGTAATAGTAAGTATGTGCTTTTGAATACTCAGAATCAATGGATGGGAATGGTGTGCAGGGCGAACCCTACTTACAGCCGTGTATATTTCCAAACGAGGTATCCTGATGATACTACAACATCAGACCACAGAGATCTCAATGCAATGCAGTATGGTGCGGCGATGCTTATAAAGAGGCAGGTGACAGCGGCTAACTATGATTTGTACTGCTTTATGTCGCATGATTTCAGGGCTAACAGGGTTGAGCCTGATTCGAGTACAAATTACTGGCTGTTCAGTAAGAATTCTGACAGCAGTGTTTATGTTGCCTTAAAAGCAGTGGATGCTACTTCGAGTACTTTTTATGATATAGATGTAAGCAAGTCAGTGCCGGGTTACGGCGATCCTATGCTGGTTAAATTTGATGATAATACAACAATATGTGCGTTTCAGACAGCAAAAGCAAGCAGCTATAACAGTTTCGCTGATTTCCAGACTGCTGTCAAGAATCTTACCTTGCAGGCTAACGGAGCCAATGAGGTTGAGTTTGTTACATTAGGCGGCAGAAATCTTAAAATGTACCGTGATGGTTCCGATCCTAAGCTTGATAATTCAACCTATGGCCTGAATATATCAAGGACATATAGCGGAAATTATCTCTGGAACGATACTAACGGGGATGTTTCAATAAACATTGAAGATCCCGATGGTAATGGATTGTTACTTGATTTCAATTATTAAACTTAAACTGAAAATAATGTTTTAACTTTTTTCAAGGAGTAATTATGAAAAAAATAGTGTGTAAAACTCTTGTTTTGACAATGTTGGTTACCTTCTGCGGTAATCTGTTTGCCGATTTTGATGGGCCTGGAGTGCTGACTCCTAAAACAGTGGATTTATGGCAGATGGATACTATTGTTGCCAATGCTACTTCTACAAGACTGCAAGGTGAAAGCGGGGATAATAATCTATGGCTCATGCTGTATGATAATACAAACAGTGCTTCGCCTACTCTGGGTACGACCATCGCAGGGCCTACCGTTGATTTTGGTCAGGCGATGTCGTTTGCAGATAACTCAACTTGCGGTGATGCTGATAAGCCAAACATATGGGCAAAGACGAGAACTGGCAGCGCATGGGGCAACTGGCCTTACTTCAAGCTGGAAATGTGGGTCAAGTACAACGATCTTGACGGCCTGCAGTTTGTCGCAATGACAGATGCGTGGCGCGTATGGACACAGGGGAGTACGATACGTTTTACCTCTTATTTCAGCGATGGGAGCAACTCAGGCAATCGTGATATTAATGTTGCCGGTTATATGGGGCAATGGCTTTATGTTACTGCTGAATTTGATGAGAATGGTCACCAGTCTCTTACGGTTAAAAGTCTTGACGGTACTTTTGATAATTCTGCATCAGCTGATTTTTCCGGTAAGGTACTTAAAAATACAAACGGTTATATAACTCTTGCATCTGAGAACGGGGCTCGTCGCTCTTTCAATGGTGCACTGGATTGTGTTCATATCACAAGGCCTGATATTGTTCTTGACTTTGAGATGCCTGCTTCTGATACAGTAGTAGGTACTTACGGTCTCTGGCATTTTGATCAGGAGTCTGGAGGAATCACTCCTGATGATAACTCTGCCGATAATATGGCAAGAGATTATGATTTGTCGCTTATGACTGGTGCAGCATTGGTAACTCCAGCTGATTACCCAGCGGATAATGCTGATTTCGGACAGTGCCTTGAATTGGATGGAATGGGTGCTTATGCCGTATCGCAAACGGTTCCAATGATTGACACATCTTTATTCAATATGGAATTCTGGCTCAAGGCCAATCCGGGAATTATCCCCGGCGAAAATCAGGTGTTAACTGGTGCTCTGTGGCTGTTTGCCGCAAACAATGCTGTTAAGATGTATTTGCAGATTTCGGATACGAATATACAATTGCGTTTCTATGCCGATTCTACTAATAATCTTGCATATACATACATCGCAACTGACGGTAACTGGCATCATTACAAATTCACGTTTGATAATGGCGCGATGACTATTCATGAAGACGGCATACCAAAGGCATCCATCACCGCTGCGGTAACTTCTTTACCGGATGTAACGGCTAAATACTTTGTAGGTGCAGATGGCGGTGCCAGGAGATATTTCTGGGGCTGGATTGATGAGATGAGAATATATGGCAACACAGAAGCACAGTGCGGTGATTTTGGCTATCTTACTTCTGATATCAATAAGGATTGCTATGTAGGTATAGCTGATCTGGAAATGATGCTTGAGCAATGGCTCAAGTGTACAGAAGAAGGTGTAACTGGTTGTGACAGCCTCAACTGATAATCTCAAACATAAAGGAAATTATTATGAATAAAATTATATTTACTATATTGATGTGTAGTCTGAGCGCACTTGCTGTTAATTATAATGTACCCTATGCGGGTTCTATTCCTACTATTGATGGAGTCATAGGTGTGGGTGAATGGGATGATGCTCTTTCAGTTAATGTCAGTTATGCGGATTTTGTGACAAATGGCAGCGGTACATCAATAACAGGGACTACTCCCACAGCAGGAGATTTGAGTGGCGTTTATTATTTCAAATGGGATACTGAGAATCTGTATATGGCTTTTGATGTAACTGATGATATATTAATGTGGCGTAATACTTACCCGGGTCCTTATAATGGTCAGGATACTGTGCAACTATGCTTTAATCCTTACAATGATTCGGCGGCAGTTTTTGAGACTGATGCGTGGATATTTGACATTACAGCCGAGACAGTAGATATGGCAGGTCCTGATATCTACAGGCATACAGGGGCATTCAATTCTGATCCTAATATAGTCAAGGCTGTCCTTGACGATGTTTCTGATAATTATGTTATAGAAACTGTTATAGCATGGAGTGATATTAAATCAGATATGACCGCTTTGCCGGGAGATATACATGGTGTAGGGCTTATGCAGCTTGATTTTGACGGCAGCTCTGTTGACAGCTTGCTATGTGATTTCGGCAACGGCAGCAATTTTATAAGCCAGCCAGACCAGTGGAACACCATGACTCTTGTTGGAGCAGATGGGTGCGGATCACAGGGAAGGTATGCCGGCGATATAAATGCAGACTGTTATGTAGATCTGATTGATTATAGTCTTATAGCCTCTCAATGGCTTGGCTGTACGGATCCGGCTGACCCGGATTGTTCACTTTAATGATTTGGAATAAGCGGGCGGCTTTGATTGCCGTCCGCTTATTCATTTTATATTGTTGAAGTATCGCCTTAGAGATTAAATGTAAAATGAGAAGTACACAAAAGCCGAATTTTGTTTTTGTTTTTGCCGATCAGTTGAGAGCTTCTGAATTAAGCTGTTACGGCGGTGAGAATATACAAACTCCCAATATTGACTCGCTTGCCGGTGATGGGGTTCGTTTTAGTAATGCAGTCAGTACTTACCCTGTCTGTTCGCCTTTCAGGGCGATGCTGATGACAGGCTTATATCCTATGCGTAACGGCATGGTATGTAATGATCATTATTTGAAGCCATCGGTACCGTCTTTTGCGGAGGCTTTTAATGAAGCCGGATATCATACCGGATATATCGGCAAGTGGCATATAGATGGATGGGGAAGGCTGGAACACATACCGCAAGAAAGACGGTTGGGTTTTAAGCATTGGCAGGCAATAGAATGCACTCACGACTATTTCAGTTCTCAGTATTATTCAGATGATTCCAAACGGCCTCGTTTCTGGGAAGGGTATGATGCTCAAACGCAGACCAAAGCTGCCTGTGACTATATCAGCCAAAGAGAAGATGAAGAGCCTTTTGCTTTGTTTTTATCCTGGGGGCCGCCGCACGATCCTTATATAGCTCCCCAAAAGTATGTTGATCAGGTGAAATCAAAAGAAATAAAGCTTCGGCCTAATGTTGCTGATCGCACAGCGGCTGATGAGCTTTCAAAAAGCAGGCGAATAACAGCTCCATCTTCATACGGTCATATTCGTGATGAGATACGGCAATGGCTTAGCGATGATAAAATAATTTATGAATCAACAGTAGGTTATCTGGCGGCTATTTTGGCCTTGGATGAATATGTTGGCGATTTGATTGAGTCGCTTAAGAAAGAAGGCGTTTTTGATAATACGATTTTTGTGTTCACTTCCGACCATGGAGACGTTCTTGGTTCACACGGCTTCTATGGCAAGTGTACACCTTTTGAGGAGGCGATTTCAATTCCGTTCATAGTAAGATTCCCAAATTACGTTCCGGCGGGCAAGATCACTGATGAACTGTTTACTCCCGTAGATATAATGCCTACTTTGCTGGGCCTGGCAGATGTCGATTGCCCAGAAGTTGACGGGATAGATATGAGTAAAGCATTAACCGGTAAAGGCAGCGGCTATCGCGATGCTGTGCCGCTGATGAATATGACCCATTTGTGTAATACATCGCTGGCTAACGGAACAGATACCTGGCGTGGAGTGAAGACCCACAGGTATACTTATTCACGTTACGAAGATGGTACACCGTGGCTTCTTTATGATAATTGTTATGACCCTTATCAGCTTAATAATCTTGCTGAAAGATCTGAATATGCGGATGTTCGGGATCAGCTTGATAAAAGGTTGGACGAGCTTCTTGTCGAGATGGGCGATACATTGAGTACTAAAGAACTTTATGACAAAATAATAACAGAAAAGCCTACCAGAGAGCTGGTGACGGCTTTCCGAGAGGCAAACCCGAACAAGTCTATTTAATAATATGATGGCCAATTATTACAGGATTGATATGTATAAATATGTGATTTCATTAATTCTATTTTCGTTTATATTTACAGTTTCCACATTTGGTGAGACTAAACAGCAAAGATGTCATAAAGAGCTAAAGGGCTATTATGGGTCAATGAAAAAGTCCATAAGAATAGGTCATAACGACAGGTTGACCATAAATACCGTACTGGCCGGACTTGCCGCTGACCCAAGTGAGGAAGATGCTCAATGGTGCAGTGAGGTTATAGCTGATTTGCTTGAGGATAATGTGGATGATTTCAGTAAGAGTGAAAATTCTCATGGGCTTTACTGGGCTTTGCCTCAATTGTCTATGATACTTGCTTCTCCGGAGATTTCACCCCGTCTCAGTGAGAGAGCCGAGCAGATATTGAAGGCTCTACTTTGGGATTTTGTTTATACTTATGATGATCTCTCGCGAATGGATAATATTCCGGAAGACTTGCTCAACGTTTATATAAGCGACAACCACGATGTGCATAAGAAAGGCGTTTTTCTTTTAGCCGCTCAAATATTCAAGAATGACCCCGACTATGCCGACAGGAAATACACTGACGGCACAACTGCAGAAAGGCATTATCAGGTATTTGTCGATTATTTTATGGCTTATTATAAATATCGTGCACAAAGAGGCATAGATATTGAGTTTGGCAGTGCGGTTTATTCTGGAGTACATCTGCAGCCGTTGTTTGCTATGTATGATTGTATTGAGAATAAGCAGCTCAAGGAGTACACTCGCAGATTTATAGATCTTTTCTTTGCTGATGTCGCTCAGGAGACGATAAATGGTATTCGCGGTGGTGCTAAGGTCAGGATGTATAAAGACCCGAGTACTTACAAAGGAGAAAATGACAAGCTGATGTTCTGCAACTATATGTTGACAGGTCAGCCGGAAACGCTTAATAAAGGGATCAGTTTTGATTCGATAATTATAGCGGCAAGCAACTATGAATTGCCGGATGTGATATACAATCTTATTACTGAGCCGGAAAAAAGAGGCAACTACAGCTATATTTCACGCAGGCTTGGACAGGGCGACCATGTGCTTTATACAGAGCATGAATATCATAATGCTCCTATGTATGTGATAGAATATCCATCATCGGTATATCGGTATTCATGGTGCAGTCCTGACTATGTACTTGGCTGGTTTGCTATTGATGAGAGTAAGCATTATATGCTTATAAACAGTCAGAATCAGTGGATGGGCGTTGTTACGGGTGAGAGTGTGAATAGTCGCATTGTTTTCCAGACAACTTCTCCTGAGCTTATGGCAAGAAGAGCGAGCTATCGTAATCTTATGGCTATTGGCGATAAGAATGCGATGGTTATCCGCAGGCAACTTGCATCTTATGGGGATGAACTCTTGTTTACATTTGTATCAAACGATTTCAGTTTGGAAGAAGACAAGGAAAGCGGGTGGATATTCGGGCATAACTCTAAGACATATTATGCGATTAAGCCGGCGGTTAAGGATGAAGGCGGTGAAAATGGTATTGATGTTTCTGAAAAGCCTAAATATGTAATAGCAGAAAAAGAAGGCTACGATGGTAAGTTTGTAAAATATCTGAATCCAAGCGTTATGGTAGTCTTTGAGGTTGCTGGAGTTAAAGATTATACTGATTTCGAAAGTTTCAAAAAAGACATGCGTGATAATGAAATGCAGTATGTAAATAACTTTGATCAGTTTGAATATTTTCCATCCAGAGACGCTGCAAAGCTTACTATGTTTGCTGATATGAAGAAACCCTGCATTGATGATGTGCCATTAAATTTTACTCCGAATCAGACGTATAAAAGTCCATACATTTATGGCGACTATGACAGTAATAAAGTAACCGTAAAAGATTTTGACGGTAATAAACTTATATTAGATTTTGGCTATTAATTATGAAACATATGATTCATGCTATTTTGATACTGAGCCTTTGGTATTCTGCAGTATCAGCTGATGATGTTTATGATCGTCAGAATACGACCATGATGTATCATTTCAATACGCAGAAGTATCCGCCTGTAGAGCCTCGCGGCAATGTGGTGCGTGCGTATTGCATATTTGCTTTGGCAGGCAGGGGATTTCCCGAAATAACACAAGGCGATATAGATCAGGCTAATCAGCTTATTATTGACACGCAGCAAGGCTGGGAAGTTGATGACGAAATCGGCGGTACGTATTGGATGCTTCCTCATCTAAGCATGATAGGTTGTGATCCGCTTTTGAATCAGTACCTTACTGAAGATGCTGAATACGCTTTGAAGACAATGTTGTTTGATTACAGCAAAGAGTATGATTTATTGGCTGATATATCTCCAATAGAAACGAATATCTGGAGACTGCACCTGAGTGATAATCATAATATTGTTCGCAAGGCTGTTTATTACTGTACTTCTATGCTTCTCAAGGATGATCCGCAATGGCAGGGAGTGCTTTATGATGATGGTTCGACACTGCAGCAGCATTATGATGTTTTGACGGAATTTCTGCCCGAATATTTCCGTCAGGCGGGCACCAGAGGAATTCAGGTTGAATTTGGTTCACCTACATATTCAGGGCTTTATCTTATGGCGGCTTTTACCATAATGCAATGCACAGATTCTGATACATTACGTCAGCAGGTATCGAAATATCTTGATCTTTACTTTACTGATGTAGCAATCGAAACACTTAATGGAATAAGAGGCGGGGCAAAGGTCAGGAGTTATAAGGATAGGTCTTCATACTATTTCATTTCCGATAAGCTGAGTTATTATAACTGGCTTTTCAGTGGATTGCCCGATCATAACACTTTTACAAGCGGTAATAGTCCATTTGATTTGATACCTGCTTGTATTACTGATTACAGGTTGCCAGCGATATCGTTGAATCTATTCACTGATACAGATGAAAGAGGAGATTTTGAGTATACAAGTTCAAGGCCGGGTCGCGGCAGTTGGGTGCATCCTGAAGGCGGAGAATTATGGTATACAGTAGAGTTCCCTTCGGCGATAAAACGATATACATATGTGACTCCTGAGTTTACTTTAGGCACTTTTACATTAGATGAATCAATCGGTTATACCCAAATAACAAACCAGAACCATTGGATGGGAATTATAGGCTCTGATGATTATTCAAGCAGGGTATATGTTCAGGGAGAGCCGAGAGGCTCAGACCTTCGTACCGGCTATCAGGACTTGCAGGCTGTTGGTTGTAAGGGAGCGGCGATCATAAGACGAAATATTAATATATCCGACGTTAACTCAGATGGTCAGCCGCGACGATTGCAGTTTTTCTTTTCTGCAGCGTTTGGTTATAATTATGATGATTCAGGCTGGCTCTTTTCTCAAAATAGTGATGGAAGTGTTTATCTTGCTGCCGGAGCATTTCATCAGACAGAAGGGGCCGGATATTCTTTCAGATATGATCCAGATGCCTCCGGAGATTTTGTGAGTGTCGGTAATCTTGATGCTTATGCGGTTTTGGATGTCAGGAAAGCATCTGATTATACAGATTTTCAGGCTTTCAAAAACGATATTTTAGATAACTTTTTAGTTTGGTCACAAACAGGTGATAGGCTGAGTTATACAAACAGTTATGGTGATACTTTGAGCATGTATAATGATGCTCGTTTGCCGGAAATCAATTATTCAGAGGTTGTACTTGATCTTGCACTGACATATGATTCTCCTTATATTCAGGCTGTTTCCGGCAGTAATGATGTCAAGATAGCCGATCAGTATGGAAACGAACTGTTAGTTGATATGGGGTATTGCAATTCTGTTTATCCGGCAGATATTAATCGTGATTGCTATGTGAATATAGCAGATTTTGCTCAAATTGCTTCTCAATGGCTCCAGTCAACAGATCCTGAAAACCGGGAATCATTAATCTATCAATGAAAGGAGGTTTTGAAGTTTATAAATAGCCTATTATAACGTATATGTACTGTAAGTGAATTATTAATTAAGGAGTGTTTTGAAATGAAAATGTTGAAATTTATAATAGTTTGCCTGACCATATCTTATTTTTCTGTTTCGGTTTACGCATTAACATGGGCAAATATTGATTTAGAAAATGCGATCGTTTATTGTGGGACTTCACAGTTATATGATGATTCTCAATATTTTAACCTTGAACTCGAAGGTGATGATTATAACTGTCCTTGGATAACGGGATCATCGTATTACGACGGTAATTATGCACTTGGTATGCGTCTTTACCCCGACAGTGACAATTATAAGGACAGGACGGAGATAACAGCTTGTCATATGACGGATTCTTATGCACTTAAGTTTGGGAAGATTCGCTATTTTGGTTTTGCGATGTGCATAAACAACAGCAGCTCTGACTGGCCGCTTGATGTACCCGTGCATTTTATGCAGGCGTGGCAGGCTAATTCCGGTATGGGCTGTGGAGTACCTCTTCACTGTACATTGGAAACCGATACAGTTCTAAGGTTTCATATAACAGGCAGAGATGATGCAGGGGCGTACGCTCTTATCCCCAGTACTGAGATATCTAAGGGGTATTGGCATACTTTCGTTTTTAGGCTGGCCCCAAATCACAATCAAATGACGGGAACCGGTAATGTGAAAGTGTGGTATGATGGGAATCTTCTTGTCGACTGGAATCACGATTGGGGCTGTGAGCCTCAGGGAGTTGTAACTGACGACTGGATGATAAGATGCGGCTTATATCGTGGCGAATCAGATAATAATTTGGTTGCCATATTCGACAACGTACGTATTGCCAGTTCTGTAGATGAGGCTACACCATAGGTATTTTAATAGCATCACGGTTTGTATGATAATCGTGATGCTATTTCATTTCTTTTATATTAGAATGGGATTCTTAATATGAGTTTTACTGGTTGTTTTAAGTTGATTATTTGTTTTGCGTTATTTTTCTGCGGATGCTCTATGCAAAACGAACTTTCCGATAATGACCTTAGGCTTGAAATATCGCGACTTGAGAAAAAGATAGTCCAGCAGGAGCATATTCATGCCAAACGTATTGAGCAAATGCAAGTAATTCTTGATAAATGCGAAACAGAGAGAGATATTCTGGTCACAAGACTTGAGCAAGCCCCGGAGAGCCGTCTGCAAGAAAATATGGTTGATGTTATGGGGCAGGATTTGCAGGAACTATATAAAGAAAACTTACTATTGAAACATCGGATAAAGGAATTGACTCAAGAGTAAGGTCTTTTTTATGATAGATTTTACGGTGTTATGGATATTACTATTCTTGTTAAAAGGATATAAATGAAGAACAACAGACGCGATTTTATTAAACAAACGTTGGTTACAACAACATACTTGAATGTCTTACTGCAAGCTTCTTATGGGGGCTACAAGAAAAGAGATGTGCGGAGGCAGCGTCCCAATATAATATTTCTTATGAGTGATCAGCAAAGATGGGATTATGTTGGCAAAATCAATCCAGGAGTTAAGACTCCTGCGTTAGATAAGGTTGCAGAAGATGGAGTTATATTTGATCAGGCAGTATGTCAGGCTCCAATGTGTGTTCCCAGCCGCTACTCATTGATGCTTGGTCTATACCCAACACAGATAGGTGTTCAGAGAAATGATCAATATGTTCCTGATTATAATTTGCCCTCTGATACGATAGCTCAGGCATTGAGCAAAGCAGGATACCAAACAGCAGGTTTCGGAAAGACGCATTGGTGTGACAAAGGTTGCTCAACTCGAGGTTTTGAGGTGAGATATGTCGGTCAGCCTCGTGATAGTATTTTGTATGAGAAGAACGCGATAATGATGGGGGATGCAAATCCTGACGGTCTTGCAAGGTATCGTGAAGAGGTGAAGGATTATGGAGCAGGTGGCGAAGGTATCAAGGGGTACATTGGTTGTACAAGTAAGGTTAAAGAAGAAGATCATCGTGATGGGTGGGTTTTTAACCAGTGCCTTAAGTTTATTGATAATGGGATTGACGAGGATAGGCCTCTGTTTCTTTACCTGTCATTCTTAGCTCCTCATGCCGGCCATAATGTACCGGAAGGCTTTGAGGGATTATATAATATTGAAAATATGCCGGTTCCGCCGCAGCCTGAGAAGGACATGGTCGAACCATGTCATGCCAGTGGTTTCAATCGTGATGATATGTACATCGATTTTTGGAGCAAGGCGGATAAGAAACTTTGGCAGCAAATGATACTTCGTTATCGTGCTAATTGTTCCTGGATTGACAGCATGTTTGGCAGGGTTATGGATAAGCTGGAATCAAAAGGGATACTTGATAATTGTCTGATTGTATATATTTCAGATCATGGTGAGATGCTTGGCGAACGGTACTACAGATTCAATAAGTATTGTTTATATGAATCAAGTGTTCGTGTGCCGGTCATTATAGGTGGTACGGTTGTTGAAAAGGCATTGAAGGGTGGCCGAGATCATAGACCGGTGGAATTAGTTGATATTTACCCTACAATACTTAATGCTGCCGGAGAGACTGCTTCCTCTAAATTGATGGGTAATGATTTGCTTGGTGATATTGAAAGGGAAGCAGCATTTTGTGAATTTCATGAAAATCCGAACACTAAGTCATATATGTGGCGCAAAAAGGATTACAAATTGATTGTTACAGTTCCCAACTGTACTAATATATACGGTTTTAAACTTGAGGATATTATTGAGGGTGAGTTTTATCATATAGCCGTTGACAATCAGGAATGGAATAATTTATATTCTGATGAGAATCATTCAGCTATAAGAGATCAGATGTGTAACGAGCTTATCTCGCATTTAAATAAATATATGCGATATTGTTCCTGATCGTTCGTTTTTTTTAACATATTAAAATTTTTAGGTGAATTATGGTTACAGTTATTGCAAATAAACGCAGTTGTTTTATGTTGTTGTTAGTAATCGGGCTATTAAATGGCCATGTTTTCGGGGGGCAAAATGATTCAAAGACAGAAAGTTCGAAGGGTTCATACGAACAGAGGATGGAGCAGCTTATTGGAGATGAACTGAGCGGGACTGTGCAGACTATAGAGCAGGATGTTTACGGCAAGGGGGCCGCAATGCGCATCATTGCCGGACAGGATTTGGATAAGGCGAATGAGGTTTTGCTGTCGGTTGCCAGTTGGTTCGATAGGCCGCATCCTCACGGCAGAATGCTTGACGGCGAACCGGATTTTGCTGCGGCTTTACTTTGCCGTGTTTACTATCTAACCCATGAGAGTAAGAATCTGTATCCCGAGACCAAAACTGCAATTGAAAACTTCTTTACAGAGTATGACTACAAAAGCATATTTCCATCGGAAAATCATTATCTGCTATTTAGAAGCAGTCGTTATCTGATGGCATCTATTCTTGGTGATCCATCAAAAGGAGGAGTTTTTCGTGTCAGGTTCAACGCGTATCGCGATGAAGCAATTGCGTTGAAAATTAAGGATGAGTATTGGCTGAAGGATTTTCTTACATTCAGAGCTGAAAAAGGCTGGGGTGAATTTGACAGTACTGTTTATATGATAGCGGATTGGGAGTGTTTGGTAAATCTTTATGATTATGCGCCAAGTTCTGAGATACGGCAGCTTGCAAAGGCTAATATGGATTTGATTCTTTTGGGGCTGGCTCTTAATTCTGTTGATGGTATATACGGTGGTGCGCATGGCAGGAGCTCCATAAAGTCATCTTTTGACCATAGGCGTTCCAATGCTTATGCTCTGAATTATCTTTATTTTGGGAATTGCATGCCTAAAGGCATGCGATGTGCAGTTGTTTACGGAAGTGAATACAGGGCTCCTGAATTACTGGTGGAGTTTGCTAACAGCAAGCGTCCTGCTTATGTGAATCGTGAGAGAAAGCACCTGCATAATGTGGTGGATGCACGACCTTACAAGCCGTTGGATGGTAGTATACGAAAGTATACCTATGTTTCTCCCGGCTATGTAATGGGGTGTGTACAGTTTCAGGATGAGTATCCAAAGGGGCATGAGTGTGCGTGGTATGCGAATCATCAACAGCAGCATTGGGACTTGTCCTTTACCGGCGGAGGCACTTCACTCAGGGTTTTCGCCAATCATCCAAGCCATGCATCAGATCAAAATATGGGCAACTACTGGGCAGGAAGTACAGGCCACTTCTTTCAGCAGGAGAATGTTCTTGTTGCACTTTATGAGATACCCAAGGAAATGCACTATCAAATGATACATGCGTATTTTCCTCGAAAACTATTCGATGAAGTTGTCGAGAAAAAAGGTTGGCTGTTCGGTAGGTTTGCCGATAGTGCGGTAGCCTTGAAATTCTCAGCACCTTATCATTGGGTTGAAGATGGTAAATATGCCGGGCTCGAAGTAGTTTCCAATGGGAATAAACATGCTTTGATCTGCGAAACTCGAGCACTTGATGATATGACATTTAATGGCTTTATTGATGAGGTCTTAAAAAATACTATCTCATTTAACGCGGAATCTATGGAGCTGACATATCGGTCAAAGGCAGAAGGGACGCTGTCCATAAATACTAAGGGTAAACGGGAGCTTAACGGCAAGGCTCTTGATCTTGACTACCCCAGTTTTGCAAGCCCTTATGCTTATTCTTCATGGGGCAGTGGCAAAGTGAAATTTGATTTTAATGGTAAAAACGTTATGCTTGGTATTAAAGGAGAATGATAAATAGGTGAGCTATTGTTTTGATATACTTTTTGCTTAAATATATTTGAAAGTTTGTGTATGTATAAAGTGTTAGTTGCAATGAGTATCGTCTCTATGTTTTTTTCTGCAGCAATCAAAGCCGCAGGTTTTGAGATGTTTGCAGGTAAATTGAGCTTCCAACAGATTCGAGCTAAATTGAATTCTTCGGAGTTTGAAGATCAGTGGAAAGAGTTCCATGCAGAAGCATTGGCTCTTTGCGACCCAGACTCGCCCGGTTTCGCTGATCCAGCAGAAATAGATAAAGGTTTTGAGCAGCAGGCTGCGGCTACTAAAGGCAGTCTTATCTGCCGACGGCTTCATCGCCAAATCGAGGTGTTAGGTTTTGCGTATCATTTTACCCATGATGAGCAATTCTCGCGTCATGGAATAAAGCTTATACTTTCAGCTTGTGAAAAGCTGCCGCTGGAAGGTGAAATCATGTCTGCTAATTTACCGGGCGGTAAAGGGGATATGATAAGGGCTCTTGGTTTTAGTTATGCTTTGTTCTATGAACAACTGACGCCATCTGAAAGGAAAATTATATTCTATACAGCAAAGCCTTATATTTCAGACGCTGTTTCCAATGCTCAGAATCCAGAAACGGGCTGGTATAAGTACCATAATTGGAATGGTGTTACGGGCGGAGCGGTTGGGTTGGTTGCTCTGGCAATAGAGAATGAGTATCCCAAATATTCCCAGAAATGGCAGAAAGATGCCGTAGAGATTGTTAACAGATGGCTGGATAATGGATTTGATAAGCAGGGTGCATATCTTGAGGGCGTGGGATATACATCTTATGGTCTTGATAATAGCCTGTTGTTTCTTGCTGCTATGAATAATTGCAAAGGCATTGACTATTTCAGGCATCCTGTTCTTGAAAAACTTCCACAATTTTATGCGCTCTCACTTTTGCCCGGTGAAAATGTCTATGAAGCGAGGAATGACTCAAATTATGGCGGCATTCGAGCTCAAATGCTTGCTTTGGCTAAATATAATCGTAACTCATTGGCGAAATGGCTCTCTGATAATACGGCAAGTGTCAAGTTTTGGCAGAAAATAGTATGGGACAACGATACTTTGCCGCTGGATCCGGTCAAGGCCAATGTTCCGCTTAGCAGTCATTTTGAAGGCAGAGGGCTTTGTGTTTGGAGAACCGGTTGGGAAAAAGACGATGTTATGTTTTCGATTGAAGCAGGCCCTTATTATAATGTAACTCATAATCAGGCAGACAAGGGGCACTTTACTCTTTACGGTTATGGCCGTAAATGGGCATGTGATCCTGGATATGGAAACAACCGTGAACCTGAGGGCAGAGCTCAGACAGCGGCACATAACTGTGTTCTTATAGATGGTAAGGGGCAGGCGTTGAGCGGAGCCGGTCTGGGGACAAGCGGAAAAATTCTTGATTATATCAGTGAAGCTGAATACGGCTATGCTCTTGCAGACTGCAGTGATGCATATAATGCTAATGACAGAGGGATGGAAGGTACGCCAGTTAAAAAGGCGTTAAGACACGTTTTCTTTATACGTCCGACGGAAGATAATCCTGCTTATGCCGTTATTCTTGACGATGTTGAAAAAGACGGCCTGCCGCATGATTACTGTTGGCAGATGTTGAGTTGGCCTGATCTTGAATTCAAGATTAAGGATAACTATGTAATGGCTGTGCCAAAAAAAGATTCAGGGCAGGTGAAGATGCATGTTTTTGTAGATGATTTATCTGATGTGGTAATTAAAGATGGCAAATATACTCCTGACGATGGTCGAAAACCGTCCACATTTTCACGATTGGGAATATACAGGAAAGCGGTTAATCCGCATTTTATTGTAATTCTTGTGCCTACGGAGTCCGCATTCAAGCCTGATGTGATTTTTGAAGAAACCGATGATGTAAAAAGAGTTTTGTTGCGATGGGAAAACAAAACGGATAGCTTGACGTGGCCTTTGGGCGATAAGCCGCTTTATTCTAACGAAAGAAAACGTTAAGGCCGCTTTAATATTTAAAACAAAAAAAGCTTTTAAGCATTGTGCTTAAAAGCTTTTTTTGATAATGGGTAGAGGCGGACTTGAACCGCCGACACACGGATTTTCAGTCCGTTGCTCTACCAACTGAGCTATCCACCCGTATCGGTTTGTCGCTCTCTGCGACAGGGGAGATAATTTAATAGAAATGCCCCTTTTATGCAAGTAAAAAAAATAGGAAAACCCACTTTTTTTTGTTTTTTTGTTTTTTCGTCCTTTAATACCAAATTAAGCTGTTTGGTCTCAAAAAAACTTCCACTAACAGTCTTATTTATAAAGGTCGCGTTTGGACAATTCATCCAATAATATTCTTATTCTATTGAATGCTTGCGTATCAATGCTTATTCCTGTTTGCTTATTCTGTTTTGAAACAGAAGACAGTACCCCTTGCACGTCATTAAGGTCTATAGAGCCGTCAGCGTTGAAATCAAGCCACTGTCCTTTCCATTGTTCAGGTATTGGGCTTGTTGTGAACGACAAGGCGTATCGTTGCTGAGTATCTATTTTAGATATATTTTCATTGTCACTGAAAACAACAACGATTTCATATTTAACATTTCCTGATGAGACCGGACAGAAGAGGTGTTCAACGTTTCCGTTGTCGCTATCACTGTAGTCTATAAGCAAACTGTTATTCGGGTCTTCCGGGCTTTGGGCCCAAAGTTCAAGTCTCAGGTTTATGTTGTCACCCGTGAGGTATTCGAATGGATATTCTTTCTGAAACTTTCTGTTCCACACCAAGGTTGCGCTTATATATCTATCTTGAGGCGAAACGTTGACGCTGTAAGTATTTTCGCTTTTCCCGTCGATAACCGAATTATCCCAGCCCTTTGATGCCGGTACTGCTTGCTCGAGTTTTTCAGAATCAAGCAATTCGCAGGCTTCCGCAGCATTAACTGTGCCGCTGCCTTGATGCATGTCAAGAGGCGATTGGTGGTCGTCATCGGGGCTCCATTGGCCTTTATGCCATCCTACCCCTTTTGATGCCGCTGTCATCAGTATTGACTTTATGACGCAGTTTGAGCCTTTTTCAGAATAAGCGTATTTGAGCTGCTTTTCCTTTGCTTTTTGTACTAATAGTCCGGCGATTGAAGCTACTGCAGGAGCTGCGTAGCTTGAGTAGTTGCCGCTTTCTGCTATGCCGTCATTCTGCAGGTCGGCAACAAGGTAATTTCCGCTGGCAACAATATCAGGTTTGATTATCCCTTCAAAAGTTATTCCATGGCTGCTTTTGGCTGTCGGATCAAGCCACGAATTGTCGCCTGAAGGCATCATTGTCCTGTCTGCAATGCCAACTGCTATAAAATTTGCTCCTGAAGCAGGGTAGAGGCAACTGTCAAATATTTCATCGCCGTTACCAATGCTTGCAATACCAAGTACATCATCTCTTTCTATTATATACTGCAATGCTCTGGTCCACCAGTCAGGAACGGACGTCCCGAAGCTTGCGCAGAGAATGTCTGTTTCGAGTGTGTTGGAAATATCGATGAGGTGTTTTAATAAGAACTCATTAAACTCCAGTACTTCTATTTCAGAATCAGTCAGAGGAGCATTGTACGCTATTTGATTCCCATTCTCATCAGTAACAGAACCTTTGCCAGTGATTATCGAGCATATTGCCGTAGAATGGAAAGATTCGTTGCCAAGGTTGTATTTTTCCTTTAATGGAATGCTTATGTTTGAATTTTTGAGAAGTGGGTGTTCAATGTCTGGCTGGTAGTCAAGAAGCGGGCTGTCACTGTCGTAATTTTCACTTCGCTCTACGATAAGGAGTTTTACTCCTTTACCGGTCAAATTCGGCTCACTATCTCGTACTAAATCTAATTTGGCAGCATCATATGCCTGAGGTTCTATGGATAAAACCGGAGCCATCATCGATAAGATAAAGATAAGGGCAATTAGTCGCCTAAGTGTTTTATTAGTCTTTTGTTTCAAAATATCCATTTCAACTGGGTAATTTCTAATCAATCGAGCACTACAAAGATTATAACCCATAAACAATTATTTACAATATAAATCTGCAATCAGCTATCGCCCCAAATAAAGCTTGTAAAATTCAGCTAAAATTGTCATTTGAAGCCGTTGAAAAAGGATTTTCTTGTCGGGAATAGGGTGCTTATATAGGTGGAATTATCGCTTTTCGTGCTATCTATTAATATTAAATAATAAGAGTGACAATTTAAGAATTATTTGTTACTATAAGATTAGAAGGATTTAGCATAATTAAATAAGTTTCCGTATACATTAATCCATAATGCTGGCATTTATTGTTTGGCTCGGGAACAAGTCAGATATTATATGCTTAGAAATGGGGATTTGCAATATTACTTGCATCATGAAGGGCACTCTGATAATTTGATTGATGGACAGCAATTATACATAAAATTTCAGCCTTTCAGGTCAAATATTGAAATGACACTTAATTCTAAATCTTTTTATATGAGTAAGGAGCATAATAATGGCTTACAGAAAAGATGAAAAAACATTACATGCTGACATTAGTGGTGAAATATTCCAAAAGCTTAAAGAGCAGTGCAGCAACCGCAGTCAGGTTATGAAGGGGGCTGTTGAAGCTTCGATTAGAGTTTGGCTTCAGTTGCCTTCACACATACAATTCAGGCTTCTCGACAGAGAGAACGAGAATTGTGACCTTATGAAGATGCTCAGGGATCATTTTGAGCAGTCTGAAAACTGATATCTTTACCAAAATCAGCTTTGTGAGTAATTCTAATATGATGCGGCTAAAACTCGCATTGCACTTAATCCCTGCATACAAAAAACTAAGAGTGCTGCATTAGAGCAGTTTTTGGGGACTGTTTTAATAATTAATGTGTTTCTAAGTGCTTAAAATAGCCTTTTGGTGTTTTTGTGTTTGCATTAATTCCTTATCTTCTTAAAATCTTTCCAATTGTATTCATATTTTACTAATTCATCAGTTATTCAAAAAACATTTAATTGGCGTTTGAAGTTTTACAGCGTTAGTAATTGGCAATGCCGGTTTAGATGTTTTAAAATAGTTATAAAATGAGTCTGAATGATGTTTTATGTCAGGATAAGGTTGTTGATGTATTTCAGCACGCCATGAAGCATGATCGGTTAGGTCATGCTTATATATTTGCCGGTGAGGATGGGGTTGGCAGATATCTCATGGCAAAAGAATGGGCAAAGGCACTGCTTTGTGAGGGTAGAGATTCGCTTCAGTCTGACTTTGTTGACAGTTGCAAATGCTGCAGAAGCTGTCAGCTTTTCGATAGTGATTCCCATCCTGATTTTAAGCACATATATAAAGAGCTCTCTGAGTTTTTGTCTGATTCTGCAAAACGCAAGAAAAATCCCAGTGAATTCAGCATACATGTTATAAGGGAATTTCTTGTAGACATAGTCGCTTCAAAGCCTCAAATGGCTAAAAAATGTGTTTATGTCATAAGTGAGGCAGAGAAAATGAATGCCGCGGCACAGAATGCTATGCTTAAGACTCTTGAAGAGCCGCCGGCTTACTGCCTGATAATCCTTTTATGCACACGAACTGACAAACTTTTGCCTACAATACTCTCAAGGAGTCAGGTTTTGCGGTTTGGCCCTGTAGATGAGGCCATTATAATCAACAAGCTTTCAGAAGAAGGCATTGATGGAGTCCAGGCTAAATTCTGGGCAAGATTCACTTCCGGAAGTCTCGGACAATCAATTATGTACTCAAAGATGGCCTCGCTTTGTGATTGTTACAGTATTAAGTGCCAGCTTGTGGAGAAACTTGCTAATGCAAGACTTGCAGACAGTTTGGATATAGCTGAGTGGATGGTTGCAAAGAATGGCGAGATATCTGAGGCTTTTTCCGATCAGATGGAGAATGTCAGTAAAAGTGATTTGAAACGCAGAGCACAGAAAATAATGCTTAAAATGCTTCTTGTCATGGTAACCGACATGATTAGATTATCAGTTGATGGCTCGGAAGATATTGTAAATAGCGGGCAAACAGCACAAATACAACAGCTTTGTACGCAAGTGGATGTTAATACTGCAGCTAAATTTGTTGAAAAAATTAACAGCAGTATGAGATGGGTTGATGCCTACGTAAATGAAAAATTGATTTTTGAAGAAATTCTGCTACACTTTACGAAATTGAAAAATTAATAGAAAGAAATTCTGTATTTTGGCCTGAAAACTATGGTTTTTGGGATTTAGAAATAAACATATGGAAAATAAAAAATCTAAAAATACCAAAAAAATGCTTGTCAAGTATGGCAAGATGGGTTATTTGGGCTGGTTTAGTCATAATGAGCTTAATTTGCCGCCTGCTCCCAAGAAGGTTATCATAAAAACCGACAGGGGGCTTGAGATGGGGGAAATGATCGGAACCGGATGCTATAAGCATGGTAATTTTAAAGGTTGCGTTAATAATCTGCCTGAATATTTCGATGTTGGGCCTAATGAGTACCCGGTAGGATTTGACGGCAAGTTTGTAAGATTTGCTACTCATCAGGATTTAAATGAGGCTCGTCATGTTCGTGAGTCAGCCAATGATGAGCTTAAAATATGCCGCAGATATGTAAAAGAACATGGCCTTCATATGAAAGTTGTGGATTTTGAGCATATTTTTGGTGGTGAGCGAATTGTTTTCTATTTTGTCAGCGATGGCAGGGTTGATTTTAGAGATCTGGTCAAACAGCTTGCAAAAGAATTTCAGACTCGGATTGAAATGCGTCAGATTGGTGCAAGAGATGAGGCAAGGCTTATAAGTGATATTGAAACCTGTGGCCAGCAATGCTGCTGCAGCAAGTTTCTAAAAATACTTAAGCCTGTTAATATGCGAATGGCTAAAACGCAAAAGGCTACTCTTGACCCTTCAAAAATATCAGGTCATTGCGGAAGATTGCGATGCTGTCTGAGATATGAAGATAAAACATATCAGGAATTAAAAAATGATATGCCAAATCGTCAAAGCTGGGTTTCGACTCCGAGCGGTGAAGGCAGGGTGATTGACTATCAGATACTTACTCAGCTTGTTCATGTGTATTTTGAAGATGGGCAAAATGAAGCGATACCGCTTGATCAGATAAAGGTTCTTCCCGATGGGCCAACTCAAAAGGAGCAGCCAAAGCAAGAAGAACAACCGAAAGAACGCAAGTCGTCTAATAATTCGGATCAAGGTAAGGGTGGCAATCAGGCAGGTAAAAATTCAAGCCAGCGCAATGCTCAAGGATCTGACAATAATTCCTCGGATAAGAAGCAAGGCCAGGACGGTTCAGAAACTGCCGATAACAATAAGAAACAGCGTAAAAGACGCCGTAGAAGAAAGCCGTCAAAAGAGAATGACAACCAGAAGAAAAATAGAAACAACAGAAATGATGGACCCCAAAAGGAGTCTTCTTCGAACTAAGATTGCAGGTTGATATATGAGTAGAAATATAGTAGTAACATCGGCTCTTCCTTATGCCAATGGTCCGATACATATAGGGCACCTTGTTGAATACATACAAACAGATATATGGGTTCGATACCAGAAGCTTGCAGGTAATAATTGCCTGTATTTCTGTGCCGATGACACTCATGGTACGCCTATAATGCTGAGTGCACGTAATAAGGGAATAACTCCTGAAGATATGATAGGTCATGTGCACAAGGAACACTATAGTGATTTTACTGATTTTCAGATTAATTTTGAGAATTATTACACAACGCATTCTCCAGAAAACAAGGAGCTGAGTGCTCTTATCTATAATAAGCTCAAAGATAAAGGGTCTATTGATACAAAAGAAATAGAGCATGCTTATTGTGATGACTGCAAGATGTTTCTGCCGGATAGATTTATTCGTGGAGCATGCCCAGTATGCGGAGCAGAAGATCAATATGGTGATTCATGTGATAAATGCGGCGCAACTTACAGTCCTAATGATCTCAAGGATACAAAGTGTTCGCTTTGCGGCCAAAAACCTGTGCAGAAGAAAACTGTACACTACTTTTTTAAGCTTGCCGATTACGAGCAAGATCTTCGTGAGCTGCTGAAAGATGGACATACTCATTCTTCTGTAGCTAATAAACTTGATGAGTGGTTTGATGCCGGTCTTAAAGATTGGGATATATCAAGGGATGGGCCGTATTTTGGCTTTAATATTCCAGGTGAAGACGATAAGTATTTTTATGTTTGGCTTGATGCACCTGTTGGTTATATGGCATCTGTAAAGAATTACTGCGATTCCAACGGGATGGATTTCAATGAGGTTTGGAATGGCAAAGATTGGGAGCTTTATCATTTTATTGGCAAGGATATAATGTATTTCCATGCACTGTTTTGGCCGGCGATGCTTATCGGTTCTGGTTTCAAGACTGCTGATAAGCTCTTTGTTCATGGTTTCCTTACTGTTGATGGGCACAAAATGAGCAAAAGTAAGGGAACTTTCATAAAGGCTCGTTCTTACCTTAATCATCTTGATCCTCAATATCTGCGATATTATTATGCGGCGAAACTTGCTGATGGTGTAGATGATATCGACCTGAATTTAACGGATTTTGTAAACAGGGTTAATTCTGATTTGGTAGGCAAGCTTGCCAATCTTGCGAGCCGCAGTGTGCCAATGCTTCGAAAGAAACTTGACGGCAAGATTGGCCAGATGGATTCTGACGGTATCAAGCTTGTTAATGCCATCAGGGAAGCAAAAGATGATATTATTGCTGATTATGAGGGGCTTCGCTATTCTTCTGTAATAAGACGAATCGCAACCTTCTCTGATAAGGTGAATAAGTATGTTGATGAAAAGCAGCCATGGGTTACGGTTAAGACTGATGCGGAGGCTACACGAGCTACGCTCAGTGCTATACTTAACGCGGTGAAGCTGCTTACTATTTATATTAAGCCAGTTCTTCCGGTTATGGCAGAAAAGATTGAAGGTATTCTTGGTACCGGTTGTCTTAGTTTTGCTGATACCGATAGCGATATTGCGGAAGGACATATTGTTAATGATTTTGAGCGTTTGATCGAACGCGTAGAAATGGAGAAAATCGAAGCTATGATAGAAGAAGAAAAAGCAGCGGCAGCTCCAGTGGCTGAAGAAGAAACTTATACTCTTGATGAACCGCTTGCAGAAGAATGCGATTTTGATGATTTTATGAAGGTTGATCTCAGGGTTGCAAAAGTGGTAGAGGCCAATCCTGTAGAGGGTGCTAATAAATTGTTGCAGTTGACTCTTGATATCGGCGGCATAAAGAAGAATGTATTTGCCGGTATTTCTAAGGCTTATAAGCCTGAAGAGCTTGTAGGTCGGCTTGTGGTTTGTGTTGCAAACCTGAAACCTCGCAAGATGAGATTTGGCCTCTCAGAAGGTATGGTCATTGCATCTGGTCCCGGTGGAAAGGATGTCTTCCTTTTAAGCCCTGATTCCGGTGCCCAGCCAGGCCAAAGAGTTCACTAATACTTTGCTTAACAGATAAAAAATCGCGACTATGAATGAATCTTTCTTAGTCGCGATTTTAATTTTAAATTATTAGAAGCTTTCAAAGCAGTGTACAAGTCCTCGCAGGTCTCTACCGTCATCTACTGCTCTTTTGCCCTCTTCTGCCGGCAGCAGTAATATGTGTTTACCTTTATCTATCGTTTCAGTATATATATTTTCCATATCATTGTATTCCGGCTGGGAAAGATTAACTGCCGTCAGGCCGTCTATATTGGATAATTGTTTGACGTAATGATCGCCTCGACCGCAGAAGTGCAGTACGCCGGTGTAATGATTTAGTATCCGCTTTTGGTGTTCAAATACAAATTCTTCATACATATCCGGTGATATGTTCATTACGGAATCGCTTCTATAAACGATATTGCCTTTATGCAGGAACCCCCAATGTGCATTGTAATCAGCGTTGAATGGGAATATCTGCTGCCATTTTTCCATAAAGGCTATATAGGTGTCGCTGACTACCTGAAAAAGGTCCTTGACAAGTTGCGGCTGCTCATAAAACGCAAGCAGCATTTCGCTTCCCCACAGAAGTTCGCTTATATCAATTACCCCCTGAGTATCCGGGTGCATAACATGAACATATTTAGATATCTTGGGATAGTTTCTGTTTATTTCTCTGAAAAATTCACCCATTGTGAATACTTTTTCTGAGAGGCCGCCGTTGATGTCGGGTACACCATTTTTAACAATTTCCTTGATCTTGTCTAAGCCAAGTGGATAGTTAGTTGGCAGGGTATTGGTTTCCTCAGGCATAATGTACAATTCTGCACCAAATAGCGAAGGCATTATGCAGGTGCCGTAATTGCTTCTTATTGTCATCATAAAACCGTTACCGGTTTCCAGGCATGCTGAGGCTCCGTGATATTGCTGCAAAGCCATTATTTCATAGCTTTCCAATGTGTCATTTACAGGTATTTGTTTCAGTCTTGCAGTTGCGCCTCCGAAGTGATCTGCTGCCTGCTGTATCCAATCGAAACTTGCCGGGGATTTTTTAGCTCTTTCCGGCAGAAAGAAATCTCCCTGATATTTACCTTCGTTAAAATCGACCCATTCAGTGTATAGCTCGTCTTCAACTAACGGATCAATTCTTTCTTCAAGATCATCAAGGCATTTTTTGAGAAAATCAGTTATTTCCGGCATGTTTATTTCCTTTTTTATTTGCTATTATAAATAGTACAGCGGCTAATATAGAACCAAGACCATCTGCGAGGATATCCTTTTGAGCGTCCCATATGTCGCCTTGGCTTCCCAGTACCTCAATTCCAGCTTCAGGATCGGCTGATAAAGCAAATTGCCACTCGAATATTTCATAGACACCCGCTACAGTAAATATTGCAAATATTCCAAAAACAGCGGCAGTTATGATTGTATTTACTTTCCTTTTCTGGAAAACCATTTCGGCTATTGGATATGCGTAGAAGCCTACAGAAAAATGGGCAACTCTGTCGTAATGGTTTCTTGAGAAGTTAAAAAGCTCGGTGATGAATCCGAAGGGTACTCGTGCAAAAGTGTAATGACCACCAATTGTATGCATAATTACCAAGACAGTCATCATGAAATATGCGAGATTTGAGAAACGGTAATAATATTTTGTTATCAGGCAAATCGCTGCAACAATTAGGATTATCGGGATATTTTCTGCCCACCAGACAGTTCTGTCGTAAGGGTTAAAGGCAAAAATCGCAAAAACGATGAAATATATCATCAGTAGAATTTGCGGAAATATGTTTTTGTTTCTAATGTTCACTTTCACTTATCTCACGACCAGACATTACAGTTTTTTTCTTTAGGTATTTTCTCTAAAGCGTCATCCATACTATCAATTTTATTACTCCATTGGAATTTTTTGCCGATTCTTCTACATTTTTCTGCTAGATTCACAAGTTTTTGCCTGTCCGAAGCCATTAAGTCTAATTTTTTCGTCAAATCATTGACGCTTCCATCATAAAAGACCTGATTCAGTCCATCAAAGACTTCCGGATATGCCAGTCTTTGCGGCACCATTACGCAACATCCGGCAGCAGCCGCTTCAACAGCACTTATTCCAAAAAATTCATGTATGGCGGTCGATACGAAGATATCACTCTCCTCGAGTATTCTTTTATAATCGGCGGGGTCGTTGAGAAACCCCCAGTTATCAATGTTTTCAGCAAACAGCTTTTTTGCTTTTTCAAATATTGCAGGAGCTTCTCTGAAGCTTTGCCCGGTAACGCTTAGTCTGAAATCGACGCCTCTTTTCTTCAATTCAGCTATGGCCGCAAAGAAGTCTTCAGGATTTTTATCATGTTCCCATCTTGCCGACCATACTATTTTCAACGGACCTTGCTGAAGCGGAAGCTTTGATTTTGTTTCGTTTATGCATTGAGTCACAACTGTGGATTTTTGGTCTATATCCTGTATGATATCGATGCAGTTGAAGTCAGGCATCTTTTTAAGTATCTTTGCTGCTCCATTGAGGAAATCTCTTTTATGATACAGTGAATTGAACCAGACACTGTTTGCTGAATGAGCACTTATTATATTGGTCAGGCCGTAATGATAATCTCTTTTGTCTTCAACCTGACAGGGGTAAGTTATTTGATTTTCATGGAAGTAGAGTACTTTAGGTGTATTTACAAGTTCAGGGGCAAGCAATGCGGTAAAGTCGGTCAGGCTCATCATGTCAGTGGCAAATACAGCATCGAATTTTTGCCCCATAGCAGTTAATTCATTGGCTTGTTTGGCGAATTCAATTGCAGATCCTCTCATACGCCACTTCCATTTTCTGGCGGGCATAGTGAGCAATGTCCAGTTGTGTCGACTTCTATCAATAAAGTCGTCGATAAATGCCTTGTGACTGCCGTCGTAGTATGGTTCGATAGCAAGAATTTTCATGTCGTAAAGAATCAGCTTTCATCAACAAGAAGATTTGCCTTTTCTACATCACCGACAAGATGAATGTATCCGCAATCAAGACACATTGAAGCTGAAATCTTGATATCGGAAGTTTTAAGTGAAAGGAATTTTGTGTGGTCAGGGTGAAATCTTACTCTGCCGGTAGTCTGAAGCGATCCGCTTTCTACTCTGCTGCTGTTACAGCATACGCATTTTTCAATCATAGCAACCTCTTAAAATATAGACTCAAAGTATTAAGAACACACAAGTATACAATAGCCTAAAACGATCAGAAGGTCAATAATAATATTTCAATGCAGGCCGTCCAAGTTAATTTCAAATCAGATATAAAGGTGTTAAAGTCCTGTTTTGTGCTAAAGAAAAGTTTATTAGTGGGATTGTAACAGCTATTTTAATTTGATACACTCAGTTATTATAAAAAGTGAGATTGTAATTTCAGTTGATATTCTATATTTTGCCTGCAGTTTGAGCAATCTCATTTCATGGTTGTGGTTTTAATAAGGAGCTTGGTTTCATACAAACACATATAATGTTGTTTTAACTTAATCCCACATACTGTCTGGCTTTGCTTTTGAAAACAGATCTGTTTCTTTTAGTTTGTGAGCGGCACTAAGTGTGTCTCTAAATCGTGAATTCTATTTTCTAAAAGGAGTAATTCTATGATTAAGAAAATGTTGGTTATTTTATTTTTGGCGGCATTTATTTTGCCCGCCTTTTCCGCTAATATCTGGACAGGCTCAGGAAACAATGACCTGTGGACAAATCCAGATAACTGGGACGGAAGTTTTCCTGACACAACAAATCAGTTGAAAATTCAAGGTGACGGCGAAGTGGCGATGGTTGTAAACGGTGACGATATAACCGTAAGCAGAATGCTGTTTATGGACGGCTCTACCTATAATGACACATCCACAATGGTCAATTATACCGGAGGTGACTTCAAATGCAATGGATACTGGTATGTTGCTAACTGTATCACAAGCGATATAAACAAAGGCTGTGAAATAAATATCAGCGGTAAGGCATATGTTGAAACACCTTCAATGGCTTTGGGAATTGGGACAGCCTCCGGAAATTCCAAATCAGTCGTACGACTCAATATAACCGATCAGGCATATTTGTATGTAAGCAATACAGGCGGCGATGTCTACAGGACAAGCGGCTTCGTACTGCCTGGAGATCTGAATAAATCCGTCATGGTTAGGGTTGAAATTACAGGTAATGGAGTACTGCAAGTTAACAATCTCGTCATGGGTTCAAACGAAGACGTATCTATAAATATTGGTGAAAACGGTTCTCTTAGAGTAGCAGGCAACAAAGTTACCGAACTTAATACGCTCATTGCAAATAATCAAATTTTTGTAGATGACATGCTCAATGAACCGGTAGTTGCCTATAACGGAGTTGATACTTACGTTGTTTCTCCTAACAATGCTTTACTTGATAGTATTGCAGTATGGAATATACCAGATTATGATGCCGGGACTGTAACATATCTCGATGACAGCATATGCGGTTTAAGGGCAAACGTTCTTTCGTGGCAATCCACCTCAATTGATATAAGTAAAGATGAGAATTGTGGTGTTTTAATCTTCGACAACACGCTATCAGACAGCACGCAAACAAATACAATGCTCAAAGTCAACGACAGTGACATTCTTACCGGCCATGATAACGGCAACGGTTTTGAATCTCTGACTATCGAAGTTGAGTTCAAACCTGATACACTTAAACAATGCCAGCTTGTCAGAAAAACAGAAGGCTCCACCAATACTGGCTACCAACTATATATGTCGCCAGAAGGACGTGTAGGACTGTATCTTGGCGGTTCAAACGGCTACGGAGCAGCTTTAAGCAGAAACTCTGTTGAGACAGGTAAATGGCATAAAGTAATTGCGACATGGGAAAATCAGTTCCAATATTATAACACTCAGGTTATTGTTGACGGAATTGTGACAAGAGGTTCACCAGATGTTGGGACTCTTACTAATACTACCGGTCCATTAACAATCGGAGGACTTTACAGGTCATCAGGAGACTACGGTCAATTCTTCGATGGAGAGATAAGAAATGTCTCCATTACTACTAACAGGGCACGACTTTTAGATGTAAGGGGGGCGTGCGACCCTGAGACGGCTATTTATGACACAAGTTCCGACCTTGAAAGTCAGGATGGGTATGAGAGCAGTGAATTCCTATACTCAAACCCTCCTTACCCTGAATGTCACGCATCGACTATAGTTGATCTTGGCAGCGGTAATCTGGCAGCAGCATGGTTTGGCGGCACTTGTGAAGGTCATATTGATGTTGGTATATGGTTTACAAAATATAACGGTACAAGCTGGTCCGAGCCGGTAATGCTTGCACAGGGACCAATGCTGTTCCCTGAACGCGACACTCTTTTCAACCCATTGCTCTTCAAGCATTCCACAGGCAAATTAATGCTGTTCTATAAAATAGGAGTTTTAGGCTCTTCACTCAAGGGAAGACTGCTCACTTCAAATGATAATGGCAGCACATGGTCTCAGGCAATCGATCTGCCTTCAGGTATATATGGCCCAAGCAAAAATAAGCCGGTTGAGCTATCCGATGGTTCAATATTATGCCCATCAGACAATAATGTGCAGATAACAACAGTAATTGCTGATTTCGCAGATATCGATGATTGGGATAAATATACATATCCAAATCCCAACGATTATGAGGGTGTAATACAGTCAACTATTCTCTTCCATTCAAGCACTACTCTGCAAGCTCTTTTCAGAACAATGGAAGATAAGATAGCCCAGTCATATTCATATGACAGCGGTGAAACATGGTCCAATATTTCATTGACCACGATGCCAAGCAACAACTCTGGCATTGACGCTGTAACTTTAAGTGATGGGCGTCATGTATTGGTTTATAATCATAGCATTGCCGGGACAAGCTGGTCGGGGCCAAGGACACCGCTAAATATTGCAGTAAGCTATAATGGTACAGACTGGTACGCGGCATTAATATTGGAAGATGACCCTGGTGAGTATTCATATCCATCCATAATTCAATCCAGCGATGGACTCATTCATGTTGTTTACACTTGGCACAGGCTCAGAATAAAACATGTTGTATTGGATCCTGATGATTTCACACTAACTGCCATAGTCAACGGTGTATGGCCATAATAAAAGTTGAATCTATTAATCAAAATACAGGAGATAATTTATGAAAAATATACTACTCACTATAATAATATTTTTTCTTGCAGTTTCGGTTTATGCCGCAAACGAATGGACTGGTTCGGGAGGCAATAATCTCTGGACAAATACGAGCAACTGGACGCTCGGCTACCCAGATTCATCAAATCAATTGAAGATTCAGGGATATGGAGAAATACTGGAAGTAATAGATGGAGATGAAATAACTGTCAGTCGAATGCTTTTCATGGACGGTTCAGCCTATAACAATACATTAACAACAGTGAACTATACCGGCGGCAGTTTTGTTTGTAACGGCTACTGGTATGTTGCCGGTTCCATAACAAGCGACTACGATAAAGGTTGCGAGATCAATCTCAGCGGTGACGCTTATGTGCAGACAGCATCAATGGCATTAGGATATGGAACACCTTCTGGAAGCTCAATATCTGTTGCCAGACTCAATATAACCGACAATGCTCGTATGTATGTTACCACAGAAGGAAGCACAACTTACAGACAAAGCGGATTTGTCATCCCCGGAGATACCGGTGATGATATAATGGTGCGAGTAAATATAGACGAAAGAGGCGTACTTGAAGTGAACAACCTCGTTATGGGAAGCGGCGAGGATGTAAGTATAAACATCGAAGATAACGCAACACTCAAAGTTAAAGGTGATCTAAGAGATGAAATAAGTGACCTTATCAGCAGCGGCCTTATATTAACCGACAGCGGTACCCAAGCACCAGTAATATCTTATGACGGATATTGGACAATTGTCTGCTCACCTAATAATACAGACATATGGGCTGTTTCATCACCTTCACCAGCCGAAAATTCATCATCTTATACGATTACAGAACTAAGCTGGCAGCCAGGCGCAACAGGCAGAACATGGAATGTTTACCTTGGCACATCCGCCGATGACCTTGCAATAGCCGCCGCTGGTACTGCTGTACCGGAACTTCGCCTTACCAACCTCGACTTTGACACCGATTATTACTGGCGGGTTGATGAACTTAAGGAATCGACTATTGTTGAGGGAGACGTTTGGACTTTTTATGTCCGTGATTATCTCAAGATTTTCTGGTTTGAGTATTCAGATCAGGCCTCACTGGATTCGGAATGGATCGCTGATAATGTTCAGCTTTCGCCTTGTTCAAACCCGGCAAGAGGCTCTGCATCAATGTCTATAACTTATGATAACAGCTCAAGTCCATATCTTGGAAGTGCAACATCAATCAGTTGTCCGTTCAATGGTGATTTTCTCTGCTCTGGAGCAACGAAAATGTCTGTCTGGATATATGGTGATTCGGCCAACTCCAACGAATATATATACGTAACTCTGGATGACGGTGAGCAACAAGCAGCACTTGTATGCCCTATTTCAAACGTAACCCTAACTGAATCATGGCAAATATGGTATATACAGTTCAGTGATATTGTTACGGCAAATTCCAATATAAATCTCAATTCGATTGATACGATCAAAATTGGTGTAGGTAACCCGTTCAATCCTTCAGCAGGAGGAAGCGGGACAATCTATATAGACAATATCAATCTATTCCCATAAAACTTTTTAATGACTGATTGCTATTCAAACCCCATTATTGTTGAGTAATGGGGTCTGAATTTTGCTGAATAATATTTTAATAAACTGCTTGAAAAATTTACTCTTGAAGATATTATTAAGTTTTGTCGTTTTAATATTTTATAATTTTATTCAGGAGATAATTAAATGGTGAAAAGATTTAATAAGTGTCTCATCACAGCAATGCTGCTTGTGATTGCAGGTGTCAGTTTGGCTGATTCGAAAATGCCTGCTGACCAGAAAAGCATGGAGTCGGCAAAAAGATGGGAAAAGGTAATGGCGGATTTTCGCAACTGGGACTCAGAAAATACCTTCCCTGAAAACGGTATTTTGTTTGTTGGAAGTTCAAGTATCAATCTTTGGAAGACAAGGGAATGCTTTCCTGATCTTCCGGTTATAAACAGGGGTTTTGGCGGTTCAATATATTCTGATATTATTTACTGGGCCGATACGCTTATCAAGCCGTACAACCCAAAGGTTATCGTGCTGTATTCAGGAGATAATGATCCTTATTGGGGCAAGTCGCCAGAACGCATTTCGTCAGATTTCGATGCATTATATTCAACGATACGTGAAATTTATCCCAATGTTGATGTTATCGTGATGGCAACCAAAATGAGCCAGTCGCGTGCTGATAGAAGTGGTGATTTTGCTGAGGCGAATCAAATGCTGAAACAAACTGCTGAGAAGGAAGATAAACTGTATTATTTCGATGCGGCCTCTATCCTGTTTGGCAAAGATGGAAAACCTGATCCAAAGCTTTATAGAGAAGATAAGCTTCACCTCAATGACGCAGGCTACAAAATATGGACTGACAATATCAGAGTTCTGATAGACAAGCTTCTATCTGAATAAAATATGGCTAAGTATTGAATTCAAAGGCTGTTATGACGATTGTTGTAACGGCCTTTTTAAGTTTGTGGTTTTCTCGTGTCAAATAAGGCAAGTGTTGAGAGCCACATAATATGGAATTTTCTTTTTTTTATATTGTAAAATGTTAAAATTATAGGCATAAGTTAATTGTATTTATAAAAGATGAGGTTGATTATGAGATTGTATTTTCTTCTCGGTATTATTATATTGGCTAACATAGGTTTGTGTGAAGATGGTTTTGATCTTGATAGAGATTCCAGGTCAACAAATACTCGCCAACGCAGTTCAAGAGAGGACAGGTTAAGGGAACAGAAAGAGCAGGCTGAACAGGTATATTCAAAGGCGGAAGATAATCTTGCTTTTATGCTTTCTGCAGTTTCTTCAAATCAGAGTATCGACGAAGATAAACTTTCAGAAATATCAAAAGATTTTATGGCAGCCAGAAGAGTTTATCGATTGCTGGAAAAAGAGCAGCAGTCTGTTTTGATGCTTTTAGAGGCGTGGACTACGTATTTCACAGAATCAGATCCAGTAGAAGCTCTTAAGCGAACTGAAAGAAGCTGCATGTTAAATCCTCTTAGCGGTAACGCATACGATTCGGCCGTTGTGTTCTCTGTACTTTCTGGCAGACAGCCTAAATCAAAAGAGATGATATTGCGACTGGTCAAGAAGAGGCGTGATATGGAAAACCCAGTTATGGACAGCTCTGATCTGGACGTTGATGTGCCGGAATTCTCACGCATATTGATAGGCAGGGAGGTGCCTGTTCCTAAAACGTCTGAAAATGCAATTGAGGACTCATATAGCTGTGTTTTACTATGGACATTGAAGCCGGAGCCAATCGATACTGAGAACTTTGAGAAACTAAAAGCAATGAAAGAGCAACTGCCTCCTGAAAAAAGGGCAGTAGTTGAAGAGCTGATTAACAAAGAGCCGGTAAACCCTGAAGAAATTAAAAAGGAAGTTACGGCTTTCAGCTCTCTCTATGAAAACAATATTGCAAAGGACAAGGTTGATTTTCTATCAATAAATGTTGATGAGACAGTAGTTTTAAATGAGTTCTTAAAGACAAACTCTCCATCACCGCAGCCAATCCCTGCTGCCGGTATTGATGCAATGAGCAAGGAAGTTGGTCAGGCAATAAAAATGACAGGTGCATTGATGCTTGTGATTGGCAAGGATAATAAAGTGCTGTATGCTGGGTCTTCAGAAGGTTTTCTGCCGGTTATGCTTCTAAACCACCTTGTCCCCGGAAGCCAGAAAGAAAGGGAGATAGAGAAAAAGTCGGCACCATCTGGTGGAATGGATATGCACGGAATGGGTATGCCTGGCATGATGGGTGAACTGCCGTCTACACAGCCCAAAGAGAAAGTTGCGGACAGTAATTCTTTGCCAGAACCGGAAAAAGATACTGAGGAAGTGAAAGAGCAAGAGGAGCTTACCGATCAGCAACGTCAGGAAAATACCAATAACTTGAAACCTGAACAGCAGGTTGAAGCTGAGAAGCTACTTAATGCGGCAAGGATGTTCAGAGGCTCTCATACTAGGCTTGGAAGTTCAAGAAGAGTCGCAGAGAGTTGTTTTGAGGTTATAGAGAAATTCCCCGGTACGACTTATGAAGCCGAGGCACGAAAAATACTTGATTCCATACCTGCACATCAGAAAAAGAAATACGGGATAGAAGAATGATTTTGCTATCTGAATAAAACTTAAAAGGCTGTTGCGTTCTAAATTGCAACAGCCTTTTTTTATATATTTTCGCGTATTATTTTGGCGCCTACAGCATTAAGTTTTTCTTCAATCTTTTCGTAACCGCGATCTATATGGTAGACCCTGTTTATGATTGTTTCACCTTCGGCTGCCATCGCCGCAAGCACCAGTGCGGCACTGGCTCTCAGGTCTGATGCCATTATTGGTGCACTGGTCAACTTTTCAACGCCGTTGACTATTGTACACGGACCTTCTTTTCTCAGTGATGCTCCCATTCTGTTAAGTTCGGCTATATGCATGAACCTGTCAGGATATATCTTTTCAGTTACAACGCTATTGCCGTTTGCCATAGCAAGCATTGCCATGAATTGTGCTTGAAGATCGGTAGGGAATCCCGGGTAGGGCTGGGTAGTTATGTCTGCAGGCAGTATATGTCCTTTATGGCTGACGAAACAGCCTTTGTCAGTTGTCTTGATTTCTGTTCCCATTCTGCTCAGCGTATCTACCGCCGCAACCAGATGATTGCAGTCGCAATCTGTAATCTCAAGCTCTCCGCCTGTAATAGCTGCCGCTATCATAAAAGTGCCGGCTTCTATTCTGTCGGGAATCACTTTATAGTCTACCGGATGAAGTTCTTTTACTCCTTCAATCGTAAGTCTTGGGGTGCCTTTGCCTTTGATTTTTGCTCCCATTGCAATAAGTAAACCGCAAAGGTCCTCTATTTCAGGCTCACACGCAGCGCATTCTATGGTTGTTGTGCCTTCGGCAAGTGTCGCTGCCATTGCAACATTCGCTGTTCCAAGTACGCTTGAACCAAATGGTCCGCCTAAGAATATCTGTGTCCCTTTAAGACCATTGGGAGCCGTTGCTACGATGTAGCCGTTATCAAGATGTATCTCCGCGCCAAGAGCTTTGAGGCCTCTCAGATGCATATCTATAGGCCTGTCGCCAATTGCGCAGCCTCCGGGCATAGAAACTTCTACTTTGCCGCAACGTGCAAGAAGGGGGCCTAATATACAGATGCTGGCACGCATTTTTCGCACAATGTCATAATCACCAAATGGTTTTATTTCATTGTCAGTATTTATTGTAACAGTTGTTCCATCCCGATTGCATTGACAGCCTAATATTTCAAGGATTTTGGCCATGAAAGAAGTATCAGAGAGCAACGGTACATTTTTGATAACCGAGGTTCCTTTTGTCAGCAAGGTTGCTGCAAGGATAGGAAGAGCGGCATTTTTTGAGCCGCTTGTAGTGATCTCACCGGACAGCCTTGTCCTGCCATGAATTTTGAAGATATCCATATCTCAAGTCCATTTTAAGTCTTTTATTGATTTGATTATAATACCATTCTCAATATAATATATTCATAATTTTAATTCAAGACAAAATCTATAAATAAGGTCATTTTATGCTTATATGGGGTATTATTACATCTGTTTTGGCTATAATATTCTTTGCCGGATGGGTAGAGAGAAATAACTGGGGGCGTGAAAGTTTTAATAATTCGCCGATTCGGGACAACTGTCTTCCTTTATGGGCACCATTCTTCCTTTTTGGTGTATGGATATTTACTATGTTTGTTGTTGCTCGTGCGTTGATGCTGATTACCGGTATTTCAGATAAGGATGATCCCATAATAAATCAGACATCTCTTGCCGTTTCATCGGTGCTTACTTCTTTTTTATCGCTTACACTTGCCGCGGCATTTTTTAATGGAGGTCTTTCTGGCTTTGGTATTGATTTTAAAACGGCAAAAAGAGATTTTAAAAGAGCATTTGGCGTTCTTGTTCAGTCTTGGCCTGCCGTTACGGCAATGATGATATGTATAACGGCATTGGTTCCTTATTTGACCAATGGGAAAATGAATGTGCCTTCGCATCCCATGCTTGATTACGCCAATACTGCAAGTTCTCAATTGGTTATCGTATTTATAAGCATAATCGTTGTATTTGTGGCTCCGCTGCTTGAGGAAATTCTTTTTAGAGGATTTGTGCAGACCAAAGTTTCTGAAAATATCCAGAACAGGTGGGGAGCAATATTTATGACATCTGTATTTTTTGCTATTGTGCATGGAGGTACATTGTGGATGCATTGGCCCGCGTTATTTCTCTTTTCATGTGTACTTGGGTACGTATATGAAAAGAGCGGTTCACTTTTGCAGTCAATATTTCTTCATGCAATGTTTAACGGCTCTAATTTAGTACTGTCTTTAATAGGGTCTCAGTTTTCCTGATCTTTATATTTTGAAGGCCAGTTTCTTTCGATATAGTACATACAGAAACAATAATTCGCAAATTAGTATCGAAATGGCGGTTATTATAGGTTCAAATTGATTCGGTGATATAATAAGTAATCCACCGAATAGAAATCTTGACATACTTTCGAAATCTATCAATTTGTGAGCACATATATAAATGGCTATTGGGTTTAGTCCGATCAAGAGAAACGGGAAGAACAACTTGCGAATTTGCCATATATCTACAACAAGATAAAATATAGCCATTAGAATCAATGAGTATCCTGATGCATAGACAACAAAAGAACTTGTCCAGAGTCTTTTATTTATCGGGAATGTTTTATCCCAAATTAATCCGGTTATCAGACACACTGTTGCCGCTGCAATAATGTATGTTATCTTTTTGTATGGATTTATGTCTTTTTTTAAGAAATTACCGCATACTGCACCTATTATCGCAAGAACAGACGCAGGGAATGTCATAAGCAATCCTTCTGGGTCACTTGCGCCTGCCAATAATCTGCCGGGTACTATTGTCCGATCAATATATGACGCGAAATTCCCTTCCATTGTCAGCACCCCGGCCCCATAGCCAGGCACATGAGCATAAGTCAGTATTAGATAATAGCTTATAAGTATTATTGCAGCTATTGAAACCTGTATAGCCGGTTTAAAATTCATTACCACAATCGAAGACCAGAAATAAGCCATTCCGATAAGGCCTAAAACACTGAGATATCGTGCACTGCTGAAGTCAAGTGTTTGGAGCAGGCCATTGTAAATACACCCAAGAACAACAAGAATTGCGGCTCTCTTAAGAACTTTTAGATACAGGGTTGTTTTTTGTTCATTCCGTATATACTTTTCAAACGAAAAGGGCATCGCTACGCCTGATATGAAAATGAAGAGTGGAAATATAAGGTCCCAGGCAGTAAAGCCGTTCCAGCGAGAGTATTCCAGATGTGGGAGAATGCGATTTAGAGATGGGATGTTGAGACAGTGAATTATTGCGGTTAACAGTCCACCGCCACCTACAATCCAGAATATGTCAAATCCGCGAAGTACATCTAACGACTCAAGTCTGTCATCTGATTGTGACTCATTATTTGTATTGTTCATTTTGGCATCCGATACAATTATGCTTTGTGGAGTTTAAACTTTCTATCTGATTTAGACTAAAATAACTGAAAATGCTTATTAATTTCTCTTAATAAGAAGTAATATTGCATGTGATTATATTATAAAGCGACCACATTACAAAGACTATTTTAGCATTTTTGTATATTTTTTTAGCACTTTTGTCGTGAAATAGGTTGTTTTAGCGATTTTTAGACTTTTAGTAAAAATAAATATCTTTTCAATCTAATTAGATATTTTTAATTTGAGCGCCTTATCTTGCAAAATCGCATAAAACACTGTCGGCTATAGGGTATGCGTTGGGGGTTAGGCTGAGCGAGCCGTTTTTGATTTGTAACAGTTTTTTTTCTACATTTGCAGAAATTTCGCCATTGAACATTTCAAGAATGTCAAATCCTGTTTTGGCTTTGAAATCATCAATATCCACGCCGCAGTTTGTTCTTAATTGAAGTATTGCTGTTTCGCTGGCATAGCTGAGTGCGTTTATCTTGTTCTCGTATGTTTTATGTGAAGTGTTGTTTTCTATGTGATTTATATAAGACTCGACATTCGGGATATTCTCGCTTCTTATCATGTTGTGAAAAGAGCCGGCAGAAGCACCTGCGCCTACATAACCTTCATTTCTCCAATAAGTCAAATTGTGTCTGCATTTGAAGTTATCTTTTGCGAAATTGGATATCTCATATTGTTCGAATCCTTCAGCTCTGAGCAGATCAATTGCAGTTGTGTACATTTCTCTGTCAGTTTCGTCATCAACTGCGATGATTTTACCGCTTTCTTTCATTTTCGTGAAATAGGTTCCTGTGTCAAAAGAAAGACTGTAAGCGGATATGTGTTTCAGAGGCAGTTTAGCTATTTCGGCAAGAGTATATTTCCAATTTTCGATTGTACTTCCCGGTATTGCAAATATAAGGTCGCCTGCAATATTGTCTATGCCAGTTCTTAAGATAGAATCAATGTAATCAGGAATGCTTTCGGCTTTATATGGTCTTGCCAGATATTTAAGCTCGTTGTTTATTAGAGACTGAATACCTACTGAGACCCTGTTTATGCCAAAATTTCGTAATTCTTTCCAGTTAATACGCGAAGTATTGGATGGATTTGTTTCTATCGTGAATTCCTCAACAAAAACAAATTTTTCTGACAAATAACCCATCATTTTATAAAGGTCATTTAGAGGCAGGATTGTAGGGGTACCGCCGCCTAAATATATTGTCTTTATTTTGTCAGGTATTATATCAAGCGACTCTATTTCTTTTATCACTGCATTTATGTATTTGCCAGTATCAGATTTGCTGCCTACTGGTTTTGAGTAAAAGCCGCAGTAAGGGCATTTAACTTTACAGAATGGAATATGCACATATAGTGATTTTGTAATGACATCAGTCATTTTTTTTCTTCTCTTGAGGAATTACGCTTTTTCTACGCAGTATGTGATGGTAGTGTTGCGCAAATCTGTGGGCTTCATCACGAACGTATTGGCACAACTTGCGAACTGGGGAATTGGAGGGCAGCTTGAATTCACCTTCTTTTCCACTTATATAGATGATTTCATCTTTTTTGGCGAGAGAAGCCAAGTAGGGTTTGGGGCCTTCAAATTCAGCGAATACTTGCTCGATAGCATGAAGCTGGCCAATTCCGCCGTCTATGAGAATCATATCCGGCCATAGTTCTTCACCTTCAGCAGCATGCTTGTATCGTCTTCTTATAACTTCCTGGAGACTGGCGTAATCATCTATACCTTTAACCGTTTTGATCTTGAACCTGCGGTAGCCATCTTTAAATGGGCGACCGTCAATGAATTTAACAAGTGAGCCAACAGTATCTGTTCCGCCAAGATGTGCTATGTCAAAGCCCTCTATTGTCCTAATTGGACTCTCGCTTCCAAGCAGTGTTGCGAGCTTCTCGTTTGCTTCTGTAGGATCAGCAGCGAAGACTTCCGGCTGCTGATTGTATTCAACTGATCCTCTCCGGTCGAGTCTTTCAATCAGCTTAACCCTGTCGCGAAGCTCGGCTGCCTTTTCATAATCAAGTTTCTCTGCAGCCTGCTGCATTTTCTTTTTAAGGTCACGCAATACTACTGTGCGTTTTGATCTTAAGAACTTTGTGAGATCTGTTATTACTTGCTTATATTGGTTTTTACTTATCTTGTCAGCACATGGACCGCTGCACTGCTTTATACTGTACAGAAGACATGGACGGAAAAACCTCCTTTTATGATCTGAGGCAGATATATCAAGTCTGCATGTCCTGAACTTGTATATCTTCTGCATTAACACAAGTGCTGCTCGGAGATCTCTACTTGCAGTAAAAGGGCCGAAAAGCCTGCTTTTTTTCTGTCCTGGATTCCTTGTAATGTATACTCCCGGAAAATCATCTCCTGTTGTTATCTGCAGGTACGGAAAAGATTTGTCATCAAGTAAATCGGTATTGTAAGGCGGCCGTATATCTTTTATCAAGCGTGCTTCCTTAAGCACGGCATCAACCTCACTTTTAGCTTCTATATAGTCAACAGTATGGACCTTTGATATCATCTCCACTATCTTAGGTCCACGGCTTGATGCTATATCACTTCCGGGTTGAAAGTAACTTGAAGCACGACTTCTTAAGTTCTTTGCCTTACCTATATAAAGAACCTTGTCCTTATGGTCTTTCATAAAATAAAGACCCGGAGTTGTTGGGAATTTGGTTATCAAATCCCTTACTGATGCAATTCTGTCGTTATCGTTCTTTTCCATTCAAAACTTATCAGTCCTGTTCTGGTGTAGTTTCTTCCGGTAGTTTAACAGTTTCTGTCGGATTTTCTTTGTCTGCTCCTTTTTTACTGAACTTTTCAGCTAATGTCTGAAGCATTACATAGAATGCCGGTATAAAGAATATGCCAACCATACTTCCCATTACCATACCACCGAACACAACAGTACCAAGGGCTTTTCTGCTTGCCGCACCAGCACCACTTGCAAATAGAAGCGGTAAGGCACCGAGAATAAAAGTGAAAGCGGTCATCTGTATCGGCCTGAATCTCTGACGGGCAGCGAAAACCGCAGCATCAAATATGCTCATTCCTTCTTCTTCGTGAAGCTGTTTTGCAAATTCAACAAGAAGGATTGCATTCTTGCTTGCAAGAGCGACCAAAAGTACAAATCCTATTTGGGTATATACATTATTGTCAAGCTTGTTCAGGAAAGTGAGTCCTATACCCCCTAAGATGGCCACGGGTATGGTGAACACGATAGCAAAAGGTATTGTCCAACTTTCATACTGTGCGGCAAGGAACAGCACTACAAACAGAACGGCCATGCCGAATATGAATGGTGCAGTATTGCCGGCTTTTAACTCCTGATAGGTTACGCCGGAATAGTCGACCCCAATGCTGCTTGGAGTTATTTCCTTTATTATTTTTTCCATCTCTGATATGGCCTGTCCTGTACTGTATCCTTCAGTGGGCTGGCCTGTTATCTGAGTACTTGAATAAAGATTGAAATGTGATATTGTCTGCGGTCCGGAGACTTCCTTTATCTTTACAAATGTAGATAAAGGTATCATATTCCCTTTATCGTTTCTTACTTCAAGTTTTTTTATGTCGCCTATTTTGTCTCTGAATTGGGCATCAGCCTGTACTTTTACCTGGAATACTCTTCCAAAAAGATTGAAGTCATTTACATAGCTTGACCCAAGGTATGTTTGGAGCGTCTGAAAGACTTCGAGTACATTGACTCCAAGTTTCATTGTTTTTTCTCTGTCAACAATGAGTTCAAGTTGCGGGAAGTCTGCTCTAAGGGCGCTGTTGAGCCTGCTTACAACAGGGCTTTTTTCTGACTCATCTACTATTCTGTTGGCATAATCCTGCAGAGTTAATAAACCGGCATTTTCTCTGTCTTGCAGTTGCATTTCAAAACCGCCGGATACACCTAAACCGCTCACTGGAGGCGGTATGAAAGCCAGTATGACAGCGTCAGGTATTTGCGTAAAGATTCCGTACATGCGTCCTACAATGCTGTTTACATGGTGTTCAGGGCCTTGCCGCTGATCCCATGGAATCAGCTCAACGAACATCGCTGCAGCGTTGGTAGTTGAGATACCGTTTATTAGAGAGTAACCTCCTATGGCTACCACATTTTTGACTTCCGGTATCTGTTTAATCATAGCTTCAACTTGCCGCTTTACTTCATCTGTACGTTCAAGAGTTGCAGCATCAGGCAGTTCTATATTAATAAACACAAATCCCTGATCTTCGTCTGGTATAAAACCTGATGGTGTTGATTTGAAGCAAACTAATGTTCCAAAGCCGAATATTGCATAAATGGCAAGCATCAAGCTGAATTTTCTTGTGGTTCTACTGACAATTGACACATAGCCATTTGTCGCGTTTCCTACAAGCTTGTTGAACATTCTAAAGAATAGGCCATGTCTTGTTTTCGTGGGGCGAAGAAGAATGCCGCATAATGCGGGACTCAAGGTCAACGCATTTATCGACGAAAACACTGTTGCGGCTGATATCGTTATAGCAAACTGATTGTAAAGCCTTCCTGATATTCCTGATATCATTCCTGTTGGCACAAACACTGCAAGCAGAACAAGAGTTGTTGCTATACATGGAGCCGTTATCTGCCGCATGCTTTTACGTGCTGCAGCTTTGGCGGAAAGTTTTTCCTCATCGATTATACGCATTGTATTTTCCACAACAACTATCGAATCATCAACCACCACTCCAATTGCCAGAAGCAGTCCAAACAGTGTGATAGTGTTAATCGAAATACCTAATACAAGCATAACTGCAAACGTACCTATTAACGATACCGGAATCGTAACAGCAGGGATTAGAGTTGTTCTGAAATCCTGTAAGAATACATAGACTGTAAGTATAACCAAAAATACTGTGATAAAGAGATTGGTTAGAACCTCTTTAACAGAAGCAGATATAAAAAGGGTTGGGTCGTATGGAATGGTATATTCCATATCTTCAGGGAAACCGTCTTCAAGTTCACGAAGTACCTTTCGTATGCCGTCTGCTACTTCAAGAGCATTGGCACCTGGAAGCTGGTAAATACCAATCGCAATAGTTGGTGAACCGTTAAGTGTTGCTGATGAATTATATACCGCTGATCCAAGTTCTATACGAGCTATGTCTCTGACATATAGAGTGTCACCTTCTGGGGTAACCTTGACAATTATATCTTCAAATTCCTTAGCATCGGAAAGTCTGCCTTTGGTATTGATTGTATATTGGAATTGTTGTCCTTTAGGCGATGGCGGGGCACCTACGATGCCGGCAGCAACTTCTACGTTCTGATTGCTTATAGCATTGATCACGTCATTGGTAGTCACGTTTCTGGCCTTCATTTTTTCCGGATCCAGCCAGATTCGCATACTGAAATCTTTTTCACCAAAGACATTAACATCGCCCACTCCGGGTACACGTTTTATCGCATCGGTTATATAAAGGTTGGCATAGTTACTCAGATATATTTCATCTAATGTACCTTTTGGTGAAATAAGACTTACAAAGAGTGTGATATTTGTAGATCGTTTCTGCGTTACTATTCCATATCTTTTAACTTCCTCGGGAAGGCCTGGTTCTGCAACAGCCACTTTGTTCTGCACAAGAACTGTTGCCATGTCTGTGTCAACGCCGATATCAAAAGTAACAGTGATGCCAAGCGTGCCGTCACTATTGGATTTACTTGATATATACAGAACATCCTGTATACCGTTTATTTCCTCTTCAAGAGGTGTGGCAACTGTTTCTGCTATCGTAGAGGCGCTTGCACCGGGATACTGGGCACTGACGGATATTGTAGGCGGCGTTATGTCAGGAGTTTGTTCAACTGGAAGCTGTGGTATGGAAATAACACCAACTATAACGATAAATATCGATATTACGCTTGCGAAAATAGGTCTGTTTACAAAGAAACTTGTGAACATTATCAGTTGCTCCTGTTCTCGTCTTCAGGTTGTGAAATCTCTTGCCCGGAATCCTTTGCAGGTGGCATTGGAGTTATCGGTTTACCAGGGCGAGCTTTTTGCAGACCTCTTGTTACATATTTCTCTTCACGTTCAAGTCCACTGTTTATAACTTTGAGATTTTCATAGCTTAGACCGGGCTCAACATACCTTGTCGAAACGATGTTGTCTTTATCTACTACAAGTATATATTTACCACCAAGATTAGTGCCGATAGCCGATTCTTCTACAAGCACAGCATCTTTTATCGATTTGCCAGGCATTCTTACCCTTGTAAACATGCCTGGATATAGAATGTGATCGTTATTTTCTACAGTGGCTCTGAGCTCTATAGTACCTGTCTGTCTGTTTACTCTATTATCTATATAGTCAACAACTCCTTTGTGTGTGTACTTATTTTCGGCAGGCGCTGCTACAAATATATTGCTTTCTGGATTGCATTTTTTGACATTGTTGTTAGTAAGTAAATACTCCGCCAGAACGTTTTCACTCATCTCAAAAGTTACGTACACCGGATCTATGGATACAACAGTTGTAAGCAGCGTGTACTCTCCAGCTCCTACCAAATTACCCTTGTCAATAAGTCTCTTGCTTATTCGCCCACTTATTGGTGAATAAATTTTTGTGTAGTTCAGTTCTATTTTTGCATTTTCAAGAGCAGCCTGTGCTTCTTCGAGGTTCGCTTGTGCTATATTTTTCTGTGCTTTTCTTCTGCTAACCTCTTCAAGGCTGACAGCATTACTTTTAACAGCTTTTTCAACACGTTCCAGATCGGCCTGTGCACTTTCGAGTTCTGCCTTTGCACTAAGAACTTTAGCATTCGCCTCGTTTACTTTTGCTTCGTATTGGTCAGATTCGATAGTGAAAAGTAATTGATCTTTTTCGATAAAGCTTCCATCTGTAAAGTTTATATCTTCTATCAGGCCTTCAATACGCGCGCGTATTTCTACTGTTGATACGGCTTCTACATTGCCGGTGAAATCATAATATTGGTCAACTGTCTTTATTATAGGTTTGTCGACAGTTACAGCAGGAGCCGGCATTTGAAACGGTTGTGCCGGTGGCTCATGATGGGCTTTCCAGTAGTAAAATGTTATACCTGCTATCACAAGCAGCAGCACTATGGCTCCTATAGATACTTTTGCTATTTTATTATTTGTCATCTTTTCACCTTGATTATTGTATCCAATCATACTTCAAGAAAATCAAAATTCATTTTTTGAATATTTATTTCTTTACTGAATTTCTTTCGTAGAATTCACCGTTAATGTACCCCTGTATACTGTCGTTTTCATCCGTTAGTTCTAACCTTTTTTCGGCGAGACAGCAATACGTTTCATCGATTTCAACTCCAACATATTTTCTTCCCAGTTTTTTGGCGGTAACGCTTGTTGTTCCACTTCCTAAGAAAGGATCTAATACGACATCATTTTCGTTAGAGCTTGCAAGGATTAGCTTGGCAAGAAGCTTTTCCGGTTTTTGAGTAGGGTGGTCAGTGTTCTCAGGCATAGACCAGAACGGTATAGTGATATCAGTCCATAAATTGGACGGACATGTTTTGCGGAATTTGCCTTTTTCACTTTCCGCCCAGTCTTTAGGGCTGCCGTCACTGTTCTTATAAGGAGCTATAACTCGTTTATTGAGTTTTACATCGTCAATATTAAAAGTGTATTTATCGCTCATTGTCGCGAACCAAATATCTTCAGAACTATTCTTCCAGTTTTTTTGTGAACCGCGTCCTTTTTCGCGTTCCCATGTTATCCTGTTGCGTACGGTCAGGTACTTTGAAAGTACGGTCTGTACAGCAGCAGAAGATCTCCAATCGCTGCAAATATAGACAGAAGCATTTGGTTTAAGCACTTTTATTATTTTTGAAAACCAACTGTCAATATATTCAACATATTTTATATGCGGAATCATTGAGAAAGAGTGTGTGTTAAACTTCTTGGTGAGATTATAAGGCGGATCCGCTATAAGAAGGTCAACAAACTTTTCCGGCAAAAAATCAGCCGCATCCAAAACGTCCTGTTGTATCGTCTTGTTTATTATATCACTAACTTCAGCAGTCTTTTTAAGCTTTAGCAGCTTTTTTCTATACCTTTTCTGCTGGGCGTCTGTTAGTGATATGGTTCTATTTTGAGGAGCACGCTGTTTCACTGATCACGAATCCTCCTGATTTTCGTTTGGCATACACTTTTTTTGCGGGAAAAAAGCTTCTATCGTTTTGCGTTTATCCCGCTGCTGAATTATTGCAGTTATCATTATTGCAATAAGAAAAAAAGTTGTACCAAGCCTTACGCCATTAGTAAGTGATGTTTCTATTACTTTTTCTGCTATACTTCTTACCTGAAGCGGCTCAATTATCCTCTCGTAATCTTCTGCTACTACAGCATAGAATATTACATCTTTTGCGTTAATGAATCGAGTGTTTTTTTCGACTATCTCAAATCCCTTGTAGGTTGTGAAAGCGAGAGCTAAAAAAGATAGAAGGATCATAATGAGGCTATATAGCAACATGCCTTTACCTCGAACAAAGTTGTTCATTATTAGCTTTTGTTCGTGGTTAAGTTCATCATAGCTATAGCCTCGCTGTGCCAGATATCTTTCGGCGTTGATCTTCTTCTTTTCTTCTTTTGTCATACATCCTCCGCCGTATTTCAATAATTACCTGCATGCAGGTAATCGTTTCTTGCTATATAATTCTGGACATAGTCTGTTACAGCATTTTCAAGACTTGTCACAGGCTTGTCGTATCCGGCATTTTTAAGTTTTTTAATATCTGCTTTGGTGTAATATTGGTATTTGCCCTGAAGAATTTCAGGCATTGGTATATACTCTATATTCGGCTCCATTGACATTGCTTCGAAAACTGCAGCGGAAAGGTCATTCCAGCTTCTGGCTTGTCCGGTTCCTATATTGTAGATGCCGTTGGTCTCTGGATTGTCAAGGAAGAAAAGAGTCATGTCAACAACGTCTTTTATGTAAACAAAATCCCGCAGTTGTTCACCGTCTTTATAGTCTGATCTATGAGATTTGAACAATTTGACTTTTCCTGTTTCTTTGATCTGCTGATATGCTCTGAGTACAAAGCTTATCATATTTGCCTTGTGGTATTCATTAGGGCCGAACACATTGAAAAACTTTAAGCCGGCTATATGGTCGATAGCTCCGCTCTTCATTGCCCATTTATCAAATATGTGTTTCGAATACCCATACATATTAAGAGGTTCAAGTTCGTCGATCAAATCAATATTGTCATCAAATCCCTTATCTCCATCCCCGTATGTTGCGGCACTTGATGCATAGATAAAACGAGCATTGTTTTCAAGCGACCAGTTGCACAATTCCTTAGTATACTGATAGTTATTGTTTATAAGGAATGAGCAGTCAGTCTCGGTCGTACTTGAACATGCGCCCATATGTATGACCGCATCAGCTTCAATGCAATCATCGGCATCAAGTACGAGTTCGAGGAAGTCCTCTTTTTCCAGATAATCAGCGAATTTAAGTCTGCGGAGATTTTTCCATTTTTCATCGCTGCCAAGTTCGTCAACAACAATTATATCGTCGAATCCTGCTTTGTTGAGTCCGGCAATTATTGCTGAGCCTATGAACCCGGCTCCTCCTGTTACTATTATCATAATAAGACCTTTCGGTTTTTCTAATATCTATAATGTTCAGGCTTAAATGGGCCATTGGCATCAATTCCCAGATAAGCGGCTTGCTTTTCATTGAGCTTGGTCATTTGTGCGTCAAAGCGGCCAAGATGAAGCATTGCTACTTCCTCATCAAGTTTCTTTGGCAAAGTATAAACTTTATTCTCAAGCTTCTCTGTTGAAAGCATCAGTTGAGCCAAAACCTGGTTTGTGAAACTGCAGCTCATGACAAAGCTCGGATGTCCGGTTGCACAGCCAAGATTCACGAGTCTGCCCTCTGCGAGTATGATTATCTTCTTACCCGATTCGAGTGTCCAGAGATCAACCTGTGGTTTGACAGTTTGCTTCTTGCAATTAGGGTTATTCTCAAGATAGCTCATCTCTATCTCGCTGTCAAAGTGTCCGATATTACATACAATCGCTTCATCCTTCATCATTCTCATGTGTTTACCGGTGATCACATCACAGCAGCCGGTTGTTGTAACAAAGATATCGCCAATTGAGGCAGCGTCATCCATTGTTACTACCTGATAGCCAGCCATTACCGCTTGAAGGGCACATATGGGATCGATTTCCGTTATAAGTACACGAGCGCCAAATCCTCCCATACTCTGAGCACAACCCTTGCCTACATCGCCGAATCCGGCAACTACAACGGTCTTGCCTGCAATCATTACGTCGGTTGCACGTTTTATGCCATCTGCAAGCGATTCACGACAGCCGTAAAGATTATCGAATTTGCTCTTAGTTACAGAGTCGTTTACATTAATTGCCGGGAAGGGCAGTTCATTGTCTCTTGCAAGCTGATAAAGTCGGTGAACTCCAGTTGTAGTCTCTTCTGAAACACCCTTAAGGTTGTCTACTACTTGGGTCCATCTTTTATTGTTTTCAGCAAGTGATTTTTTAAGCCTTGCCTGAACAATCTTGAGCTCAGGATTATCAGTAGCCTGAGCAAGAACAGCTGGGTTGCTTTCTGCTTTAGCCCCCAGAGTAATGAACATGGTAGCATCGCCCCCATCATCAACTATCATATCAGGGCCGCTTCCATCAGGCCATGTAAGGGCCTGCTCTGTACACCACCAGTATTCTTCAAGGCTTTCACCTTTCCACGCAAACACAGGAACGCCAAGTTTGATTGCAACTGCAGCTGCAGCGTGGTCTTGGGTTGAAAAAATGTTGCATGATGCCCATCGTATGTCAGCGCCGAGAACCTGAAGTGTTTCAATGAGCATTGCTGTTTGGATTGTCATGTGTAAAGAACCCATGATTTTCAAACCCTTGAAAGGTTTTTCGTTGCCGTATTTTTCTCTTACGGCCATAAGTCCAGGCATCTCATTTTCTGATATTTGCATTTCCATCTTACCGAAATCGGCAGATGATTCGTCTGCTATTTTGTATTTTAGTTTTAAATCAAGAGGCGTAATATCCATTATGATTGTATCCTTGTAAAATATCCATGATAAAATTAAGTCAAGCCTATATTATGGAGTAGTTTTAGTAAATTTCAAGCTGTAAATCAAAACGATGTAAAAATGTTTTTAATGGCCATTGAAGCCAAAGTTGAATATATCAATCATTATATTTGATATGTGTTTTTAATTTGTCGATTCCTGCGCGAGATAGAGGGCTTTTCCCGAATACAGTCTCGAACTCATCAGTACTCATTTCAAGTATGTCTTTAGAGATCAGACCAGGATTGAGTATCTTTTTAAGAGATGATAGGGGAGTATTTTCGTTGAAAGGGCAAGCGTCAACACATTTGTCACACCCAAAAATGTTTTCTTGGACCAGTTTGTGGTACTTTTTATCAATTTGGCCGCGATTTTCAATTGTAAGATAGCTTATACACTTGTTACAATCAATCCCGTCAGAAGTTAATGCGCCTGTAGGGCAGGCATCTATACATTTGCTACATTTCCGACAATCTCCTGCAATTGGAGCATCTGGTTTCAGTTCAAGATTCGTGATAAGTTCGCCAAGAAATATACGGCTCCCAAACAGCTTGTTTATGAGCATTCTATTTTTGCCTATAAAGCCAAGTCCTGCTTTTTGGGCATAAGAACGTTCCGCTATTGGTACAGTGTCAACGCAAGCCTTGAACTTAAACCTTTCGTTCATTAGCGTGTTAATGAACTCTGCAAGTGCAAAGAGTTTAGGTTTTATGATTGAATGATAATCCTCATAACACGCATATGAAGATATTGTACAATCAGCCTGTTTATCAGGAAGCAGCCTGTCGTATTTAATGCCAACACATATGACTGATTTTGCATCTTCAAGTAGTTTACCTGCTGATATTCGTTTTTCTACATTTCTTTCCATATAACCAAGATCAGCATTGAGGCCTTTGTTAAGCCAGTTAAAAAGTTTATCTGACTCAGTTTTCTCTATTTCGAGAGCGCTGGTTATTCCGCAGATGTCGAATCCAAGTTCGTATGCTTTATTTTTGATTTCCTGTTCGAACATTTTACTTTTTTCAAACGCAGATATTAACTTATCCAGAAATTATTATTGCCGTTGTCATTGCAATTCCAGCCAGACAATAGACCGCAATTGTCAGCCCATTTGGTGTTGATACGTTCTTTTTTGATAGCCGTTCACTGCTGGATATCAAAATGCATATTAAAGCGATAGGGAAAGTGTATAAGTGGCCAATACAGGCAGCTTTGACTGTATTGTTATTACTTATCAAAATGGTCAGAAGCGACAGTAAATATGCCGACATCAATAGTACTTTGTATAGTATTATCGCGTTTTTAAGCCCAAAACGAACTGTAAATGTTTTTTTATTAACCGCGGCATCGGCTTTTCTATCGGGTATTGAATTGATCAAAGCTACCAGAGCTATGTGGATGCCGATAATTGATGCAGGTATTAAAAGTATTGGTTCTATGTGTTTATGCTGGAGATAGTAAGCTCCGTAGGTAGGCAGCAATCCAAACATTGCAAAAATATGCGGCTCACCGGGTAATCGGTAGCATAGTTTTATTGGCGGGGCAGTCCAGAAAAGACCACCGGTAAACCCTGCCATGCCAAGGATTAGAATAAACAGGCTGCCAGATAGTATTACTATCATAATGCCTATAGCTGCTCCGATTGAGATTGCTATTGCTCCTGCCATACGCATTGCTTCGGGGGTGACTATGCCATCCTGGATATATCTGCTCCCGCCGCCGAATTTTGTTACGTTGTCATTGAGCCAGTCATTCCCACTGAGATGATCGAAATAGTCATTGAGCATATTGGAGCCGGCGTTTATGAATACGATTGCTATTACTGCGAGTATAGCATACAACCAATGAACACTGCCGCCATCTTTGGCTCCAGCAGCCGTACCAACCGCTATTGCGCATAATCCGGGAAGCAGGAATTGCGGTTCGGGAGTGCATAGCAGTTTTATTACTTTACTATTTTTCATGAAATCGAAAGCGATTATTTGCTTATTTTCTTGAGTTCGTTTTCGCACATTTTCTTTTGGCTCGGTTCTTCCAATCCATCCAAAGCCAGCTCTAAATATTTTTTGGCTAAATCCTTATCAACAATGTAACGTGCGTATATTACTCCAAGCATCAGGTGTATTTGTTCTATGTAACTATATGTAGGGTATGCTTTTATGAAGTCTTTGTATGCTGATGATGCTTGCTTGTACCTGTTACTTGCCATTAGGTAGTTTGATACGTCAAGTTGCTCTCTGAGCGGCAATATTTGGCCTGAATCAGTATTTTGAAGCTCAATGTATTTATTTGCCGCCTCAGCAAGCCTCTTCTTTATAATAAGTGATGATATTTCAGACCTCAGCTTATATATCTGCTCTGTTTTCTGTTGTTCTTCAGGGCTTTGATCTGAGTCTGCCTTGACTTTGTGGATATTTATACCTGTTTCCTCGTCAAAATTTGATTGCTTGAGCGCTTCTCTGAATTGCCTTCTTCTGTACCATTGCTTCAACATTCCAAACATATCCATTTTACTTCTTTGAAGAAGTCCTGTCCACAGCAGTACCATGGGTGTTATAAAGCCAAAGGCGTATCCAGCAAGGTGTGCATCGTAAGCAATGGGAGCAGACATATATCTTGCCTGTATCACATTATCAATTAGTACCATCTTGAGCAGTATGAACCATATCGCAGGGACATCAATAGTGCCGATTATTACAAACCAGTAAAGTATTGTTATTACAGACCGGGGATAAAGGACCAAATATGCTCCAGTTACGGCAGATACGGCACCGCTTGCACCAAGGACAGGTGTATCGTGAAGCAATGAATAGCCTATGCCTGCAAAAATACAGCCTGCGATATAGAAACTTATATAACCGGTATTGCCGAGCCTATCGTTAACATTATTTCCGAAAAGATACAGGAAGAACATGTTTCCGATTATATGCTGATAGCTTGAATGCAAAAAACCGTATGTTACAAACTGCCATAACTGAGGTCGAGCTGAATTAAGTATAAAAGTCTGTGCCCAGTCCTTCAGAGGCTCTGTAACTATCTTTATTTCGTATTTCACAGGATGGGGGGCAAATGTGATTAAGAATATGAAGACATTTACAGCTATCAATGCATAGTTTGCATATGGCGTTCGCTTCAATCTAAGGTCGGTTTTAATAGGTATCATCGTCCCTCGCTTAAGGTTTATTTTTATCGCAGCTTCAAAAATATACTAATTCAACCTGTGTCAGATACCAACATACAGTAAAAAGATAAATACGCACAAGTTTCCACTACAAAATCGATTATAGCGATTATTTCCGCGTATTCAACTTTTTGTTTAGACGTGAAGGTCTGTTTTACTATTATTTCATAAGGGAGGGCAGGAAAGTGATGATTTTAGGTGAGAGCATCATTGCTATTATCGCTGCTGCGTATGCTGGAATAAAATAGGCCACGCCACGAAAAGCATCTTTGAGAGAGCTGTCTTTTGCCATTCCGCCTACTATATATGTTGTGGCTCCCACAGGCGGAGTTATCGCACCCAAGGTGGTTATGACAGTGATAATTACACCAAACCATAGCGGATCGTATCCAAGTTTTTCTGCAACTGGAAAGAATATAGGCATTGTGATTAATAGTAGGCCTAAAGCGTCCATTATTGCTCCACCGGCTATATATATCAGGAATATCACTAACATGATTACTGTAGGATTTACCGGCAGGTCAACTACCCAGCTTGCAAGGTCATATGGAATTCGCGTCACAGCCAAAAATTTACCAAAAATAACTGAGCCGGCTATTATGGTGATTACCATGCAAGAAGCTCGCAAGGTCTCTTTTAAGGCATTCAGAAACCCCTTTATCGATAGATTTTTTTGTATGAAGCCTATCAGTATAGCAAGAAACGAACCTACGGCACCAGCTTCTGTAGGAGTAAAAATTCCCATGTAAAGCCCTATTATGACAAGCAGAAATAAGGTAATCATCTCATATGCACCGGCAAGTGATTTGAGACGTTCTTTCAGACTGTATTTTGGCCCTGAAGGTCCCCAGCCTGGTTTTACTTTGCATATTACCCATGCCGTGAGGAGAAACGATGCAGTGAGGAAGATGCCTGCACCTATTCCACCATAAAACAGTTTTGACACAGACTGTTCTGTTGATAATCCAATTATTATCAGAACCACACTTGGAGGTATTACTACCCCTAAAGTAGAGCCGCAAGCTATTGCGCCTAAGCTTAGTCTTTTGTTGTAATTGTATTTGCACATTTCTGGGAAGGCTACAGTTGTCATTGTTGCAGCTGTAGCAGTATTTGATCCGCAGATAGCAGCAAAAGCCGCACAAGCCGATATGGTCGCCATTGCAAGCCCGCCATGAATATGCCCGATAAGTTTATGCGCAGTATCGTACAGTCTTTTATTTACTCCTGAATGAAAGACTATTTGTCCCATGAGAATGAATAGCGGTATGAGTGTGAATCCGTATTTTGAGTAGCTGTTCCAAAGAGAAGAGCCTACCATATTCATTCCTGCATCAAGAGATGTAATGCAGCAGAATCCAATGAAACCTACGATAGCCATCGCAAAGCTCACTGGTGTGCCAAGAACAAATATTATAAGCAGAAGGGCTGCGATTCCCAGAATTCCAATAAATGTTATGCTCATCTACTTGTCCCCAGCCTCAAATTCTTTTTCAAATGCACTTACATCATTTGTGAAACCTCTAATAGCTACTTTTATCAGTTCAAGCAGGAATACTATTACAAGCAGAAAGAACCCTGCTGCTGAGGCATATACAAATGGGTAGAATGAAATCCTGAGTGTCTCTGTTACTTCGCCGGCTTTGAATATAGCATTTGCTATGCCGCACACCTGCAAAGCTCCAATAAGACTGAATATCATGCATATAAGATCATTTAAGGAGCCTGATAATTTTTGAATGATGCTTGGCATACGGTCAAAAAGTACGGTTACACTTATATGGTCTCTTTTGGTTTGCGTATATGCCAACGCAAAAGTAGCGGTCACCGCACCAAAGAATCCCATGAGTTCCACTGTTCCCCTAAGCGGCTGGCCAAAAAGTCTCAAAACTATATTGAGACACGTCAGCAGCACCATAAGGCATAAGAAAAGTCCTGCAATAAATATGAATAGTTTATTACAGATTTGGGTTGCTTTTTCAAGAAAGTTCACGATATTTCCGCTTCAAGTTCTATCGAAGTGTATTACTGGTCCTGCGAGTATTTTGTTACCATCTTGTCAATGTCTTCAACTATCTGTTTTGCCGGTAAGCCTTTTGCCGACTCATCAATTATCCATTGATCGATTATTGACTTAAGCAGTTCGTTAAATCTTGCTTTTTCAGAAGAGTCAAGATTGATGACTTCGATATGATGATTGAGTTTAGACCATTCTATTGCATCTTTAACGTGGGTCTCCATGTATTCAGCAGTCCATATAGCCTGTTCTTGTTTTAGGTCATTGATTACTTTCTGCACATCAGCAGGCAGTTTATCCCAGGTTTGTTGATTCATAACCACTGCAAACGGATATATGACAGTGTCGGTCATTGTTACATATCTGCAGAGTGCAGCGTATTCGAAGTCTTTCATTACTTCAAGTGAAGAGAAAAGTCCTTCAACGACGCCTTTCTGTATAGCTTCAGGTGTTTCAGACATGGGCATTCCAACATAATTAGCTCCCCATGTTCCAAGGATTTTTGCTGCACCGCCTGATGCCCTTAGATTCATACCTTTGATATCATCAAGAGTGTAGACAGGTCTTTTGCTCATGATGTTGGCAGGCGAATTAGTGAACATTGTAACTACCTTAACGTCTTTGAAGCCTTTAGGGGTGTATTTTTCGTATATATCATTCAATACCTTTGTACCGACAACTGCATCTGGTATACCCATCGGAAGACTGGTTGCATTTGTTATTGAAAACCTGCCTGGCTGATACGCCATACACAAACAGCCTATGTCTGCCTGGCCAGAGATAACACCGTCTATCATATCTTTGGCACCAAGTAGTGTACCACCCGGATAAGTATCTATTTGAAGCTTACCGTTTGTTCGTTTTTCGACCTCTTCCTTCCATCTTTCCATCTGAACGCAAACAAAAGTAGAAGCTGGAGCGAAATTAGCGTAACTTAAGCGTATTGTTTGCTGCTGCTGGCCTTCATTACTGTTTTTCTTACATCCTAATATGCACATACAGCATATTACAGCTATTAATAAAAATCTTGAATACTTCATCGAATCCCTTTACTAAAACCTTATATTTGCAACATTGAATTTCTTCGTTTCTGTTAATAGAAACATAGTATCAAAAAACATGAAACTGTAAAGAGAAATTAGCTATTAATTACTACAATAATAGAAAAATTGATCTCATTGGATCGCTGGGAAAGCTCTGGATAACTATTTCAGCGAATGACTACCTGAGGCAACCGTATGTGCATATTTATATAAAATTCTTCAGCTTGCTTCTTTTAGGGGTTGGGGCTCGTCGAACAGGCGGAGAAGTAGGAGGAGAAGGAGGGAGAAACCTGCCCGACAAGCCCACAAACTAAAGAAAGGAGTCCAAAAATGAGTTAGCTAACCATTTAAGGTCAACTATTTATTTTGAGAGGTCTGCATTATATACTGATGTTTAGCAGTTTCAAGTTTTTTTTTCAGTTATTGCAAAAAAACGTTACAAACAATTTGTCTTGATATCAATCGTTTCTTGTAAGTCATTCTAATATAAGCTTATATGTTGATATTCTTCTATTTGATAAGTTGGTAAAATCTATATTTGCAAATATGCAATAGCATAGTTGCGGCACCAAAAGTATTCTATGCCATTTACAGTCTATAATTTCATCAGATATTTGGTGAAATATGCGGTAAATGTGTATGATAAATTTATTGAAAGATTCTACAGCTTTATATATGGCGAAACTGACAAAAGTCAATCGTTGCTGATTAAATCTGCGATTTTAATCAGATATCAAGGGTTAATTGGACGTTTATCAACTTTTGTCGGACGCATCATATATGGATCTGTAGGTTTGTAAATATTTGAATTAGATTCTGGCCGACAAGTATTTCGTATTTACATACTATATTGATAGGCGGTTTCCGAGTACTAAAAATAGGGATTGATAAAAAATGATCGAGGTTTTTTATTAAAATGATGTTTTTGTGAACAAAAATCACAACAAACCATTGACATGTGTCGTATAATGTTTTAGATTACCCGCTTTGCTGTGTCTTAATGAAAAGATATTGTGAGTTTTAACCGTATGTTGCAAGTTTTTGGACATCTTATAGTGTGTTTAGGGGGTTGAAATGGCGACGAATAAAAATTGTATAGTTAGAATATCGAGATACAAGAATGCTCTTACAAGGCTTAAGTCTCTCGGTTTTGTTAAGGTTTTTTCGAGTAACCTTGCTGATGCTACCGGTACTTCATCAGCGCAGGTTCGTAAGGACTTTTCTCTGTTCGGGATAACCGGCAACAAAAGGGGCGGTTACAATATAGATGATCTTATTGATCAGATGAATACTATATTCGGTAAACATAAGGTTCACCGTGTCATAGTAGTGGGTATCGGAAATATAGGGAAAGCTCTGCTTAGATATAAGGGTTTTGAAAAAGAGTCAATACAAGTAATAGCTGCTTTTGATATTGATTCATCGAAAATTGACCCTGAAGCTCAAGTTCCGGTATATCCACTTGAGCAGATGAGTGAATATATTGAAGAACACGAGGTAAAACTCGGGGTTATTTCAGTGCCTGATGTCGCAGCGCAACAGGTATTTGAAATGATGCGAAACGCAGGAATAAAGGGTGTCTTAAATTTTGCGCCGATCAACCTGTCTTCAGAAGATGTGGTGGTGAACAACATCAATCTGGAGATGGAACTTGAGAATCTGATCTATTATGTGATCGCCGCAGAAAAGACAAAGCTTACTCAGTGAGTGTTAGACAGCCCGAAAGGGCTGTTTTAAGTTTAAATAAATAGTGCTTGTGCAGTTCGAAAGGTAATGTAAAAAGTGTCAACTCCAATTGAACAAATTCGGCAAAAACGAGCCGAAGCTGTTGAGAGAAACAACAGTAAAAGCGAAGGAATGCGATACAAAGTGTATGTCGGTATGGCGACATGCGAAATCGCTGCCGGTTCAAGAGATGCGATGAAGATCTTTACAGAAGCCGTTGAAGGCGGAAAAGTTAAAGATGTTCTTGTAAGTCGCAAAGGATGTGCCGGTAGATGTAATGTTGAGCCGACTATTGAAGTCGTTGAACAGGGTAAGACCCCATACAAATACATAAAAGTTACGGCTGATAAGGCTCAGACTATATTGGAAAAACATCTTATCGGTGGTGAGCCTGTTAGTGAATGGCTTATCGGCGGCGGCGAAGATGTTTCAGAATCTAAAGACGATAATCTTTATAACAGATCGTACAAAACATTTGGCGATCTCGATATATTCAGCAGGCAGCTTCGTATTGCGTTGCGTAACTGCGGTATAATTGACCCCGAAAATATCGACGATTATATCGAGAATAGAGGATATGAGGCTTTAGCCAAGATCCTAACCGATATGAAGGGTATGGATGTAGTCAATGAGATTATAGAATCCGGTATCCGCGGACGTGGTGGTGCAGGTTTCTCTACAGGCCTTAAATGGAAATTTACTGCTCAGGCAGAAAATGACCAGAAGTATGTGGTTTGTAATGCTGACGAAGGCGATCCGGGTGCATTTATGGACAGAAGTACGATCGAAGGCGATCCACACTCTGTTCTTGAAGGTATGCTTGTTGGTGGTTATGCAGTTGGTGCAGATACGGGTATTATCTATATTCGTGCTGAATATCCGCTTGCTATCAAGCGTCTTGAAATAGCTATTGAGCAGGCCAAGAAGGCTGGAATGCTTGGGGATAATATTCTCGGAAGTGATTTCAGCTTCAATATTGAGCTTCGTCTTGGTGCCGGTGCTTTTGTTTGCGGTGAAGAGACAGCTCTTCTGCATTCGATAGAAGGCCGTCGTGGAATGCCGCGACCAAGACCTCCATTCCCTGCAGTAAGTGGTTTGTTTGGAAAGCCGACTCTTATTAACAATGTTGAGACATGGGCCAACATTCCTGTTATTCTTCTTGATGGCGCAGAATGGTTCAGCTCTGTCGGTACTGACAAAAGTAAGGGTACAAAGGTATTTGCGCTTGCCGGTCGTGTCAATAATACCGGTCTTGTTGAGGTGCCTATGGGTACAACACTCCGCGAGATGGTTTATGAAATTGGCGGCGGTATACAGAATGATAAAGAATTCAAGGCAATTCAGACCGGTGGCCCTTCAGGTGGCTGCTTGCCTGCTGATTATCTTGATACTCCAATCGATTATGATTCACTTGCCAAAGCCGGTTCTATCATGGGCTCTGGTGGTATGATCGTTATTGACGAAACCGCATGTATGGTTAATATAGCAAAATTCTTCCTTGAGTTTACACAAGATGAATCTTGTGGCAAATGTACACCTTGTCGCGAAGGTACAAAGCGTATGCTTGAAATCCTGACAAGAATAGAAGAAGGTAAGGGTCGTGCCGGAGATATTGAAAAGCTTGAAAGGCTTGGAAATATGATCAAGAAGGCTTCTCTTTGCGGTCTGGGACAGTCTGCTCCTAACCCTGTGCTTAGTACTATCAAGAACTTCCGTGAAGAATATGAAGAACATATTAACGATAAGAAGTGTCGTGCAGGTGTTTGCCAGGCTATGCTAAGCTATGTAATTAACGACAAGTGTGTTGGCTGCGGAGCTTGTAAGAGAGTTTGCCCAGTTGATGCAGTAAGCGGTGAGAAGAAAGCTAAGCATTTAATCGATCAAAATAAATGTATCAAGTGCGGCCAGTGTTTCGAAGCCTGTAAATTCGGTGCAATTGATAAAAAGTGAGGATAATAATGGATAATCTTGTTACCATTCATATAAATAATAAAGAATACCAGGTTGAGCACGGCCAGACAATTATGCAGGCCGCTGACAAACTTGGCTATCATATACCACGTTTATGTTACCACCCAAAACTCTCTATTGAGGGTGCTTGCAGGGTTTGTATTGTAGAAGTTGAAGGTGCACGAAACTTTGTTGCATCTTGTGCTGCACCAGTTGGTGAAGGTATGAAAATACATACCAATACACCGGCTATCAGAGAAGCACGTCGTGATATTGTCGAGCTCATTCTCGACAATCACCCACAGGATTGTCACACTTGTGAGCGTGACGGTATGTGTGAACTTCAGAAGCTCTCTTCAAGGATGGGTATAAATAAGAGGCATTTCGAAGGTGAACGTAAAAATTACAGTGAGGACAAGTCTTCACCATCAGTTGTTAGAAATCCTAACAAGTGTATTCTTTGCGGTCGCTGCGTTAGAATGTGTTCAGAAGTTCAGGAAGTAACTAATCTGGGTCTTGCCGGTCGCGGCTTCCAGACAGTAGTTATGCCTGCATTTGACATGCCGATGAGTGAGAGCGTTTGTGCTGCTTGCGGTCAATGTGTCAATATCTGTCCTACAGCAGCTTTCCTTGAGAATAGTGACTCAGATAATGTATTCAATAAACTTAATGACTCTGATGTTGTTAAAGTTGTCAATGTTGCACCGAGTGTACGTGCTGCGATTGGTGAAGCATTTGGTCTTGAGCCGGGCAAAAACATGGAAGGCCAGATATTTGCGGCACTTCGTCTGCTTGGCTTTGACTATGTATTTGATACAAACTTTACTGCTGACCTTACAATTATGGAAGAAGGCAGTGAGCTTGTTGACAGGATTAAAAATGGCGGCAAACTTCCTATGATAACTTCTTGTTCAAGTGGTTGGATGAAATTTGCTGAGCAATTCTACCCTGATCTGCTTGACAATATCTCAACGGCTAAGTCGCCAATGAGTATGGCCGGAGCCCTCATAAAGACATACTTTGCCAAAAAGATTAATGTTGAGCCAGGTAAGATATGTAATGTCGGAGTTATGCCTTGTACCGCTAAGAAATATGAGGCGGATCGTCCTGAGCTTAAAGTTGAAGGTCTTGATGCTACTGATTATGTTCTGACAACACGAGAGCTTGCGTGGATGATCAAATCTGCCGGTATTGATTTCGTAAACCTCAAACCTGAGCTTCCTGACGATCCTATCGGAGCTTATACAGGTGCTGGTATAATATTTGGTGCAACTGGCGGTGTTATGGAAGCGGCTATCAGATCTGCATATTATCTTGTTACCGGTGATGAGCTTGATGAAGTGAATATTGATGCTGTTCGTGGAATGAAGGGCATTAAAGAAGGCAGTGTAATGATGGGCGACCTTGAAGTTCGTGTAGCAGTAGCACACGGATTGAGTAATGCTGAAAAGCTGCTTAAGATTGTCAAAGATGAGCCTGACAGGTATCATTTTGTTGAAATCATGGCTTGTCCTGGCGGTTGTATCGGTGGAGGCGGCCAGCCTTATCCGCTTACAAACAGTATTCCGCTTGACGAGGAATGCCTGAGGAAACGTGCTTCTGCGCTGTATACTTCCGATGCGGAAAACAAGCTGCGTAAGAGTCATCAGAATCCAAGCGTACAGTTCCTTTACAAAGAGTTCCTTGGCGAGCCTCTTGGACCTCTTTCGCATAAGCTTCTCCATACGCATTATGGAAAGAAAGAGCCTAAGGGAGTTATTCCAACTGAGCTGCTTTCCACAGAGGGCTGATTGGCGTTTTAGAATTATCAAGGGAGGCGGCACCAAGCCGCTTCCCATAACTATAGAAAAATCCAGATAAATATCAGGAGTTAATAGATATGTCTAAAGAATTAAAGGAATTACAGACTTTTATCGATGGTTTGCGTGACAAGCCTCACTTTGAGTCGTATCTTATTGCCGTGCTTCATAAGGCACAGAGCATTTTCGGATACCTTTCACGTGATACCATGGATTTCGTATCAGAGCAAATGAATATACCTACTGCCCATATTTGGGGCGTGGCTACTTTCTACCACTTCTTCAATCTTGAGAAGCAGGGCAAGTACAATGTTGCCGTATGTATGGGAACAGCCTGTTACGTCAAGGGAGCCGCTGATATACTTAAAGCTCTTAAAAAAGAGCTTGGCGTAGAAGTCGGCAGTACTACAGAAGATAATCTTTTCACTCTTTCAGAAGCCCGCTGCGTTGGTGCATGTGGACTGGCACCGGTTATAATGATAGATGATGAGATATATGGTGACCTAACTGCTGAAACAGTGGTTGAAGTTATCAACATGTATAGAGAAAAGGCCAAAAAGGCTGCTTCGTAAACTATATCAAGGCAGGCTCGAAAGGGTCTGCCTTTTTTCTTTATGGAAAAGATAATACAACTTTCAAACGGACAGGCCAAGGGCTATTCTGTATATGCAGGGCCATTCAATGTATTGTTCTGCACGACAGGCAAAGGTATGGTCGCATGCGGTGCATTTAATATCCAGGCTCTTGCCAAGTTCGATTATCCAGCGGTTCGGGTGCAAAGTCCGGTTAAGACAATAGAGGATGTCCTTGATGCTCCTGCGGCTGAGATAAATGAGCTTGCTGCCTGTCTCGGCATAAAAGAGGGCATGAGCGGCCGAGAGTGTCTTGAAAAGATGTTTTGAGGCTCCGTTTTAGTTCTAAGCCGCAAAACATCTCATTTGTCTTCTAAAGTATCGCGGTCTTATGCCTGTGTGCGTGGCATTCAATATTCACCGCTACCGGCAGAGATGCAATGTGGCATCCGGCTGTCTCAATCATTACACCAAGAGCAGAGGTGTCTCCGCCAAATCCTTGTGGGCCAAATCCGCACTTGTTAATAGACTCAAGCAGATCATCTTCCATTTCAGCATAAAAGGGGTCAGGATTCTTTTCGCCCAGTTTCTTAAGCAAAGCTTTCTTGCTATTTAAGCAGCACTGTTCGAAATCTCCTCCAATGCCGACGCCGATAACGAATGGAGGGCAGGCATTTGCTCCAGCCTGGTCTACTACGCCAACTACCCACTCCATGACTTCTTCTTTGGATGCAGTAGGATTGAACATTTTGAATTGGCTTTTGTTTTCACAGCCGCCGCCTTTGCACATGACACTTATTTTTATATGGTCGCCTCGGACAATAGAGTGATGTATTATGGACGGCGTATTAGTTTGTGTATTGAGCCTTTGATTCAGCGGTTCGCTAACAAGGCTTTTTCGCAGCAGTCCATCACTATAGCCTTGCTTAACGCCTTCATTAATTGCATCCGTTATAGTCGCTTCTGAATCGCTTGAAGGGGGCTCAAATCCGCACTTGGAACCCTGTTCAACAAATACTATAGTCAGTCCAGTATCCTGACATATCGGTATGCGTTCTTCTCTTGCTATGTCAGCATTATCTATAAGCTGATTTAGGATGTTTCTTGCTCTCGCGTTTGTCTCAGTCTTAATGGATTTATCGATAGCATCATAAACGTCCTGAGGCAATATGTAGCAACTGTCTATACAGAGTTGTTTGACTGTATCAACTATTGTATTATAGCTAATTGTTCTCACTTTTCCAACTCCACTGCAAAGCTTTCATATGTCTTATTCCCAAGCGAATCGCTGATTTCAACAGCTATTATATGCGGCCCTGGTTCGAGCTCATCTGCAACTATCGTGAAAGACTCTTGTTTTGTGTCATAAAGCATGTCGTCAGGTATTGTAGTCGTCCATTTGTCTTTACTGTCGACAGTGTAACGAAGTGTGTCAATTAATGAGTACTGATCTTTCAATGTAAGCAAGATTGTAGCTGAACTGTCTCCTACGGTAACATTACTTGATATCATTTCAGGGGCAGTATTATCTACAGCTACCGGATTGCTTACCCAGCTTGCCTCGAGTGAAGACTGAGGGTTGTTGCCGTTCTTATCGCTTACAACAGCTTTGATCTCGTATATGCCGTCAGGAACACTTAACGTATTCCATTGATATTTATTTTGTTCGTTATCCTTGTCTATCTCTATCCACAGTGAAGACTCTATATTACGGATGTAATAACTGCATAATAGCGGGTCATCGTTTTCGTCTGACGCTGATACGCCGATATTAATTATTCCTTTTGCGCCTTCCTGTGGGCTTCTTGCCGTCTTTATACCTTTGATTACAGGTGCTATGTTAGGGATTACATTGGCGAGTGCAACTCCACGTATTACCGGGCTCTTATCTTTGCCGCTGTTGCTGTCTAATATGATTTTGATCTGGGCAAAACGGGCTGTCGGACAATCTAAGGCAGTTGCTTCCTCAACCTCAATTGGTTTGCTCCATTGAGACATGTCGCCATTTTCAGAATCGCTTATATTGCCGCTGCGACTTGAAAGTTTTATACTGCAGCCCTCTGGTATTTGTGCATCAAGTTGGAGTTTACCCCACAATGCCGGCTGACCTGCATCGATTATTTCAGATACCCAGTTTCCTGTTTCGGCATAGCCTTGAGAAAGAAGTACTAATCTGGCCGGATTAGAAAGACCTAAAAGCAATCCCTTGTCAATTTTCAACAGCGATGTCAATTGGCTGCTTTTACTGTCCTCATATATGCTGCTCTGAAAAAGAGATTCTGTATTTACACTTAAAAGCTTGCCGTTATTTCCTGTGGCAACGAATATTTCATTATCTGAAAGATTTGCATCAAGGAAAAGGCCTCTTGATTGCATTACTTTACTTGTTATTCCATTTGGAGATATCTTGTAAACGACACTCTCTGCAGCATTTTGCTGTTGCCCGTTATACATTTCAGGTCTCTGATCTTTTTCTTGGGGTTTTGTTGCGGCTATAGTCATCCTCAGCCCGCCTTGCGATGTTGAAAACCTGTTGCCTTCCTCATCATCTGAGGCATCATTATCCTGCTGTTCAGGTTGCATTACCTGCATATTCATTGGCGGCATATTCCCCATGCCGTTACCTGAATTGTCTGTTCCGGTCGCAACAACATATAAATTACCTTTGCTGTCCGGCAATATCGAAATTATGTCTGTTTGGTCACTGTCGTATAGAACATTGGTTTCTGAACCGTCAGATTTGAGTTTATAAACTATACCACGTTTATCTGAACCAGCGTACAAATTGTCACCAACAAGCTTAAGGCTTGTAATATTTCTTTCGTTTAATTCATAAAGGGTTACTGGCTCACTGCTGCCTGAATTGATTTTATATATCTTGCCGTTAGGGCCAGAAGCTATATATATATTATCATTTGAATCTGCAATTAGGCTGAATATAAATGAGTCGTCTTTGAGCTTGCAGATTGTTTCGTAGCTTTTCATATCTGGTGAGAATTTTATTATTCTGCAGTCTTCCCCGCTGATACCGGCAATCAATCTTTTCTGACTGTCAACGCACATCGCAAAAATATGCTCATTTGAGAACTGCGAGCTTTCAGTTGCCGACTTTTCGCATTTTTCTTCAGGAATTTGATTGCTTTCCTTTGTCTGGGTAGCAGAAGCTTCCTTTTCCTTGGAGACATTTCCGCTGTATATTTTTTCCTTGTCTGTGCCGTTTATTTTCAGTATGGCACCATCAGGGCTTGTACCTATGAATATGTTTTCGCCTATCTCAATGATTGAGTTTATTGTCCAAAGGTTATCGAACTTTTCTGCGATTATTTTGTAGTCACGATTAAGTGTTATCTTGCCGCTCGAATCAATGACTACGCCATTAGGATCGCCTTTGGCAAAGTCACTGCCGCTTGTAAACTCCGTCATATTTGATGTTACGGCATTAACGTATGAACTTATGCTGATAATTAAAAGTACTGTAAGAGTTCTTTTCATATATATTCTCCTGGTATATCTTTTTAAGTTTTTATCATTGCTGTCGTGAACAATTAAAGTTCTTCTTCAACCAATATATTGATCTGGTGTTGCCCCATTATTATGTCATTGGTGTCTACTTGGGTCTCTATCCAGTTGAATATCGGTGCGATTCTATAATTTCTTTTTGGGCTTGCCAAGGTTTTCGTCTTGCTTGAAGGCAGTCCTTCAAGAGGTGATTTGCCAATGCTGATACCGTTTTGAGTAGTTCGCATGAAAATGTAAAGGCCTGCTTTAGGCTGTTGTAGTTTTTTACGCATAACTTCAACAAGTGAAGACGCGTCATTTATCATTGTCTCATATTGTCTGGAAGAGTTGATAAAGTTCTGGTAAAGCTCGCTTCCACTGATAACTATCTGATAACGCCCCGGTGTTATATCGGAAGGTATTTCAAGCGTTGCCTTGTAACTTTTTTCAGGCAGATAACGCTTTTCTGTAAAGATTTCCATATCTATGCTTTGACCGGGCTTGACTTTGGTGTCATTCGTCTTGACCAGAGTTATATCTGCAAGGCTTTCGCCTTCCTTTATATCAATGCTGAAATCAATATTCTTGACAGCTATCTTTTTGAAAGGATTGTTCATGAGTGCCGCTACTGGACCTGCCGTTTCAAATATTGCATCTCCGATACTTTGTCCGCTGGAAGTGTTGCTGAAAGTTATGTCATCAAAACCATCAATTGCTATGTTGCATGAATACTCCACTGTATGCTCTGCAGGAACATCTCCCTGAGACAAGGCTGCTCCTGCTATAGCAGCCTGAATGAGATATGGAGTATACATGTCATGCTTTGCAAGCGTACAATTATAAATTTCCGTTTCTGGATTGTCGTTCCTGTCTACAGTTATCTTAAATGGTATGAGAGGAGGGTTCTTTCCGATTATACCGTGAATACCGGTTGATGCGTCTGTTGTAATGGTTCCGACCGTTTGGGTGCTTTGTCCAACTTTGAATGATGATATCTGATTAGCTACAACCATGTGTATGAGTCCGCATGACATCGGCAATTCTGCTTTTCCTGCAGCCTCGAAAGCATGTCCGAAGGCGTAGACTTTGTTACCTACAACATCTGTTACAGTACCCGTAGCCGCCATTTTAATGTCGCCGTCAACCATTGGAATGCATATTACCGATCCGGCTTCGAAATTCGGAACGCAGCTGCCGGGAGTGGTGTTTATTGCTTGTCCTGCAGAGGTGCCGGAGAAAATTTTAATATTGCAAAGGTTTTCCATTTGGCTGCAGACTTTTGATGAAAATGAGCTGATAACAGGCACATCAAGAGGGCGGAGCCCCATAGGTCCTTGCTGGTTTTGCTCAGTTATGAATCCGGCTACGTCTTTGCATATTCTACTGAAATCAAGCTCTTTGGTATTGAGTTTAATCTTTGGTGCATTTTGTCCTATTGCTTCCTGTCTTTCGCTTATCTCCAGCATCTCGGCTATAGGTGTAACACCGTAGAGCGGGTCCTTGACGAATCCCCAGCCAAAAGCCAGTGCTCCGGCTATTCTGCCGTCAAGTATAACTGGGGAACCACTGCAGCCTTGAACGGGGCCGGTATGTTCGAATCTCTCATTGATTCCCATTACGAAAATAGCGTCATTACCTGGCTTGTAGTCCTTTACTATACTGATAACCTTTATCGGGAATTTCTCAATAAGCGTTCCTTCATAAACACTCAAAGCATAACCTTCCATTCCTGGTTCAATCTCTTCAAGTGCAATATAGCGTGTTTTATCTAATTCAGCAAATAACGTAGATGAGTAAAAAAAAGTTACAAGTAGAAGAAGTATTACTCTAATCCCGGGCATTGTCGATCCTTTTTGTGTTTTGTATTCAGATTTCTACTTAAATATCTATAATTTTTAATATATTGTATTTGAAACCACAAAAAAATATTACGGCAATTTTTTGTGCGGTAAAGCTTGAAATAGCGATTTCTTTTACCTGTACAGGTTTTCGCACCTGCATAATGCAGAAATATTTTTCATTTTTCTTCTATAAAATTGTATTAACGAGAAACGACTATTGCAAGCTAAAAGCAAAGTTTTATAATAAAACAAGATTAGATACTCAATATTATGTAATTGAGTTCGGATATTAAGTGTTAATTTATTGTAGTTGATAAGAATGCGGAGTAAAAACTATGGATGCTGAACATCGACATGAGTTGAAACAGAATGATTTTGTAGTATATGCCAAGAAAGCACCTGATTATATCAAGAAACACTGGTGGGAAAGTATTTGTGTTGTTGTTATAATTGTTGCCGGATTTATGCAGATTGCTAAGATGGGCCAAAAAGATGTTCGTCCTAATATGGATAAGCAGGCCGCGGTTACCGCTGTCTATCAGGATATCTCTGCAGCTAAAGCGGAAGCTATCTCAGGCGAAAAATCGATGGATGAGGTTAGTGATCTCGTTGACGAACTGCTTGATAAGGCATCAGCTCTTAAAGGCGTGCAGAATTCGCTTGCAAAGGTTAAGGCTGCTGATGCAGTAAGAGCACAGCTTCATTACAGCAATTCTGTTCCAACTGCCGAGCAGGTTGAAGCACATACAGTGGAAGCTATAACTCTTTATGAGGAAGCAATTAAAGAGGCAAAGGGTAATATAACTGTAGAAGCACTTGCAAAGTATGGTATTGCTCTTGCAAAACAGGATGCAGGCAAATTTGATGAAGCAGCGACTCTTTATGGTCAAATTCTTGCAAACACTGACTATGACAAGACTTGTGTTGTAGAAATGGCAAAAGACAAGCTTGAAGGCCTTGCAACAGCTAAGCAAACTTTTACTTTTGTCGAACCTGTGGTTGAGCCAGCCGTAGAGAACAGTGAAGAAGCTCAGGTTGAAGAAACCGCAGTAAATTAATATAAGAGGCAATGAATAATCGAAAACGGGCAAATAAAATATAAACCGCATCTGCAGCATATCGCTGATGATCTTGAGGATATTGTATTGCCTGATGGCAGGTTTGCCAATGCCTCGGAGCTTGCTAAGATACTCGAAGAGTTTCAAGGCGGTGAGAAAGTCTATCTGAAGGTAGGTCCAAATCTAAAGCTTAAGAGGGTTGACCAATATCTTAACAGCAAATTCAGTAGGTTTTCGAGGACTCTTGTCCAGAAATTGGTAAAAGAGGGCGATGTACTTGTAAATGACAAGAAGGTAAAACCATCAACTACATTAAACTCAGATGATGTAGTAGCTGTTACGTTGCCTAAGCCTCAGGTCAAGAATGTCGAGCCAGAAGATATACCGATTGATGTAGTTTATGAAGATGATTATCTGCTTGTTATAAATAAGCAGCCTAATATTGTAGTGCATCCGGCAAGGGCGTATAAAAGCGGTACACTTGTCAATGCACTGGTTCATCATTGTGAAAAACTCTCGACGGGTACGTATCATTATCGCCCTGGAATAGTTCACAGGCTTGATAAAGATACAACAGGGGCAATGGTCGTAGCCAAGACTGATGAAGTTCAGTGGAAGCTTTCTGATCAGTTCCGCAACAGGACTACCAAGAAGACGTATGTTGCTATTGTTCATGGCAACCCTGAGCTTGACAGCGATCAGATAAAAACTCTTATCGGTATGCACCCGACAAATCGAGAAAGATCGGCTGTCAGATTTGATGAAGGCAAAGAAGCTATCACTGTTTACAAGGTTTTAGAACGGTTCCGCGGATTTTCGCTGGTCGAACTCGACCTATACACCGGACGTACACATCAAATAAGGGTACATATGTCTCATATTGGACATCCCCTTGTGGCAGACCAAATGTATGGCGGCAAGGATGTGTATTTATGGCAGCTTGAAGATAGGCAGCCAAGGCCTGAAAATCCGTTATTGTCACGGCAAGCTTTGCATGCATGGAAACTTGCAATAGATCATCCTAAAACCGGTAAAAGAATGAAGTTTGAAGCCCCTATTTATGATGATATGAACAATTTGCTGGAAATGCTTAGGAAATACCGTCCTTTTGAGAAGAAGGTCGTAAAAAAGAAAACATCCTTTAATCCATCAAAAGGTTGAGCATTCCAGCTTTTAATAAATTTAGATAATTTTGATTTTTACTATGGCTATCGAAACTACCACAGAAAAGATATTAAGACTCAAAAAAGAACGCAACGCTGTTATACTTGCGCACAATTATGTACTTCCTGAGATACAGGATATAGCGGATTTTGCCGGCGATTCACTTGGTCTCAGCAAACAGGCGGCAGCTACAGATGCGGATGTAATTGTATTTTGCGGCGTTCATTTCATGGCAGAGACGGCAAAGATACTTTCGCCTCAAAAAACGGTCCTTATACCGGATATGACTGCCGGATGTCCTATGGCAGACATGATAACGGCTGAGCAGCTTGCCGATTTTAAGAAGCAGTACCCAGATGCGTTAGTTGTGTGCTATGTCAATAGTACAGCCGAGGTCAAGGCTCTTAGCGATTATTGCTGCACAAGCGGAAATGCGATTGAGCTGGTATCAAAACTGCCTGATGACAAGGGAATAATATTTGTTCCAGACAGATATTTGGGAAGTTATGTAAAGGAACGCACCGGAAAAAATATAATCTTGTGGCCTGGGTATTGCCCAACGCATGCGAGAATATCGGCTGATCATCTTAAGGAATTGAAGCAGAATAATCCTGATGCAACTATAATGGCGCATCCAGAATGCCCTGAACTCACAAGAGAGGTTGCTGATGTGCTTTTGAGTACCGGACAGATGCTGGCTTACGCAAAAAGCAGCGAACAGATTAAATTCATTGTTGCTACAGAACCGGGTATCCTGCATGCACTTAAGAAGCAGAATCCAGAGAAAGAGTTCATAAACGGCTGTGTTGCAACTTGCATGAACATGAAAAAGATGACACTTGATAAACTCATATATTCACTCGAAAATATGGTTTACGAGGTTGATGTACCTGAAGAGACAGCAAAGAAAGCGCGTGTCTCTCTGTACAGAATGCTTGAGGTCATGCCTGAGACAAGCAGTAAAAAGAGTAACTGATTTTATTATGATCTGGAGAGTGGTATGCTTAAAAAGATTGCTTTATTTTTTGTTGTTATTAACATGTTTTCATGCCTTAAAGGTGATGAAATCGAAGAAAAATACAACTTTAATGTGTATACGCAATCTCCTTGCATATTCAAACTTCAGGATTTCGATATGACTGAACCTGTGGAAGCAGGTATCTGTTTTGGTATTGAATGTATACTTGAAACTTATACAGGAACTTTTGGTCTTGACTTTCCTGAAGACTTCAAGGTAACTTTGATAATATTTGACGATAAGGAAAAGTACAACCAGTATTATCGTGACAAATTTGGTTCCGAAGCTCTTGCTGACGGCTACTTCTCGCTTGGCGATAATGAGTGCGTTGTATGGAAGAATACCGATGTTAAGCAAATGCTTGAGGTATTATTTCATGAGACGCAGCATCTTTTGATGGCTCATCATTACCCTAATTGTCCTATGTGGCTCAATGAAGGCTTGTCCCAGTATTTTCAGGGACTAAACGTTATAGGCCGCAACAAGCGGATATATTCTACAAATGACTGCAAGGAGTGGAATGTACATTGGTTGAAAACCGGTTTCCCAGTTAATCCGAAAGAGTACGTCAATCTTGATTATGACCAATGGAATGAGCTCAGAGCAGAAAATGTGACCGCTGCGTACTCAATTGGTTATTCTATGACTTATTTTTTGATGAGAAGCAGCAATATGCGTAAGATATTAAAAGATGTAGTCCTTGAATGTAAAAAGGATTACGGCTTTGAAGAGCAGATAATTGAGAAAAATGGCGAAAAATATCTCTATAAAAAACTTCTTTCACGCCCTACAACAGAGGTTTTTGATGAGTATTACCCTGGCGGGTACGATGAATTTGAAAGTGACTGGAAAAGATGGATACCAAGATCCAGAGACTATCACCCTGTAAGGGTAATGCGCCAACGCCTTAATGCGACTCAAAAAGAAGAAAAACAGGTCTATGGTGCAGCGGCAGCGAAAAAAAGTCCGCAATGAGTTACTGTTGACTTGATATAAAAGATAAAACTTATATACTTTCTGTTCAGAGTCAATGCGGTTTATTACTACGCATTGTGGTTTAATTTGTATTATACATGAAAGAATATATGAGGATATCTTATGCTAAGAAATATTGATCCTACCCAAACACCTTCATGGGCAAAACTCTCAGATCACTTTACTGAGATGAAAAATGTCAACATGACAGATCTTTTTGCAGATGACCCTGATAGGTTTGATAAATTTTCATTAAAATTTGAGGATATACTTCTCGATTATTCAAAGAATAGAATAACTGAAAAAACGCTCGAGTTGCTCAATCAGCTTGCGGAAGATACTTTCGTAAGGGATTCCGTGGAAGAAATGTTCAAGGGCAGCTTGATAAATAAAACAGAAGGCAGGGCGGTGCTTCATACTGCCTTGAGAAATGTTTCTGACGAATCAGTAATGGTTGGTGGAAAAGATGTGATGCCTGAAGTCAGAGAAGTTCTCAGCAGGATGAAGGTATTCTGTAATGATCTTATTTCTGGTCAATGGAATGGCTATACAGAAAAGCCTATTACTGATATAGTAAATATTGGTATTGGCGGTTCAGATCTTGGTCCTGTAATGGTTACTGAAGCTTTGAAACCTTACTGGAAGAATATAACCCCTCATTTTGTGTCAAATGTAGATGGTTCGCATATCGCTGAAGTATTAAAGAGAGTAGACCCTGAAACAACGCTTTTTATAATTGCTTCGAAAACATTTACTACTCAGGAAACTATGACCAATGCATTTACTGCACGTGACTGGTTTATAGAGAAGAGTGGTTGCGAATCTGGTGTAAGCAAGCACTTTGTAGCCGTATCGACCAATAAAGTTGAAGTGGAGAAGTTTGGCATTGATGCTGCCAATATGTTTGGCTTTTGGGATTGGGTTGGCGGACGTTATTCGCTGTGGTCAGCAATTGGTTTGCCTATCGCATGCACAATTGGTTTTGATGATTTCGTCGAATTGCTTGAAGGTGCCAACGCAATGGATAATCATTTCAGAACAGCTGAACCTTCGAAAAATATGCCTTTTATTCTTGCTCTTATAGGTTTGTGGTACAACAATTTCTTTGGTGCTGAAACAGAAGCTATCTTGCCTTATGACCAATATATGCATAGATTTGCTGCATATTTCCAGCAGGGTAATATGGAAAGCAACGGAAAGAGTATTGATCGCGGAGGCAAGCCTGTAAGCTATCAGACCGGACCTATTGTATGGGGTGAACCTGGTACTAATGGACAGCATGCTTTCTATCAGCTTATACATCAGGGAACAAAGCTTATACCTTGCGACTTTATTGCTCACGCTCAGACGCATAACCCGATAAGTGACCATCACAAGAAGTTGCTTTCTAATTTCTTTGCGCAGACAGAGGCGCTTATGAAAGGAAAGAATTCACAAGAAGTTGAAGCAGAATTAAAGGCTGCAGGCAAGAGTGATCAGCAGATAAAAGAGTTGCTTCCATTCAAGGTATTCAATGGAAATATCCCAACAAATTCTATACTTATAAAGAAGCTTACGCCGAGAACTCTTGGGTCTCTGATTGCGATGTATGAACACAAGATTTTTGTTCAGGGCGTTATATGGAATATTTTCAGCTTTGATCAGTGGGGAGTCGAGCTTGGTAAGCAACTGGCGAAAAGCATATTGCCTGAACTCGAAAGCGACCAGATGGTGACATCGCACGACAGCTCAACAAATGGACTTATAAATGCTTACAAGCAAATGAGATAACTCAATATGATTTTAAGCCGTGGCAACAAAATACGTTTCCACGGCTTTTTTTTATTCAATCAACCCATTTTACGGTATTCGCTGTAAAGAGCTAACGAGTCGAATTTTACTGCTATCTTCGTATTAGTCTGGGCTTTTGCAGCGGTCAGGGCTTTCAGGATTTCAAGATTTGAAGTCGATATGAAAAATTGGTCTTTATTAAATTCATTCAAGACCATTTTTGTAACGTCTTGTATGTACTCTTCGTTTATGCAGTCAATAGCTTTGTCAATTAGCAAAACAGGAAAACGGCATTCGGTATAAGCTTCTATTTTTCTTACAGCTAAAAAGATGCAAAGTCCGGCTACAGGAAGAATCTGGTCGCTGTAGTAAGCAGGCAGTACTGATTGATCAGTGTTGATTCCAATGCAATGAAGTGTTATGCTTGAATGAGGGTCATATTGCCACTGATTTTTATTTTTCCTACCATTGTTCTCAGAAGGTTCAAATACCTCCTTTATCAATCTGTCTGCAATTGGAGCTACGCTTTTAACAAAGCTCTCAACAACATTGTTTCTTGCTTTTACAGCAATGTCATTTATACGGCTATCAGTGCTTTTCTGTTTGAGGAGTTCGTTTCGATTTTTCTGAAGCCCTAAAATATCCCGTGAGATATTTTGGATTTTGAGTATCTCTTCCCGCGTCGATTTGAGCTGTGCAAGTTCTTCATTGCCTGCTAATTCTTCAAATTTTCTTTCAATATCTTGCTTAAGTATCTCAAGGCCATGCTTAAATGTGTCTTTGTGGAAGTCGTTTAGCAGAGGTATAAACACTTTTTCAGGGTCTTCTGAGTTCAGGAGACTGCATGATTCTTGTAATTCATCGGTTATATGTGCCAATGGATTTTGTATATTAATCGTTTTGCACTTTTCATTAATGACCGTAAGCTGGACTATATATTTCTTGATTTCTGTATAGAATTTATCGGCTTTTTTTGCAAAATCATCGCGTAGACTTATGAATTCCTTATTGCTTTCAATTCTTTTTTTGATGTCAAGTTTAAGCTTGTCAATTGAAATGTCACTGCCGCACAGAGGGCATTCAACGAGGTTGTCAGATGTAATCCATTCAAGCCCTTTTTCTAATACATCTTCAAAGAATAAGCCTTTCGATTCCAGCTCTTTATATCTCAGACTGCTCCATGTGTCGGAATATTCTACCCACAAATCAAAGAGATTTTCGTGATCTACGATATTGTCAATATCAACTTTAAGCTCATTTGCCGTTTTGTATTCCGGTGAATTTGTCCAGTTTTCAATGACTTCCGTTATTTTTCCAGCAGCATCTGGCAAATCTTCAAGACTGCTTATCCGGTCTATATTACTTTTAGCAAGCATTGCATTAACGATGTCCACGCATTCGTTGTTGCTATTAAAACCTTCATTTGCAAGTATTTGAGATAATAACTTGTTCTTTTTGTTAACTTGTGAGCTTATCCTTGCAAGAAGCTTGTCAGTTGGGGCCGTAAGAATCTCGAGTCTTTTTTCAAAATCAATATAGGTTGTGAGGTTAAGGAATTGTGATATGAATTCATACCTCTTAGACGCAGGAGCTTTAGAAAACTCCTGCAGCGAAAACAGTTTTAATACCTGATTGTTTTTCTTGAAAAAATTAGTAGCTTTCCTTATTTCTTCAGGCTGCAAATGAATTGGAATATCAGGACTTATTGCGTACTCCTGCTCATTTATGCTGGTGACAAGTTCAACTTTCTGTACTTGCTGATTGGTCGAAAGGTGACCGAAAATTATATCTTTTAATGCATCGTGATCACCTGAAAGGAGACGGTAAACAACATCTATTATCGAAATATCATAGGGTGCAACCTGGTCACAGATGATAAGACCATTATCCTGTAAAGATAAGTCGGGTATGTCTTTTATATTGTTGCAACCCTTGAATCTAAAACGGTTTATCTGAAGCGTCATTCAGGACCTCATCATCTATTATTTTTTCAAAGTTTTCAAGAGCTGTTTCAAAATTGGATATAGAGCTTCCAATAAACGCTAATTTCCATTCTACAGGAATAGTTGAATCCCGTTCCAGTAGCTCTATAAATTCATCATATGCAAGGGTGTTAAGATCATGATGTGAATAATTATTCGATTCTTCCATATTTACAACCCGTAAACTTCGACAATTAATACACTTTTATACCAAAAATATCCGCGTTGCTATTATATCAGTTTTTTGTTTGGTTTTAAAGCTTTAAAATTAATGCAAGTCTAATGAATAAGAGGATTAATAAGTGCTAATTGATTTTTATTGCTATGAATTATTGATTGCCGATAGGATTCTTAATGAGTTGTCATAAGCAGCAGATGAAAGTTCTGAGGGGCTTATGCTTTTGAGCTTAGCGATTTCTTTTGCAAAAACAGGCAGATTGGCCGGTTTGTTTCTGGACTGTCCGGTTTTGATTTCTAATTCCTGCGGCATCATGAAAGGGCTGTCAGTTTCGAGAAGTAATATATCAATGCCTGTTGCTTTGATATTCTTTGCATATCGTTTACTTTTTTCATCCAGGGCCTTCCCGTTATAAGAAAACATAAGCCCAAGGTCTGCGAATTGCTTGATCATTTCGCTTGAACCACTGTATGAATGAATAAAGGAACCTTCAGGAATCGGTTTCAATTCCTTGATAATCTCAAGCAAATACCCATAAGCACTTAAACAATGAATGCTTACTGGTTTTCGGAGGTCTTTTGCAATATTTAGCTGTTTTTTGAATATCTCTATTTGCAGAGCAAAAGAAGTTCTGGTCAAAAGCCTATCAAGCCCAATTTCACCTATCCCGCAATGTTTCTTTTGGGCTTTATCGATTAGTCTCTTATCCCAGTTTTCTTCAATTTTATCAACAAACCATGGGTGTATTCCTAAAAATGGGATTATACTTTTGTAATGCTCTGACATGGCTGCAACTTGTTCCCAATCACGCTCATGAGCACTGCAGCAGAACATAAAGTCTATATGCTTATTTTCTGCTTCAAGTATAATATTATGCCTGTCAGTATCGTATTCTTTATCCTGAAGATGAAGGTGTACATCTATGTATTTATCATTTATGGACATATAATGTCGTTTTGCTTATAAACATGGTTTATGTATAGAAATCTGAAATACCGATAATTTAGCAGGCTTCTATATCAATAATTATAAATTATATTTATCAGCAAATCAACGCATTAGTGTTGGCAATTAATGCTTATTTGCATTATTCAACCTATATGTGTTAACCTATTCTGGTTTTATTGCGACAAAAAATAATAAAAAAAAGTTTGCCTAACTAACAAATTATGTTATTATAGCGTAATTGACTTATTTTGCATGTACGAAGGAAATTAGAGACTGATATGACATTGACCGTTAATGGCGAAAAGATTGAATGGGGCGTGGTTGAACAAGAAGCGGAAAGATTGCGGCCTCATTACGAACAGGTTTTTGCCCAACAAGATAAGCAGCATCGCGATAAACAACTGATAGAGTGGTCTAAAGAAAACGTTATTGAGCGAGTTCTGATGAAACAGCAGGCACTTGACTTAGATGGTGATTTTGCTGAGGAGACTGAAAGTCAGTATCAAGAGCTCATAAATAAAAGCGGCGGTGAAGATAAATTCTTTGCTGAGCGCGGAATAGACATCTCTGAAAAACAAAATCTGATTAATGATGTAGAATTACAGGTCAGAATCAGGCATTTAATTGAAAAAATCACCAGCAAAGCTGTACAACCCCGACAAAAAGATATAGAAGAGTTTTACTCTGAAAATAAAGAACGTTTTACAATTCCTGAAATGATAAGAGCTTCACACCTTGTTAAGCATATTGGACCAGGTCAGGAAGATCCTCAAATTTTCGAACAAATGACGCAGGCCAAATCAGAACTTGACCAAGGGGCTGATTTTGCCGAGGTTACTGCTAAGTACTCAGATTGCGCTGATAATGGCGGTGATTTGGGATATTACGCAAAAGGTAAGATGGTTCAGGATTTTGAAGATGCAACGTTCGATATGGAAGTTGGAGAGGTTAGCGATATTTTTCGTACGGAATTCGGGTTTCATATTGCCAAGGTGACTGACAAGAAAAGTCCAAGGGTATGTGATCTTGACGAAGTACGTGACTATATAGTAAAGCAGCTCGAGGAACAGGCAAAAGAAAAAGCCTTAGAGAAGTTTCTCGATGATAAAATGAAAAAGGCAGTAATCAAGGAAGTTTGATAATTTTCAGGACTTGTCTTGCAGTGCTTAGAGAGTATGTGTTGTTATCTCCTGCAGGCATATGAAAACATCAAGCATGAACCCTTGCGTTTTTAAGGTTTTGTGAATTTTGTTGTTTGTTATGGTGTTGGTCGGGTATTAACCCGAAACAGGCAGATTTGATTTAATATACAGATCTGCCTGTTTCGAACAGACCCGGCCATATACACTATCTTGACAGTTCCAGATTTTCTTCTCCAAGAATTTCCCTTACTTTCACACGAAAATCAGCATCCGGTTGAACAAAAAAACAATTGTCACTTATGGCTGATACTTTTTGCCCGTCATCGGTACTTATCATGAGGTATACAGGACTTTTTCCACTATATGCCTGGCATAGATCTTGAAGTTGCTCTATGATCTGATCTGTTACATTTTCAGCGTTCAGGTTCATTTTAACTTTTGTTGTAAGCTTTTCCCCGGCAAGAGATATGTCAATTATTTCATCGCAAATAATCTGAGGTTGCTCTCGTTGTGAATCGATTTTTCCGCGAACGAAGACAACCTTGTCAGATTCCACAAGATGGGCATTGTTGGCATAAGTAGAAGGAAATAGAACTACTTCAGTTTTGCCATTAAAATCTTCTAACTCAAGCACCGCCATTTTGGCTCCGGCGTTTCTGCCTTTCTTTGTGATTATCGATCTGATTTTGGTTATCATGCCGCCTATTATTACTTCTTTGCCGCCGCCAAGAATAGCTAATTCATCTGTATGTGCTGTTGAGTACGCTGTTATAGTATCGGCATGTTTACTCAATGGATTGCTTGTTACGTAAAGGCCTAAAACATCCTTTTCATATTTAAGCATGGTCATTTCAGGCCAAGCAGGCACATCAGGAAGTCTTGCAGAATCTTGATTGTCCTGGCTGTCTCCAGCTTGCTCCATTGCACCAAACAAGCTTTTCTGACCTCTATTTCTGTCTCGCTGTACTTGCTGGCCTGCCTTGACTGCGTTTTCAAGGCCTTCAACCATCTGAGATCTTGTTCCGCTTAGCTTGTCAAATGCTCCAGCTTTTATGAGCGATTCAATTACTTGTTTGTTCACTGCTCGCAAGTCTACTGTTTCACAGAAGTGATAGAGGCTATTGAATGGTCCTGATTCATTTCTCGCTTCTATTATTTGCTGAACAGCTTTGATCCCAACTCCTTTTACGGCACCAAGTCCGAAACGTATATGACCAATTTTGTCTTTTCTTTTTTGCTCATCATCATAAATAACGGTAAAGTCTGTGTAACTTTCGTTCACATCCGGTGGCAAGATATCGATACCCATATCTTTTGCTTCGCCGATATAGTCTACAACTTTTGCAGTGTCACCTTTTTCATATGTCAGCAGGGCAGCCATGAATTCAGCTGGCCAATATGCTTTAAGGTATGCTGTCTGATAAGCAACATATGAGTATCTTGAAGCGTGACTTTTGTTAAAACCGTAACCGGCAAACTTTTTAATCAGCTCAAATATGTCGTTGCCTTGCTCTGCGGTCAATCCTTTTTCGACACATCCTTTTACGAATTGATCCAACGCAGCATTGATAACTTTTTCCTTCTTTTTACCAATGGCCTTGATCAATGAGTAAGCAGCTCGGAGCTTAATACCGCCAAGTCGGTGACATATTTGCATCACCTGCTCCTGGTAGATCATAATTCCAAAGGTCTCCTCGAGTATTTCCCTCATAATAGGGTGAGGTGCTTCCCAGTCTGCTCCGTGCTTTCTGGCGATAAAATCAGGGATAAGAGCCATAGGTCCTGGGCGGTACAGCGCATTTGCGGCGATAAGGTCTTCAAGCCGGTCCGGCTTGAGCTTCATAAGCATATCAACCATTCCACCAGACTCAAACTGGAACACGCCTTTTGTACGCCCTGATGCAAAGATATTGAATACCTGCATGTCCGTAATATCGATCTTTTCTATATCTATATCGACATCATGAAGCTGCTTGACCCATTGCTTTGTCTTTTCGATGACACTTAAGGTACGCAGACCTAAAAAGTCCATCTTGAGCAATCCGACAGCTTCAACGCTTGGTCCCTCAAATTGGGTTATGGCGTCTTCAGAACTGGCCTGCCTGCATATCGGCAAGAAGTTTGATAACGGCTCATCAGCGATAACAACAGCACAGGCATGGACTCCAGAGTGTCTTGTGAGGCCTTCAAGTCTTTTACCGATATCAATTACTTTATGTGCAGTTGGGTTGTTTTCATACTCTTCCTTGAATTCGGGTATTTCTTCAAGAACTTTCTCCAGTTTGACCTTGGGGCCGTCTGGTACCATCTTGGCAAGTTTGTCGGCTTCATTCAGCGGCACATCAAGAACCCTTGAAACATCACGTATAACGCTCTTGGGCTTCATTGTACCAAATGTTATGATCTGAGCTATCTCACCGTATTTTTCGCGGACATATTCCAATAACCTGGGACGTCCGTCCTGGCAGATGTCAATATCGATATCAGGCATCTCATCTCGTTCCGGGTCCATGAATCGCTCGAAAAGCAGCCCGTATTTGATAGGGTCAACATTGCAAAGCCCCAGACAGTAGCCTACAATGGTACCAACGCCACTACCTCTGGCTCCAGTCGGTATGCTGTTTTCTGCTGCCCAGTTACAAAATTCCCAGACGATAAGAAAGTAGCTTGAAAACCCTTTGCCGTCAATTACGCCTATCTCTCGCTCAATACGTTCCCGCACTTCATCTGTAATCTCAGGATAAAGTCTTTCCGCACCTTCATAGACAAGTTTGCGAAGGAACTGCCCCGGATCACTGCCGTCTGGAGGGGTAAATGACGGTGCATGACGAGTTTTTAGATCTATTTCAACATTGCATCGATTGGCTATCTCTACAGTAAGATCACAAGCTTCCTGAAGATCAGGGAATATCTGGCGCATTTGCTCAGGACTTTTTAGGTATACATCCGTAGGGTATTTCATGCGGTTGGGATCGGTGTATATTTTGCCTGTGCTGATACACGTCAACACATCGTGTGCCTCGTAGTCGTTTTCGTTGAGGAAGTGAACGTCATTTGTGACGACCATGCCGAGTCCCATTTTTCTCGCAAGATCTATCATCATTGGGTTGGGATCGACAGGTGGGGCGTCAACATAGTTGTGATCCTGTAATTCTATGAAGAAATTCTTCTCCCCAAAGATTTTGACATATCGCTCTGCTGCTTCCCTGGCTTCCTGTTCTCTGCCTGCCATGTACATCTGTGGAATTATTCCACCGATACAGGCACTTGTCGCTATAAGTCCTTCGCTGTATTGCTCGAGCAGCTCCATGTCAATTCGTGGCCGATAGTAGAAGCCTTCCATGTATGCCCTTGAGCTTAGTTTGAGAAGGTTCTTGTAGCCCTGATTGTTTTCTGCAAGCAAAATCAGATGGTATGCCCCGTCTTTCATTGTGCCTGTCCTATCGGTGCGATTACCGGGGGTGAAATATGCTTCCATTCCAATTATTGGCTTCACGCCGGCACTGATTGCACCACGATAAAAATCAAGGGCTCCATACATGTTACCGTGATCTGTGATGGCTACAGAATCCATTCCGAGTTCTTTGCAGCGGCCAAAAAGCTTGCCGGGAACTACGGCACCGTCAAGCAGCGAAAATTGTGTATGAAGGTGAAGATGCGAGAAACCGTTTTGTGCCATTCTGTATTTTACTTTCCTTAAATCAGAACGCAAAGTGCGTCACTGGATGTTTTAATCACTTATTAGATAAAAGCGTCAAAGATACGCGTCTGTAACAATGTATTGGAAAGCATCTTTATTTTAAGAAATACGGGCTTGCAATTGTCTTTCCAATAATAATATTTTGACATAAACGAGTGTTTTGTCAATGCCATTTAGTCGTATTTTTTTAACTTTTAATTAATATCTGCAATAAGTTATTAAAGCAGAGGAATATACAGCTTTTTGCAAAATTTATAATTTATATTATTGCTCACAATTAAAAAAACTTCAGGTTCAGATTAGAATATCAAGCGTTTTTATATCGCTTATAGTTTCTTGGTTTATGCCGTGAATAGTTACGGGTTCATCTGATTTTAGACTATATTTTACCTTGCTGCCTTGCTGTTTCCACGCTATTTCGGCGAGTCCGTCAGGAAGTATTATTTTGCCTGTTGCTGATTCAAGACGGCTTTTTTTGAAAGTGAAATCAAAATGATTTTTACCTTTATCGAATCGGTGATCAAGACCAAGGCAGTATTTTGACAACTGCCATGTTGGGCAGCCTGACCACTGATGGCAATGGCTCCATCTCAGGTCGAATACTTCCGGCCATGTAGTTAGTCCTTGATCAAGTGCCCACCCCCAGCAGTTTTTGTAACGATCAAGTACAAAATCAATTTCACCATTCTGTATGAGCATATCGAATGCAAAATGAGAAAAATATGGTGTTATTACATCACTTGTCTTTAGAGTAGGAGAGCTTAGTCTTGCAGCATCTGGATTTTCGGGGAAACATTTCAAAATATGTGATTTGACATATTCAATACATTCAGAAAGCTGATGTCTTTCAAATAAGCCAAGAGTTGCGGCTAAAACACTGCTATGATAGCCCAATTCATCCCAGCCGATGTTCAACGTTTGGATTATATTATGTTTTGTGATAGTTGAAAATTTGTTTTCGAGTTCTGTATATCTTTTGTACTCTTTATCGTTTTCTGTTATTTCTGACCAGCTTATCATAGCACGCAAGGCATTTAAATAGTGACAGTTCATAGCTATATCTGGTTTATTATCCGGTATTTGGTAACCCCAATCGATAAAAGCCCAAGCAATATCACGGCTAAGGCCATTTTCGGTTATTGCCTCTTCGAATACTCGCATATTGCCTGCCGCGTAATCAAAGTTTGATTCAAGGAATAGTTTATCACCTGTGATCTGATAATATCTCAGACAGGCATTAACCCATTGAGCAGCGAAACTTGATACATAAATTGACGCCCCCGGAGACATCCCCGCAACAAGACCTTCTTTATTTCTTGATTGGGCAGCCTGTATCAATGCTCTTTTAAATATGCTTAAATCTTTGAAACCGACTCTTGCGATTTCCATACCGACGCTTACAACATCGCCTGTCCATTGGCCTCTTTCTCTTGTAGGATTATCTGTTACTGCATCCTCGGTGCAGGCCTTGAATGTCACAATTCCGGTTTGCCATATTTTATTAATAAGTTCGTCATTGCTTGAAAAATCACCTTGAGTTTCTGTGTAGTACGTTCGCTCAATGATTTTCTGTTCGTGTATTTTAATCTGATTGATATTGCCAAGCAGGTGAACTTCAAGAAACCTTCCTCCTTTAGGCGTTAGAGGCTCAAATTTTTGAATTCCTCCTTTAGCTTTGAAATGATCCATATTGGCAGATTGGCCATCGGAGCAATTTATATATGGAGCAACGCGGCCACTTGACAATTGTTCGGAGAAAGCAAATTCAACAATTCCATCTTTTGGCATTTCGATAGTAAAACTTGGGCTTGCAAGTCTTATACGGCCAAGATCGTATCTCAGCCAAATTCCATCGGCAGGTATATTTTCACATTTCAAGTCTCTCAGAAAAAAACGGGTAGGCGGATCATCTTTTTCGTATGAGAACATTTCGGCAAGCCGTCCTTGTTCTGATGGCTGGATATCCTTATAGATGAATTTGCATTTTTGCGAAGAAAGCTTGGCTGCTTTGCCGATAGTAGGTTTTATACATATTGGCTCACGCCAATTTGAATCATCAAAGTCGGGGGCTTGCCAGTTTGCCGGTAATTTATTTGTGTCGCACCATTCTATCCAGTCAAGCTGAGGATTAATTCGTCTTATACCGCTTTCAAATGCTTCAAGAGGTATACATTTCCATTTTAGAGTGGTATTTTCACAATTGCAGTATAAAAAAGGTTCTGTGCGTGCAAGAATACGTGTATTTACTGCGGTATTATGCACAAGGAAGCTTATCGTGTGTTTACCTGATTCAAGCGTTGCCTCAACTTCTTCGTATTCAGGATAGTCAAGATTGTATCTAGCAGGGCCTTGATGTGAAATTTTGCCGTCTATCCACGTTCGATACCAGTCTGATGCGAGTATTTTGAAAGTGACAGAAGTTTCTCCAGATAATTCAAAACTGCCTCTAAAAGCAAGGTAGCTGTCTGCTTTTTGGAAATTTTCAGCCCAGAGACCATGGATTTCAATACTCATATATACCCTTATAAAAGATCAATTTAACCAAATTTCAGAATAATATTATCATGTTTAACTGTTTTGTCAATTTTCAAACTTTAATTTCTCCCAAAGTGAAACGTATCTGTAGTGTGTTTTTTATTAAAATTCCTTGAAACTTCTGCTAAGTAGATTAAAATGTATTGGTATTTATTTATTGGATTGCGGATTTTATTTGGTTTTTATTGCTTAATGTTGCTTTAACAAAGAGTTAGATTGTAATTTTTTAAGGAGTAATGATGGTCTATCAACGTTTTATAATTATTGTATTGCTCGCTTCTTTTTCATTGATTTATGCAGTAGATTGTGGGTGCGACACAAAAAATTCCCTTGCTGATTGGGTAAACTGTTTTGAAGATGGAAGTGGAACTGAAGATGATCCATTCATAATTGCAACACCGGAGCAGTTTTTACTTCTAAATCAGGATTGCTATGAACTTAAAAGTGCCAGTTTTAAATTGGCTTATTCTATAGATTTTCAGCAATGGGCAGGGCTGATAAATTATGCAGATGTTGATTCTCTCGGTCGTCCATATATCAAACCCATTCCAGCTTTTTCAGGTACATTTGACGGCAATGGGAATACTATTTCTAATTTTGCATTGAAAAATACAAGTGATTATGTCTCTAATAATTCACTTGGTCTTTTTTGTGAGCTTTTTGGCGCATCTATATATGATCTTGAAATAAGCAATGCTTCTGTTGAAGTTGATAATCCAGAAGGTGTAAGCTATCTTGATGAGGTCAATGCAATTTGGGCAGGTATTCTTTGTGGCAGTGCTTCAGCTACTTTAAGCGGCATTAATATAGTAAATTCTGAGATTGATTATCAGAACAATCGTGAAGGAACTCCATTCAATGTTGGTGGAATTGGGGCGTTGATAACTCAAAGCAAGATCACCGGTTGTTCTGTAGATGTTATTATGAACGTCTACGCAAAGGATGTGCAGCTATACGATAACGATGGGTTTGTAGGTCTTATGGCCGGTAGAATTGAAGAGAGTAGTGTGGGGCAGGATACTGATGGTCAAATGGATTGTTTTGTCAGTGGACAGCTGACTGTAACAATTGATGATTGTTCACAGCCGGTAGGCGGCATTGGAATTGCATTTGGAGGTTTTGAGTATTCAACAGCTGATTGTCTTATTGTTGGTTCTCAAGACCAGAGAGTTCAAGCTGAAATTTTATTTTCAAATGTACACAGTTATTTTGCTATTGGAGGCTTTGCCGGTCATTTTGCTTTTAATGAGATTCCAAATGAAAAAGATGACGCTTTAGTAAATGGATGTGCCGTTTATGCTGATATCAATTACCATCAAGACGCTCCATCTGCAGCGTATAAAGAATATGCAACTGTCAGTATCGGTGGTTTTCTGGGGGTAACTTATACGGGATCCAGTGACTCTGTTAGATGCACCAATGACTGTATCTCTTATTCAAATATATATGTAACAGGACACGCATCATCTATAAGTGTTGGTGGTTTTGTTGGGACACATGCAGAAGGCACGATATCTGAAAGTCAATGGCTTGGAGAGACTATTGATCTTTCAGGGATTCAGGATGATTCTATGCCGATACAATTTGCGGTAGGTGGTTTTGCAGGAAGTCTTATGCACAATGGCACCACTGAATCTGACACCTTGCCGGTCTTAACTGGCTGTTCTGTAGACTATACTAAGGATCCTAATGAGGCTCTTCAACTGGATTCGTATCTTTTTGGAGATATGACTATTGATGATTATGATTATGATCTTAATAATTATAATACTGCTGACAAGTATAACCATAAGATATTGGCATTCAAAGAATCCTATTTGGATGACAGTGATATGTTGGATGCCAATATCGGAGTTGGCGGGTTCATAGGAATCAGTAAAGGAATTATTGATGATTCGGAAGCGAGGAGCATATGGATTGAAGGCCCTGTTGGGACAGGAGGTTTTGCGGGACAGATGTATGATCCACAGGGAGCTGAAATTGCAAGATTTGTGGATTGTATATCATCAGACATTCACATTAAGGCACTTGGCCGGTGTGTAGGAGGTTTTATCGGTCATGCACGTGGCTCTATAGATTATTCTTATGATGGCTTTACTTCAACAGCACCAGATGATGAATATGTGATTTTAGAGTGTACAGCTACTAACATATATGATATAAAGACGGTTGAATTGTATGGCAATACAGGTAACGCCATTGGTGGTTTTGCAGGTAGTTTTGAGAAAATCTTTCTTAAGAAGTGCTGCACTGTCGCATGTCTTGGTATTGAGGAACGGTTGAAAGGAGATAGCTTAGGCGGCGTTGTCGGATCTGCTACTCAATCATCTCTTGATCAGTGTGCAGCTATTGGCGTTTTGCTTTGTGATGAAACTGGCGATATTGGCGGCATAGCTGGTACACTGAATGAAACGAATCTGTACCGAAGCGCATGTTACTCAACTGTCTATACAGGGCCAAATACTGCTTATGTTGGTGGTTTGGCGGGTACTGCAGTTGATTGCTATATATCATCTTCGATGGTGATGTGTTCACTTACCCCGCATGAAGATTGTGATTATTTTGGTGGTTTATGTGGACAAATTTATGGGGACTCAACTCTTATCAATTCTTATGTTTCTGGAAATATCCAGATGATTTCAACGAAAGAGGAAATACTTGCGGGTTTAGATGTTGTTAAAGATATTATCAGTGAGTTTCTCCCTAGTTCAATTGATTGCATTGCATTGGATATTTTAGATGCTGTAGGGTTCACAAAAGATGTGATTGATTTTGTGGATATTGCTACAGCAAGTGGAGTAAGAGGCAAAGTTGGTGCGGTATGCGGCTATATTGATACCGATACTGTTTCAGTTGATGCAACGGTTCACTGGGATAACAGTACAATCAGTCAGAGTTATTTTGCAGATAATGTTACAAAGCTATATTCAGACAGAGGACTTTCTGCTGAGCAAATTATAAGAAATTGGAGCTCAAAATACTGTAATTTACAAGATGCTGAAGCGTACTGGTATAACAGTACTTCAGCAAGCAGCAAATTTGTATATCCTGTTCCTTTCTGGCTCTATAGTTTCTCTGAAAATTTTGATGGATTGTTCGATCCTGACGGTAGTAATGAAAATCCTTATGATTTTACCGGACAGCCGACTAATCCATATGATGAAGATAATTACAATTATGATCCTAATTCAACATATGTACTTACTACTGATACAACATTGGCTCTGACATTCCCTGGTATCGGAACAGAAGACGCTCCATTTACCGGAACTTTTGACGGTCAAGGATTTACTTTGTATATTTCAGATATTGACTATTCGGAAAACGGTACAATAGCTGGTTCATTAATTAATTTTGCAGATAATGCCACGATTAAGAATGTAAATGTGGTTCTGTTGGAAACAAATCTCAACGAATATGAATTTGCGACCTTTGGTTTTATTGTAGGTCAGGCTAACGGCAGTACAGTAATTGAAAATTGCAGTGTTACAAGTGCTGAGGATGTTACCTGGGTAAATGCCCCAGAATTATGTCTTTCGCTTGGGCTTATTGCAGGTAAGATTATGGGAAACACTTCAATCATTGATTGCAATGTCGGCGATGTTTCTATGGCTTATGGCAGTATATCCATGGCAGGTATGGCAGCATTGGCTTACGATAATTCTATGATAGTTGACTGCCATGCAGAGTCGCTGCTCAACTGTCAATGGCCGTATACTACTGCCGGTATGGCTCTTGATTGCTTTGACGAAGTTCAGGTAATAGGGTGTTCACAGACTGACTCTACCACTCTTGTTTGTAATCTCTATGGCAATGCTTCTATTGTAGAGTCTTCAAGTGAATGCACTGCTATTAACAGTACGCTGCAGATGGAACAACTCCAGTATTATGGCGGAATAGTATGTGAGATGTTTGAAAACAGCAGTGTAACTAATTGTAAGGTTCTTGATCCACTTATGATAGGACTTTACAGTGGCGGTGTTGTTGGCGGGGCTCACGATAATGCAAGCATTGAGGGCTGTATAATGCAGACTAAAAGAGACTTCTTGCTAAAAAAATCTCCATTAGGTTGCGGTGGAATTGTTGGAAAAACAGGCCAAAACACGCTGGTGTCGAAATGTATCACTAAGGAGCAGTATCAAAGTGGATACTGTAATGGCGGAATAGTTGGGATAAATGAGGGTACAATTGCTGACAGTCTTGTTTATGACTTCAAATGCAATCATGCCGACGGCGCATTTAGTAACGGAAATGTTGCAGGTATGCACAATGGCGGTATGGTATTCAATGTTGTCTATAATAATGATTCTGATATACAACCTGCTTGCGGCACAAGTCAGGGGTATGAGATATTACTTCATTCAGCTACAAGTGGTGAGCTTTCGCAAGAGTCTTACTATACGGGAATAGGGTGGTCAATAGGTACTGAGGCTACTTGGATACTTAAGCGTGATAATGCATTGTTCCCAATATTGCAGTCACATGAAATTGCGTCCGGCGATTGTGCCGGAGATTATTTTGTGGATATGATAGACTTTGCTCACTTAGCCTCAAAGTATCCTGATCTGGATGAAAGTTTTGATCTTAACGGTTCAGGTCAGGTTGATGAAGCAGATCTCATGATATTTATGAAAAACTGGCTTGCCTATTAGAAAAATATAAAAGGGCGGCACCTTGCAATTAAGATGTCGCCCTTATTCTCTATAGCGTAACTACGAGATATTCTATTTCTTCTTTTGCGATTAATGTTCCTGTGAAATCAGCAGGAATAAGGAATGTGTCGCCACATTTGAACGTGAATTTTTCAACTTCTGAATCCGCAGACTCGATGACTCCCGTTCCGTTTATTGCAACTATAACTCGCATTTTGCCGGCGTCTATCAATACTTCATTGCCGGCTGCTCTATGACCTTTATCAACATTAAACTCCGGAGCGTTCACAAGCCTGCCGGTACTGGCCACGCTAAGATCGTCATTGCTGCTGTCGAAATGTATGCTCTCAAGTGCATCCTTAACATGAAGCTCTCTTCCCTGTCCGGTCTTAGCATCAACGCGATTCCAGTCAAATACTCTGTAAGTTGTATCTGATGGCTGCTGTATTTCAGCGATAAGCAGACCGGCACCAATTGCATGCACTGTGCCTGAAGGTAGAAAATGGCATTCTCCAACTTTTACAGGTACTTTTTTGAGGAAGTCAGCGCAACTGCCGTCCTCTACCGCCTCCTTGAATTGTTCTGGCGTTACACCTTCTTTAAGTGCTTTGTAAATACATGCATCTTCTTTTTTATCAACGATGTACCAGCACTCTGTTTTAGGATCGCCTTTGCCTGTCTTTTTGCATGTTTCGAGGTCTGGGTGTACCTGAAGGCTCAGCACGTCCTGTGCATCAAGAAGCTTGATCATCAGAGGGAATGGACCTTCGTAATCTTTGAAGCCGGTTATCTTCTCGGGATACATACTGAGCACCTGATCAATAGTTTTACCGGCAAGTTCGCCATTGACTATCTCTGAGTGGTCTCCGGGCAAGTCGGTTAGTTCCCAGCTTTCGCCAATTTTAACGCCTTCAGGCAGGTCTTTGCTGAAGTAAGTGTTGAGGGCATTTCCGCCCCATATACGTTCTTTATATATTGGTTTGAATTTTAATGGATATGATTTCATAGTGTCTCCGTTAATAATTATCTGCCCTGATTCATTTTAACTATATCAGCGGCAAGTTCCTTGAATTTTGGCAATGTATGATCGAATATTTTCTTGTAAGCTTCGCACAGATAACTTGGCTTTGTAAATGTGCCGTCAACAGCAAGCCTGTCCTTCAAGCAGCCGCCTCTGCACATCTGACTGTATCGGCAAACAAGACATTTGGTGTTTAATTTATTCTTATGTCGTGCGAAATCTCGTTTGACCTTGGAATTCATCAACTCGTTCATTGGTGTTTCCATGATGTTGCCGAGCTTCCATTGCGGCTCAACGAAGAAATCGCAGCAATACGCATCACCGTTATGTTCTATTACCATGTAGTCGCTGCACTTTCTGGCGAATGTGCAGTTAGTATGATGTCCGCTTATAACATAATTGAGTACTGAATCGAATAGTCGTATACTTAGCTTTCTCGGGCCGTATTCAAGCCATCGATCGAATATACGGCACATGAACTCGCCATATTCTTCAACTGTAATACTGAAGTCTGTAAGGTTACCATCGCTATCTGTCTCAATGCAAGGTACGAACTGGAGGAAGTCTATGCCTATTTCCTGTGTGAAGAAATCAAATATCTCGTCGGGATGTTTTGAATTCAAGTTGTTGAGCAGGACGAGAATATTGTACTCGACACCATGGCGTTTGCAGGCTTCTATTCCCGCTAAGACCCTGTCATATGTGCCGTTGCCGCCAAGGTCCTTTCGATAATGATCGTGATATTTTTTGGGGCCGTCAAGACTTATTCCTACGAGCCACTTGTACTTGGCTAAAAATTCAGCCCACTGGTCATTGATAAGTATACCGTTAGTCTGGAGGGCATTACTTACGGTTTGCCCTTTTCCAAGGTTCATTTGTGTCTTTACAAGCTCCTGATAAAAGTCGAGACCCATCAAAGTCGGTTCGCCGCCTTGCCATGCAAAGCTGTGTACGGGCATGTCTAACGCAAGGTAAGACCTTACGAGCTGAAGCATTACTTCTTCGCTCATGCGGTGTTTCTCGCTGCCGAAAAGCTCTTTTTTTCGGCAGTAAAAACAGTATTCACAGGCTATGTTGCAATCTGGACCCGTTGGTTTTATTAATAACGAAAATGGCTGCATTTTGCTTATCCAATCCTGAGCGTGCTATAAGTACGCAAGTCTTAACAATAAAGTATCTTAGTTGAAAAATTATAAGTAATAAACAGAAAAAAACAACATCAACTTTTCAAAAGTATCTATCGCTACATCTTTAATGAAGCTTGCGCGTTTGAGTTTTTTGTAGCGATAGAAACTTAGAATTACGAATTAGAAATTAGGAATGGCGGGGTTCGCTTTGCTCACGATTTTTATGGGCGGAGCCGGTTGTAAAATGTTGGTGTATAGCGTTTTATGGGTAGTTTGCCCGCTTCCTGCCGGGCGCGGTACTGCTGGTTGTGGGCGGCGTGTGTGGGATTTTTTTATTTTTTAGAATTGGCAGTAGTGTTTGGGCGATTTTGTGCGAAAATGCAAGCAACTTGGACACTTGGTTTGTCTCCAATAGCAAGATAGTATAACTTTTTTGTAACCGTTCACAGCAGTGAAGGAAGTAGATTATTATTCCAGTGGGCAAGTACTGATTGATGAAGGAAATCGAACACATCTCGGTTCTGTTTTTTGCAGGTTGCGATTGTACTCCAGATACGTTCGCACCAGCGAATACCT
>JBITAJ010000021.1:0-311947 GCA_044440125.1 Sedimentisphaeraceae bacterium JB056 | reverse complement strand
AGGTATTCGCTGGTGCGAACGTATCTGGAGTACAATCGCAACCTGCAAAAAACAGAACCGAGATGTGTTCGATTTCCTTCATCAATCAGTACTTGCCCACTGGAATAATAATCTACTTCCTTCACTGCTGTGAACGGTTACGGACTCGGAAAAATCGAGGGTTTTAACACTATGTTGCTGGATTTAACGCAAAGACGCAATAGACGCTAATTAATTACGAATTACAAATTAGGAATTAGGAATGGAGGGGTTCGCTGTCGCTCACGAATTTTATGGTTTAACCATGAAGATAATTAAGGTAATGAAGTTTTAGTGTGGATTATAATATTGATGTCTTAGCTCCGTGTGCCTCGGCGAGCCTCTGTGGTGAGATGCATTTTTTATGAGAAGTTAGAAGATAGAAGTTAGTAGAGGAGTTGGAGGGATACGGAGGGGAGATGGGATTCCGTTATCAGTTAGCGGTTAACAATTATCATAGATAGCAGTTCGTGGTTCGCAGATAGCAGCGAGTAGAAAATATGGCTTTCGCCGTGATGGTTGGCGGATTAACGCTAAGACGTGATTCAGTTAACAGTTAACAATTATCATAGATAGCAGTTCGTGGTTCGCAGATAGCAGCGAGTAGAAAATATGGTTTACGCCGTGATGGTTGACAGATTAACGCTAAGACGCAAAGACGCAAATAATGTAATTATTACCATGAAGATAATGAAGGGCATGAAGTTTTTTTGACGGGATTACTGGATATGTGGGATAGTGTTTAACCACGAATCACACGAAAATCACTAAATAATTATAAATTACAAATTAGGAATTAGGAATGCTTGGGACGGGATTTTTATGTTTAACCATGAAGGGCATTAAGGGGATGAAGTTTTTTATGGACTCTATGGACGAAATTGACATAATGGACTTAGTTATTAGTGGACAATTAGGAATTAGGTGTAAGCGATTAGTGATTAGCAATTAGCAATTAGCTGTAAGCTGTAAGCTGGAAACGTTGGAAATGTGTGAAAAGTTCAATAGTTCAATAGTAAGGTGCGGGGGATTGAAAGAACTACTAATTGTTTTTACCATGAAGTGATTTAAGGGTTTGAAGTTTTTTGACAGATTATTTTTGGACGGGATTACAGGGTTTTATGGGATTGATGGGGTTTTTATGGACTCTATGGACGAAATGGACATAATGGACGTTTGTTAGCGATTGGAATTTTGCAGTTGTAAGTAAAGTGAGTATTTAAGGGTTTTTAAGGAAATGATATGCCGACGTTGAACTGGATAGGCAAGGAAGCTGTTGTTAATCATCATAATGAAGTACCTTTCAGGCTTTTGAAGCGTGATAATAGATTGTCTTTTGGAGAGCCTGACAGTGGTAATCTGCTTGTTCAAGGTGATAATTTAGAGGCTTTAAAGGCATTGCTGCCTTACTATGCAGGTAAGGTGAAATGTATATATATAGATCCACCTTACAATACGGGGAATGAGAACTGGGTTTATAATGATAATGTAAACAGTACTGAAATAAAAAAATGGCTTGGTAAAGTTGTTGGCAAAAAGGGGGAAGATTTGTCACGCAGCGATAAGTGGCTTTGTATGATGTATCCAAGGTTGGCTTTACTGAAAGATTTTCTCAAAGATGACGGAGCTATTTTTGTCAGTATTGATGATGACGAGGGGCATTATCTAAAAGTTTTACTCGATGAAATATTTGGAAGGCAGAATTTTGTAAGCAATGTTATTTGGCAAAAGAAATTTTCTCCGCAAAATGATGCTAAATGGCTTTCCGATTCTCATGATCATATTTTGATATACGCTAAAAATAAAGAAATATGGAGACCTAATCTTTTACCAAGAACCGCAGAAATGGATAAGAGATATAAAAATCCAGATAATGATTCAAGAGGTGCATGGACATCAGGAGATTTATCGGTTAAAACATATTCTTCAGAAACTGATTACCCAATAAAGACTCCAAGTGGTCGGATAGTTAATCCTCCGCAAGGATATTGTTGGAGAGTATCAAAAGAAAAATTTCAAGAGATGGTGGATGATGACAGAATATATTTTGGGAAAGATGGTTCAAATGTTCCTAGAATTAAAAGATTTTTAACAGATGTTAAGCAAGGAATGACTTCGACAACTATTTGGTTTCATAATGAGGTTGGGCATAATCAGGAAGCGAAGCAAGAATTGAAGAAAATATCCGAGGATGGAGCAAGTATTTTTGATACACCTAAGCCGACAAAGCTTATTGAAAGGATTATCCAGCTCTCTTGCGGTAAGGATGATATAATTCTTGATTCTTTCGCAGGCAGTGGGGCAACGGGGCATTCTGTATTAAAAATGAATAAAGACGGCGGAAACAGGAAATTTATTCTTGTTGAAATTGAGCCCAATGTGTGCTCGGAGATAACCCGCAGCAGGCTTAAATTTGCAATAGATGGATATACATATTCACAGAAGAATAAGGTAGTAGAAGTTGAAGGAACCGGAGGCGGTTTTTGTTATGTAGAACTTGGCAGTACATTATTTGATTCTGAAGGTCAGATAAGGGATGAGGTTTCTTTTAATGAACTTGCAAGGCATGTTTATTTTACAGAGACCGGAGAGCCTTTGCCAAAACAACTCAAGAAAAGTTCTCCGTTGATTGGAGTTTATAAAGATACTGGTATTTATCTGCTTTATAATGGGATTCTGAAAGATAAGAGAGTAAACGGCGGTAATGTGCTGACTGGTAAAGTTTTAGATATATTGCCTCCGCATGATGGGCTTAGAGTTATATACGGCAATGCGTGCCGTTTGAGTTCAAAGCGTCTTCAGAGTGAGGGAATAGTTTTTAAGCAGACACCGTATGAGATAAGGATAAATTAGTATGTTGCAGTTAAAGGGATATCAACAACGCGCATTAGATGCTTTAAGGGATTATTTTACAGGTTGCCGTAAAACGGAGAATGCGGATGATGCTTTCTATCAAACTACACGTAAATGGTGGGGACGAGGCATCCCCTATCATAATGTGGAAGAACTTCCCGGTTTGCCTTATGTCTGTTTGCGGATACCTACCGGTGGCGGTAAAACATTGATGGCTTGCCATGCGGCAGGTATTGCACAGAGAGAATTGCTTGGAAACAGTCATAATGTAATATTGTGGCTTGTGCCTTCAAATGCTATAAAAGAGCAAACGTTGAAAGCGTTACGGGACAGACGGCATCACTGCAGGGAAGCTTTAGAGGCGGCAGTTGGGCGAATAGAGGTTTTAGATGTATCTCAGGCATTATATTTACAGAAACCAGTCGCTGACGGGCAAACGGTGGTTATCGTATCAACAATGCAGGCTTTCAGGGTTGACGATACAGAAGGCAGAAAAGTGTATGAGGCAGCGGGAGAATTGAATCATCATTTTGATAAAATAAGCCCTGAGCAGTCAAAAGAGCTTGATTGTTATGAAAACGGAAAGCCTGTACAGTCTTTAGCTAACGTTCTTAAGCTCAGGCATCCTATTGTTATAGTTGATGAGGCTCATAATGCAAGAACGGAACTTTCTTTTACTGTTTTAGCAAGATTTGCACCATCGTGTATTTTAGAATTTACGGCAACGCCTGATACTAAAAATAATCCCAGCAATATTCTTTACAGGGCTACGGCAGCAGAACTCAAAGCAGAGGAAATGATCAAAATACCTATCAGGCTTGAGACTAACAGTAATTGGGAACAATTACTTGCACATGCAGTCTCTGTCAGGGCGGGTCTTGAAAAGAAAGCTTCGCTTGAGCAACAGCAGAGTGGAGAATATATAAGACCTGTAATGCTTTTACAGGCGCAGAAGAAAAATAAAGATAAAGAAGTAATCACTCCTGAAATATTAAAAAGAGCTTTGATTGAAGACCATTTAATACCGGAAGAGCAAATCGCAATAGCTACCGGAAAAGTTAAGGAACTTGATGGTGTTAACATATCAGAGAAAGATTGTCCTTTGCGGTTTGTAATAACAGTAGAAGCGCTTCGTGAGGGGTGGGATTGTCCTTTTGCTTATATACTTTATACCGTAGCAGAAAATTATTCAAGCAAGGCAGTTGAGCAGATATTAGGCAGAGTTTTAAGGATGCCTAATGCAAAAAATAAGCAAGAAGAAGAGTTAAACCATGCTTATGCTTATGCCTCTTCTTCGCATTGGCCACGTGTAGCCGCTTCACTTGCAGATGCTCTTATACAAAATGGTTTTGAGAAACTTGAAGCTAAAGATCTGATTAAGCCTCAGGAAATATCTCAACCGGCATTATGCCCTGACTGGGAGGATGATAACGGTTTGTTTGCAGAGCAAATTACCGCAAAGATTCCAGATATACCTGCAGATTTGAAAATATCTAAATCGGTAAAGGAATTTGTTTCTGTTGATGCTGTAAATAATACGATTACGATTAAAGGCATTATGCCTGAAAATATTAAAGATAAACTTCAACATTCGTTTGAAGATGAAGAGACGAAAAAAATAATTGATGATTTGCACAAAACATCAATAGCGAAAAAATACAAAAAGGATAATTTACGCAAATTACCAACGTTCAGAATTCCACATTTGGCAATAAAAGACGGGACGTTTTGGGATCAATTAGAGAAAACTCATTTCATGGATTATGAATGGGATTTATCGAAACAAGATGCTTTACTTACTGAAGAAGAATATAATATTAACACTAAAGTTGGGCAGATTGGCGAGATTGATGTAGATAAAGAGGGTGGTGTTCAGTATGAATACCTCAAATATTTATGGGAAGATATGAAATCTCTTGAAAATACAGATTCCTGGAATGAGTCTGATTTAGTTTTGTGGCTGGATAGAAATATACCACATAAGGATATTGTTCCTGTTGATTTCAGGAATTTTCTGAATAAGGCAATACTGGGTTTAATCGATCAAAGAGGGTACGCGATAAATCAGTTGGTTCTTGATAAGATTAAATTGCGTGATGCAATTGAGAAAAAAGTGGATTTTTATCGTCAGTTTTCCGAGAAAAAAGCATGCGAATTGCTTCTGTTTGGTGAAGATTCGCCTGTTGCAGTATCGCTTGAATGTGTTTTTGAATTCGATCGTAACAAGTATCCGTATTCATCTTTTTACACAGGCGCTTATAAGTTCAAAAAACATTATTATCCGCATGTGGGAGAATTGAAAGATAAAGGAGAAGAATTTAACTGTGCGGTTTATTTGGACGAGCTACCAGAGATTAAATGCTGGGTAAGAAATCTTGAACGCAAGTATAATAATTCTTTCTGGTTTCAGACATCCACAGACAGATTTTATCCTGATTTTGTGTGTATGCTGGAAGATGGACGATATTTGGTTGTTGAATATAAAGGAGAAGATCGCTGGAGTAATGAGGATTCTAAGGAAAAGAGATTGATTGGTGAGCAATGGGCTACTTTGAGTAATGGACAATGTTTATTTATCATGCCTAAAGGTAATGATTTAGATGCTATTAGAAATATAATCCGGTAAATTCAGTAATCTTGTCGGGTTATTCAGTTATCAATTGTCAATTAACAGTTATCAATTAACAGTTAGCATCCGGTGATTAGGGGGTTTGGGAATGAGAGTGTGGACATTCACTGACTTACACGGACTGACACGATTAGGGGGCAGTCCTCAGTCTTCAGGCTTCAGGTATTTGGCTTTCGCCGTGAGTGGATTGATTGGCATGAAGTTTTTTATGGGCACTATGGACGAAATTGACATAATGGAATTAGTTATTAGTGGACAATTAGGAATTAGGTGTAAGCGATTAGTGATTAGCAATTAGCGATTAGCTGTAAGCTGGAAACGTTGGAAATGTGTGAAAAGTTCAATAGTTCAATAGTAAGGTGCAAGGGATTGAAAGAACTACTAATTGTTTTTTACCATGAAGTGATTTAAGGGCTTGAAGTTTTTTGACAGATTATATTGGACGGGATGACAGACTTAGTGGGCGGAGTAGACATATCGGACGAGTCGGACTTTTCGGACAGAGTGGACAATCACGGACTTTAATGGACGAGATGGACGAGATTGTGTTCGCAGACAGTCAGCGATCAGTTATCAGTTGTCAGTTATCAGTTATCAGTTGTCAGTTATCAGTTATCAGTTATCAATTAACAATTAACAATTATCAATTATCAATTAACCCAGTTACCAGTTTTCGGTGATCAGGGTTGGGGAAGCGGTAAAGGTTTAACAGTGGGAAATGTGGGGGATAGGGTTGGTATTTGTAGTAAATATTGTCAATAAAGACTTTACTGGAAAGCTGATTTATTGTAATATGTAGGGCTATTATTGTAAATAAGTGTCTTTATCCATAAATGATATAATAAAAGGTATGATAATGAGATTTAAAAATGTTGCTTTATTGTTTGTATTGACAGCAAGTTTTGTATTTGCGGCACCAAGGCCGAGCCTTGCTCCTGAGGCAGGTATCTGGACATTGGATGTCGTCTATACCCATCCTGCGCAGTATGCAGTTAAAGATAATGACGGCAATAGTCAGATATATTGGTACACAGTTCTTTCTATGACAAATAATTCTGGACAGGATGTGCCTTTTTATCCTAAATTTGAGCTTATGACCGATACATGGCAGATAAAAACATCTGATACCGGTATAACAAAGCCGATTTATGACGCACTTAAGAAGATGAATGAAGGCAGCTTTCCGTTCCTTGAAACAATGGACGAGGTTGATAATATGATACTTCAAGGTGAGGATAACTCGGTTGATTTGCTTGTTGTTTGGAAGGATTTCGATCTTGAAGCAAAGGGTGTTAAATTCTTCTTTGGAGGTTTGAGCAACGAAACATCAGTTGTTGAAGCTGAAAAAGACGGTGAGACCGTGAAATATTATCTTCAAAAGACGCTTGAGTTGGATTACGATGTTCCCGGTGATGAGAAAAAACGTCAGAGTCAGGAGCTCGTTTTCGATATTCAGAAGTGGGTAATGAGATAATACAGGATGTTTACGATTGTTTCCCGCATGAAATTAATTGGATTTATATACGCAGGTGATCAGGGATGATAATTGATTGTCAAACTAACCTAACGGGCAGACTTTCAGCGATTGAACTTGCTGAATTCAGTGAAGCGGTTGGTAAGGCAGATGCCTTTTTCCTTCTTGCCGCCCCTAATTTAGCCGTTACTCCAGAAGCCAATGATGTAATGCTTGAGTTTTTGGAAAAGAGTCCTAAGGCTATGGGTTTTGCTGTTTTTGATCCGATTGCACATAAAGATCCTTGCGTCGAAGCCCAGTCGCTTGTTTCAAAACGAGGAGTTAAGGGGCTTGCCCTTTATTGCCCCCATAATGGTATGCATCCTATGGATTCGAGGGCAATTGTCTTTTATGAATGGGCTCAGAGAACGAGAGTTCCTCTGTTTTTCTACAACAGCAATAAACTTCCTGCAACTGCTGCTCTCGAGTATGCTCAGCCTTATCTTATTGATGAAGTGGCAAGGACTTTTCCCGATCTCAAGATAATTATCGGTAATGCAGGCCGTCCTTTCATCCACCAGACTATTGCAGTTTTGTCTAAGAATACCAATGTCTATGCAACGCTTGCCATAAATCCGACGAAAATGTGGTCGGTATATAACGTTCTGGTAAGTGCGGCAGAGGCAGACGCTCTTGACAAGTTCCTTTTCTGCAGTAATTATCCTGAGTCATCTATGTATGAGTGCATGGAGTCGCTGCTTGGTTTTAACAGATCTATTTCTGATACTAAACTTCCGCTTGTGCCTCTTGATAAGGTGAGGAATATGATAAACAGAAACAGCATAGATCTTCTTCATATTAGTTAAAATTGGCGAAACTGACAAAAGTCAATCGTTGCTGATTAAATCTGCGATTTTAATCAGATATCAAGGGTTAATTGGACGTTTATCAACTTTTGTCGGACGCATCAAAATTGGGAGAGTTGTTGCTTCCTGATAGAGTTTTAGTTGCGAGACATTGAAAATGGCAGAGTTACTTGAACAACGAGAAAATTGGGGAAGTAGAGGCGGTTTCATACTGGCGGCGATAGGCTCGGCGGTTGGACTGGGCAATCTTTGGGGATTCCCTTATAAGATATACAGTTATGGCGGCGGTGCGTTCCTGATACCTTACATTATAGCCCTCTTTGTTGTTGGGCTTCCGATTCTTATTCTTGAATTTTCAATGGGGCATTTTACCCAAAGAGCAGCACCTAATGCTTTTCGCAGATGCGGTAAGCCTTTTGAGACATTAGGCTGGCTTGGTGTCGGGATGTGCTGGATAATAATCACTTTTTATCCTGTTATACTTGCCTACTGTTTTACTTATTTCTGGTACAGTATTGTCGGTATATTTAATGGTGGAGAATTGCCCTGGGCCGCTCAAGGGCTTGAAGGTGTTAAAGTTGCCCGTGAATTCTTTTTTGATGATTATCTGCATTACAAGGAAGGTTTTTCGCTTGGCAGTATTCAATGGCAGATAGCGATTCCACTTGTTATCACATGGATACTTATGCATTTGGCGATATTCAAGGGTGTTAATCTTGTTGGGAAAATTGTCTGGTTTACGGTTCCTATTCCGTGGCTTTTGCTGTTAGTGCTTACTGTGAGAGGTCTTACTCTTGAGGGCAGTGTTTCCGGGCTTGCTTATTATCTTACTCCGACATGGTCAGAGCTTGCAAAGCCTATAACATGGAGATTTGCTTTCGGGCAGGTATTTTTCTCGATGAGTCTTGCGTATGGAACGATGATTACTTATTCGAGTTTCCTACACAAAAAGAGTGACCTGAACAACAACGCCTTGATAATCTCACTATCCGATTTTGCTACCAGTTTTATTGCCGGTGTTGCGATTTTTGCTACATTGGGCGGTATGGCGTTTGTTACCGCTCAGGCAGGTAATCCCATACCAGTTGATAAGATAGCCGACAAGGGCGTTTCGCTTGCATTTATAGCATTCCCATACGCACTTGCTCAGCTTCCTTATTCGGCCTGGTTCAGCTTTTTCTTCTTCCTTGCGCTGATAACGCTGGGAATTGATTCGGCTTTTTCTATTACCGAGACAGCTTTGGCAGGGATAGTAGACAAAACAGGGCTTAAAAGGTCGGTCGTTCTGCCTATAATAACGGTAGTAGGGCTTTTGAGCAGCATGGTATACATTACATCGGGCGGCCTGAACTGGGTTGGCGTATTTGACGGTATTGTTAACGGTACGTGGGGAATATCATTTCTCGGGCTTCTTGAGTGCCTTGTTTTGGGCTGGTACTACCGACTTGATATACTTAGAAATCATTCGAATGCCCGAAGTGACTGGCGTATTGGTTTCTGGTGGGATATCGCTGTAAGGTTTGTTCTGCCGACACTGCTTGGGATGCTTTTCTTCTGGAATCTATACGATGATATCAATAGGTCCGGAGGTCTTTTTAAAGCCGAAGGGGGGGGATTTGCGATTGACAGATTCGTATCTATGCTTGTTACCGTGATTGTATTTGTGGCTTCTGTAGTAATTACATTTGTGAAATCCAACGATATGGATCATGGATTGGGGGCTAAATACTCGCGAAGCCTGAAATATGATAAAAATATGCCTATTCGCTATCCTGTCAGTTTTATTGTGTTTATTGCGGGGCTATGGTTCTTGTTTAGCAATTCGCATACACCGTTTGCCGTTACTTTGTTTATCGTTATTATTGCTATTGGGTTGATATTGTCTTTAGTTTCCAATAAATATATAGTTGCTCATTACAATACCAATAAGCTTCCGAATATTACCTATGGTCATTGCGGTGTGCTTTGTTTACTTGGAATGGGTGCGGCTTTGACGGGGCTTCTTGTGAGGGCATCTGATATGATATTGTCAGATAAAGAAAAGGCTCCTGTTTCGGAAACCTTGTCGGGAGTATCGTATATAATATTGACTGTAGTGGCTATAATAATTGTTGTGGGTCTTGGCTGGAGCTTCTCTAAAGTTATCACAGCATCAGATTCAACTGGTGACGAGGAACAGGTGTCAGAGTCGATCTGATGCCTATAGTATATATCCTTTTTACTTGTAGTGTGAGTCCAATTTTAATTGTGATTTATAAGGGTTTCTGCAAGTATTGCAAAGTCGATGTAGTCGACGCATCTGTCGTAGTTTATATCTGATGAGATTCGCTGGCTGTCAGCTTCGATATACATCCAGTCTTCGCATAAGAATACAAAATCGGAGAAATCTACAGTGTTGTCTCGATTGAGGTCACAAGGATTGTTGAGGCAGTATTGGTCGTAAAGATCAACGGAGATGTCTTGACCACTGTTGAGGCCTTCAATGTTAGCAAATTGGAAGTGAATTCCGCCGTAAATACGGCTTTGTCCGGCTTCTTCGGCCGCAGCCCATATTGTGTCGAATGATCTGTATACACCCGGCAGTACACCAAAGCCTACTGACACAGAGAAATTTACATCATTAGTTCCAACTATACTTGCAAGCATTTCGGCACCGGCTGCACTGAATGTGCTATGGCCTGAGACGTATTCAGGAAATGCCGGCGAAGGCCAGCTTGGAAGCCAGTTGGGATCGGCGATTGTTTCGGGATTACCATCTGTATCGGCAAGCCTTATGGCATCAATGGGGCGCCATAAGTCGTAAACATATTTTGATCTCCATGCAATAATGCCTGCATCAGCCAATGCAATGTTGACCAATGCAAATGCCCTTGCATTATCTATAAGATTCAGATTGAACTGGTCGGTAATAACCTGTGCTATAATGTTCCATTTTCCTGCAGGAGAAGCGGTTGTACCGGGAAAATCATTCCAAAATTCAGTGATCTGGTTTTGATCATCAGTTCTTACTGAATCATCTGAGCTTCCGATGTATTTCACTTCATTGAAGGCATCGGCATATTCAAGACTGTCAAGAGCAGGCGGCGGCGGAGGCATATAAAGATTAACGTCGCTCATGCCAAATGGTAATAGATCAGCCCATTGAGGTTCTATAGGAGGATCGTAATTTGGAAGCGACGGCCTCCAATTACCGGGAATTGTATCATCGTATACGTAATCGGACTCGGCGTCCCAGCCGTCAGTTGCTCTCCATGCAAGTATTATATCAGCTACACTTTCTCCCAAAGCTATGGCATTATCCGCAGCAATAGCTGACTCGGCTGTGCTCAATGTAACTGCCATGAGATCATTGAAATCTGATGTGAATGCAGGGTAAAGCTCGCTTAAGGTTCGTTTAGCAGCGGCTGCAATGACAACATTGGGGTCAATAGGTTCGCTGTAAGGCTGCCATGGAGCATAGATGGGAGTGTAAAGTTTGTCTATTGAATTCAATGCGTCAAAAATCGCAACATGTATTATTGCAAGGTCTCTTGATGCCTTGGGGGGACTCGATGCGGCATCTTTCATTGTTACAACGGCTTGCTGATTCCATCTGATGACTTCGTCTTCCGCTATAGCATCAGCCCATGTAATTAACGAAATGCAGAATGACACAAACAACCAATATCTTCTATTCATAACGTACACCCATTAAATTATTGTGATGATAGAATTTAATTAATAAACCTTCATAATACTATATCATTAAGGTAAAGTCAAGTTTTACGCTATTTATACGATTAATGCTGCTGATGAATCTGACAGCCAATTCTGTGCAAATATTGAATAATCAGCAATATTTACAATGTTATCGCTATTAATGTCTCCGATTATTGCTGGTTCGTTTGTTAGCAAATCATCCGACAATTTACTGATTTCCTTCTGGCTGACTATTGTATTTTCCTTGAGGTCTGTCGTATTTACTTGCCATTGAAGCTTTTTTGATAATAAAATGAAATCGATATAATCAACTTGGCCATCATAGTTTATGTCAGAAAAAACTTTGTCGTTCCTGTCGTTTATCGCTAACCACTCTGTACCCATATGAATAATGTCTGAGTAATCTATGCTCGCATCTCTGTTGAGATCGCAAGGTTTATCAAGACACCAATTGTCGTGAACATCTATTGATATATTCTCTCCGCAGTTGAGCCCTTCAATATTTCCAAACTGAAAATGTATTCCACCATATATCCTGCTCATTCCAGCTTCTTCAGCTGCCTGCCATAGGCTTGTGTAAGAGCGGGTGACTCCGGGTAAAACATCGAAACCAGCTGAGATTGTAAATGAAATTTGATTTGTCCCTAAAATCAGTTCCAACATTTTTGCCCCTGAAGAGCTGAATGTGCTATGACCGGATACATACTCAGGGAATGGTGGTGTAGGCCAGTTTGGTTCCCAGTCAAGATCGGCAGTCGTATATGGATTGCCCTCTGTATCAGCAAGCCTTATTGCATCAATGGGGCGCCAGAGGTCATACTCATATTTAGCTTTCCAGGATACAGTGCCTGCATCGGCAAGCGAGAGATTAAGCAGTGCGAAAAGTCTTGCTGTCTCTATAAGTGAAAGATTAAATTGTGTAATGACTTCCTGGGTAATTGAGTTCCATTTTCCTGCGGGTGCAGCAGTGTTGCCGGGAAAATCATTCCAGAATTCAGCGATTTCATCTTGATCTGCTGTTCTTGTAGTACTGTCGATAGCACCGAGGTCTTTTACCTCATTTAATGCAACGGCATATTCAGGGCTAGTTAAGGCTGGTGGGGCCGGCGGCATAAAATTATTTGCATCATCAATCGCAAAGGGTTCGACGTCACCCCATTGTGGTTCAAGAGGAGGAGCGTAATTCGGTGGCGTAGGCCGCCATTTTCCTAAGGTTGTGTCATCATAGGTATAGTCAGATTCAGAATCCCACCCGTCAGTGTTTCGCCATGCGATTATAATATCGGCTACGTTTTCTCCGAGAGCCAAAGATTCAGTAATGTAGTCTTGCGAAGTCTGGGCGTTGATTGTTTCTGTCAGTGCAGTGTCAAGTGTTGTTTGGAAAGCCGGATAAAGTAATGATAAAGCCCTGTGAGCAGCCGCTGCAATTGCTACATCTTTGTTGAGTGATTCAGCATCCGGTTGCCAAGGTGCATATATAGGCGTGTATGTTTGTTCTATTGAATTTACTGAGTCATAAATTGATGTGTGTACTATTGCAAGGTCTCTTGAGGTTTTAGGTGGACTTACTACTGCTTCTTTGATTATCTGCAGAGTTAATTCGTTCCATTTTGTTACTTCATTTTCTGCCTTTACAGTTGCAAAACCGGCCAAAAAGAATACCGCAAGCATAAGACGGTACTGACTGCGCATGATTTTCTCCTACATTAATTATTTCATTGAGCGTAAAACTCATTCTCCAATTCTGAAATAATATTACAATATTATTCTTAAAAAGTCAAATTGCTTCTAAGAGTATTCTACAGAATTATGACTCTGAAAGATCTCTCGGTCTGTTTTCTACTACAGTGGGTGATTTTAATGTGCCTTCATTGCCTGTGCCGAGTTCTTCGAATTTCCTTGCGGCAACAAGAACTCTGGTTTCGAGAGAACCCACCGCTTTGTTATACGAATCGGTAGCTCTATCCAGACTTTTGCCTACAGTGCTAAAGTGGCCGGTGAGGGTGTTGAGACGTTCGTAGAGGTTTTTGCCTAAATCGCTTATCTTTTTTGCATTTTCGGCAAGCTGTTCCTGCCGCCATCCATAAGCAACTGACTGAAGCAGGGCGATCAAAGTTGTCGGTGTAGATAGTATTACTTTGCTTTCTATACCCTTTTCTATGAGTTGGGGCATTTTTTCCAAGGCGGCGCTAAAGAACATTTCACCTGGCAGGAACATTACTACAAACTCAGGGCTTTGATCAAACTGCTGCCAGTAAGATTTTGTTCCAAGAGCTTTCATATGGTTGTGGACATGTCTTGCGTGCTCGCTGAGGTAATGTTCACGGCGGGTTTCATCCGTAGCCTCAACTGAATTCAGGTAGGCTTCCAACGGAGTCTTGGCATCTATTATTATGCTTCTGCAGTTTGGCAGATTAATTATCATGTCAGGCCTGATAGAGTCACCTGAAAATTGCTCTACAAAATCGCAGTATTTGACCATTCCTGCCATCTCAACGACTTTGCGAAGCTGCATTTCACCCCATCGTCCACGGACAGTAGGGCGTCGAAGGGCATTGACAAGATTTGATGTTTCATTTTTGAGCATGTCTTCCGATGTCTTCAATGATTTTATCTGCTCATCAAGAACACGGAACGATGATTGCCTTTCTTTTTCGACTTCGGCTATTTTTTTGTCAACGCTGCCGAGTGTTTCCGTTATAGGCTTTATCAACTGGTCGAATTTGATATGCCGTTTTTCGAGGTCGAGCTTGGCATCATTCTGATACTTCTCAAGATTCTGTCTGGCAAGCTCAAGGAATTGCGTACTGCTTGATTTCAATACTTCGGCAGATAGAGACTGGAAAACATCCTTAAACTTACTCTCCGCCGTCTCAAGAAGTTTAATCTTTTCATCTATTGCCTTTTGCTGCTGCTCTATTGTTGTCTTAAGAGCAGAGTTTTGGCTGCCAAGCGAATTAATTTCCTGACGATATTTTTCAACCTGTTCTTTTAGCTGCAGACGGTCTTCGAGTTGAGTACAGAGCCTTGCGTTTTCAGTTTTCAGCTGAGTATTCTCAGATTCTTTTTCTTTGAGATTGTCAACGGCTTGTTCCAAATTAGTACATTTCTCGTTTAAGAGATTGTTTTCAGAGGCGTATTGCGATAGGCGACTATTGTTCTTGTTGAGCAGGAGTACCAAAGCTCCACTAATCAGGATAAGCAAAACGGTTACTGATGTTAGTATGAGAACTATTGTCAGCGTCATAATATCATGTTCCTTTTATTGTTCGTCAGTTTGTCATTGAGCATGATTTGAAAGCGTCAGGAAGATTGTCGATAATGTCAGTGGCTGTTAATGAGATCTCTCCAATTTTATCACATGCTATGTCTCCGGCAAGGCCGTGTATGTAAACGGCCATTGTTGCTGCTTTAAAGGCACTTTGCTGATGTGATATTTGAGAATCAGCGAGAATGACCTGGGCAAAGATTGCCGCCAGTATTCCTGTTAGCACGTCCCCGCTGCCGGCGGTTGCCATTCCCGGATTGCCGGTATCGTTTATGTAGTAGTCATCGCCGCAGGCAACTACGGTACCGCTGCCTTTGAGGACAGTCAGGACACCAGTAGTGTTTGAGAAGTCTATCGCAAGTTCCTCTCTTTCTGTCGCGGCATCAAAATCGCTGATTGAATTACATAGTCTTCTCATTTCACCTGGATGCGGTGTTACAATGAGATCAGCGCTAAGCATGTTGTGCCAGTCAGGTATCTGAGAAAGGTTATTCAAACCATCAGCGTCTATTATCAGCGGCAGTGATTCGCAGGTTATCAGGCGGCATATTAGTTCTTTGAGCTGTTCTGATTTGCCAAGTCCTGGTCCTATTGCTACTACATCGGCCTCCTGTACTCGTTCAAGAATAAAATCGATCGCGTCCTCTGATATTTTACCATTGTGATCATCTGCTACCGGATTGCACATTAAACATGGTTCAGCAGAGGCGATAATAGGCCATACAGAATCTGGGCATAGCAGCTCTACGAGTCCTGCACCACTCCTTAAGGCAGCTTTAGCTGTCAAGGCGGCTGCGCCACTCATGCCGATACTTCCGGCAATTATCAGGACTCTCCCAAAATTGTTCTTGTATGATTCTGTTTCTCGGGGTTTAAGAAATGTAAGGTCGTCTATTTGTCCCATTTGCTTGTCCTCGAATTTATTATTGCGGCAGTATATCCGGCGGAGAATCCATTGTCAATATTGACGACAGTTACGCCGCTGGCACAGGAATTGAGCATTGCAAGAAGGGCGGCCACGCCTCCAAAGCTGGCCCCATAACCAATACTTGTGGGTACAGCGATGACAGGGCAGGATACCAGTCCGCCGACAACACTGACCAGTGCTCCTTCCATTCCGGCAACGGCTATGACTACGTTGCTTTTTTGCAGAAGCTCTATTTTGTCAACTATTCTGTGAAGACCGGCAACTCCTACATCGCAAATGAATTCTACGTTTTGTCCGCACAGTTCAGCAGTGACTTTTGCTTCCATAGCTACCGGTATATCAGCGGTTCCTGCTGTGACCACTGTTATATAGCCTTCTGGCTTATTTTTGGGCATCTGCTGTCTGAGTGATATTGTCCGGCCCAGCTTTTCATATTCAGCGTCTGCAATTCCACTATTTTTTATTGCTTCATATATATGCTCCTCCGCTCTTGTAGCAAGCACGTTGTGGCCTGTTTCTGCAAGTTTCTGGAATATCTTAACGATATGGTCGGTGTCTTTGCCTGGGCAATATATTACTTCCGGGAATCCACAGCGGATATGACGGTGGTGATCTATACGCGCAAACCCTATGTCTTCAAAAGGCAGTTTTCTAAGAGAGTTAACAGCCTCTTCTATTTCAAGTCTGCCATTTTTGACATTGTTAAGCAGTTCTTTAAGTTTTCCTTCATCCATTAAGGTCTCCCATGATTAAAATTTAAGAACTTGATTTGGCTTCCAATGAGAGATCGGCGAACATTCCGGCCTTATACTTGTGGTATGCCAGAGAAGCTATCATGACGGCATTGTCAGTACAGTACTTTCTTGGTGCTACCATCAGCTTGAGTCTTCGCTGGTCACAAACATCCTGCATCTGCTCACGCAATGCGGTGCTTGCCGCTACGCCGCCGCCCATAATGATTGTTTTGGCTCGAATTTTCTTTGATGCAAGCATCGTTTTCTTGACAAGTACCTCAACTACAGCCTGCTGAAAAGATGCAGCGATGTCTGCTATCTCTTTTCTGCTCATATCGGATACAAGACTCTTGCCTTTCATGTCCTGACCGTTACAGTGGTACAGAACAGCGGTCTTTATGCCGCTGAACGAGAAATCCAACGATTCTTTGTTGAGCATTGACCTTGGAAATCTTATTGCCTTGGGATTGCCTTCTTTAGCGATTTTCTCTATGCTTGGCCCCCCAGGATACGAAAGCCCCAAAATTTGGGCAACTTTATCAAAAGCTTCACCGGCAGCATCATCGATTGTTGTTCCCATCAGATCAAGATCAAGAGCTGAACGGCAACTGTATATATTGGTGTGTCCACCAGAGACAATCAACGCTACCGCGGGCAATTTTATATCTTTTTCTTCTTCTAATAATGCCGATTGCAAATGGGCATGTACATGATTAATTGCAATCAAAGGTTTGTTCCACATCATAGCCAGTGTCTTAGCGGCAGTTACACCAACTATCAGTGAGATTACAAGTCCAGGCTGATTGGCAACGGCTATCGCATCTATATCATTCATAGAAAGATCACTGTCATCAAGTGCTTTTTCTACAACGTGGTATATTTTTTCTATATGAGCACGAGAGGCGATCTCGGGTACTACGCCACCAAATTTCTGGTGTATATCAATTTGCGATGCTACTACGGAAGATAAAATTTGTGTACCATTGCAAACAACAGAGGCCGCTGTTTCATCACAACTTGTCTCTATTGCTAAAATTTTAACGTCTTTATCAGTCAATGCTTATTCCTGTTCAAATAGTAATGTCTTAAAGAATATCGCTGAAATTACTGAGCGTCAATGATCCCCTTCATCTGCTCCAGTGATATTCCGCCTTCAACAGCAAGCTTGAATTTTCCTTCACTGTCAATGAAGAAAATGGTTGGAAGCGCGGTGACCCTGTTGAATGGTTCAGGCAACTTCTGAGGAGAGCCAACTGCTATATTGTAGTTTATTTCTGATTTTGATACGAAGTTTTTTACAGTACCAATGTCTTCTGAAGAAAAACCTATTATCTCAAGCTTATCACTGCTTATTTCGTTTCGTAGTTCGATAATATGAGGTATTTCCCGACGGCATGGAGGACACCAGGTTGCCCAGAAAACAAACATCACCTGTTTTCCTGTAAGCGAACTTAGTGTTATAGTATCGCCATCTATAGTTGTTACAGAAAAATCAGGGCTTTTCTTACCAAACCAGTTGGGTAGGAAATATTGATCAGAAGGCACAAGCGATAATGCTTTCCCTGACAACTCTGTTTTGTCTTCTATCTGGTTGGTCATTTGACTTACATCTGAGCCGTTTTTGTTTACCAATACAATAGCAGTGATAGCGATTAGTATCAGCCACAACGGCCATAATTTCATCAGCGAATTTTTCTTCTCTTTGTTTTCCATTTTAACGTTTCTCCATTTTCTATGTTGAACTAAACTTCTCGTAAAATTTCAGTATACTTAACTAATTTAAGGTTATTTTCGAGGAGATGGTGATTTGAGCCCAAGAAGATTCATAACCTTCTGCATATCTTCCCATACCCTTTTTCTGTTGTCAGGGCTGTAATTTCGCAATAAGTATGCAGGATGATACGTTGGCATCAGCTTGATAGGCTCGCTGTCCTCGGTCGGTTTATAGTCATGGAATCTGCCTCGCAGTTTGCCTATCGCCTGATCGGTTTCAAGCAGTTCACGTGCGGCATGTGAGCCAAGTGCTACTATGACTTTGGGCTTGATTATGCTAAGCTGAGTCTGGAGAAAATGTTTGCAAGCTTGTTTTTCGCCCGCCAGAGGGTCCCTGTTTTCAGGAGGACGGCACTTGAGAGTATTACAGATATATACCTGTTCTCTTTCAAGACCCATTGCTGCAATAATTTTAGTAAGCAATTGTCCTGCTCGTCCTACGAAGGGGCGACCGGTTCTGTCCTCATCGGCTCCCGGAGCTTCACCTACAAACACCAATTCAGCATGTGGGTCACCTTCACCAGGTACAGGGTTTTGCCTTGTGCCGCTTATTTGACAAGCAGTGCAGGATTTTATTTGTTGGGCTACCTGTTCAAGTGCCTGTTCTTTGGTCATATTTTCACCTGTAATATTCATTCGTCCTGTATTTGAGCTGGACGACAGCTCTTTTTTTGCAGTTTCAGCCGGCGTTATGGTTTTTATCGGTATCTCAGTGGTGTTGTTAACCGTTTGAGAAGCTGAATTGTCAATTATATCAAGATCTGGGCCCTTAACGGCGAGATCATCGGCGAAAAAGGTGTCCAGTTCCAATAATTGTTCCACTGCACGCTTGAGATCAAATTCTTCAGACATATGCCTGAATTTTAACCGTTTTGGCGTTTTTTTCAAGGTTTTTATTGGTAAGAGCTTTTATATTACAGACAGTTGGTGTTTGGTTAATATCGACCGTATTTCATTGCTGTTTCGTACATCGTCAAAACATTTTCTGTAGGGCTGTTATCTTGTATTGAGTGTGTTGGTGCAAAGCAGTATCCTCCGCCTGGCATCATTATGTTGAGAGTTTCCCTGCAATATTGTATTGTGTCGTCAACTGTTCCGTAGGCGATGGGGCCTGCGGTGCTTATGCAGCCGTGGAAGGCAAGGCGGTCTCCGAATGTCTTTTTGAGGTATTCGGGCGATGTGTTTGCAGCTTCGGGTTGCAGTGTGTCGGCAGCGGTTAGTCCTAATTTAATATACTCATCAAAAGCCCAACTGCTTGAGCCGCAATTATGCATCATTACGGGCAGGTCGTAATCTTTGGCGAGGTCGAAAAAGCGTTTCTGGCGGGGCAGTATGAGCCTTCTGAGCATATCCATACTTATTAGCGGCGAGTTCTGTGTGCCGAGGTCTTCGCCTACCCACATGATATCTATCTTGCCGTTCGATTTTTCAAGTGTTCGCAGTGTGGTTTCGAATTGTATGTCCAGAAAACGATCTATCAGTAACATGCACGCAGGGTTTTCTGTTGCAAGGTCTATAAAAACTTGAGTCATTCCACGAAAGAAACCGGCGGTATTGATTATGCAGGCAAGTCCGGGGTTGCCGATACAGATGGCTTTGTCCTTGTATTGCTCACATAGCGGAATAATGTTGTCGTAGTTGTAATCATCAGGTGAAGGCATTGGCCATTTTTCTACTTCCTCAATTGAGGCATTTTGAAGGGGGAAGTCGCAATAATCCCAGTATCCGCCGCTGTCATGTTCGACCCATCGGCGGTGAATGCCCCAATGGTCAACTTTGACGTTTCTTTCCGGTATATCCTGATGTTTATTGGATGCTGCGAGTATTGGTTCTATACAGCGAAAATCTACGTTGAGTGCCTCTCGCAGTTTTTCATCATCATTAGGGTTGATGTTGAAATGTTTCTTGAGCCGCAAATCAATATCGGGATTGGCAAAATAGTTTATTGGTACGCGGTCTGGTTCTTGTCTGTCAAATGTTGTCAATACACGTTTTTTTGAGTTCATATTACGTTCCTGTTTCTTGGATAAAATATTTATTGCCCTAAAATAGTGTATAATAAGTGTTTTATCAATGGATTATAGTAGGTTTATTTGTAAAATAGTGTATCTTGTTTTGTATTAAGGGTGTAATTATGAATGACTTTGATGTTTTACCAGATGGTATAATTGCATATGCAAACTATGCTTCATTTACTGCAGGAAAAGTAATTGAATTTGACAAGGTTCAAAGCAGAATGCTCTTGTGGTGTGAGAATGGGACTGGGCAGGTTATTGCTAACGGCAGAAAGTTTATTTTTGATACTGATACTTTTCTTTTACTGCCTTGGAATCATTCGATAGCCTATAGGCCGGATAGTAAAAGGCCTTTTCTGGTAGCAGGCATTCATTTGATACCGGCATTTAAGCGGGGTAATGACTTTCAATACGATGTCTTTCATGCAGAGAGAAGTGATTTGCTTCAGTATAGGCTTCGCGAAGATGTTTATATTGATGGGTTTGAGGGTGTATATCAGGGGAGCTGGACAGAGGGCAGACGTTTGAAGAATCTTGTTAGCTATATTGTGGATTTATTTTCTGAGAGGCCTGTTGAGGAATTGGTGGCGAGGCAGTTAGCGTCTGTTTTGATGTCTGAGCTGGTTGATCATAGAAAGAATACGGGCAGGAGTTTTGTTGCTATGCCTTTAAGCGTTAAACTGGCGATTGATTATATAAAAAGAAACGATGGCAGGCGGATTGATATTTCTGAGTTGTCACGTCATGCGGGTTGTTGCCGTTCCAAACTGTTTCGGCTTTTCAGTGAGTACACCGGAAAAACTCCGGGTAATTATGTGATTGACGTTAAGATGAAGACGGCATGTACATTGCTCAGACAATCAAATTTCACGATAGGCAGGATAGCGGATAAAGTTGGGGTATCTGATCGGTATTATTTTTCAAAACTATTTCGCAAGTATGCCGGAATGACACCGACTGAGTATCGGGCAAGGAATTCACTGGTGCCGGAAATGGATTGATAATGAAAAGAGGGGCATTGTTGAAAAATTTCTAATAATTTATGTTTTTCTGTAAATATCGATTGACTTGTCAGGAATATTTAATATTATATCGAAACTTCGATACGGGGCCGTAGCTCAATTGGTTAGAGCATCGGACTGTCGATCCGAAGGTTGAGGGTTCGAGTCCCTTCGGCCTCGCTCCGTTAAAGCCTTGTAGGTTAATAGCTTACAAGGCTTTTTCTTTTTATACTGTTGCTTTAAAACACCCCAAAGTGTCAAAATAGTGTCAATTACATTCTCGCCTCTTCCATCATCTCTGCAAATGTCTGTGTCTCATTAAAGAGTAAATCACTGCAGTGGAGCTGTGATATCTCTATGACTCTAAGCCCGGTACTTAACGCAAGATGAATGATGAATCTGTCTCTTGTTGCTGTCTTGCTTGCGTTGGACTTTGCTCTATGTGTTACTACACTTAGAAGCCTGCTTGCCTGCTGCTTATTGAGGAACTTGTCCCGCTCCAGAACCCAGTTGTTTGTACTCATGCTTCTTTAATCATAATTTCATTCCTTTCATATTTGGTGTGAAATATGAAACTTTTCAGTAAGAGAAGCTGGTTTGCAACAGGTTTGCCGTAAATCTCAATGAAGAAAATGCGTCAGTTGTTCTTCAGTAAGTACTTCTAACTGAACTCTAAGAAGAGTGTCTTGTTGACACAATAGGCAATAAGGGTCGCTATTGCGATTAGAAATTTCTGTTTCATAGCCAGTAAATAATACAGAAGTCGGTGCTTATTGTAAGGAATTCCAACCGTAAGGATTGTAAATGATATCTTTTTAGATATTTATGGCTGTAGTGTTTTGCACCCTACGGGACAAAAAATAGGTCAACGAAACCCGATCTATCTTACTTGTATAATAGGAAGTGACAAATCATATATGATTGCTATAATTCGAATAACAAATACAACAATAGTAGAGGTAACTATATTTGCAAATTCTGATATACCAAAATAATTGGCTACAACAAAAACAAGCCCACCAGCAATTGTTGCAGTAGCATAAATCTCTTTCCTTAAAACTAATGGTATTCTCCCAGTTAGAATGTCTCGAATCATGCCACCTAGAATTCCTGTGACGCAGCCCATTACAATTGCAACTAAGCTTGAATATTCACAACTTAATGTCTTGCTAACTCCAATAATCGTAAATATAGCTAAGCCAAAAGCGTCTGCCGTTTGTAACAACATCTTTGAGCCAATATTTTTCTTAACGGAGAAAAAAACTACAATAGTTGTAAATAAAATAGCTATGAGGTACGAATAGTTACTGACCCAAAAAACAGGTCTAATCCCAAGCATCATATCTCTGAAAGTGCCTCCACCGATTGATGTAACTGTAGCTAAAACCAGAACTCCAAATAAATCCATTTTTTTACGCATCGCTACTAAAGCTCCTGTAATAGCGAAAGCAATGGTTCCCAAAATATCACAATAATACATGATCATTTAACTATATCTCTTTAATATCATATTCTGCATTTTTTTAACCTCTATTAATCATCAGTCTTAAACTAAGAAGCTGTCAAGTTGAATCATTAAAGAGGTTAAGCCATGATTTATGTTTTGTCAAGAATGTTAAAAAAAACTAATTAGTTTTCATTGATCTGGATTTGTCTGTTATATTTATAGTATCGGCCTTAAAGCAGGTAGCTTTAGTCTCTTTCTGAGCACAAGGAATCTCGGCATTTACACAATCTCTTTCATCTTACCTTAAGGTGATAAATACAAAACATTACGATACCAATGTAAGTACAACATAATTAGATTTTAAGACCTTCATTAAATTTTCGTGTTAGACCTAATTTTTCCAAATAAGCAAATTGAATATTGAAGTAGATTTTAATATTGTTTGATCACTTCTATAATAGATTTGACATGTTTTTTCTGGAAATTTTCGATCATTTTTCTATCTACCAGATCGTACATTGACTTTTGTGATTCTTCGCCGAGGCCGCCTTCCAGATCAAATGCAATTGTTCCAAAGTTTTTATACAACCATCGTCCAAAGGTCCCTTTGATGGGTGAGATTTTTATATATTTGTTATTGTTTGACTCAATTCCAAGCCCTTCGGCATAAGTTGTAATGATTTTTTCGGCTTTTTCAATGTATTCGCTGTCATCTTTAGCTAAAGCCGGAACCAAGGCAGGCAAAGAACAAATGCCGGCAAGCCAGTGATAACTGAAGAGAAGATCGGGCGTATACTTTTTGAATAGACCGATCAACGCTTGTGTTTCGGGTTCGCTGGCCGGGCATGGACCGCGGTATGTAGTTGCTGTTGGATCTGATGAGTTTTCTCCGTAACTTAGATCAATATTTTCCCATCCGCAGGGGAAATTTCTGTTAAGGTCAACGCCTCTGGAATTTGTCCTTATGTACCACGGCGCCCCCGATACCATTTTTTCTCTTGCATCAATATTAACCGCAGGCACCGCGATTATTTTGAATTTATTTAAAAGATTTCCACCGTCAGCCAGCAGGTGTTTCATAAACGGTATTATCAGTTCAGGGCCGGATTCTCCGCCATGAACAATGCCGGTAAGTCCTATTGTGATATCTCCTTTTCCGGCAATTAGCACTGGTATATCACGGCCTTCTACGGTTTGGCCGCAACTGAACAGCTCGGTGCCTTCCGGGCATAATCGCTTGATTTCATTTAGAGAGCCCATGATTTTTTCATAGCTCCACCAAACATGTCCGTCTCTTATCTTTAATGGCAGTGGTCCTGATATATCACCATTTTTTGATTTTATGTAATAGCCATAGGTTTTTCCTATTTCGATATTTTTGTCTACGAAAGAAAACTTACGCTTGTTTTCCGGTTCAATCCTGCCGGAGAAAACAAGCTCTGCTTTAGTGAAATCCAGATTGTAAAAGAATTCATCATAGTCAACTCCGAAAACGAAGTCTACCTCTTTACGATAAATTTCAAATTGTTCAAATGAGCAATTGGATTGCTGAGATTCGAATATCGAATGATGCATCAGCCATGTAAGATGAACCACTGAATCCTTAACGTAATAATGGATGTTAGTAATGGCCTTTCTCATTAGTTTGACCTTTTCATTGTAAAAAACATATTTGATGAGTACATGTTTGTACTATACGCTAAAAAAAACAGCAGGCAAGTTTATTTTGTAAAACTTATATATATGTGGCGAAAAAGAACCTTCAGTTTGTTGTTGAAATTGCTGCCATAGACTACATCGCCTTAGATAAAAAAACAGTTATTAAAACTTGAATTTTACATGTGCTTCAAAAATGAATGTAGAGTTTCAAAAAAGTCAAATACAGGTTATTGTTAATTCAGTATGGTAAAAGTGATATAAAGTCAATTGTATACTATCTTTTTTTTTAGTAGAGTATACGAGTTGCAACTTAGTGATCACGTTTGCTTTATAAATGGCAGAGACTTTTAAAAAAGATTTGCCTGCAAGATTATCATCAACTGATATTCTTAGAAACAAGTATTACAGGTTTGCCTGTTCAATGTGTTGTCAGGCAAAAGTTTTGTTGGTTATGTTAAATTTTTAAAGGAATCGTTATGTGTATCAAAAGAAACTACATGCTGTTAGTTATGGCTCTATTATTCCAGATAACCGTTGTGAATGCGGCAATTACCGGAACCTATGTCGATGCCAGTGCTTCAAATACGGCTGCGATAGATGATACCACGCCATGGTATAACACTACTGACGGCAGCGGTGCTCTGTGGCACATAAGAACGGGGTCATGGGGAGTTGAAAGCGGCACTATTTTAGAGGGGTTCTGGAACGATTATGATCTGGTTACTACTATTTCCGGCTTGACTTCGGGCAAGACCTATGATATCAGAATTGTTTATTTTGGGCATACATCTCAGGTATGGTCATTGGGTGCTACTTTAGATTCTACGGCAGATCCTCAGGTAGTTACTGCTGCGGTTGCTTCTAACAGTGACCTGACCGGTGGTTACGCGACAGGTGTCGGTCCGCAATATGAATATCTTGTCGGATCTGCTGTTGCGGATATTTCCGGCAAAATAGATGTTTATATCGCGGCGAGAGGAGACAGGACATGGTATGACGGCCTGTCTTATGTAGAGGTTACTGAGCCTGATCCATCATTTGAATTAGGTTTTTACGAATCAGGCTCCTATACCAGAGTTAAAGATGATGCTGATGCTGATGTTGTTATGAATTACTATGGCCCATCCAATTCGTTTACTTACCTTAATGCCTGCCAGGCCAAAGGTTTAAAAGTAATGGTTCAAATTCCTCCTGCCGCAGTTGAAGACGCTGATTTAGCAGACATAGAAACATTTGTGACAGGTTTACAGACCAACGGAGAAGATCATCCAGCTATACTTGCATGGTATTTATATGATGAGCCGGATGGTCATGATGTTTCTGCCGCTAATTGTGAAGCAGCCTATGATAAGATAAGGTCTTTGAGTTCTTTGCCGATAGCATTAACCTTTATTTATTATCCGTGGCATTGTAAAGTACAGGAGTACCATGAAGCGTTTGATATAATGTTGTTTGATGAATATCCATACCCGGTTCAGACGGCATATGGATCAATGGATTTCTGGCGAAGTAACACCAATTCTTCTTGGATGGCTGTTACAGCGGGGCATGGTTCTGTATTGAATAACTATGGAAGGGACTTTATTCCAATTCAGCAATCACTTGGAAGGCAGTCTGGCACGAGTTCGGGAGATTTATATTATGATCTAAGGCTTCCAAGTTTGTCAGAGGCCGATGCTATGGCTAATTTCAGTATTCTTAATGGAGCAGATTCACTTATATGGTTTACTTATTATCGTGCCTTAAGTAGTGTTGCGCTTGGCGGATCGTATCCTTATGCTTATGACGGCAGTAGCTGGCTTGATGATGTTTTTGCCCCGATAGAGACAGCCTTTGACGATATTGGAGATGCTTTAGCAGGTGGTGAAATCTTAGGCGGTATTAAAGAAGTTGAAGATGATCGTATTGTTGCGAAAGTTTACTATGATCCCAGCAGGAACAAACCTATAATTATTGCTCAAAATGTTTCAGATCAAACTTTAACAAATGCAAGATTCTACCACAATCTTGACACCAGTTACACCAGAGCTAATAGAATCGGTGCCAGCGAAGATTCAAGCGAATATGTATGGGTTTATTCTAATGGTCTGATTCAAGACACATTTTCTCCTTTCCAAGTTCATACTTATGACTTGAATTGGACAACAGGTGAGCCTGTAATTAAATCCACGACACCGGCTTTGGCGTGTAATTTAGAATTGGATGTAACTCATTCTGGATATTATTTCACTTTTTCAGTTACAAATAACAGTAACTCAGATGCTTCAATCGAAAAGATAGTTCTGTGGTGCCATGGCTACAAAATATTCGATTTGTTTGCCAATACTTCAGACTATACAGTAACGCCAAGCGGTTTGCATGATAATAACGCTAACTATTCTAACTATGCAGTTCTTGATTTTGGTTCAGGTTTAGCAGCCGGTTATACGGCTACCGGCCTCTCTGGTAATGATATGGATTATTTAGGTCAACATGGTTTGATGGCTACTGTATATTATAGCAATGGCTATTCCTTACAGGGCGTGTTCCGTAATATAATGGACACTGATGACGGCCATAGGGACAGAATGCTGCTTGAGCTGACAAATGTTTATGATGTGAGGGTAGAAGTTGATCCATACGATCAGTATGACGATTACAGGTTACGTGTTTACAACAATTCTGATTCTGTGAAAATTCAGCGCGTAGTAATTGAAGCCGACAGTAAGATTTTTGATACCGCTAATTCAGGTTCAATATTCACAACTACTCCCGGCCCTGCAGCTAATGGAAATAATGACAACAATTTGGCGAAAGTTTTGTACTTGGACCCATCAGGTGACGGCCTTGAGCCTGGTCAATCAGATGATTGGTCCGGGGGTGATATTGATGGTGCCATTACGGGGCTGAAGGCAACGGTTTATTTCTCAGATGGTGCGAAGGTTTCCGGTATAATGACAAATGTACCTGACAGTGATGATAACAATACTGCCAGATATGTATTTGAAAACTAAGCTCTATCGGGGAATATTGACAGATACTTACTTAATTATGACCTTTGAGCCTGAACAGGCCCCTTCGCAGCTGCGGGTTAGCGGAGACTGTAATATTCAGCGGCTTAAGATATGATTAAAGTATAGTTGTAAAATAGTATTCAGGGTCTACCGGATTTAATTCTGATAAGTGTTTTTAAGGCTCTCTGTTATTTCAGCAGAGAGCCTTTTTCTGTTGGAACCTAATAAATGACGATAGGATTACACCATTTTCAGAAGTGATTTATGATGTCGCCGTGTTAATTTAGTACTGTAAAAGCAAGATAAAATCGATTGTCAAAACCTGATTATCGAATATAATAAGCCTATATGATTGGCTCTATTTATCTAATGATGTTAAGGCTATGCATCATTCAGGTTCAAATTATATGTGGTATTGGAACAGTAAAGATGCGGGTGTCGGTGGACATTAATTTCGTTCAGAAATGCGTGTCGGTGATCTGCTGCTTTGCAATCACGACGGTGTATTCTATCAATATGCAAATGTGGAAAGATGATTTCTCTGTATCAATCGATTCGATGACCGGCAACATTTCAGAGGTTAAGATAGGAACGGTTAAAAGTATCTCTGCTGTTCATGATCGCTGGTTTTTCCAAAACGATAATGACTTTTTCTCAGTTAATGAGACAGAAAATTCTGTTGTATATGACGAATACAGCCCATACAGGTCATATTTTAGAGTTGAAAATCCTGGACTTTCTGAAAATGGATTTAAGCATACGATAGAGTATTACTGGGAAAATGATATTCTGTTGAAAAAAGTGGTGATTGAAAATAATTCTGGAGAGGGCTTTTTTCTCTCAGCAATGACATCTGTAGAGTTATATGAAAATTACTATAAGCAAGGCGATTACTATGTTCCAAACTTTGATTATAGGAACTCAGAACTGATTTCTTCCAGAGAGAGGGTCAGAAGCCTTCGATCTGAAGAACTTAACAGCCAGATGATATCTTTTTCCAATAAAGGTTCTTTTATTGGAACATTATCCTATACAAGAGACGCGTATCCTGTTTTTCCTGAGTCAATGAACGGTGGAGCATCGTTCTATATTCCGGGAGGCTGGGAGCAGTCCAGTTACTACGGCTATATTGGAGATGGAGAGAGCATTGAATATGAGGTTGCTATTATGGGGGATATTGGATCCCCATCAAAAATGCTGCGTCAATGGCCTCAACTTGAAAAAGTCAGCAGTTTGCGTCAAGAGATATGGCAGGGGCTTGAGATGCCCAGCTGGCTGGGGCAAGTCTGCATTACGGGGTTTGTATATGAACCCTCGCAATTATTGAATTATTATAATTTTAAGAACAGTGTTGGTGTGTTGTCAAATTCATTACCCGGCTATTATCTTGTAGTTTACTGGGGTGCAAGTATGCAATCTGGTGGAGAGACTTTCGAGGGTGAATACGGCACAATAGCAAGAGAGCCCTATTGTCAACCGATTCCTGCTCAACAGGCGGATAAAGATTGGACGATAAGTGGACTTTCTCTTACAAGGCGAGATTGTCCCAAAATTAAGTTTGGTCATTATATAGGGTATCATTGGACGATAGACGAAAATTCAGAAGAGTCGATGTTGCATGATGACTGGAAGGCTAAGAATCATTACGGTGAATACCTGTATACCGAGCCATCCCGCATATTAAGAAATATAAACGATGTTGCTGCACGTGATTACTGTTCCCATATGACAGAATTATGGTATCAGAATGTGCCTCTTGATTTCAATTATGTTGATGGTGGTGACGGAAAGTATCTTTTGTATAAGGATTGGGCTCACAACAGTGTTACTGATTGGAAAAGCTGGCATCAGCTTTTTAAGGGTGTTTATCAGAGTGTTCATGCTTCCGATTTGTCGCCTAAAATGCAAGTTAATAATGGTCAGTGTTTTGTTTCAGACTTTATTGTTGAGGAGCTTGCGCAACCTGATTTATGGCTTGATGAAAACTGGAGAATTCTTTCCGATGCGATGGAGCGTGCAAAATTGTGGCAGCCACCTCATGGATATACATCCGTTTTATACTGGACAGACCAAAGTACCGGTAGTTTGAAGAATGATTATGAGTATATATCTCATATTTTAACGTATGGTTTACTTCCAAATCTTATGCCTAACAATCCTTCGAGCAGCTATCAAGGCTGGTGTATGGATAGAGTTCCTTATATCATAGAGGCTTACGGTTTGAGAAATGCTGAACTTGTATATCCTGATATGACTCTTGATTGGCGTTCAGGGAATGGAGTTGCAGAAATTACGGTGTTGAAGATTGGCGACAAGAAATTCAGGATAAATGTTATTAATCATGATCCTGCTGATTCGGTAGTTGATATTGAATTTGATTTTACAAATTTGATTTCAGCCAGCAACATCAATCTTGAACATAAAGTTTTGATAGAACCGGAAGCGTATTCTGAAGGCAATTATTCAGATGTATATACTAAAATAAAAGATTGGAATCTTGATACAAGTGAATCTAAAAGGGTAGGAATATCCTTAAACGCAGAATATAAAAAGTTGAATGTTATAGATCTTTTAGAGAATGATTGAAAGGATAATTATGTTAGAATTTTCGTATGAAGTAGTTGTTATAGGCGGCGGGCCGGCAGGTTTTGCTGCAGCAGTAGCTTCAGCCAGACAAGGTGCTAAGACTACCTTGATTGAGAGATACGGTTTTTGCGGCGGTATGGCAACTGCAGGCGGAGTTAGTGTTTACATGAATGAACATGCCGGAACACGAAACCTTGCCAGTAATATATACAATGAATTGATTGATGGTATGATAAAAGATGGTGCGGCTTATGCCAGTACTGAAATAGCCAAAAGTGTAGTGGCTAATACCGAAGATATTAAAAAAGCCTGTGATGATATGCTTGTTGAGTCGGGAGTTGATATTTACTATCATCTTACTCTTGAAGGAGCAGCCTTTAATAATGGTACGATTGAGTCGATAACAGCTACAGGAAGATCGAATAAAAAATACAAGTTTGCTTCGAAAGTATTCATTGATGCTACAGGTGATGCAGATCTTGCATTCTTTGCAGGTTTGGAAACTGAAGTTGGCAGGCCGCAGGATAATCAGTGCCAACCTATGACTCAGATATATTCGGTAGGTCCAGTGGATTTGGAGAAAGCAAGAGCTGGCGGTTGCGAAGTTGTCGATAATAAATATGTCTGGTGGGGCGATGGCGATCCCAACTTACTGAAATACATTAAAATGGCGAAAGACAACAACGAATGGAAAATACCTAAGGAGTGTTTTTGCCTGATCTGGGCTGACCCGAGATGTCCGTGGATGGTCACTGTTAACGGTACACGTATGGTTGGTTACGATGCTACCAATTCGCTTGAAGTAACAAAAGCAGAATTAGAGGGTAGAAAGCAAGTTGCTGATGCGGTGGAATTTATGCGGAAATATCTGCCTGGTTTTGAAAATGTACAGTTGGTAAAGACCAGTCCTCAGCTTGGAGTACGTGAGACGAGACGTGTTATAGGACCATACAGATTGGTTGAAGACGATGTAGTTGAATGCCGGAAATTTGACGATCAGATAGCTAAAGTAGCTTATTACATAGATGCACATTCACCTGACTCAGAGGGCACTGACATGCGAAGGCTTCCTGAAGGAGAGTGTTACGGTATACCTTACAGATGTCTGCAATCAAAAGATTGCCGCAACTATCTTGTTGCAGGCAGGGCGATAAGTGCATCACATATTGCTGCAAGTTCTGCACGTGTTATGCCGGTATGTATGACCACCGGAGAGGCGGCAGGCGTTGCTGCGGCAATGGCTGCACGCAATGAATCTTGTGTCGCTGATGTTGACATTGTAAAGCTAAAAGAGATAATTGAAGTAGATAGCAAATAAGAAAATCGTATATCGTCTAAAGTATTAGAATTGAACAGCGAGCTGGGTATTTGCTTATTCGCCTCGCTTTATTTGATTTAGTTAGAGCATGGAAAGAGAAGTATTATGAAGATAGTAGTTACTGATGGTGTTACATTGAATCCTGGAGACCTTGACTGGGAGTTGCTTTCAAGGATAGGAGAGTGTGAAATCTACGATAACAGTACAAGGCAGGAATGTATTGAGAGATGTAAAGATGCGGATATTGTAGTAAACAATAAAGTCGTGTTCGATAAGGATATGTTTGAAGCTCTGCCTGATTTGAAGATGATAAGTGTTACGGCGACCGGTTATGATGTTGTTGATATAAAGGAGGCTGCAAGTCGTGGCGTTGTTGTTACTAACGTGCCTGAATATGGCACATTGTCTGTAGCACAGATGGTATTTTCTTTATTACTGGAATTGAGCCAGCATGTAGGTTATCATTCCTGTAGTGTTTATGCAGGAAAATGGGCAGAGTGCGACAGCTTTTGCTATTGGGATAAGCCTTTGATTGAACTAAACGGGCTTACTCTTGGATTGATAGGGTGTGGAAGGATAGGCAGGAATGTAGCTATAATAGCCAAGGCTTTTGGTATGAAAGTTATTGGTTACGATCCAGGTGCTGCAGAATCTGATCTAATAGAGCTTGTTGATATGGACTTCCTTCTCAGCAGAAGTGATGTTGTGAGTCTTCATTGCCCTCTTACTGAAAATACAAGAGAACTGATAGATAAGAATTGCCTCGAAAAGATGAAGAAAACATCATTTCTGATTAACACAAGCAGGGGATCGCTGGTAAATGAGGCAGATTTGGCAAATGCCCTTAATGATGGATTGATAGCTGGTGCTGGGTTGGATGTTCTTTCAACGGAACCTCCTTCTCGTGACAATCCACTTTTTTCTGCAGATAATTGCTATATAACTCCGCATATTGCATGGGCTACGCATTCTGCCAGAGCGAGATTGATGTCTGTTGCAATAAGTAATATTGAAGCATTTGTTGCAGGGAAACCTGTAAACGTGGTATCATAAACGAAAGTGTTGATTAAAGATGAAGATTGCGGTCTTAATGGATTCTTTCAAGGGTACTCTAAGCTCTATTGAGGCTTGTAATGCAGTATCTGAGGGGATTCGGGATATTATATGTGATGCGGAGATTCTCAGCGTTCCAATTGCCGATGGTGGCGAGGGAAGTATTGAGGCAATTGCTTGCAGTTTGGATTGTCGCAGTGTTGATGTTGAAGTTACAGGTCCATTTTCTGATAGAAAGGTAAATGCCTGTTTTCTTTGGCTTCCGAGTACTCGCGTTGCTGTAGTTGAAATGGCGAAGACTGCTGGGCTGCCGCTCTTGGCAGAAAATGAACTTGATCCCTTGAAAGCAACGACTTATGGTGTTGGAGAGCTTATCAGGGCTGCCTGTGATTTGAATCCGTCTAAAATTCTGCTTGCTGTAGGTGGCAGCTGCACGGTTGACGGGGGGATTGGAGCAGCCGCAGCTTTAGGGTGGAAGTTTCTTGATTCTGACGGTAGAGAGCTTGTCTATGGTGGAGCAATGCTTGACAGGATTGTGTCTATTGTTAAACCGGAACCATTTTTGCTGCCGCCTGTCGAGGTGCTTTGCGACGTGGATAATCCACTTCTTGGAGAAAAAGGAGCAGCAAGGATTTTTGGACCGCAAAAAGGTGCAGATGAGGCTTCTGTCGAGCTTCTTGAGAAAGGTATGTCAAATCTTGCTGAAATAGTCAAAGCAAAGCTTGGTATGGATATTAACGTTTTAGGAGCAGGGGCCTCGGGTGGTCTTGCTGGCGGAGCAATCGCTTTTATGAATGCAAGTTTAGTTTCAGGAATCGACACCATCGCTGATTTGAGCAATGTTGATAAGATGATTTTGGACTCGGATATTGTTGTAACCGGTGAAGGCCGGTTTGATATGCAATCTCTCGATGGTAAAGTTGTTAGCGGCATTGCCAAGCGTGCAAAAAAGCATTCTAAGCCTCTATATGTTCTCGCAGGCAGTCTTGAAGTACCCAAAAGTAAATTGACAAGATACGCGATTACAGATGCAATTGGGTGTGTGGATGATGAATTTGGAATTGATGAAGTTCTAAATTTTCCAAAGCAGCATCTGAAAAGAATCGCTTCAAAACTTGCAAGTCGTTACATGTTTTGAAGCTTAAGCAGATTCGCTTGTTCTGTTTTTGTTGTTTTTCAAGGAGTACTTCTAACTGAGCTTTGAGATAATCAATTGCCCGGTAGAGTTCTTTGTTGATACAATAGGCAATACAGGATGCCATTGCGATTAGAAATTTCTGTTTCATAGCCAGTAAATAATACAGAAGTTAGTGATTATTACAAGGTATTTCATCCGTAAGGGGTTTTAGAGATGATTTTTTAGCAATTGATAAAATTAGCAAGCATTTTAGTTTGTCTAAAGTTTTGATTACAGGATTCAATGATAATGACATTTTGGATTTACCTTGCAGCTAAAGTCATGTGGTAACAATACATTTCGGATGAGGTTATATCTCTGTAGCGTATGTATGACACTTAGTGAAATATTTTAAATAGTTCGTCAGAAAGTTCGTCAATTTGCAGTGGATACTGACTTGTTAGTCTTTTATAGTTTTGAGAAAAACTGGAATATTAGATCATTACATCCAGGAATTTCTTCGTGGGAATAGTCTTTGTACTTTAGTATTTGTTTTTTGCTTTTGATTTTATCAAATGCTGCGATTTGTGTACAGGGAGGGCAGATATTGTCGTTCATTGATGCGAAAAACAGCACTTCTACCTTAATATTCGGGACTAAATTAATTATGTCAATATAGCCCAGTTTTGTGAATATCTCGTGTTCTCTTTCATGTGTCTTATCAAATTTTCTGAAGAAATCTTTTATTTCATTATAAGCGGCACTGTTGATGTCCATATTGTAGACTTTTTGGATGTTACACAAGAATGGAAACCAAACCGCAACCATTTTGATTTTTTCTATTAGAGATGCACAGGCCAGGGCCAATGCTCCTCCCTGACTTCCGCCGTAAACACCAACTCTGTTTGCATCAACATATTCAAAGTTCATTATTATCATGGCAAGCATAGCCGCATCAAGATATATTTGTCTGTAGAGTAGATTGTTGGCATTGTCATCAAGCCCTCTTGTGATATGTCCAAGGATGGTTGAGCCTTTTACGTTACCGGTATCTTCAGATTTGCCGCCTTGTCCTCTACAATCCATTGCCGCAACAACAAATCCTTCAGAGGCATATCCAAGTTTTTCATACCAGTCGCCGCTATCCCCACCGAGTCCATGAAATTTAATAACAGCCGGCGCTTTAGCTTCGATATTTCGGGGTTTAAGGAGCTTTGAATAAATTCTTGCTCCTTTAGTTCCCGTAAAATACATATCAAAACACTCAACTTTTTCAGTCTGAAATTCCGCCTTTTGTATTTGCAAATTGATGTCTATTGATTGGAGTTCATCTAATCCTTTTTGCCAGTACTCATGAAAATCATCAGGCAAGATAGGCTGTTCATAATCTCTATTCACGTTTTTATCTTTCATAGGTTGTTTTCGTATGCGTTATTTTTCAGATGCTGAAATGTTTTGATTTATTGCTATTCACCAAAATATTTCATAGCCATGAGCTGTTTTTCGACAGATGCTATTTGCGTTTTCATTAATGTTGGTGAATATAAGCTTTTCCGAGTCTCAATATTATAGTCTTTCATCGCCTGAGCAGCAAACTCGTTGGACTGGTAAAGATCATCCAATGTTTCGCGAACATTAAATCTTCCCGGACTTGTGGGTGCCGGGGGCCAGCGAGAATCACTGACATATGCACCTGTCAAGCTTTCAAGTGCTAACCTTAAATTGCCATCAAGAGAATCAATACTTTTGCCGATATTTTGTGCAATAGTTTTGATTCCTTCAAATATCATACGGCAGGTAGGGTCAAGAATACGAGCTTGTTCTGTGTTTGCCCATGCTTTTGATGTTCCACCATGCCAAGCTATTCCACTTTCAATTTCTGAAATCTTGTCGTTCGATATGATTTTGTCAGAAGATGAAATTACTTCACTTGGCGTACACAGCTCGTATCCCAAATCTATTGCGTGATCAAGCATTTCTTCAAAGCGGTCAACACTTTTCGGTTCAGATTCAAAGAAACGGGCTTGATTGAACTGCTTAACGTAAAAATAAGCACTGGAGCCAATATATTCGGCGTCCTCAGCAAAAGGCATTATAAAACTTCCACTGTCAGCTATACGTTCTTTCCAGTTAGTCAGACTTTCTCTTATTTCTTTAATTGCAATAGGTTTGTCACGGACACCTTCAGTTGCACCCATTAAGTACCACAGCATAGGATTTGCCATCATATCGCTGCGGAATATCATTTTCAGTCCGTTTGGAGCTACTGAAGGATTTGTTATGAATTTTAGGAAATCCGGCTTATTTTTGATGAATTCTTCAATCTTAAATAACTTGTTTTTGTTACTATGACCCGCAACATCAAATTCCAGACCGGTTGTTTGGCGTATTTCATCGAATGACAGCAAGAAAGAGTCGCCGTCCATTACCAATGATTCAAAACCTGCATTAAGAAAAATGTCAGGAATATAGTTTGCCCAACTGCATTCTGGATTCCAACCTACTTTGGGAGAATAATTAGTGTGTTTTTCCCATGTCTGACGACCTTTTTTGAGTGTTTCGCAGCCAATTTGCGGGTCTATATTTCCAAGCATAATATGGATATAAGGCGAGCCTACAGGTTCTATCTGTCCAGATTTTGTTAGAGAGGCAAGCTTGTCCATTACCTTGGGGCAAAGTTGGGCAATCGCGTCAACAGTAAAGCCGGATGCCTCAAATCCAATTTTATAACCTTTGCGATCAACTAAGTCAAAAAGTTTTTCGTAGCACTCTTCAATTACCCAACTGCGTTTGGACGGCTCAAGCTGTGAATATTGTAGATTCCCATGCGGAAGAAAGATTATTTTAGGTTTCATATATTATCAGTTCCATTTTATTAGTGTTTTCATTCTATTGTCGCGATTATTCTCAATATCTGCATACTCAAATGGGGCTTGTTCTAAAGGAACTTCTTTGTCCCATAGTATGTCTGTATTGAATTTACCTTCTGATGCTAATTTAAGTATGCTTTCTTTGTCGCCGGCTCTAAGAGCGCAGCTCATTGATAGTCTTAGATTGCGATTAAACCATTCCTGATACGGAGTCAGGCAGACCGGTTCGGGGTAATCGCCCTGAAGGTGTACTCTTGCGCCGTCATCATCAATTTCCCAGCCGCCATCGCGGGTGAGTTTGCGGAGATTGTTTATTACTTTTGAGTCTCCGGTCGCCTCAATCACAACATCAGCCATTCGTCCTTTTGTAATGTCTGCCACCATCGGTATGAGTGTTTCGTATGATGCATTGTGGCAGATTACGTGATCGGCAATACTTTTTACTCTGTCACTTTTCCATTGTCCCTTATCAATTGCTATGGTTTTAGCACCGGCAAGTTTGGCTAATTGAAGGGCAGATAATCCTACCGCTCCCATTCCGGTTACTATTACAGTTTCTCCTTCTTTGATCCCAACTTTGTTGATTCCTTTTTGTGCTACTGCAGCCAGATAACATACCACGGCATCTTGAAAGCTCAGCTTTTCAGGAATAATAGCTGGCATATCAAATGGTGACGGGGCGGTTGAGGAGTTTTTTACAGATATTTCAACTTGTCCGCCCCAAGCAGCACAATAATCGGGATAATTGCGGATTTCATTCGACATTACACGGTCTCCGACTTTGATATCCTCTCCGAGTGCCGTTTTCATTTTGGCTTTTGGTCCAACGTATTCCACTATACCGACCTGTTCGTAACCCGGAACAAGGGGGTACCATAATTCTCCTCCTAATTTTCCAGTTTTCCCATTCCATGTCTTAACTTCGGTGCCGCTGCTGATTGCACTGTAAAAGGTTCTTATTACGATACTTTCGTCTGTTACTTCGGGAAGCTTAATTTCTTTGACTTCTGCGTGGAGAGGCTTTTGAATTATTATTGCTTTGCATGTCTTATACATTTCATTTTTCCTTTTTATATTTCTTTGAGGTTTAGAAGTTGTTTTAATGTGTTCAAATCGTCTTGCGAGCCTTCAAAAACGTCTGTTGTTTCTTCATATTCTAAGCCGTAAAATCCTGAATATCTATGGCTTATAGCATCTAAGATTGGTTTGTAGTCAATTTCCCCTTCGTTAATCCTACAATATTCCTTTGCTCCATTTACTAATTTAAGGCTCTTGAAATGCGTAAAAAATATTGGATGGTCTATAGTATTTAATGCTTTCAGTGGATCTTGTGCATACATTAGGAAATTTGCAGGATCATAGTTTAATCCTATATTGTTAGAATGTACTTTATCCAATATTCTGTTTATTTGCTGGGGTGTTGTAGTGAGGCCGCCGTGATTTTCTAATGCTACTTTAATGCCGAATTCTGATGCGTAATCAGCTATTTCTTGAAGTGAATCGCTGATTTGGTCAAACACGGCTTCGTCAGTTCTTTCCTGCCATCCTGCAAAAACGATAATTATTTGAGGCGAAAAAAGAGATGCTTTTTTTATATCATTTTTGCAAATTTCGATTTCTTTGTCTATATTTTGATCAACAGTAAAATCACCGTTTACATTAAAACTCGCAAATTTAAGGTTATATTTATTTGCGATATCAAGTTTTTGTAAAAGCTTTTCCTTGCTTAGTTTAGGCGAGAAGAGTCCGGGAGAATCGAAAAGTTGACCGCATATAAAGTCTATATTATTGTGTTTAAGCCACTGGCATTGCAGACAGAAATCTGTCTCTCTGAATCCCCAAGGGGATGAAGTGAATATTATATTGTTTGTTTTTTTCATAAATCACCTATTTACAAGTAATAACAATTCTTAATGTTGTTTCTTTTATATACATCTTCTGTCTATCTGTCTATAATATATCTTCTATTGGGGTGTTTTGTCAAGCTTAAAAAACGGTAAAGCAGGCAGTTTTAAGAGACTTTGTTCAATAAATTTGTTTTTTTCTCAAAATAAACTTGCAAAGACAGATAGATTGATATATATTGTGATTAATAAGTAAGACAGATAGACAAGGTAGTTAGTAAATGCAGACAGATACACTAAAAGAAGAAATGCTAATAGACAATCCTTATGAGTCTTTGCGAAGTCAGACTAAAGCTAAGGTATGGGATTATATTGTTCGTGAAAAAATCCTGCCAGGCTCTAAGATTCCTTCAGTTCGTGAGATTGGTGAGGCTATAGGTGTAAGCAGGGCAACTGCCGGCAAGGCTATTGTTGAGATGGTTAATGACGGATTACTCTCAAGCCAGCCGCGTAAGGGTGTATATGTTAAGTCATTGGTCGAAAGCACTTTTTCAAAGCTTGAGGTTGTATATTGTCTTATAGAATCCGGTAGTACGCTTAAAGGTGCGGCTATTGATTATCTTGCACGTAATCCTTTCTGGAGTAATATTTTAGTTGGTGTTCGCAATTCTGCTTCACGTTATGAAGATTTGAAATTGCGTGTATCTTTTCTTGAAGATTTTATTGCAGAAGAAAATGTGACGCCAAGAGGGAGGCGATGGGATAACGTTGGTTTTATTATATGCGGAGACCCTCATCGTGAATGCTGGACTCAAATATTGTCACTGAATGTTCCTGTAGTACTGATTAATGGCGTATCAAGAGCCAAAAATGTTACGACTATAAATATCAATTGTGCCAAAGGTGTTGAGATGCTTGTTGATCATCTTGTTAATCTTGGCCACAGCTGTATTGGATATTGTGGGCCGATTGAACCGCAACACAAAAACAGTTATCAGAAATATAAGGGATATATAAGTGCTATTACAAACCATAATCTTGATATTGATTATGGGAAATATGTCAAAAACTGTAATTTCGGGCTTGAAGACGGCTATAATGCAGTTGCTTCATTATTGAGAAACAAAGACAAGCCCACGGCTTTGTTGTTTGTGAATGATGAAACGGCTATTGGCGGAATGAGAGCGGTTTGTGATGCCGGTCTTTCAATACCTAAGGATATTTCTATTGCCGGATTTGATAATATTCTGTCAAGTAATTATACAATTCCATCGTTAACTACTATTTCTTCGAAAATGGTTGAAATGGGTGAAATGGGTGTGCAAAAACTTTTCGATGCACATAAGGATAGATTAGCAGAGCCGGAAATTTTTACATTAAAACCGGAATTGATTGTTAGAGAGTCTACTGGGCCGTTGATCTAACAGCGGCTTAATACATATAATCTTTTTTTAATTTAAGCAATAGATGTCGATTGTACAGAGGAATTGCGCGCATTCTTTGTGTTAAAAGATATTAAATTTTTATGGAGTTAATTATGAAAAATATGTTCAGGTTTGTATTACTTCTGTGTTTTGTAAGTGTTGTTACTGTAACTGCAGCACCATTTGACTGGTCGACAGAGACAGTTCAGGATGTTGCTGGAAAGATTGAAGGCAGTCAGAATGCTATAGCAGTATCTCCGGTTGGAGATGAGATTGTTATAGGCTACAGTGCTATTTCAGATGCAACAAGTAGAGCAGCAGAAGGTGTAAGTGGTGATTTTGATATAATGCCGGGAAGTATCGCAGCATTAGGCAACATAAGATGGATAGATGTTGCTGTTGCAGACCCTAATATTCCATGGTTTGTTTCAACAAATACCTGGAGCGGTGGTTCTGTAACTGTAACATCATTAGATGGTGTAAATTTATTCAGTGAAGTTGTGGCTACAGGAACGGTATATGGTTCTTCAATTGCCTTGGACAGTAACGATAATGTTGCTGTAAGTTATGGAACAACTGCTGACGGTTCGTGTGTGAAATATGCTGAAAGAGTTGGTGCAGGTTCATGGACTACAGATATAATCATAAGCGGCAATGGTCGTTATGAAGATTCACAGCTTGCATTTGATTCTTCAGATGTGCCTTATATTGCTTATAGAAATGACTGGTCTTTAGAGAATGGGGCAACTGTTATGAGTCTTGCTTTTCCTGATGGAGAGGGCGGATGGACAATTGAAGAGGTTGCTGCAGATGTTCTTAATGCAGAGTCTGATGGCTCGGGCGGAACTGATGATGAGCAGTACTCAAGTGTCATCAGTCTTGACATAGATTCAAGTGACAGAGCGGTTATTGCGTATTCAAATACAAGTGGGCACGTTAAAGTTAAGGTCCGCAACAGTGATGCTACCTATACCGAATACACCGTAACCAATTCAGGAATCGCCCGTTCTGTTTCTTTGAAGGTTGTAGGTGATACTGCTTATATTGCTTATAACAATGTAAGTCAGGGTAATCTGTATCTTGCAACAGGCAGTCTCAGTACAGGTAATTTCTATTCAGAAACAGTTGTTTCACTTAGTGAAGATGGCCAGAATGTACAGCGATTTCTTGATATAGATATTTGCAGTACAGGCCTGCCGGTTATCAGTTATTTCCCAATCAATTCACCATCAATTGCTATGGCGTCAGCAACTGCTGACAGGGGACTTAGCTGCCAGGATGTAATTGATATGGGTGCAAGGTTGCCCGGTGATCTTAGTGGCGATTGTTATGTAGGCCTTAGTGATTTTGCTATTCTTGCAGCTAACTGGCTGGATTGCAATGAGCCGTCTGATTTAGATTGTATGGTGAACTGGTAATTATTGATGGGTTAGTAATTAATGGGGTGGATTAATTCACCCCATTAAATATATATGTTAACGGAGTGATTATGAAGTCAAAGATTAAGATGAAGACAAGTAATAGGATAATGTCAGGTGGTTTTACTCTAATTGAGCTTTTAGTTGTGATATCAATAATTGCCGTTTTGATGGCAATAATGATGCCGGCTCTCAGCAAGGTAAGACAGAATGCGAAGAAGACTTTGTGCGGTACTAATCTTCATCAAATATCTTTAGCGTTATTTTGTTATGCAACTGATAATGACGGCAAGTTTTGGGAAGGTATACCGGAGTTTGAAGTTCAGTCGGATCCTAAGAGAGGCCAGCCTACACTTATAAGTATTTATTCAATGACCGAGGTAATGAATTATGGCTATGATACCGAAGTTTGGTGGTGTCCTACTGATATTGGTTCGGCTCATTATAAGTATTATTATCCTATAACCCAGGCAAGTATTGAAGATTGGGCTGATGATGGAAATTTCAATATGTCAGATGGCAACTCTTATAGTAATCAACGTTTTGGTTTATTGCCTTCAAGTTATACCTTTTGGAATGTATGGGGACTTGACAGTAAATTGAGAACCGAATCGGTTGGCAAGACAACTTCTGAGCAGGTTATTGTACAGGATAACGTTAAGAGCAGGCCGGATGATTGCTTTGATAATGTCAATCACTGGGATAAGGATAATAATCGTGATAATTTGTACCCAAGACCGCCTCAGTATGGTGAGCCGCAAGGTGGAAACGTGGTTTTAGGTGACGGCCATGTTACCTGGAGAAAATTTGAAGATATGAAAATGCAGTATGAGTTAGATGGTGTTGGAAAGTATTATTATTGAAACATTCAAGAGCAATGGTTGTTAGTTGTTAATGTTTTTAAGGATTATTATATATGATAAATATTAAAAAAATATTTTTAGGTGTCTGGGTTTTGTCTTCCTGCGTAGTTGGTCAAATTGAAAACTGGAGAGTTACTAAGCTTACAACAGATACTTCAGAACCTTATGTTTATATGCTTAATTTGCCAGTAGATGCGGATGAAATAGAAATAAGTATTTCAGCATCGGAGCAACCGGAAGTTTATGTATTGCCGGATATTGAGACAGAGATACCTTTATGGGAGTTAAATGAGAAGGTCTCTTCTTTGACTGGTGTTACTGGATATGATATTACCTATTTAATGCATAATCCTACCAGTTATTTTCGTCTTACAACACCAGTAGAGCAGAGGATGAGTAATGGTTTTGTCTATGTTGAGGTATGTTCAGCCGCAGGCGGTGAGCCTGTAGGTCTTACTGCTTTTGCTCTCGATGTTACAGGCAGTTCTTACGGTCAGAACAGTACCACAAGGTCAACTACTGATGATGATGTATTCAAAAAACTTTCTTTTACAGGTAATACTGCAAAATCTACATGGGATTCGCCTTGTGATCCTTTGCGAGACCTACCTGTTGGAAATGTAACTTTAGATGGGATTACTTTTGATATAAGCAGTAATCTTTGGGTTGCAAGTTCAAGCAGTACATTATCTGTAGATGTAGATCAGGCTGTTGATAAAATATATTTTCTCCATGCTGCAAGAGATTGTGAGTCTTCAGTTTCTGAGTTACTTGGCAAGTATAAAATATGTTATACTAACGGATACAGTTATGAAGTACCGGTTGTGAGCCATATCAATATTTGCAATATGGTATCGGGTTACAGTACTGGCGGCTCAATATACGGTAGTGCAAATCTTGTTCAGGCTAAGGTTGCATGGAGAGGTGTTTATTACGGACTTTCTGGGCAGAATGCAAGTGTTTATCTTTTAACTTTAAATAATCCTTACCCAGATGCAGAAATTGATAAAATTGAGGTTGTCGGTCAGTCAACGCAAAGTAATACCCTTGGTTTGATTGCGATGACTACTCAAGGTCGTTTAGTAGATTCTGTTACAGCTAAAATCGTTCCTGAAAAATATGTTTACGCAGATGATGCTCTTAGTGTTAATCTTGATGTTATATTTAAAAATAATGACAGCCAATCCGCATTGGTTTCGGGCAAGGCGTATTTGAAATTTCTTGAAACAGGCCGAATTATCAAAAGTCAGGTCGTTGATTTGACGGTTGGTGTTAATGGTGTTTGTGAAAAGGTCAATATTAACTGTGCAGAAAATTCTCAATCTGGTGCTTATGAATTAGGACTTGATTGCAGTATAGGTGGAGAAAATATAAAATGTGACAGTGTAAAAATAGCAGTGCTTGACAGTATTGCATCAAAGGTTAAGGGTAGTTTCCCTAATCAAGAACAAATGTGTTATACGATGACTATTGGTGAACTTGATAAACGTTCAGCAAAGAAATTGTCTGCACTCGGATGGGATATTGCTTATATTCAACCGAAATGGAAGGATATTGAGATTTCCTCAGGCAGTTATGATTTCAGCGATTATAATAATACAATTAATAATGCGACTTTAGAGTCGCTTGGTGTATCGATTGGTTCTGTTACTTGGGCAACTAAAAACTATAATGGTAATTATGGAATTCCTGACTGGATAACGGATGAAATGGTATCCCGTGATGGATATGTTACACCTGACGGCTCTATATTCTCTGATAATTATACAAATTCGTTAATGAGTTTCTGGAATGCGCTAGCATCATATTGTTCAACAAAGCAAAATGTACTGGCATATGTACCAACCGGGCCTGGTAATGATCATGTTTATAATTTTGGTGGACAGATATACCAGGAAAATGGAAGAATGTATGATTATTCAACGTTTGCTGATACCAAGTGGGCTCAGTGGCTTCAGAATAGCGGTATTACAATTGCTGAAATAAACAGTAATACCGGGTTGAGTCTTGGTACTTACGCTGAAGTTCCAATGCCTGAGACAAAGACTGAATATGGTGAGTATCTTTGGGGGTTGTGGATGAAGTTCAGGCGTGATGGCGCATTGGATTTCTTTTCGCAGGCGGCCAATGTCATAAGGCAGCAGGATTCTTCGGCTAAGATAGAAATTAAACAATCTGGTGGTTGGCTGACTTGGGGAAACATGCAAGGCAGTTATATTGACGGGTTGATTGATGTTGCAGATAACTGCAGTGGATCTGTATTAAAAACAGGTTCCGAATGGATAGATCAATTTATTGTACCTGGTGCTATTGCCAACCATAAGGATATTTCTATTGGGGCAGAGATGGCTATATTGCCGCCTCCGCGTGAAGCTTTTCAGATGGCAGTATACAATTTGATGACTTATCAGGGAAATCAGGCATGCTATGTTTATTGGGAGGTTGGCGAACCTTTCTATAACTGGGCACAATACAAGCCGTATTTTGATAAATCTTTAAGTTCTGAAAAAATGCTGGATGATGTTTGCCTGTTATATCCATCATGGGATACGTTAGAATCCGGTATATTTGAGAAAGATGAGGTTGATGAACAATTATTGAATACAAATAACTGGGGTTACCTTTTCACCGATCATAATGTTAGTTATGACTCTACTACAGATTTTGAAGACATCTCATTGAATGGCTACAGTGTTATTCTTGATGCTAATTCTAAACGACATAGCTCTGCTTATTGGAATAAGCTTAAGACTTATGTAGAGGCGGGAGGTACATTGGTATTGCCTTACTTTACTGATTCTGATGATTCCTATCAGAATATAACAAACCTGTTTGGAATTACTTATGGTACATCAGTCAGTGGCAGTGTGAGTTTCTATGTTACTGGTGCTCCGTCTGGTTACTATGTTGATGAAGGGTGTGTTCTTAGTGGTTCAGGTCTTACAGCCATAGCAAAATGGAATTCTACAGATATAGCTGCTGCCGAAAAAACGGTTGGGAGCGGTAAAGTTGTATGTTTGGGATTTCCTGTAATAAAATATAAAAATGACAGTGCAAGAGCTTCAATGGTTTGGGATATATCAACATCACTGCTGGAACACTACGGGGTTAATCAGAATATATCTTCTTCTACTGCATTGCAGTGCAGTTTTTTCAAAGAGGCTGATAACTCAACTTATTTTCTTAACGTATTAAATAAAGGTACATCTGATTTGAAAACATCAATAACTGTTCGTCTTGATAATACTGCTGATAATGCAGATATGTATAAAGTCGTCAATGTTATGACTGGTCAGAGTGTATTTGTTAAGAATAATAACGATGTGATTGAGTTTGCACTGACTTATCGCCCTTATACAGCGGAGATAATCCATCTGGTGCCAGTGAAATGGGCCGTTCAGACAATTCAGGATGTGCCTTCTAAAATAGAAGGCAGTGTCAACTCAATATCCCTTTCACCTGTTGACGGTCATTTGCATCTTGGTTACAGTTCCATAAGTGATGCAAAGTTAAGATATGCGATTGGTGATGACGGCTTATTTGATATTACAGACAGTGTTACAGGTAATGCCGGTAATTATAGATGGATATCTACGGCTGTCGGTAACGATAATATTCATTGGGTGGTTTCATCCAATACTTTTTCCGGCGGAGCTGTTGCGGTATCTTTTAAGAGCAGTATGGGGTTCTGGACAGAAACTGTTGCAACGGGAACTGTTTACGGAACTTCAATAGCATTGGGCAGTAACGAGAGACCTGATATAAGTTGGGGAACAAGTGCAGATGGTTCATGCTTGAAATATGCAAGAAGAATTTCTCCAGGTAATTGGTCAGTTGAAACAGTAATCAGCGGGGGCGGCAGATATGAGGATTCGGTGATTGTACTTGATTCTGATGATAATCCTTATATTGCTTTCAGAAATGATTGGAATAATTCTCTTATGTTTGCTTATAAAAATGATACAAGCTGGACTGTTCAGACTCTTGCATCAAATATTAAAAACTCTAATACTGACGGGTCAGGATCGCTTGACGATGACCAGTATTCTAAAGTCTTAGATATGGCAGTTTATGATGATGATATTTTTATTACCTATATTGATACATCGAGTGATAAGAGGGTGCTTTGTAGAGAAAGTGATGGAACGATAAATTCATATTATGTTGATTTAACTTATATATCATCATCTGTTTCCTGTGCCGTAACTGAAGAAGGTCAGCTGTGTGTATGCTATAATGACAGTCAGGCGGGGGATTTGTATTTCTCATTTGCGGATTCAAGCATGCAGTTTGATTCTGTTATAAGTGTTGATAATACATTGCTCAATATGAATATTCAGCGTTATAACGATCTTGCTTTTTCAGAAAGCGGTTTTCCTGTTATGAGTGTTTTCCCGATTAACACTCCGTCAATGGCGTTGGTGCAGGGGTATCATGATAATGGTTGTTATGTGGCTTCAACGCTTTTTTTTTCGAAGCAGATATCAACAAAGACTGCTATGTAGACTTTAATGACCTGCTGATTTTGTTAAATGGTTGGCTTGATTGTAATAATCCGCAGGATGTATATTGCCAAAAATAATTTTGAAAGGTTCCTTTAATGGACGCAGCAACTCAGATTTGTGATATCGAGAATAAGACAGATGAATTCAGCTCATTATGCCTTGAACGGGCAAAGCTTATAGGCGATTGGTGTATTGCCAATCAGATTAACGATCGTTTTGAGCCGACTTATGGTGAGTATGTCGCTAATTATCATCCTACAGAAAAATTCTTTAACGGCAAGAATGAACTGATGTCTGGCGGAATGATGACTGCTATGAGTGTGAATTTTCTATTCATGCTTTATGATCGCACAAATGATATCAGGTATTTTGATGCAGCAATCAGATGTGGTGAATACTTAAAGTCTCTTCAGTATTTATATTCAGGTAAGACAGAACTTTACGGTTGTGTTGGTGAGTTTAGTATTCATCAGTTGGGGCCGAAAGCTGAACATTTCTGCTATCGAAGTACAACTGTTGTTGGTGATGCGTTTGTGTTGCTTTTCAGAGAGACTCAGGATCAGGAGTATCTTGACAGAGCAAAGTTAATAGCAGACTGGTTTATTAAATATGCTCTGGCGGATGAAGGATGGGTTGTCGATAATGATAAACGTCCCGGTGTTTTAGATGTACGTTACTATTTTCAGATAGCGAATATACTGTTTTTCTATCATCTTTATAAATACGATAGCGACCCGAGGTATCTTAAGGTGATAAAGACAATGGGCGACTATTATCTGAATAATTTTATTAATGAGGATGGACTCTCAAAAATGGTTCTTGATGAACCTGCATTTGAAAAACATCTTGGCAGTGATGAATTCGCACGCAGATGGTGGCGTATGCATGTTTATAATGATGATTTTTCTAATATAGCTTTAATGTGTGCTGCAAGAATTCTTGATGATGACAGATACTTTGAGCCTGCTCAGAGATTTGCTGATTGGCTGCTTGATGAACAGAATTATGACGGCAGTATTGGTGAGCCTGCCGTATGGGTTGCTTCTGCTACTTCTACGGTCTTATGGCAGGATATGTTTCTTGAAACGGGTGAGCACAAGTATCATGATGCCAGTGCTAAGGCATTAAAACACCTTATGACTTTACAAGAACTTAGTTCGGGAAATGTGCGTCAGTATGGTGGTGTCTACGGCAACAACGAAGTGATAAATGCAATTTGTGCAAGGATGTGTAATTACTGTCCGGTTGCATTACTTAAATATGAGTCTTGTGTTGTTGGTCCTTATCTTTCTGTATTTGATAAAGACGGAAAATATTATATATAGACATAGGTTTATGTGCAGTGCACGAGATAACTGTAAAAAATGAGGATTAGATGCAAGATAGTGTAGCCGGCCTTACAATAGATTTTGACGATTCCTGTCCCAAAGATGAGATAAAGAGCAAATTTGTTTCTAATAAGATTAAAACGTATAACGTTGGAACTCTCAGTTATACAATGACTGGACTTATTGTCTTGTTCTCATTTTTGTTGTGGGGAGAATTTTGCTGGATACTGCTGGAGACAGTTATTCCGCGTATATTTCCATTGCTTCTTAAAGACCTTGAGGCGTCAAATACCTTAATTGGTATTATGGTTTCAAGTGTGCCGTCAGTATTATATCTAAGCTTGATACCAAGTGTTTCTGTTAAAAGCGATAGGCATCGAGGAAGGTATGGCAGAAGAATACCGTATCTTTTGTTGACTGCACCTTTTGTCACCATTTTCCTTGTAATGATAGGGTATTCAAATGATATAGGGCGTTTTGTCTACGAATCTTCATTAGGGCGATTTATTCCGATCAGTGAAGGTTCTTTTCTGCTTGCAATGATATGCTTGTTTATAGTTGTTTTTCAGCTCTTCAACACAACTCTCAATTTTATATATAAATGTCTCATTGCTGACGTTGTTCCCAAAGTAATGATGGGGCGGTTCATGGCTATGACAAGAGCAGTCTCTACTGTAGCATCATTCTTGTTTTCAAGGTATTTCTTTGGATTCGCTGATGGTCATATGAGACAGTTGCTTTTCTGGATAGGTGTTGTGCATTTGGCTGCATTTTTGATGCTTTGCTTTGGTGTTAAAGAAGGTCAATATTCTGAACCTGAAAAGGAACTTGCTAAGACAAATCGTTTAGATTCTATAAAAAAATATATTAATGAATGTTTTGGGTGTAGGTACTATTTGTATATCTATTTAATGGCCATGTTCTTTATGATAGCTTGCGGATGCAGCGGGCCGTTTAATATATTCTTTTACCGTGATACTCTTGGGCTTACTATTGATGAAATCGGTAAGTTCTGGGGATGGATATATCTTTTCCAGGCATTGACTGCAATACCTATGGGCTGGGTTTGTGATAAATTTAACCCTGTGAGAATTCATCCTCTTAGTATACTTATGGTTTTTGTTTTGTATGTACTGCAATCAATTTTTATCCATGACAAGATTACTCTTTACGTATTCAGTTTTATATGGGCAGTTCCCATATCAATGTATTATATAAGCTTGGTAGCATTAACTGTTACTCTTTTCCCTAAGGATAAATATGCACAGTATAATTCAGGGATTCAGGTGTTGAATGCATTAGGTCTTATTGCCGGTAATTTCTTTATTGGTTTTACGATTGATATATGGGGTAACAGAATGGCACTTATTTGGCCGGCTGTATTTTGTTTTCCTGCTGCTGTTTTAGGACTATACGTTTACAGAGGATGGGTCCAGTATGGTGGTGATGAAAGCTATGTTGCACCAAGATAAGGTGGAATTATGATATATGAAGCAATCAGAAGTGGTCTTGACTTTTGCTTGAAACATCAGGTCGTCAACGAAAATAGTGCTGATTACGGGCGTTTCCCATTGCTCTATGATGTGAAAGAAAAAAGCATTGAAAGCATGAGTACCAATTGGGAAACGGGTGTTATGATAGAAGTAATGCTTATTGCCTACAAATTTCTCAAAGATGACAGGTATTTATCTTCTGCCGAGATGGCTGTTAACTACCTGAAAAGTTTACAGGTTTTCAGTCCTTTTGATGATATAAATAAAGGTGTATTTAGAGAAATTACGCCGCAAACAAATTGGGCTCATCCTCGTGATGCACTTACGGCAGCATGGGCATTGCTTGACTTTTCGATAACTGTTAATGATAAGGAAGCCTTTACGCGGTCAAAGTTATATGCTGACTGGTTTTGTGATATAGGTATTGAAAAAGGATATCCGTATTGGACTGTTCGATTTGATGATGAACCATGGAGTCCAGAGTTTTGCGGCTCATTTCATAGCGGCGGGGCATTTTACTTTGGTAAATTGTATAAGGTTACAGGAGAGAAAAAGTATTTTGATGTTATGTGTCAGATACTTGATTTTTATAATAAAAATCATCTTGATGAGCATGGGCAAATTAGTGTTGTTTTAGATCGTATTACACTTGAAATACTTGATGGCAGAGGTTTGACGACACGATGGTGGGAAGAGATGCACATCTATAATGATGATTTTGGTACGCTGGCTAATCTTTTTGCTTATTCTCTTACGAAAAAAACTGAGTATCTTGATGCTTCAAAATATTTTTTGAAGAGAATGTCTGAAATTCAAAGATGTGATGGTGGATTTGGGCCGGATAATTATTCTGTTCCGAGTGCTGCCGGAGTGGTGGTTGTAGAGATGCTAAAAGCCAAAGATATGGGGTGTAGCTTTATTGGCGATGCCGTGATTAATAGGGCGGTTGAAAGAATACTGGAAATGCAGGAAGTATCTTACGGTGTATTTCTAAGTGAAGGGAATAAGTCAAATATCAGGACTGGAGCTTATTCTCTTATGGCGCTGCTGAGGGCAGCAGGTGCTAAGGATGAGTATTATTCATTTTGATTAATAGATTTGTTTTAAGAATGATGACATATATTAATGATTTTCATGATATTATACTTGGTGTAATGTCACAGATTGCAGACAGGTATGAATCAGATCCATGTTATTCATGGATAGATACCAAGTTTGATTTGATTTCCGGCAAATCATTTACGGATAAATTGCGTGGCAAAGATACTGTCTACAGCTGGATACAGGGCAGGGGGCTTGAAGCTATAGTGGGACATATTAAATTTATGAACCAGATTATGCCAAGTGTTGAAAATCTCGAATTGTCAGAGAGGTTAAACGAGATTGTTGAAAAGCTTTTAGATTCGCTTGTTTATGCACGGCAATCTAACAATGGTCATTTGTTTTTTACGCTTGATGTTGATGGGATCGCTAAATATATATCGCCGGAAACTCTTAAGGAGGAAAAAGTGAATCTTGCGATAGATTCGCCGTATAATTACAGCGATTTGTTTTGTGCCAAAGGTATGTATGCTGCAGCTAAATATCTTGGTATGGATCAGTTGATAAATCAGATGATTGATTATTGTAAGTCGGTTTATAAGGCTGTTTGGGACAGGAGTTTCAGAACGGATCAACAGACTATGGATAATAGAAATCCTGTACAATATGTTGAGGGCAGGTATTCTCACGGTCAGTATATGATAAGTATTGGTATGATAGCATTGTTGGCAGAGAATGAAGCTGATGAGTGTTATATTGATATGGGTTTACGGCTAATTGAATATATATTGGATAACCATATTAATCTTGATAATAGATGGCCATTGCTTGATAAATATGACTTTGTTGAGTTTGTGGATGAAAAAGGTGCTCCTTTTCTGCATGATGGGGTGGTTCTAAATGACCCGGGGCATTCTATTGAGTTTGTTGGATTGAGCTTGAAATTTTTGGATATTTTACGTTCAAAATACTATATGGATTCCGAAACGCTGGCAAGAGTAAGTAAGATTGAGGCGGAAATGTTTGGAATCTTGAGGTACAATTTCTATCAGGGTTTTAATCAGGCGAGTGGAGGCGTATGTAAGTTGTATGATTTGACTAATAAAATGCCGTTTAATTCAGATATGCCGTGGTGGGTTCTTCCGGAAACTATGCGTGCCGCGACTTACTGTATGGATATTTGTAGCGAATTTGAAAGAGAGCAATGCGAGAAGATACTTCAATTATGCAGTGAATCCTTCAAGGGTGGATATGTTTTGAGTGGGAATGGTTTTCAATACCAGACTCTTAGTAAATATGGCGAACCAAAGATGTCGATTCCCGCAACACCGGATTTGGATCCTGGCTATCATACAGGGTTATCCTTTGTAGATATGCTAAAAAAACTTCATTTAAGCAATGTGTCGTAGATGCAAACTTAGCAATTAGATGACATGCCGTTAACTGATGGCAATACTCTGGCGATCCTGCTTGATATATAAAAACAATTGGTCGTGGGGTGCAAAAACTCATCAGTTACCAGGTCTTTGTTTTTTGATGGATTAATTACTTTGATTTGAGCTGCGTTTTGTAGTAAATGCATAGTAATTACGTTATGTGTTGCAGAAGACAATATGATCTTTGACTTGGTTTAACACCGAACACATAAGTCTTGGCGCAATGGTACTGTAGGTTCAGCTTGAATAGTAAGTTTTTCAAGCGGCAAGGCGGTGGTCTGACTCAAAACAGATTATTGCGTCTGTATAATTTATCTTAAGAGTTCGTCAAAAAGTTCGTCAATTTGCAGTGGATACTGACTTGTCAGTTTTGTTTGTCTCTACTTGTTATTTACTTGTAATCCTTATTTGTTGCTTGAAAATACGTTTTAAGGCATTGTGAAATAACAGCTTACGGAGCCAGAGAGTCGGACTGTTGATCCGAAGGTTGAGGGTTCGAGTCCCTTCTGCCTCGCTCCGTTAAAACCTTGTAGGTTAATAGCTTACAAGGCTTTTTCTTTTGTTTGAATTTCGTTAAAAATACCCTTGCAACACTTTTGCAACAGAATCTAATGAAGCAGCAAAATAGTTCATAATATTATGTAAAGTCCTAATATAGTTTCATCAGAAAGTGGCTATGGCAAAATGGTACGAACATGTTGTGTGATATTTTCGTTTAAGTAAAGCTTTTGTTTGTAAGTCTTTATGTTTATAATGCCACCATGTCGGTTCAATGATTCTTTATGATGAAGATTTTTTATTTGACAAAATTTCTATAATATAGTCTAATAGCTATAACGTAATAGCAAGTCTTTTTGGGTTTTTATTGAGACATAAGGATTAACATGTCTAAGAATACGGTGACGATCACTAATATTGCCGATGATCTGATGATTTCAGCGAGTACTGTCTCTTGTGTACTCCGCGGTGATGCAAAAAAGTTCAGAATAGCGAAATCAACAGAGAAAAAGATCCTTGATGCAGCCAAGAGGCTTGGTTATGTACCCAATCTCAGTGCAAGGAATCTGCGTGCATTGAAAAGTAATTGTATCAGTGTTCTTTTCTCTGATTTGGAGCTTAGTTGGGCAGATACAGTGTTAAAGGGGGTTGAATCTATTACGAATACTGAAGGTTATGGTATTTTTATAGCGGTTGACCGGCGTGATCCTGAAACGTTCATTCGTGAGATAAATACTATTCTTCAGAGAAGAGATGAGGCGGTAATATGTCACTCTCATAGTATAGTTATTGAGGGTGTTGAGAAATTGAGGGAGGCGGTTCCACTTGTCTTTGTAAGTGATTTGCCTGAGTCATTAGTTGGAGTAGATGAGTTGAATTCAGTATTATGGGATGGCTCCAATGGGATAGAGAAGGCTATAAAGCATTTTGCTTCTACTGGTAGAAAAAGAGTCAGTTTTATGGGGTGTCGTCATGGATTTGTCTCTGATATGAGACGATTTCGTGCTTTTGAAGCATCCCTGAAGCTTGCAGGACTGGAGTATTGTGACGAATTATGTGTCTGGATGAGTGATAATATCATAACAACTGATGTTGTTATCGATAAATTGTTTGCTGATCGTAGAAAATCTCCTGATGCTATTTTCGCTCTTAATGATTCGATTGCCATAAGAATTATGAAATCACTTAAGAAGATGGGTTTGCGTGTGCCCGATGATGTTGCAGTAATAGGTGTTGGTGACTTGCCAATGTCGGAGTTTATAGGGCTTACAACAATTATAGAACCTCTTGAAGAATTGGGCGAAAAGGCAGCCGAAGTTGCCATTGAATTGATAAAAAATGGTAACAAAGGCAATTTAGAATGTCTGGTTGACAGTGCAGAACTTGCTCTCAGGACAAGCGCTTAAAATATTTTAATCATAGACAAGGGATTAATTGTGCTATATAAAACAGTTGTTATTCTGGTGATTTTGCTGGCAGTTTCGGTGAGTTTTGCCTCAGGCATAGAGGATGTAGTTTGTACTGACAAGCATATAATTATCACTTATCAGTCGGATAGAAAAGTGTCTTTAGTTGAACTTGAGTCATATCAGCAGTACAAACTGAATAGTGAGTCTAATGTTTTAGTCGATGGTGATTTATCTGGAAAGATTAGTATAGATCGATTTTATGGTGGCAGGGACAGGCTTTACTCAAAGTTTGCTTTAATTGATTCTAAGACGAAGTCTATGATTGGTGATTATAGATATGTTACATCCGTAACAGATCCCATCAATGGTGATTTCAAGCTTCCAAGACCAGAGAGTATAAAAGGGCTTAGCTGTATCGTTGATATTGACGATGCTGTTGAGCTTGGGGTTAAGTATGTACATGAGAACATGTATATAAATGAGTTTGTTGATTTTGCCTCATCTAAGCCGGAGGCTCATTATGAGTTTGAAGGATTGAAAATACCGCTTAATATGGCGAGGGTAAGGGGACTTGATTCCCGGATGAGGAAGTTTACCGATAACGGAATAGCGGTATTTGTTGTGTTTATTAACCAAATGCCGAAAGACCCGGCCAAACGAACTCCACTTATTCACCCCAATTCAGATTTGGTTAACAGCCCTACACATCTTGGAGCATTTAATATTACAGAATCAACAGGCTTGAGGTATTACCTTGGCATTCTTGAGTTTCTTGCCGACCGATATACCAGGGCTGACAAGAAATATGGACTCATATCTTCTGTTGTCGTAGGCAATGAAGTACAGCAGCATTGGATATGGCACAATATGGGCGATATGCCGGAAAATGATTTCATCAGAGAATATGAACAGTCTTTGAGACTTGCGTGGCTTGCATGCAGTAAGTTCAATACTGATCTTAGGGTGTACGTTTCAATGGACCATCACTGGACTAAAAGAGGTTTTAATAATAATGTGCTGCGTGAGATACCGGGCGATGTGCTTCTGGATAAGATCGCTAAGCTGAGTAAGGCAGGCGGCGATTATCCTTGGAATGTGGCTTTTCATCCGTATCCAGAGAACTTGTTTGAGGCACGTTTCTGGTTTGATAAGAGCCCGACGGATGATTTTTCGACGCCGCGAATCACTTTTAAGAATCTTGACGTTCTGCCGCGATTTATGAAACAGGACAAGATGCTTTACAAAGGTCATATCCGTGATATTGCACTTACCGAACAGGGCTTTCATTCTCCTGAGGGCCTTGAAGGAGAAAAAATACAGGCTGCAGCCTATGCCTATGCGTATTACAAAATCACTCAGATACCTGAGATAAGTGCTTTTATACTTCACAGGCATGTTGATCACAGAGATGAGGGAGGTCTCAGACTTGGTTTATGGAGCAATAAGCCAGGCGGCGATGATTCTAATCCATGGAAAAAGAAGTATATCTGGAAAGTGTTTAAGTATGCCGACACCGATAAATGGCAGCGTGCTTTTGCTTTTGCAAAACCGATTCTTGGAATTGAAGAATGGGGCCAGACTCCTGCAAATACTGACCCTGAAGTTAAATCTATTTTCAAGGTCTCTGATGATTCGATAATTTATGACTTTGTAAAAAAGTTTGATAAGTCTGTTAATTCGAATAATCTTGAATGCTGCAGTCGCAATGTTTATCGAGCAGCCGGCTGGCTTGTACCAGCAATCTTCCAGCATCCGCCAGACAAAGGCAAAGGAATGCTTAAGTATACAGTTGATATCCCGAAAGTTAAGAAGGGGCAGAAGATATCGCTTCTTTTTGAAACGATTGTTGCGTCCGGCAATGGAGATGGGGTAAACTATTCTGTGATGGTAAATAATACTGAATTGTGGTCTAAAAAACATGAAACTGTTGCCCCCGCAAGTTATTGCGTAGATATGACGGAGTATGCTGGCAAAAGGGTTAGTATACGGTTTATTGTAGATAAGAATGAGAATTCAGCCAATGACTGGTCCTATTGGGTTTCTCCAATGCTGGTGATTGATTAAACGATGTATTGAGGAACTTTGATGAATACGGTTGATGAACAAAAGAAATGTCCGACATCTGAGATGGTGAAATATAGCTTTGGTGGCTGCGTAGAGTCGCTGGTGCTCAATACCTTCTTCGGTTTTGCCATGTTCTATTATACGAAGGCATTGGGATTGTCGCCTGAGCTTGCGGCTATAGCTACTGCTGTTGCAACTCTCTGGGATGCGGTATCTGATCCGGTTATGGGTTATATAAGCGACAGTACCAAAAGCCGTTACGGTTGCCGTTATCCTTATATGCTTATCGGTGGTATTGCAATGCTTATAACTTTCTTTTTTATCTGGTATGTACCGGATACTTTTAAGAAAGAATTGGTATTAGGTTCGCTGACTATATCGAGTACAAAAATGCTCTTCTTTTATCTTGTCGTGATGAATCTTATACTTCGAACAGCGTATACAGTTTTCGTTGTCCCATACACAGCACTTGGTTTTGAGATATGTGATGATTACGACGGGCGCTCCAAGATACAGGGTATTCGTAACGGTTTGAATATGGCGGCTAATCTCTGCGGTCCGGCAATGGCATGGTTCATCTTTTTCGGCGGCAACCCCGAGAATAACAAGGCTACACAAGAGGCTGGAAATTATGTAACGATGGGTACTACTTTTACGATCGCCTCATTTGCATTTTTGTTTTTGATGCTTTTCTTCACGTCTAAGTATATTAAAGATTCGCGACATACCGATACCTGCCCTCGCGGGATAAAAGAGTTTTTTAAGGATATCAAAGATATTCTTCTCGATAAATACCCGAGATGGGTCTTTGTATTCATGTTTTTCGTGCTGCTTGGAATCGTACTTGTCAGTAATCTTCAGATGTATGTATTTGACGATTTTATGGGGCTTAATGGTCTTCAGAAAACAATTGCTCATGGCGGTACGATGGTTGGTATGGGGCTTGGCTCTCTGTCTCTGGCGTTTTTTGTTCGCCGGTTTGACAAAAAGGGAGCTATATGCGTGGCTGTATTTTGGTCTGTTTTTTGTGAGCTTGTATTGGCGGTCTTATTCCTTACAGGTTTTATAAAGCCCGGTCAGGTTAGTTTCGGCGTGCCGATAGCTTTTATACTTTTTGCTTTTTTCCATGGAGCTTACTGGTTTGGAAATGGTATTATGATGCCGACGGCTGTGTCAATGATGGCTGATGTATCTGAAATAAACCGAATAAAGACCGGTGTCAACAAAGACGGCAGCTATGCGGCAATGTTTTCGTTAGCGATGAAAATATCCATGGCAGTGGCGTTTCTTGTGGCTGGTTACTGTTTGTCGTGGACGGGCTTTGAGGCCGGCGCAGAGGCGGTGCAGAGTGATGAGTCTATGTGGCGGGTATGTGCTTTGACATTTGTGGTCGGACCTATAGCTTCACTTGCTGCACTGATTCTTATAAGTAAATACCCTGTTACAAAAGAATTTATAGAGAAAGTTAGAAGCGAAGATTTTGCCTTTGAATCTTAGGTAATTGGGAAATATGTGTTGACAATGTTTTGTTATTACATAAAATAACATTGTTACTTAATATAGTACCAGAGTGTGGGTGTATGTTCAGTTTCAGGCATTGATTGGATGTGATGCTGTATGTAAGTACAATATATTGATGCATATATTTATAATACACGACAACTTCTGTCTGACTTTATGCGGTTCATAACAGGTAATGTAATTTGTCAAAGGAGCTTGATTGTGAAAAACAGAAATGGATAGTTATGAGTATTCGATGTATTTTTTAGTTAATGAATATTCAGATTAAAAAATTTTATAGGAGAATGAAAAATGATTAAAAAAGTGGATTATCTTGTTTGTCTTTTATTTCTTGCTTTAGCTGTTGGTTTTTCTAATGCAGGTTTGGTTGCAGAGTATTATTTGGAAGATGGCTTTGAGAAAACCAGTGATGTTGTAATAAACGAGATTGCCGGTGAGTCTGGAGCCTGGGGCAATGCTGTCATAGAAGACAGGAATGCTGCAGGAACAGACCTTACTTACGCTATTTCGGTCGATGGTTTTGTCAATAAAGGTTTACATTTTACGGATATCAGCAGTGTTATTCTATCGAATCACATTGCGATAGACACTGGATCTCAGTTTGTTGACGGAGATAATTTTACTGTCATGGGATGGTCTAAGACGCCTGTTGCAACTACTACCTGGCGAAGCATGATGTTCGGGCAGTACAGCAGTACAGGTGCAACCGGCGGTAACATGTACCTGTCACCTTGTGATAAGGTGAACGGTTTCAAAGCCCGCTTATATTTAGGCAGCAATTGTCCGGCTTTGATGTCGGCAGATGCGTATAATGATGACCAGTGGCATCATGTAGCGGCAACTTATGACGGCAGTACAGCAAAGCTGTATGTCGATGGTGTTGAAGTCGCAAGTGAAAGTTTCTCAGGCATTATCTTCAATTCAGACAGTAACCTGGCGATAGGTAACCTTTCAAATCTCAATGCGCAAAAGATGCCTACCACAGGAACCTATGATGAGCTTCGCGTTTATGATAATGCTTTGAGTGCGGCAGAAATAGCAACTGTTTATAATCAATCATCTTATGTTGGTATTGAAGAGACTGAAGATGAAACCAGAATTGCTGAAGCGGTTATAACTGATAGTATAATTATAAGTCTCACACAAGAGCCTTTAGAAGACGTTTATTTTACTGCTGATCCGAATTCTGTTGACGTTGGGAATGGAGCAGGTTTGCCTATTACATTAACATTTACTGCATCTGACTGGAATGTTCCCCAAACAATAACAGTTACATCAGTTGATGATGCGATAGATAATGGCGTTAAATCAGACATAATAGTCAATACCGTTTCCAGCAGTGATCCTGATTATGATGGAATACATCTTAATGACACGATTGTGACAGTATTTGATGATGACGGCAGTTGTGGTGACTGGGGAATGCTTGCAGGTGATGTGAGCGGAGATTGCTATGTTGGTTTGGCAGATTTGAACATGATGGTTTCCGATTGGCTTAGCTGCACAGAGCCTTCAGGAGTTTCTTGTGTCTATGAGTTTTAATTGATGAGCGGACGAGAAAAATATAAAATTTATTTGGAGCTTTAAAAATGAAAAAATATGCAAATTATTTATGTGTACTGATTTTATTCTCTGCTGCTGTCAGTGTTGTTAGCGGGCAATTGGTAGGAAGTTACAGTTTTGAAGAATCATGGTCTGCAGCGGGTGACCCATTGGTAAACTCTGTTGCCGGCGAGTCTGGAGCCTGGGGCAATGGCACTGCATCTTCGAGTACATTTGACTCAACAGCCGAAGGTGTCATTCTTACCGGTGTTTCTTTCGGTGGTATTCAGTCATTTGATACAGGTGTCTCCCTGGCAGATGGTGCTGATTTTACGCTTATGGGTTGGGCTAAATGTCCGGTTACAACATCAAGCAGGGGTTTCTTATTCGGGCAGTATTCTAATGTCGGTTCGACAGGAAGTAATAATTTTTATTTTACTGCTGCTGACAATCGAGCAGCCTATGGCTACAAAGCAGGTGTTTTTATAAATGGCAGCAGGCTTAATTCTTCTGCAGCGTATAACGATAATCAATGGCATCTTTTTGCATTTACATATGATGGTGCAACGGCAAGATTGTATGTTGACGGTCAAGAAGTTGACAGTATGTCAATTGCATCTTTAGATTTGAACCAGAACTCTAATTTGGCAATCGGTAACTTATCAAATGTGACTACGCAATGTATTACTGCGCAGGGACATTATGATGAACTGAAAGTTTATGATTCAGTTTTAAGTGGCACTGAAATACTCGCAATCTTTGAGTCAAAACTTGAAGTTAATGTAGATCAAACAGACGGTGGCACAGAAGTTGTAGAGGGTGGTTTAACCGATAGTTACAGTATTAGCATTGGAAGTGAACCTTCAGATGATGTTGTAATTACTTGCATGCCGCCAGCCTCACTTGATTTAGGTGCCGGTGTAGGTAATTCAGTTGTCCTGACCTTTACTCCTGCTAACTGGACTTCAGCACAAACAGTTACGGTAGCGAGTCTTGATGATAATGTTTTCATTGGCAGCAGGGTAGAGACTATTACGCATACGATTGCAAGCAACGATAACGACTATAATGTTATCTCTGTGAGCAATGTTGATGTATCCATAATTGATGATGATATCACATTGAGCGATGGCCTGATAGCCTATTATAAATTTGATTGGCCTGTCAGCAGTAATAATATTGTGATGAATTCAGTATATGGTCATACGGGTACATGGGGACATGCCTATGCTGGTGGCGATATTGATTTTACTACTGCAGGAATTGTTTACGATAGCGCAACTTTTGTTGAGTTGCCAACTAATTTGCCTGTTATAGATCCTAATAATAACTTGAGCGCAACTGGTGATTTTACACTTACTGGATGGGCTAAGGCTTCTACTGCTCCGGCTAATCGCTGCATGATGTTTGGACAGTATAGTGATTCAGAAGGCAATACTGCAGGTAATATGTACCTGATGAGTTGTGATAAGCTAAATGAATACAAAGCAAGGTGGTTCTTAGGTGCTAATTGTCCTGCTTTGTTGTCAACAGATAGCTATAATGACGATCAATGGCATCATTATGCAGCAACAAGAGAGGGTAATATATTTTCACTTTATGTCGACGGCGTCTTAGTTGCTACTGAAACGGCGGCCGGTGTAAGTCTCAATGACGGAACAGGATTGGGTATAGGTAATTTAACTAATACCTATGCTAAAAGAATAGTAGCCAGCGGTTCTCTTGATGAGCTTAAGATTTATACAAGTGCACTTAGTTCAACTCAGATTGAAGCCGCTTACAATGAGTATGCCGGTTCAACGATAGTTATAACAGAAACTGATGGTGACACCAAAGTAGTCGAGGGTTACTCTACGGATTCGTATATGCTGAGTCTTGCTTTCGAGCCTACATCTGATGTATCTGTTACTTTGAGCAATGATATTCTTGACTTCGGCAATGGTGTCGGTGTTGAGACTGTTTTAACCTTTACTACTTCTGATTGGGATGTTGCTCAGGAAGTAATTGTATCTACCGATGATGATGATTTGGATAATGGACAGCAGGTTGTAACGATTACTCACGCTATTACAAGTGATGACAGCCTTTATGATGGCCGATATGGTGAGTCGTTAAATGTTATAATTGTTGACGATGATGGAAGCTGCGGCGATTGGGGTTACAAGACTGCCGACATTAACTTCGATTGTGAAGTTGATTATGAAGACTTTTATCTTTTAGCTTCAAGCTGGCTTAATTGCACAGAACCGACCGATGCTGATTGTATTTTACCATAAATTAATGTAGAATGTTTAGGTGGTAATGATGTTTATTTAGATCATTACCACCTCTATTTATATAAATTGAGATGCCTAATATAAGGAATACCAGCATGAACTTTTGCAGAAAAGGATTTACACTAATTGAACTTCTTGTGGTCATTTCAATTATAGCCATACTTATGGCTGTAATGATGCCTGCTTTGCGCAAGGCAAGAGAACAGGCAAAGCTTGTTGTATGTAAGAGTAATGTCAAGCAGCAGGGAGTTGCCATATGTTTATATATGGAAGATAATCAAAGTATATTTCCTACTGCAGTAGCTCCCGCAAGTTATGGTGGTCCCAGTAAATCATTTAATGATTCGAGTTACACCGCTGATATATATGGTGGACAGATAGGTGAATATGGAAGCACTGCAAATAAAAAAAGATTACTTAATGATTATCTTGGATTGCCGACTACAGCGACTAAACAGATGCAGAATAATTCATTGAAAATATTTATATGTCCATCAGATAAAGGTGCCACTCCCGGCGAGAATAGCTATTTTGTAGAAAGAACGCCTACTTACTGGTACACTATGGGTAGAAGTTATACTTATAATGCCGGTGGCAACAACAATAACACAAGTCAGGGTTTATGGGGGAAAAAGGTTACTGATATTCCTAATCCCAGTCGTGTGATCGTAGTTGGAGATTCGCCTGCTGTATGCTATTCAGGCAATTACGATCCGTTTATGTATGCTTATTGGCATAATAAAAAGGAAAACGGATGGGCAAATACTTTGTTTGTTGATCTCCATATAAATTATCAACAGATGACTAATCGGGATCCGGAAACCGGTGTCAGAACTACGGGGCAGCAGGATTTCCAGCATGGTACAGGATGGACATTTGTGTACAACCATTAAGGGGATTGGGTGATACCTGCGATGAATTTTTATGAAAAATATAGCCTTTAATATTGTTTTTTTATCTATCCTGATTTGTTATTCAAATTCGGTTATTGCTGAAATAAATAATGAAGAGTTTACGATTCTTCTTGCCGGTGACGCTATCATAACTCAGCCATGGTCGAATCAGAAAGAACCTGGTTTCCTGAAGCTTGTTGACAAAATCAGGAAGTCGGATGCATCAATCGTTAATCTTGAAGTAGTAGTTAATGATTATAAGGGATACCCGCAGGCTCAGAGCGGCGGGATTCACTTGGCTGCCAGAGCTGTTATTGCGGATGAATTGGCTTGGGCAGGCTTTGATTTGGTAAGTGCGGCAAATAATCACTCCTTTGATTATGGCTCAATAGGAGCATTGGAGACCATTCATAACATAGAGAATGCTGGGATGCTTATAGCGGGAATTGGTAAAGACCTGCAAACTGCAAGGTCTCCTGCTGTGTTAAAAAATTCTAAAGGCATTGTCAGTTTGGTTTCTGTAACGAGTTCATTTTTGCCGTATGGGACAGCCTCAAGGTCAAGATATGATATACAAGGTCGGCCTGGCCCTAATTATTGCAGAGTTGTTAAGAAGGGGAGTGAATATTCAGTTAAGTCAGAAGATTCTGAGGGGAATTTGGAAGTTGTACGGGAAACTTCTGCATCTTCTGATTATGTTATTCTTTCAATTCACTGGCATCATTCTGATATCGGTTGGCTCAAAGATTTTGCTCATAAAGCAATAGATTCAGGTGCAGATATTGTCTTCTGTCATGGACCACATAAGATTCAGCCGATAGAGATTTATAATAACAAGCCGATATTTTATGGGCTTGGAGATTTTGTATTCCAGAATGAGCAGCTTGAAAAGCTTCCTGTTGAACAATATGACATGTATGGTTTAGATGATAATGTAGAGCCTGAGGATGTTATTAAGGTAAGATATCAGAATTATACAAAAGGGTTTCCGACGCAAAAGGAAGTTTGGGAAGGTTTTTTAGCTGAAGTAACATTTAACGGCGATCAATTAAGTAAAATTCACTTGGTTCCTATAGACTTGAGATTTGGAGAACCTGTTCCTCCACGAGGAAGTCCAATATATGCCGATAGAGATCTTGGTAAAGAGATCGTACGTCAATCAGCTGAAATCTCAAAAAGTTACGGCACTGTTATCGAATACCTGCCGGAGTTGAACTGTGGCAGTATAAATCTTGATGCAGATCATAAATAATCTCTGATTTTTAAATCAGATACAGATGAAATGGGGTAGTATTAATATGATGAATCGTAGAGATTTTTTCACTAAAAGTGCAGTTTCAGCCATAGCACTTAGTTCATTTTGTGAGAACAATGTTTTCGCGGAAGATAACAGATATGATATACTTATCAAGAATGGTACTGTTATTGATGGCAGTGGAATTGATCCTTTTATTTCTGATATAGCAATCAAAGACGACAGAATTTCAGAGATAGCTCACAATCTACCTGTATCTTCAGCTAAGAAAGTGATCGAAGCAAAGGGACTGACTGTATGTCCGGGGTTTATTGATATCCATACTCATTCATCAGGTGGGGCTTTATCTCATAATTATATTTGCCAGGGGGTTACTACTGAGATCGGAGGTAATTGCGGCAAGACATCTGTACCGAGTAACTCTTTAACCTTGGATGAGCAGTTGAGTTCTTTTGAAAAAAAAGCGAATCTCACAAATTTCGGAACCCTTGTTGGACATGCCGCATTGCGTAATATGGTGATGGGATTAGCTGACAGAGCTCCCACATCAGAAGAGTTGGGAAAGATGAAAGCGGCTCTATCACAATCTCTTGAACAAGGAGCTTACGGTCTTTCGAGCGGTCTTGAATATGCTCCGGGAATATTCTCGGATATTGATGAAATGATCGCTCTGTGCGAAGTTGTAAAACAGCATGATGGTATTTATGCATCTCATATGAGGGATCAGAAACTTGGTGTACTCAATTCGGTTAAAGAGACTATTGAGGTTGCGAAAAAATCAGGTGTTCGGATTGAAATATCTCATTTGAAAATGAAAGGCAGCAGTTCATGGCATTTGCTTGATGATGTGTTGTCCACTATTAAGGCAGAAAGAGAAAGCGGAGTTGATGTTTTATGTGATGTATATCCCTATGCCGCTATGATGACCTTTCTCAGTATCATGTTTCCCGGGTGGGCCAGAGCAGGGGACAGTTCACTTCTTGGGAAAAACTCAAACTTGATTCGAAGGCTCAAGGATTCTTCTCTTGATGCTAAATTAAGAAAAGACACCGAAGCTCTTATTGATGATATGAATGGGCCGCAAAATATTATTGTTAATTCCGTTAGTATTGCTGATAGAGCCAAAAAGCAAAATAAAGAGCCATATGATGTAATGAAACAATTGATTATTCAGTCAAATGGCGGTATTGGAATGATCGGCTTTGCTATGAGCGAAGAGAATGTTAAAAAGACACTTGAATTTCCATTGACTACAATTGCATCAGACGGATGGGGGCAGGGCAGTGTTGGTTCTGCATCAACGCACCCGAGAAGTTACGGGACTTTTCCCAGAGTACTTGGACACTATGTGCGTAACGAAGGAATCTTGTCATTAAAAGAATCCGTGAGAAAAATGACATCGATGCCGGCGGAGCATTTTCGAATCAAAGATCGTGGCGTTTTAAGTCGGGGAAAATATGCAGATATTACTATTATTGATTCTGAAAAAATCATTGATACTGCCGATTTTGGTACAGCTAACAAGCAGCCAGAAGGAGTTTGTCATGTTATTGTAAATGGTAAACTTGCCTTGGAAAATGGAGCTATGACAGGTGCTGCTGCAGGAAAAATATTAAGACGGTAAAATATAAGGATGTTGTTTTATGAAATTGAGTTTTACAAAAGAATTGTACGTTTTAATTGCTTTAGCGGTTTTGAACTTCGTATCGTTTGATACATTAGCGGAGGTTATTACCAGTGTTATAGATGAAGATTTAGATATTGTCAGTCAGCTTGAATACTATGAAGCTGTCGTGGAAAGTGAAACAGGACCATCTTTGGTTTCTTATGGGCCGAAACTGGTTGTTGGACAAGGTGATGATTCATCAAACTATACTGTTGTGAAAATCTTGAATAAGTTTCAAATAGCTGAGCTGCAGTTTCTTGCTTATCCAAGCAGTATCAGGGGCGGAGTCAATGTGGCAGCAGGCAGGCTGTTTTCAGATGAAATGTCGATTGTTACCTGCCCGATTTCAGATACGTCAACTCGAGAAATACGTGTTTTCAACCAATACGGAGAATTGGTTTCTTCTTTTTCACCAACTAATGTATTAACTGCGCCTTTTGTCATAACATCCGGTGATTTTATTACGGGTAATGAGACCCAAGAGATTGCAATTGCTTCTCAATATCAGGAAGAAACAAATCGTGATATTTTAATATATAATGCAGAGGGTTCTTTACTCAATACAGTTCAAACTCCTTTGGAATATGAAGAAAGTAGTGATACGCTTATAATCAGCAGTATCCGGGAGAAATCTCTGGATAAGCTCCTTCTATACTTTCAAGACAGTAAAACAGCGTTTGTTGTAAATCCTTCAACAGAAATCTCTACAGAGTACAATTTGCAAACATTGCCTGATGAGAGCAGTGTATTTGCTTCGGCTTTTGAAGATCAGCGTTTTGTTGCCGGAACACCGGAAACTCTTCTCTCTACGCTGCATATTATCGATGAAAAAGGAGATATTTCTTCTGTTGATGCTGCTGTAAGAGAAAACCGGTTTTGGGTAGCATCATACTACGACCAGTGGAATGATTTAAAGTATGTCAAAAACAGTCGATTCATGCATATACGAACAGAGCATTTGTCTGATAATTACATGGGTACCGATTTCACGGCAGATGCTTATGATGATTGGGTTGGAAGTTATGCTGATGCTTCTATTTCTGCGTTGCTTGATGGTTACAATACTAAACTGCCGGCAATGTGGGAACCTACTTTTACCCACAGGCAGCATGCCACTCAATATACTCTTAATTGGTTAGAAGTGTCTGATGAAGATACCGGTTTGCCTAAATATGCAATGCTCAGCCGTTTAGATAATATAGTTGTTGATGGTGAAGGTTTTTACTGCTTTACTTATGCTCCCGGTTTGCCTGCGTTGGATTGTCTTTACAGGTGGCCTCAGAGGGCATTCTTACGCCAACTTGGATTATGCTTCAGGGGGGATGATGGGCATCCAGAACATCTTGTCGGGCTTGAGCCGTCTCACGAATTTGAGATTGTTTCAGGAGGCGACAGCAGCATTGGTGACTACAATCCCAAGATGATATCTTCGTTTTATGATTATCTTGTAAAGCGGTACAGGTCTATAGGTAGGGTAAATGAACTTTACGGCAGTTCTTTTACAAGTTCCAATTTTGATGCACCCCGCAATTTAAGCAGAGGTGATTGGGATATTTATGATACTGAAAACGGCTTCTTTAATGAGTGGGTTGAGTATAATCGCAAAATGGTATTTGGGCGTATAGCTCAAGGCTTTGCTGAGGCACTTATTGCCGGTTTTCCGCCGGAGGTTATAAAAACGCATCAGATACCACAGGGTTATGCAATAAGCCAACCCATTACCGGTTACAGAATAAGTCCTATTGACTGGATATTCTCTGCCGGCACTGGTTACGGCGGTACTCGTTACGGGGTATGGTATTCCAATGCAGTGAACTGGATTCAGGGAGCATATTCGTCAGGCCAGACGATGATAAGTGTTGGAGAGTATGATCCAATTACAAGCAGTCAAACCTCTGCGAGTGAGCAATTGAGTTACATGTTTAATAATGGAGTCAATTTTATCCATTGCATGGGAATGTCTGATGATACTATAAATCGTAACGCAACTCTTTCGCTTGAGAGCGAAGGGGCAAGACCGGGAACCTCTGGAGGTATTGGGCAGATACGTCCTGTTGTTGTGCCTGATACTTTTGGAGAAAAAGCGTACAATATCGTGTGTGTCGGAACCGGTGAAGGTAAGCCCGGATTGCTTAAGAGTGTGAATTCTTACGGCAATTGGGAAGGCACCGTTTATGTGGTTCCTTTTCATTCGGCGATAGAGATAACTCCAATAGGCACTGAGGATCGGAATTTTCATCTTATTAGTTCTCAATATAGTTCAGGTAATATTACGGGGCTAAAAGCCGGAGATCAGATCGAGATACGATTTAATGCAAAAACACAGAGTTCCGAAGGTGTGTTAACGCTGTTGGTACTGCATGAAGGAATGGAGATAAAGCGACATTACATCAATATATCGAATGACTGGGATTTTAACCGGTATGTATTGCGGATACAGGGGTTGATGGGCAAAGTTACTGTTTTGATGAATTCCGGCAAAAGAGATACCTCTACCGCATATAATCAGGATATTGAGATGGAATCTTTTTCGGTTTTGGTTCATAAGGAACAGGTTGCCAGAAAGAGATATGATATTACCGCAGGTACGCCTCATTCGGGTGGTGTAACTTTTGATATATTGTCGGCAGATTATATCAAATACGATTGCTCTGTTACCGGTGATATCAACAATGATTGTTCTGTTGATTTTGATGATTTTACAATTTTAGCCTCAAATTGGCTTACTAATTAATTCAGGAAATGAAGATGAAAATCCGGCTTGTTTTTGCTTTAATATGTGTCTTATGCGGTATGTCAGTATTGAGCTGTTATGGACGTGATCTTGAGAGTGATACTTGGGTTGCGGCGGATGCTTTGGGCAGAGAATTGCCGGGCTACGATGAGTGTGGAACTATAAGAGATGATAAAACCGTTGGAGTATTCTACTTTCTCTGGCATGATAGAGCTGTTAATGTCCGGGATGTTACAAAATTACTGGCAGAAAATCCTTTTGCTCCTGATTGGGGTAGTAGATGGTCCTGGCATACTTGGGGTGAGCCGGAGATGGGATATTATCGAATAACAGATCCCTATGTATTGCGTCGTCATGCGTCAATGCTTAGTGATGCCGGAGTTGATATGGTTTTCTTTGATGTTGGTAATGGTGTTGTTTATACGGAAGAATACATGAATCTTTGCAGTGTCTGGCAGCAAATGCGTGATGAAGGAGAAAATACGCCGCAGATATGTTTTCAGGTTTTCACTAATCCTTCGTTGACAGTACAGAGAATCTATGATGAACTTTATGGCCAGAATTTATATCCAGATTTGTGGTTTCACTGGAAGGGCAAGCCATTGATATTAGCACCTCTTGTGCCGTCAGATTCGAGTTACAGTTCTGAGGTGCTTGATTTCTTTACAATGCGTTATAGTTGGGCATGGACATCGGGAGAAGATACATGGTCGTGGTTAGATCATTATCCGCAAAATTGGGGATGGGAAACAGACCCGCTTATTCCTGAACAAACATCTGTTTGTATTGCCCAGCATCCCGCAGGTTCTTCAATAGGTCGTAGTTTTTTAGCATCTGAAACTCGTGGAGCAGGCGTTAAGCCTCCTCTTGATGATTACAGGCTGAGCGGAACCGAAGATCTTGGAATATATTTTGAGCAACAATGGCAGAGGGCATTGAGTATTGACCCGGAGATACTCTTTATTACAGGTTGGAATGAATGGATAGCTCAACGTTTTATAGCCGGTCTTGATGGTTCTCCAATATTCTTAGGTGAACAAACTGCTGATGGCGATACCTATTTTGTAGATCAATTTAATCAGGAGTTTAGCCGTGATGCTGAACCGATGAAGGGTGGCCATACGGATAATTATTATTATCAGATGATTGAAGGTATTCGTAAGTATAAAGGGGTGTCGCAGTTAGTAAATAATGATCAGGCTGTGAATGTGACAATAGATGGGAATTTTTCAGAATGGGAGTCTGTCGAATCTGTATATTATGATACTTATGGTGATACGATTCACAGAAATCATCTGGGCTTGAATAGCATTACTTATACCAATACAACCGGTCGCAACGATATCATAGAGAGTAAGGTTGCTTTTGATGCTTACAATTTATATCTTTACTCTAAAACTGCAGAGAAACTGACAAGTAATACGGATAGTAATTGGATGCTTCTTTTTATCAATTCCGATCAGGATGCTGCGACGGGTTGGGAAGGATATGATTATGTGATAAATCGTAATCGAAGAGATACATTGACCTCATTAGAGAAATTTATGGGTAACGATTGGGCACCTGAGCCTGTTGGTTTGATTTCATATTCATATTCAGGAAACGAAATAGAGATAGAGATACCAAGAAACCTGATTGATCAGGACAATAAAAGCAATATAGCTTTTGATTTTCACTGGGCTGACAATATTCAAACGCAAGGTGATATAGTTGAGTTTTCGGTTAGCGGAGACAGTGCTCCAAACAGGCGATTTAATTATCGTTATCAAAAGAGTGAGCCAGCAACCCATTTTAATGAAGATGGTGAATACGAAGGATGGTCTCTTACAAATAATTTGACAAATGGTTCCGTTTCTGATGGTGTTTTAAGTTGTGATATAGTCGGAGGTGATTCATATATGATAAACTGGACACCGTTTAATGTACCTGCTTCTGTTTACAGATACATACATATCCGAATGAAAAATCAGACATCTGGCGGAGCTGCACAGGTTTATTGGACGACAACTACTGATACGCTGATGAATAATAATAAGCATAAGGATTTTTCTATTGTTGCCGGTGATGATGAATTTACCGATTACTGGCTGGATATGAGCAGCAATGAATATTGGACAGGAACGATAAAGTTTTTGCGTATTGATCCAAGTGCCGCGACAAGCGGTCATATAGATATCGATTTTGTGCGTTTGCAGGACAGTAAACCATCATGCGGTGATTATGGCCATGATATGTCGGATATGAACAGGGATTGTTCTGTTGATCTTCTCGATATGGCAAAGTTAGCAGAAGGTTGGTTGAGGGATGTAGAGGTTAGAGAAGAACTGGATGTATACGTTTTTGCTGGACAATCCAATATGTATGGTCTTGGATTAGTTTCAGACTTGTCTTCCGAATATAACACATCGTTTTCTCAGGCTCTTATCTGGTTTGATGGCAGTTGGAATGTGTTGAGTCCTGATGCAGGGCCGTATAATGGAACGCGTTTTGGTCCGGAAATTTCTTTTGCACATGAAATGGCTAACTCAAATCCTAATAGAAAATTTGCAATTATTAAATATGCGGTTGGTGCGACCAACCTTTATGAGCAATGGAATGCTCCCAATGGCGAGCTTTACATAGAATTGCAAAATCAGGTCGATGCTGCAATCAATAATCTATCTGGACATTACAGTCCGCAAATTGTAGGATTTATGTGGATGCAGGGAGAGAGCGATTCGCATGTGTTATCTACAGCACAGGCTTATTCCCAGAATCTTACAAATTTCATTACAACGCTCCGGTCTGATTTTAATTTGCCGGATATGCCGTTTTATATGGGGCAGATTTCAGATTGTTCGTACTGGACTTACTATCAAACAGTTAATGCGGGGATGGTTTCTGTTGCCTCTGCTATTGCAAATACCGGAACATTTTCTACATTGGATTTGACGCGGTGGAGTAGTGATCCGGCACATTATGATTCAGCAGGACAGTTAGAATTGGGCAGGCGATTTTTCAATATCTCGCAGGAACCCTGATAAAAAATGAATTGTAACTCTCTAATACAATAGGTTGAATGATGAAGTGTCTTAATCTTTTCTTATTGGTCGTATGTAGTTTATTTGCATTGGAATCTAATGCTCGTGATTTGTATAGTGATACCTGGGTAGCGACAGATGCTGTTGGCAGGGAGTTGCCCGGTTATGATGAGTGTGGACCGCTGAGGGAAGATAAAACAGTGGGTGTTTTCTATTGGATTTGGCATTACAGCCGTTATGGTGGTCCATATGATGTAAGTAAAATATTGGCGGCTGATCCGGTAAACCCGCAATGGGGACCGGCTCCGCATGTGCATCATTGGGCAGAGCCGGAGCTTGGGTATTATGATTCATCTGATACCTTTGTATTGCGGAAACATGCTTCAATGTTAGCTGATGCTGGCGTTGATGTGATAATATTTGATACAACCAACAGTCCTTATACATGGAAGGACAACTATACAGTATTATGTGAAGAGTTTATGGCTATGAGAAGTAATGGTGAAAATACGCCGCAGATAGCTTTCATGGCACCTTTCAGCAGCCCGACAACTGTTGTGAATACGCTGTATGAGGAATTGTATGAACCGCAATTATATCCGGATTTATGGTTTCAGTGGGATGGAAAACCTTTAATTATGGCTAATAAAGCATATTTTACAGAAGATTCTGATATTTACGACTTTTTCACATTTCGCAAGCCTATAGCATCTTACTTTACAGGTCCAAGCAGTTATGATCAATGGGGATGGCTTGAGATCTTTGAGCAGCATGGATTTTACGATTATCAGGGAGTAATTGAGCAGGTTACTGTTGGTGTTGCTCAAAATGCCATTTTAGCGGACAATGAATATGGGGCAGTGGGTACGTTTATGTCTGATAAGAATGGTGCGATGGGGCGTAGTTGGCATAACGGTTATAAAGAGACACATGAAGGTGCGGTGAATTACGGCTACAACTTTGCGGAGCAGTGGGAACGTGCGTTATATCTTGATCCTGAGTTCATATTTATTACCGGCTGGAATGAATGGACTTCAATGAGGCTTCTTGAATGGGTTACATATACCGCAGCAGAGGATAGTTATTATGCCGATGCAATGTTCATCGATCAATACAATCAGGAATACAGCAGAGATGTTGAACCGATGAAAGGCGGACATTCTGATAATTACTACTATCAGATGGTTTCCAATATACGAAAATATAAAGGGGTTTCGCAGTTAGTAAATAATGATCAGGCTGTGAATATGACAATAGATGGGAACTTTTCAGAATGGGAATCTGTCGAATCTGTATATTATGATACTTATGGTGATACGATTCACAGAAATCATCTTGGTTATGGATCAACCCCTTATGTAAATACGACCGGACGAAATGATATAATTGAAAGCAAGGTTGCATTTGATGCTTACAATGTGTATTTCTACGCCAAAACAGCAGAGGGATTAACAAGCAATACAGGCAGTAATTGGATGCTTCTTTTCATTAATTCCGATCAGGATTCATCTACCGGTTGGGAAGGGTATGATTATGTAGTAAACCGTAATCGAAGAGATACATTGGCATCATTGGAGAGATTTACAGGTAGTGATTGGCTTCTTGAATCTGTTGGATTGGTTTCGTATTCATATTCAGGAAATGAAATAGAAATTACTATTGCCAGAAATTTAATCAATCAGGATGGCAGAAGAGATATTGAGTTTGATTTTCACTGGGTTGACAATATTCAGAATGAGGGTGATATAGCGGAATTTGCTGTTAATGGAGACAGTGCTCCAAACAGACGCTTCAACTATCGTTATGCCGGAAGTACGCCATCTACTTATTTTAGTACAGATGATGAATTTCAAAACTGGACACTTACGAATAATCTTGATAACGGTGTTGTTTCTGACGGTATATTGAGTTGTGATATTACCGGTCTTGATTCGTATATGATAAATCTGCAATCGTTTAATGTCCCTGCGGCTGTCTACCGGTATGTTCATATACGCATGAAGAATCAGTCTGAAAGTTCTTCGGCACAGGTTTATTGGACTACGACAACAGACATTATGCTGAATGAAAATAAACATAAAAATTTTGCTGTTGCTGCAAATGATTCAGGTTTCAGAGATTACTGGCTGGATATGGGATCGCATTCCTACTGGAATTGTACGATAAGGTGGCTGCGTCTTGATCCAAGCTCTGCTGCAAGTGGACACATAGAGATTGAGTTTATCCGTCTGCAAAACCGTATGCCGGTTTGTGGTGATTATGGGTATGGCCGTGCCGATATTAACCGGAATTGTGAGGTAAACTTATTTGACTTCGAAGTTTTGGCAAAAGAATGGTTGGACTGATAGGTATGATGGATAAGATTTTGATGGATGATTTTAATTGATAAAGGTCTGTATGATGGTTGGATTTTTAAGATACTTGGTGATTGCATTATATGTTTTAGTGCTGTTTTCCCCCGTGATTTGCTATAATGGACGAACTGATGCGGCAACAAATGATGGGTTTCAGGAGGAAATAATACATAGCGGGATAAGCAGTTCTTTGGAGAGTAGTATAGATTATGAGCAAATTTCAGTCCTTACTAATTACGGCAGTTGCGGTTCCTGGGGATATCATCCGGCTGATATGGATCGTAGTTGCTATGTTGATCTTGCTGATTTTGCCATTTTAGCCCAACAGTGGTTTGATTGTACCGAACCAAGTAATATCAATTGTTCTCCAGTTTGGATTCCTAAAACAATACAGGCGTCTGATTTTTCCTTCTATTATACTTATCAAACATGGGGGGTATTTGAGATTGATTCGGCGACTCACAGCGCAAGTAATCCTTCAAATCCACTGTGTATTGATGGCAAAGTTTATGATAATGGAATTGGAACACATGCCAATAGTCAGGTGGTCATTGACCTGAATGGAGAATTTGCGACTTTTCAGGCAGAAATTGGGATTCAATGTGGTAATACTGCCGGTAGTGTGATTTTCCAGGTTTATGGCGATGGACAATTGCTGTATGATAGCGGTATTGTTTATGAGTCAGACCCGGTTCGGTTTGTGAATGTTTCTGTTGAAGGTCTTGAAGAGCTCATGCTGATTGTTGATGATGCTGATGATGGAATTACCAGTGATGCTTCGAACTGGGCTAATGCGACATTGACCTATGCGGAATATTCTGTACCTATTAATCCTGAGTTGCATATCAATGTGGCACCTTTTGCCCGTGTGGTTACCTGGGATTCTCAGTTGACCGGTTTTCATCCCAGTCGAATTCAAGAACTCGAAACCAGCGAAATTTTTCCGGAAGAAGATATTGTTCCTGACGAAAACGGAGTTTATACTGTTCCAGTTGAGGGAAATAATGAATCCTGCATTGGTTTACAATGGTATGAAAACCGAAAAATTAGAAGTATGGAGATTGAATATGCTGAGGATTCCTACATGCCGTCGCTTAACCAAATACGCCTTGAATGGTGGGTTGGAGAGTCTGCGTGGCAAGGTGATTGGCTTCCATTGTCAGGTTCAGTCACTCAGGACGAGCGGACATTGTCATATATTGTAAACGCGACTGATACAAAAAATGCTATTTCTGCAATTGCAGGAAAAAACGCTGGTGATATACAGAAAATTAGATGGATTTTCCCGGCAACATCACAGAATGTGAAAGTCAATCGATTTGATGTGAGAACCCGTTCATATTGGTCTTCGACGGTAATAACACTTTTCCCCGAAGAATCAATATCTGGACAGACTGCACAGTTAGAAATGTATAATGGTTTAAGTGAATTATCGGATGGTCAGTTTGGCCTTACGCAAACCTGGGACTTATCTCAACCTTTGGAATTAGATATCATGTACTGTGCGACAACATTCTCGCCGAGGTCAGACCGTACAATTCTCAGAGTTGAGCTTCCTGATGATAAATTCGGGATTTCACTTGATGATGTTGTGAATAATGGAACTGTTTATATGCCGGATTTTGGAGTTTATGCTACGATTGAAGAAAATTTTTCACCGGTGGACTATAAGACACAAATTTCTGGGAAATTAAATGTTCTTCAGCAGGTTCGCCAGATGCCAGATCAGAGTTTTACTCAGGCCATGAACGAGGTTCATCAAAGTATTCAGGATAATGGTCCTACGATGTTGTCGTTGGCATGCGATAACGAGAAGTATGTTGTTGGACAGGACGGGACTCTTTGGCAGACCTATTGGCCTATAAAATACATTTATGGGATATCTGATGCTTTCCACATCAGTCCGGTGTTTGGCGATGGTACAAAATCCTTTGATAATCGAGTTCTCGAAGATGGCTGGCTGCCGATTGTGGTAAATGATGTTAATTACAGTAATGTGATTTACCATCAACGTACGGGAGTTGCGCCGTATGGCTCCTTTGGAGGCAATACGGCAATCGATTGGTTGCAGCCGAATCCTGTTGGTGTTATGAAATTCGACATCGAGAATGCCAATTCCTCTGATTCTGCGGTTTCTCTTATACTCAATTTTGCAGCACCTTCTGATAAGTCAGTTTTATTCTCTCAGGTAGCCAATGGATATATAGTGTACTACGACAACTTGCTCTGGGCATATGTTCAGACAGAAGGCATTACTTTGAATGTTCATCAGCAGGGGGCTCAATTGTTGATCTCCGGAATACTGCCGCCAAATACAACGGAAACTTTATATGCTTATATTCCGGGATGGGATCTCAATGTTTCAAACTACGCGGCACTTGATGGGCGGCAAGCCCATTTTGACAATATTGAGAATTACTGGAATGGTATCATGTCTTCGTCTATGCAGATACAGATTCCTGACTTACTGCTTCAGAATATCATTAAGGCATCTCAGGTTCATATCATGATTGCCGCACGAAATGAAGAAGAAGGTGTGCGTATCGTTCCATGGTGTTCAGCTGATCGTTATGGTCCGTTGGAAAGTGAATCACAGGCAGTGATTCATGGTATGAGTATGTTGGGACATCAGGAATTTACACAGCGATCACTGGATTTCTTCATCAGTAAATATAATGAAGATGGTCTTCTGACAACCGGTTATACCCTGATGGGACTCGGATGGCATCTTTGGACATTGGGCAATGACTATTTGCTTTTCCGAAATCAAAACTGGCTCAATAGTGTTGCTCCTGACATAGAACAGGCTTGTAATTGGATTGTTACCGAACGTGAAAAAACAAAAAAATTAGATGGGTATGGACAGAAAATGCCAGAATATGGTATTATGCCGCCTGGTGTTGCCGCTGATTGGTATAGGTTTGCTTACCGTATTCGTCCACAGGGTGAGTATTATGCGGGCTTGTGCGCGGTTGCTGAAGCATATGATGATATACAGTATCCGGGGGCGGACGTTCTCATGCAAAAAGCGGATGAATTCAAAAATGAGATACGTCGGGCTTATCTTTGGACACAGGCTCGATCTCCAGCGATTCATTTGTTGAATGATCATTGGATTCCGTACAGTCCGGCTTTTGTTACTTGCTTTGGACCTATTGGTGAAATGTATCCTGGTGAAGATGGTGGACGTTCCTGGGGTAAGGATGTTAGTATGGGAGCGCATCACCTTGTTCCTTTGGGTGTGTTTGGGTACGATGATCAGCGGGATGCCGAATGGATATCGAATTATTTGGAGGATGTCTGGTTTTTGATGGCTGGGATGGGAGCGTATTCCGAAAGTGAAGTCAAAGCAAACTGGTTCAATCTTGGGGGCTTTTATAAAGTTCAGCCGTATTATTGCCGCATTACCGAACTCTATGCTCATAAGGATGATATCAAACCCTTTATTCGCGCATATTTTAATGCGATTCCGACCTTGATTAATACGGAAAATCTGACGTTCTGGGAACATTTTGCTAACGTAGGGGGATGGAATAAAACTCATGAAACCGGATGGTTCCTCAAACAAACGCGTCAGATGCTGTTGATGGAAAAAGAAAATGACGAATTATGGATTGCGCCCTTTATTACCTGTCATTGGATGCAGGATGGAATGAAAGTTGTGGTTCAGGATGCTCCAACTGAATTTGGACCAATCAGCTTTGAAATTCAGTCTAATGTTAGTAGTAATCAGATTCATGCCATAATTGATTTGTCGGCAATGCGTCAGCTTCCTGAGACGTTAGTAATACGGTTTCGACATCCCGATGAAATACTCATGCAATCAGTTACCGTTAATGGGAATTCTCATAGTAACTTTGATCCGGAGAGGCAGATAATCCGTATCAATCCTGCGCAGCAGCAGATAGTTGTTACGGCTGATTATTAGAATCAGTCGTAACAAAGGATTTTCTGCTTATAAATGATGGTGTAATTTCAGTTTTTGTAAAATTAGCGGTTGACAGTGTGTTTGTTATTTAATATACTTACTCTTGTTATACAATACAGTAACGTAATAAGGAAGAATTATGAGTGTTTTGGATTTTTTATTGTCTAAATTGAGTCTGATAATAATATTGACCACCTTAGCAGTGTACGGCGATATATCGGTCAGATATAATCTTGAAAGTGATATTTCCAGTACCGCGGCAGTTACCAATGTCGGATCAGGTGATTGGGGTGAAGGCTCTGCTGTCAATAGCGGCAGTATTGTTTCCGGTGTTGAAGGGATTGTTGATAATGCGTTCGATATGAGTGGCTTATCTGCAATAGATACAGGCGGGGTGTTGCCGGCAAGTGATGATTTTACATTGTCGGGCTGGGTTAAAATAGAACAGACCAGTGCCAGGAGTATGCTTTTCGGACAATATGCCGGTTCTCAGGCGGGACGAATGATATTCTATTCCTCAGACAACAATAACGGTTCTAAAGCGAGAGTGTTTATAGAAGGTGGTGTTGACCTTGTTGGAACAACTACTGTTGATGATGGAGGATGGCATTATTTGGCGTTAACCCGTTCTGCAGATGTCTTTACGTTGTATGTAGATGGTATTGCAGAGTCTCAGGCGTCTGTAAGTGGTATCAGCCTTTACCAGGGAACCAATCTTTGTGTTGGCAATCTTACTGCTGCGGCAGGCGGTCAGATAACTACTGATGGCATAATTGATGAAGTTGCCGTATATGACCGTGCTCTAACAAGCTGGCAGATATCAGATGTTTACAACCTTTATACTGGTGTTAAACAATATTTTAACATTCCCTATGCATCGGATAATTTCAGGCAAAAATTAGACGTATTCAGACCTGCCGATGATGCAAGCGCTCCTCTGATTATTCTTGTTCATGGCGGTGGATGGTTTCGCGGCGAGCGGGCATGGACATATCAGGTTGCGATATTTATGGCACAAATGGGTTATTCCGTTGCCTGCGTAGGCTATCGTCTTATGCCTGATTATCCCGATTGGAGTACAAAGAACTCTTCGGAAATGTGGGAAAATATGAAATGGGATTTGATGACAGCCCTGCAGTATTTAGTAGATAATGCTTCTGTGTATGGTATTGATGCGTCAAAAGCCATTACTATGGGTTCATCGGCAGGCGGCCATTTGGCACTTGCCTTGAGAAACAGAGCCGCGGCTTGGGTTCAGCAAGGGGTTGTAAGCAGGGCACCTGATGTTGTCGGTGTTGTTGCTCATTGCCCTGTAAGTGATATGACAAAATTTACAACTCCCTATTCTGAGGCTCTTAAGATTGGTGTTTCACCTGATGATATAGATCCTATACAAATGGATCCAGCGCAGTTTGAAGGCGCTTTAATCGTACACGGAGATCAAGATACTTCTGTTCCTATTTCACATAGCAAAGGATTTGTAGACCAGATGGTTAACAGCGGGACGGATGCAAAATTGGCGATATTGCCGGGAGCTGAGCATAGTTTCTTTTACGAGTTAGGTCTTGATGCGAGTCTTTCTCCTTATGGTTATTGGCCGCAGCCTCCGCGGATTATTCCGGTGGAACATGGACATGTCGGCTTCAATGCTACAATGGTTTGTGTTAAGAGTACTCCAGGTTATGATTTGCCTTATACCCCCTTTGATGAGAGTCTTGAATACTATTATTATGGTGAAGAACCTGTCTTAGAAGTTCAAAAGCCTTCTGAACCTACTGTATCATGGCTTTTTGACGGGGGTGCTCAGGCTCAGTATGGAGAAATTGACGGTACTATTGATGATGATGCTCCTGATTCTGGTTTTGCATCCGGTGCCGGCTCTGTACCTTTTGATTATAAAAATAATGAGGCCGTTGATCTTGATGGCGACAGCGATTACGTGAATTTCGGTAACTCAGAAACTTTACAGATAACAGATGAACTTACAGTTTCTTTATGGCTCAAAAGAGATCGCGACAGCAGTAATTCAAGTATTCAGTATATATTGTCGAAGTGGGATTTCCAGGATGCTGACGGCGGAACTGCAGATAACAGCAATCGTGGCTGGATGATATTTGAAACCGAATATGTCGATTCAAGTGATGCTTCAGAGGTCATCGCGGTGCAGGTTTCTGCTGACGGCACGAATAATAACCGAAAGATGTATTGGAATCAAAGCGATGTTGATGCGTTTGATAACACATGGCATCATGTCGCTTTTACATTCAATAATGGAGCAGTGAAATTTTATCTTGATGGTGTTAAGCTTGAAAGCAGTGATCTTGGAGTGATGACTGTCGGTACTGTCAGTCAGATATATAATAGTACGGATGTCTTGAGTCTTGGAGCTGTTACAGATGTTGATTCGTCTGGAAATTTGCAGGGCAGTGATCGTTACGCAGGCGGCTTATTTGATGAAGTGGCTGTATGGCATAGCGTTTTAAGTGATAACGAAGTATTCTGGCTTTCTAAGAATAGTCTCAAGGCTTTTGATATTCTTTCCGGTGATGCAAATGCTGATGGTCTGGTAGATTCTGAAGATTTGAATATTATGGTTTCTAATTGGCTTAGTCAAACCAAAGGTGGATTTACTATTGGTGATTTTGACAGTAGTGATAAGGTAGATATTATGGATGTCTCTATTATTGCGGCGGCATGGCTTTCTGAATTGGTATAGATTAGCGGTTGTATTTCTATATCGAAATTTAATTGAAGTGTAAATAAGGGAATTATGGAATCGTTGAATAGAATAATAAGACTTTCAGGAATGTTTCTATTTATTATTTCTGTTTATGTTTTTGCAGGTGATATTTCGGATATAGACTTGCCTATCATTTCTACAAGTCAGGGATGGGGAAAATTAGGGATTAATACAGTAGTTGTTTCGCCTAATAAAACCAAACCTCGAGCGATTTCTCTAATGAACAAGACGTACGCTAATGGTTTGGGGACTCATGCTCCCAGCAGGATAGTTATGAATCTGGCAGGGGAATACGATAGTTTTAAGGCCTTGGCTGGAGTCCAAAGCGGCAACACTACGGGAACCGTTGTCTTTCAGGTTGTTCTTGATGGCGAAAAAGTTTTCGATAGCGGTATTATGAAAGGTGATATTACTCCTGCGAAAGTGGATGTTTCTGTGAAGGGGGGCAAGAAGCTTGAATTGGTAGTAACAGATGCAGGTGATGGTAAAGCCGGGGATATTGCAAATTGGGCGGATATTGAGCTTGTTTCATCTCCAGGCAAAAAACCTTCTTTTGGTTATGAACTGTCTGATATAGCGGATCAGGGGTATGTTGTTACGTGGGATTTCAGGAACTCGCATTACAGTTATCCGAGAAGAAGTGAGGAGCTTGAAATTGATGATCTGTTTTTTGATCGGTTTATGGTTCCTCTTGAAGACGGCAGTTACATGCTCACTACCATGCCCACTACCGGGCAGGGACTAATTGGCCTTCAATGGTATAGCAGGAGAAATCTGGATCAGCTTTACATTGAATTCAAAAATCCGGAGAGAATACCACCCAATGCACAAGTGAGGGTTGAGTATTGGATTGGCGGCACTCAATTTGAAGGGCAATGGGCTGCTTTACCCGGAAAGCTTGTAAAAGAAGCTAAGGGATTGAGATATTTGATTTCGGAGAACTGCAATGTCAGAAAAGATGGGACATTTAAGGTTCGCTGGTATTTCTCTCAGGCAATTCCTTCATATATATTTACAAAACTGCAAGCTCTGACGAAATTTCCATGGCAGAATGAAACTTTCAGAATAGAATTTGAAGATGTTGCCTCTCCACTGAAGATTGAGTGTCGTAATGCTCAGTTTGTAAAATCTGAAAATAGTGAAAACGAACTGATGCTTGATACGTCGAAGCCTGCTTTTGTGAAGGTGAGGTATTGTTATAGCGGCACTAATAATTCAGAGCGTTCTGTGATCTCATTTAATATGCCTGATTATCCGTTTGCCGTAGACATTATGGATATTTTTGAAGAGGGTTGCGTGTATATTAAAGACTTGGGAGTCTTTATTGCGACCTCTGACAATAAGTTGACGCTTAAAGAATACAAAAAGCAGGTCGAGGCAAAGCAGACCACCCTTGCGAAAGTTCGCCAGATGCCAGATCAGTCATTTGAGAGGGTAATGGATGCGATACATCCTTCCTGTCAGGATAGTGGTCCGGCAATGCTGTCTCTTGCTTGTGATAATAATAAATTTATTTTAAGGCGTGACGGCTCTCTCAGATATATTCAGAATCTTGAGGCTCCGGCATCTCACAGAAAGAGCGAGCGAGGTCATAGGGATGAATTCCGCAGGGATATTATTGAAATCGTACCTTATTTCGGCTCTCTTGAGCCATCAGAAAATCCTCATAGAGGCTGGCCTTGGTTTACTTCTGCTAAATACCCGGGAGAAACAAGATCGCTGGAAGGTTCGTATTATCCTGCACCATTGATTACAGTGCCATGTGATGGGATCGATTATAAGCAGAAAAGTTTTGTTGCTCCATTTGGAGAGCCTCTTGCGGATGATGATACGGGATTTTACAATACTAAACCTCTGTTTGTTTCGCAATTTAATATCAATAATACTTCTGGCACTTCAAAAGAAGCATCATTGCGGTTAAAGTTGATCGAAGATATAAGGACAAATGCCTCACCTGTCATACGAAAAGTGCCGACAGGATATGTCGTAATGAAAGATCAGCGGCTTATGGCTTTTGTTGATATTTCAAGCCTGAACTCTCTTTCTTTAGGCATTGATGACGGGAAGATAGCTATTAAAGGCAGAATGTCGGCAGGTGTAAGTGAACATTGTACGGTTTTTATACCGGCGTGGACAGCTCAGAGAGACATTTATAAATCACTTAGTGGTCTTAATACAACGAAGCTTTTAAATGATACGAAAAGATACTGGGATTCATTTCTTGCCTGTGGAACGAATATAGAGCTGCCCAATTCAGAGCTTACCAATCTTATAAAGGCGAGCATTATAAATTGTACAATAACAGCGAGAAACGAACGTGATCATACCAATATTGGTCCATGGGTTTCAGCTGCTCATTTTGGTATAATGGAGAGTGAGTCGCAATCTATTATTGAAGGTATGTCTCTTATGGGGCATCAGAAATTTGCCCGAAATGCTCTTGATTTCTTTATTGCCAGATACAATAATGACGGCATGCTTACGTCCGGTTATACTCTTATGGGATTAGGTTGGCATTTGAGAGTTTTGGGACGTTATTATGAGCTTTATAGTGATGATGTATGGCTTAAAAATAATGAGCAAAAAGTATCTTCTGCGTGTGATTGGATAGTCAAACAGCATGAAAAAACTAAAATGTTTACACCTGATGGTAAGAGAGTACTTGAATATGGCTTGATGCCTCCTGGTACTGCCGCGGATTGGCCTGCTCTCCTCTATAGACTCAGACCTCAGGCGGAATTTTATGCAGGCTTAAATGCTGCTGCAAATGCTCTCGAAAAAATAGCGGATCCCGACGCAGACTCCTATCTTGTAAAAGCGGATGAATTGCGGGATGATATTATTTGTTCCTATCGCAATACTCAGAAATATTGTCCCGCGGTTCCTATAGGTGATGGCAGTTATGTGCCGTATTGTCCTACTGTTGCTACTCAGTTTGGAAACATGAAAGATATGATTGGCGGTCATGTTGCCGCTAAAGATGTAAGTATGGGAGCACAGCATTTAGTTGTACTTGGAGTTCTTGAGCCTGATGCTAAAGACGGCTACTTTAAGGCAAATCGTTTTGAAGATCGTTACTTTATGGCTCCAACTGTTGATTTTCCTGTTGATAAAATTGATGCTGACTGGTTTGATTTCACCGGTTTTTATCGAGGTCAGCCGTATTATCCGAGAATTACGGATGTTTATGCGTTAAATGATGATATTAAGCCTTTTATAAGGTCTTATTTCAATAACATTGCACCTATTGTTAATATGGAGCTGTTGACTTTCTGGGAACATTTCCATGCTACTGGCGGCTGGAATAAAACGCATGAAACAGGCTGGTTCCTGCAGCAGACAAGAATGATGTTGCTTAATGAGAAAGATAATGAACTGTGGATTGCTCCATTTGTAACAGATAACTGGATGCAGGACGGCATGAGGATTGCAGTAAATGATTTGCCAACGAAATTTGGTGAAGTTAGTTTTGAAATAAAGTCTGAAGTGGAAAAAGGGTATGTTGAAGCTGTGATATCGTCACCTGAAAGAACAAAACCAAAATCAATAGTATTGAGGCTTCGTCATCCTCAGCAGAAGCAGATGAAGTTTGTTACTGTAAATGGTAAGTTCTGTTCAGACTTTGATACTGACAAGGAAATAATCCGTATTGATTCATTTGGTAGTGATATAATCGTAAGAGCAAGTTTTTGATTTTTATCTAAGAGAGTAAACTGACAGGGGAATATTTGAATATGAAATTTGTGAATGATCTTTTGAAATTGGTAGGTGTTTTTACCTGTATTGCTGCGGCCTGTGTTTCAGGTGCAGAGTCTAAGAAAACAGAACTGCCTATCATCTCTGTAACGCAGGGCTGGGGGCAATTAGGCATAGATACAGCGGTTGTGCCGGTCGGCGGCAAAGCTCCGCGTCAGATAACTATATCAGGTAAAACTTATACGAAGGGATTGGGTACTCATGCACCAAGCAGTATTGTTCTGGAATTGCTTGGTAATTATCAAAAATTCAGTGCAGTAGCCGGTGTTCAGGGTGGCAATACCGTTGGTACGGTTGTATTTCAGGTTATAGCTGATGGAAAGACCGTCTTTGATAGCGGCAAAGTTACTGCAAAGGATGGGGCTATTCCTGTCAGTGTATCATTAAAAGATGTTTATGAACTGGAACTGGTTGTAACAGATGCCGGAGACGGCAAGAATAGTGATGTGGCGAATTGGGCTGATGTTGAGCTTGTCCCTTTGCCTGATACGAAATTTAACAAATGGTATAAGAGAGATTTATTTGATATAGCTCCTTTTGCTCGTGTGTATACATGGGATTCTGAAAAAATGAGCCAGCATCCAAATCGTGTTCAGGAGCTTTCTAAAGATCAGATATTCATGGGGACGCAGCTTGCTCCCGAAAATGATGGGACGTATCTTGTGCCTGCTTCTGATAATAGCAAAAAAACTATAGGGCTTCAGTGGTTTGAGAACAGGAACTTTCGTGGGTTTATGATTGAATTTGATAAAGATTCGTTTGTTCCTGATCCTTCTCAGACAAAAGCTCAATGGTGGGCAGGGCATTCTATATGGCAGGGTGAATGGCTTACTCTCTCCAGTGAATTTGAGGTAGAGGGAAATAAATGGTATATACCTGTCAACTCTGATGATATCAGTGTTTTCCTGAAGAAAATCGAAAATATATGGCACATAATACCCGGTGCGGTGAAGATGCGTTTTGTTTTCCCCGAATCAGACGAGCCCATTGTGTTAAGTTCTATGAAGGCTTTTTCCAGAAATCGTTTCGGTAAGATAGATTTAGTACTTGAGACTGCTCAGGGAAAAGGTGCCGGTGAGCTTGAAATATACAATGGTTTGATTGTTGATTCCAAAGACGATAAGACTAAAAAGGATTGGAATATGTCCGAACCAATTGAATTGGCTGTGCAGTATTCCATGAATAAAAGACTTCCGAAAAGCGACCGGACGATTCTTAATCTCAGAACACCGGAAGGTGATTTCAGTGTTGCTGTTGATGATATAATTGAAAATGGAGCGGTATATATTCCGGAGTTTGACTTCTTTGCAACACTTGCTGACAAGCCTATGTCGCTTTCTGATTACAAACAGGAAAAAATATCAGGCAGAAAGACTGTGCTTGAACGTGTGAGGGAAATGCCTGATCAGAGCTTTGTCCGTGCAATGGAAAAGACTCATAGAAAGATCCAGAATAATGGCCCTACCATGGTTTCGCTTCCGGCTGACAATGCGAAATATATAGTTAGAGAAAATGGACTGATACTTGTACCTATAGCTGATCACAGGCATCAGTATACCGGCAAATCATTCTTTATCACTCCGACTTTCGGCAGTGGTAAAGACTTGCAGACTTCACGTTATCTTGAAGGTGAGTGGATGCCGATTCCGGTGCAAAGCTATGTAGACGGAGATATTGAATATATACAGAGAAGCTATGCCGCACCTTCGTCAAAACGCCGTGAATCTAATTTGAGATGGCTTGAGCGTGAGTCAGTTTTCGTATCAGAATTTACTGTCAAAAATACTGCATCTAAAAAAGCGGCAGTCGATCTTACGCTTACATATAATGCAAAAGCAGATCAGGTGGCGACTCTTAAGAAGCTTGGCGGTGGATTTAAGAGCGATGTAAACGGTAAGCAATGCTGTTTTACAGATATGAGTAATCTGTCTCTTGATGTTACACTTAAAGGCAACAAGCTTTCTGTTAGTGGAATCTTGCCTGCCGGTACGCAGCAGAAGTTTGTTGTATATATTGCAGGCTGGAATGCATCAGATCAGGAATTGCTGGATCTTGACTCTCCAAATAGACTGCTTGCTACTACAAAGAGATACTGGAATGGTATAATTGATTCTTCAATGCAGATTGATATACCCAATAAATTCCTTACGAACCTGATTTATGCTTCGCAGGCTCATTGCATGATAGCGGGAAGAAATGAAGAGAATGGTTCGAGGATTGCCCCGTGGATATCTGCTGAAATTTACGGACCTCTTGAGAGCGAATCTCAGTCTATCATACGCGGCATGAGTCTTCAGGGACAGGAAGAGTTTGCAAGACGTTCGCTTGATTTCTTTATCAATCGTTACAACGAAGATGGATTGCTTACAACAGGCTATACGCTCATGGGGCTTGGCAGTAATCTCTGGACACTTGGTGATGATTATTATCTCATTCACCGTAATTCTGAATGGATTAAATCTGTTGCTCCAAAACTTCAGAAAGCATGTAACTGGATTGTCAGTGAGCGTGAAAAGACTAAGAAATATGATGTTTACGGTAATAAATTGCCTGAATACGGTTTGATGCCTCCGGGAGTTGCAGCCGACTGGGAGAGATTTGCGTTTATTGTCAGGGTTCAGGGCGAGTTTTGGGCCGGACTTAAAGCTATTGCCCAGACGTATGATGATATAGGCTATCCGGGAAGTGATATGCTTCTGGCAAAAGCCGCTGATTTTAAGAATGAAACGCTTCGTGCATATAATTGGTCACAAGTGAAATCGCCGGTGATAGAACTCAATAACGGCACATGGATACCGTATAGCCCTACATTGATAACGAGTTTTGGACCGGTAGGTGATATGTGTCCGGGAGAAGATGCCGGAAGGGCTTGGGGTAAGGATGTAAGCTTCGGTCCTCATCACTTAGCCGCTCTTGGACTTATCGAAGACAGTAAAAAGATCAACTGGATAGCTAATTACCTTGAGGATAAATGGTTCCTGATGGCAGGGCATGGTGATTATTCACTTGAAGAGGTTAAGAAAGATTGGTTTGATCTTGGCGGTTTTTATAAAGTGCAGCCTTTCTATTGCAGAATTGCCGAAGTCTATGCTCAAAATGATGATGTTAAGCCTTATATTCGTGCATACTTCAATGCTACCGCTACTATGATAAGCGAGGAGAATCTTGCTTTCTGGGAGCATTTCCACAACATCGGCGGATGGAATAAAACACACGAGACCGGTTGGTTCTTGACTCAATCAAGATTGATGATGCTTATGGAACGCGGCGATGAGTTGTGGCTGGCTCCGTTTGTTACTAATCATTGGATGAAGGATGGGATGACGGTTGGTATCCAGAATGCTCAGAGCCGATTTGGTGCAGTGAGTTATAAAATAGAGTCTAATGTAGATAATGGTTATATATCTGCTGAAATCACACCGCCAACAAGAAATGAATACAAGAAGCTTGTTATAAGGCTGCGTCATCCTGAAGGTAAAAAGATGAAATCTGTTACCGTAAATGGCAAGTCTTATACAGATTTTAATGCTGATAAAGAATACATAAGCCTTACTCCTTCGAATAACAAAATAACAGTACGTGCAGAATATGGACAGAATTGATTATGAAAAATGAAACTTTTGAGTATTTTGATGCTTTTCTGCCTGTAGGGCGGATAAATCGCTCTGCGGTGGAGTCGCCGCGGGATTTTGCTGATGCACTGTCAGTAATGGATAAATATCTTATTACTGAGTCGCTGGTTTATTCTACGCTTGGTTTTAACGATCCAGAGCTTAATAATATAACTGTCAGTGAATTCAAAGACCCGCGTGTTAAAACAATATGGGCGTTTGATCCTGCCTATATTATCAGGGAATCGCCTGCTGATTTTGTCAAGCGTGCACTGAGTAATAATGCACGTGCGATAATGGCTAATCCTTTGATGCGTGATTGGCGAGTTGACAGAAGTCCCCGTTTTTTAGAGCTCGCAAAGGTTCTTGAAGAACGCCGGATACCTTTGATTCTTGCTCATCGAGCCTGGGATAGCGGGCAGGATATTATTGACTGGTATTCGGTTATTGATTTCTGTAATATGTTTCCTGATTTGCCTGTCATTACATGGGAGTGGCGATCAAGGGCTAACAGGCCTCTTTTTGATGCTTTAGCGGGAGCGGATAATCTCAGACTTGTCCTGTCGTCTATATGGCAGTCGCAGATGGTAAGACAATTGTGCGAATCGTTCGGTTCAAACAGGCTTATCTTCAGCTTAGGTCTGCCGTTGTTAAATCCGGGTTCTTTCCATGGGTTAGTAAGGTATGCCGCGATATCAGAAGAAGATAAACGGGCAATAGCATCAGGGAATATACGTAAGATCATGAGTGAGGCCAATTATGAATAACCGAAATAGTGAAATAGCACGACGTTTTGAGGCAGGTTTGCCTATGGATCATATTCCTGTTATTGATTTTCATACTCATATGGGCAGAAGCAGTGAATATTATTATATACCGATGAACAGTAGTGAATATGTCTTGCCGTATTTTGATAGCTTTGGCATTGACCATATTGTTACTTTTTCGATAAATGTTACAACTGATGTCGCACCGAAAAATAACAGTGTGAATAAAATGTGTATGGCTAACCCGCAACGGATGTCTTCTTTGACCGCAATACATGCCGGTTTTGAGCAGGATTGGGAATCGATACTGGCCGATGGCTATAAGGCAAATACAAGAGGAATAAAGATACTTCATCAGTATCAGGGTGTTGAGGGGATAGAGGTTGATTTTTCGGCGGCATTCGATTATGCCTCTGATAAAAATTGGGTGGCGCTTGCACATGATTGGGGCAGTGTTGAAAGGCTGGAATTCTGGGCTAAGACATTCCCGAAAGTATTTTTCATTATTGGCCATGCCGCTACTATGTACAAAAAGATTGTTGAGAAATATGATAATATCTACCAGTGTACATGTGCTTCTTTTGTAGAGGGGTATTTTTCTCCGATAAAAGATATGGTGGATTGTATGCCGATTGAGAAGATTATTCATGGTTCCGATGCACTCGACTTGGATGTGGCTACATCAATAGGACCTATTGCTTTTGCCGATATCTCCGAGGATGCAAAGGAAAGAATATTAGGTAGAAATGCGATAGAGCTTGCAAATCGTCTTTCCAGACCTTTACCTCTGTTGCGTGAATACTAAATACAACGTTAATCAAAAGATAAATATACAATGATAACTAAACAGATAGTTGAAGAAGCTATGTACGAGGCTATCCGCAAGGCGGCAACGCTGATGCCTGATGATATTCAGCAGGCCCTCGTAAAAGCTATGGACGAAGAGACTGATCCTTTAGCTCGTAAGCATATGGAGCTTACTATAGAAAATGCACGCTTGGCGGCAGAGGGTAAAGGTTTGGTATGCGGGGATACCGGATATCCTTTGTTTTTTGTACGTGCCGGTAACGGGACTGTTATTGAAGGCGGTTTTGGTTCTTTATGGACTGCCGCACAGAATGTTACCGAAAAAGCTACGGCAGAAAATTATCTGCGTCCTACTATGGTTGATCCTATATCACGCGATAATCCCGGTAATAATATTGGTAATGAAATTCCTAAGGTTCATCTCAAGTTTGATAATGATGGAGATGGTCTTGAGATAATCGCTGTGCCTAAAGGCGGCGGTTCGGAAATTTTTGGCACATTTTACAGGATGATGTATCCGGCAGATGGTATTTCAGGTATATGTAAATTTGTATTAGACAGCATCTATAACAGTTGTTATGCCGGTAAGGTTTGTCCGCCTGCTATCGTTGGTATAGGTATTGGCGGTACGGCTGATATATGTATGCAGATGGCAAAAGAGGCTGCTGTATTAAGCTCTATTGGGAAGCGTAATCCTGATCCTGAAATAGCGGAATTGGAAGAGAAACTTATCTCAGGAATACGTAATCTTGGCTTGGGGCCGATGGGGTCACGTGGAATAAATGCTGTATTGAGTCTGCATATTCGTACGGCAGTTACTCATACCGCGGCGTTGCCTGTAGCTATTAATGCGCAATGTTCAATAGGCCGTCGTTGGAGAGCTAAGATAACATCACAGGGCGAAATTTCATATACAGGAGAAATCAATGGCTGATAATGTCATAGATCTTAAACTTCCTCTTTCATCGGAAGATGCAAGAAAACTTAAAATAGGTGATATCGTTACGGTGAGCGGGATGTTGTTTACCGGTAGAAGCCGTTTTCATATACGGGCTGTTGAAAATGATATATTGCCGCCGATAGATTACGGAAAGATAAATTGCTTCTTTCATGTTGGACCTGTTATGCGAAAGGCTGATGCCGGATGGGAGATTGTAAGTATAGAACCTACGTCAAGTATTCGTTTCGAGAGATATGGTGGTGATGTTGTAAGGAAACTGAATCTGAGAACATTGATTGGTAAGACAACTATGGGGCCTGATACTGCTGCCGCGCTTGCTGAAGTAGGGGGTGTTCATCTTACCAAGATAGGGATATGTGGTAATCAGATATCTCAGCAGGTTAGAAAAATTCATGATGTATATTTTCTTGATGAGCTTGGGAAAACAGAGGCAACATGGGTATTTGAGGTTGAAAAGTTCGGCCCGTTCTTTGTGGATATAGATTCCACAGGTCGTAATTATTTTGATGAATTGGATTCTGATGTTCATGAGAAATTGAATGATGTCGCAAAATCTCTTGGTATCCCAGAAAATTTTGATTACACACAGGTTAATGCAGCAAAATAGGAATTAGTGAATTGAATGAAATAAAATATTTATCACTATGTGGGATGCTGGGCTATGGCTATCCCACTGATAATCTTAAGAAGTTAGATGATTATGACTTTATCGGCGCGGATAATGGTTCTACAGATCCCGGACCTTATTATTTAGGTAGCGGAAAAGGTTTTGTGAAACCTATGCAGATCAAACGTGATCTTGAGCCTGCGTTAATTACTGCGGTTGAGAAAAAAATACCTCTTATAATCGGCAGTGCAGGCGGATCTGGTGCAAGACCTCATGTGGACAGTTTTCTTGAGATTGTAAGGGAAATAGCTGTTCGTTGTAATTTGCATTTCAAAATGGCTGTTATCTACGCTGATATTGAAAAGGATGTTGTTGTACAGGCTTTAGACGAAGGCTACATCTCTTCTTGCGGGAATTCAGGCGAATTGAGCAGACAGGCAATTGAGAACAGCTCGCATTTAGTGGCTCAAATGGGAACAGAACCTATTGTTGAGGCTCTTGAAGCAGGGGCTGATGTTGTAATTGCCGGCAGATGCTGTGACACGGCGATATTTACGGCTTATCCTGTTATTAAGGGATTTGATGCCGGTCTGGCACTACACGCTGCGAAAATCGCCGAGTGCGGTGCTCTCTGCGCATCACCGGCCGGAGCGAATGATTCATTGACAGTAACTTTATCAGAAGATAATTTTGTTGTTGAACCGACAAATCCTTCTCGTAAGTGTACGCCTGAGACGGTTGCCGCGCATTCTATGTATGAACAGCCTAATCCCAACTGCTTTTATGAGCCGGAGGGGAAAGTTGATATGAATGCTTCAAGCTTTGTTTCTTGTGGTGATAGAGGTGTCAAAGTTTGTGGCACCAGACTTGTGCCGCCGGAAAAAGAAACGCTCAAACTTGAAGGGGCATCACTTGTCGGTTATAGAGCTATAACGATTGCAGGTTTGCGTGATCCTGTTGCTATCGCGGCGATAGATAAAATAGAGACCGGTGTTCGTGAAAAAGTTGAAGCAAATCTTGAGGGTATAGTCTCTCCGGAAGAATATACGCTTAATTTCAGACGTTACGGCATTGACGCTGTTACCGGCTCTATGGAGCCAATGCCTGAGCCGCTTCCTCGTGAGGTTGGTATTCTTATTGAAGCTGTTGCTCCTACTCAGCAATTGGCTGATACAATTGTCAGTCTTGCCCGTTCAACTGCTCTACATCAGCCGTTTGAAGGACGCAAGACTACTGCCGGTAATCTTGCTTTCCCATTTTCTCCTTCAGATGTCTCATGTGGTGCTGTCTACGAGTTTTCCGTATATCATCTGATGGAAATTACTTCGCAGGACAATTTGTTCAAAGTCAATTTTGAGGAATTTTGAAATGAAATTATATGATTTGTCGAGAGTTATAAGAAGCAAGAATGCTGGCCCTTTTACCCTTACAATTGATATGTTTTTTGATTCTAAAAATGATTTTGAGAAACTTGTGTGTTCGCATGCTTTTAACAAAGACGTAATTTCTTCTCTGTACAATGTGCCTGCAGATAGTGTTGAGATATATTCCTTTACAGAGATAATGGCGGTTAAGGTTTCTATGCCTCGACTTGTAAGTTCAGGCTCTGTTGGTGATCGTGATGTTTACGGGTCGCAGCAGCATTTTCCTTTAGCAGATATTGAAATATAAAAATAAATTTGGAGATTTTAATGGAATTTTCTTTAAGCTTCCTTGATGTTTTAATTCTTGTAGTTTGTCCTCTGCTTGTTATTGTAGTGGGTCTTATTGCTTCGCGAAATCAGGAGAAAACAGCCGACGGCTATTTCCTTGCTTCAGGAAAGTTGCCGTGGTATGTTATTGGTGCGGCATTTGTTTCGACAAGTGTTTCCAGTGAACAGATTGTGGGTACCGTTGGAGCTACTTATGAGCATGGAATGGCTATTGCAAACTGGGAATGGTTTGGTTTGGCTTATATACCTCTGATTCTATTCTTTATACCGATTTATCTTAAGAATCATATCCGAACTATTCCTGAATTCTTTGCAAAGAGATATGATTCCAGGTGCAGCTATATTTACAGCCTTATAATGCTTGTTGCGTACGTGTTTGTTTTCATGGTTCCTGTACTTTATGGGGGCAGTCTGGCGTTTTCAAAGCTGACTGGTTGGAATTTCTACTTTGTGCTGTGGCTTACTGTAATCGTGATCGGTCTTTATAGCGTAAAAGGAGGTTTAGCCTCGGTGGTATGGGCGGATGCTTTGCAATGTCTTATGCTTGTTGGCGGCGGTGTGATACTCTTCTTTGTTTCTCTTGATAAAATACCTGGAGGTTGGGCGGCAATGACTGAGGCGAATCCTGAGAGGTTCCATCTCTATCGTCCGCCAAGCGATCCTATAGCTCCTATGCTTGGTCTTGTTTTTGCAAGCTTTGGTGTGTTTCTGTTTTATCAGGCAGCGAATCAGGTGATGATTCAAAGAGTGCTTGGTGCCAGATCAACATGGGACGGTATCATGGGAATTATATTTGCCGGTTTTATTAATCGACTCCGTCCGCTTGTAACAGCGTTTTTGGGCTTGATTGTTTATCACTGGGTACATGAAATGAATATGGCTGAGCCGCTTGAGAACAGGGATATGGCCTTCCCCTTTGCCTTGGAGCATTTTGCTCCTTCCTGGGGCTTGAGAGGTGTTATTCTTGCAGGTTTTGCGGCAGCGGTTATGTCAACAATTGGTGCGCTGTCTAATTCAACGGCCACTATATTTTCACTGGATGTTTATAAAAAGATCATAAATCCTGGAGTTTCTGACAGACGTATCGTAACTGTCGGACGTATTGCAGCTATGACTTCTTTGGCAATTGCCGCGTTGGTGTGTCCTGTAGTAGAAAACCTGGGAGGTATCTTTCTATATTTTCAGAAAGGCGTAACTTTTCTTGCTACGCCGTTTATTTCGATACTGCTACTTGGTATCTTCTGGCGGAGAACAAATTCTCAGGGTGCTTTCTTTGCTGTAACGGTTGGAACTTTGATTGCCATGGGGCTTGGGTTTGGTGGTCCGGTACTGGGTCGTAATGTAGAGGCGCTGAGTTTTCTGGATATGAATTGGCTCTATCTTGGGTTTATATCACAGGTAATAATTATGGTCGGCATTGTTGTTGTATCTCTTCTGACCCCGCCGCCATCGGAAGCTCAGAGCGGGCCTTATCAATGGAGAATGTCTTTATTGACAGCTTATGATGATGGTACCAAACGTCCGTGGTACAAAAGCCTGCTATTGTGGTTTATTGCCTTGTATGGAACTATCATCGTTATTTACTGGTGTTTCTGGTAATAATGAGATTGCATAAAGTGTCAGTTACACAAAAATGCGAATTTAATTTTGTAAAAGTATTATGTTTTGCTGTTTAATATATTGACTATTATCACCTTTTTGTTATCATATACAGTAACAAGACTTGTGTGTTATAGTGTGATTTCGAGGGAATATGGAAAAAATAGAAATATGTCAGTCAGTAAAGTCTCTAAGAGTTGATAACGGCGTAACTCTTCGTGAATTAAGCCGCCTTACAGGTATATCAGCAGCGTATCTTGTCTCTGTTGAAAAGGGCTCGAGCAGTCCTACAATTGCAACTTTATCAAAGATATTGAAAGCTCTTGGCAGTGATTTAGCAACTTTCTTTGCAAAGATGTCAGGCGAACCGGAAGAATCTATTTTCCGTTCTTCAGAAATGCAGTCGGTTAAAGATGCTCACAGAACATGTACATTTCTTCTACCTAAAAGAAGTGATATGCGTTTTGAGCTTTTGAATGAAATAATACTTCCCTTTGAGAGTGAGACTGAATGGGAAATGCATGATTGCGATTTGGGCGGTGTTATAATTTCGGGTAGCTCTGCGGAGCTTGAGATAGAAAATATAGGTAAATGGCCTCTTAAAAAAGGGGATTCGTTTTATGTAAAGGCCAATCAGAAACACAGGTTGATCAATAAAGGCAGAGGTAAACTTGAACTTATCACTGTAATGGATCCGCCTCGATATTAATAGTGTGAAATTTTTAAACTGAATTCGTAAAAGATGAGCCAGCAGTCACTTTGGCGAGGGATGCTGACCCATCTGGTGTATACTGCGGGCTTTTGCGCGCATAGTATATGCCCTCATTGTATAACAATTATGTTAATATTCAACAAAATTTAATTGGAGTTATTTTTATGTCAATGAAATTAGCTATTGAGGGTGGCGAAAAGGCGGCAGATAAGCTTGGTCCTTTTCCGACAAAAATTGGTAAAGATGAATTATTGGAGGTTCTTGATCTTTGGCAGTTTTCCGAAGATAATATGCAGAAGATACAAGATATTATTACTGCTGATGATGAGGTTAAAGGCCCGCATCTTTTCCGGTATTACAATCCAAGACCCAGTAAAGTATCTGCAGCCGAAGAAGCTATGAAGAGTTTCATCGGAACAAAATACTGCATGGCAACCAATTCCTGTACATCAGCCCTGGTTGCGGCGTATCGTTCTCTTGGTATCGGCATGGGTGATGAGGTGATTGTTCCTGCCTATACGTTCTTTGCTACTTCAGCAACTGTCGTTTCTTCCAACGCAATTCCTGTGATTGCCGATGTTGATGAGACTTTATGTATTACGGCAGAGTCTATCGAAAAAGTCATAACGCCAAGAACAAAGGCTATTGTACCTGTACATATGCGGGGCGGCGTAGCGCAGATGGATGCTATAATGGACGTGGCTAATAAGCACGGTATTCCTGTAGTTGAAGATGTTGCTCAGGCTGCAGGTGGTTCATTTAATGGTCAAATGCTTGGCAGTATCGGTACTATCGGCTGCTTCAGTTTCGATTACTATAAAGTAATTGTTTCAGGTGAAGGTGGCTTCATGACAACCAATGATGAAAAGCTTTATACGCGTGCATTGAACTGGCACGACTGTGCCGCTTGCTGGAGACCTGATAGATTCGGGCCAGAAAAAGAGAATGAAGATCTTTTCTGCGGTGAGAATTATCGCATGAGTGAGCTTGAAGGGGCTGTTGCCCTTGCTCAGATACATAAGGCTAAAACTATTGTTTCAAAGCATCTTGCGGCTAAGAATAAGATTAAGAATGCTATTGAGAATTTCAAGGGTCTCTCGTTCAGAAGGCTTGCCGATGATGCGGGTGATACTGGTATTTGCCTGATAATGTTTATGCCAGAGGCAGAGATTGCTAAGAAGGTGCTTCTTGCACTCCAGGCTGAGGGTGTTCCTGCCGGCGGCGTTTATAATGAGAAGGTTCGTGATTGGCATACATATAACTATTGGGAACATATTTTGCAGTATAAGTCTGTTGCTAAGGATAATCTGCCATGGGCCGGTGTTGCAAAAGAAGATTTGCCGAAGTACTCAAAGGATATGTGTCCAAAGTCTCTTGATTTGCTTTCAAAGGCGATAATGATAGATATCGACTATAACCTTCAGGATGATGATTGCAACCAGATTGCAACGGCTATAAACAAAGTATTAAGCGTATATCTCAAATAAGGATAAAATAGAATGGCTAATATAAGTGTATGTGCGGAATGTTTCTTTACCGATATTCCTTTTGAAGAGAGGATTCAGAAGATTGCTGAAATAGGATATAAATATATCGAGTTTTGGCATCCGGAGGGAACGTTTAGTGGCGGAATTATAGATTTTGAACAGCCTAAAGATGCTCGGTTACTGAAGAAAACAGCTGAAGCCAATGGTGTGAAATTTAATGATTTTGCCTTTGGTGCGTGGGATGGTTCTATTGGTGGCAATGCGACTAATTCAGAGGATCACGCAGAATGGCTTGCTCAGGGGCAGAGAATGCTTGACTTTGCGAATGCTATAGAATGTCCTCGTGGGATTATTCTTTCTGGTATGACTCAGGATGCTCTCACTTGTGAGCAGATGAACGATAATCTTTTGGAAGCATTTGGCAAGGCTGCGCAGATGGCTGAAAAAGCAGGTGTTGTTTTGGTGATAGAACCGCTCAATAGCTTGGTTGATCATGCCGGTTATTATCTTGATAAGACCGAACAGGCAGTCAAAATAATCAAGCAGATAAACAGCCCCAACCTTAAACTGCTTTATGATGTATATCATATGCAGATAATGCAGGGTAATATACTCGATTTCATTGAGAAGAATATTGATATCATCGGGCATTTCCATTCAGCCGGCGTGCCTGGCAGGGCGGAGTTGTTTGATACGGAAATTAATTATCCGGAAATCATAAAGAGAATCGATGCCACTGAATATAACGGCTGTTTCGGCCTCGAATATTTCCCGAAAATGGCAGACGAAGAATCATTGAAGAAAACACTTGAATATTTAAGTTAGTAAAAAGGATTGCTATAATGGCAGGTGAATTTAAGTTTACATTTGGCCCTTGGAATATACATGAGGGAGCAGATCCCTTTGGCCCTGAAGTTAGAAAAACTGTAGAATTTGGCAAAAAGCTGAAAATGTACAAAGAGCTTGGTTTTGACGGTGTGCAGTTTCATGATGATGATGCGGTACCTAATCTTAACGATCTCTCAGCTGATCAAATTGTCAAAGAAGCTAAAGACCTTAAGAATACACTTGATGGAGAGGGCCTTATTGCAGAGTTTGTAGCTCCGCGTCTTTGGGAAGATGAAAGAACAATTGATGGCGGTTACACAAATAATGATCCTCAATGCAGGCAGTATGCTATTGATCGCAGCAAAAGAGCCGTTGATATAGCGGATGCTCTTGGAACAAATCTGATTGTCCTTTGGCTTGCACGTGAAGGTACATACATAAGGGAATCAAAAGACAGTGTGCAGGCTGCTGAGAGAATTGCTTATGCTGTGGATGTTATGCTCAAGCATAACCCGAATATAAAGATTGCTATTGAGGCAAAACCAAACGAGCCTATGGATCATACATATATACCTACTATTGGACATGCAATTGGTCTTGGTTTGCTTACGAGCGATGCTTCACGAGTAGGTTGTGTAATAGAGTCTGCTCACTCTATCTTAGCAGGTCTTGACCCGTCAGATGAGATGGGATATGCACTTGCACATAGGAAATTGTGGTCAGTACATCTCAATGATCAGAATGGTTTGAAGTTTGATCAGGATAAATCATTTGGTTCTGTTGATCTCAGAAGGGCATTTAATCAGGTTCGTCTGCTTGATAAGTATGACTATGGAAAGCATGGCGAATGGGTTGGTCTGGATGTTAAGGCAATGAGGACCCAGAAGGATAATGTTGCCGCCAAGCACCTTTCTAACAGCAGAACGATCTTCCTCAAGCTCCTTGAGCTTTCAAGAAGTCTTGATGATGCAAAGCTCAAGACATTGATTGATCAGAGAGATTATGAGGAACTTGATCTGATGATAATGACCCATTTGTTAAAATAATTCAGGTTTGATATATGAAAAAAATCAAAGCAGGAATAATAGGAACCGGATATATTGGTCCGGTTCATCTCGAAGCCTTAAGACGGTTGGGTAATGTTGAGATCGTGGCAGTTGCTGAGGCTAATCAAAAATTGGCTGATGCTAAATCAAAGAGTTTGTGTATTCCTGATGCTTACGGCGATTACAGGCAGATGCTCAATGATAAAAGCCTTGATGTGATACACAACTGTACACCGAATTTCATGCATCTTCAGGTGAACAAAGACATACTTAATGCAGGAAAGCATTGTGTCAGTGAAAAGCCGCTTGGTATAAATAGTGAAGAATCTGCCGAGCTTGTTGAGCTTGCAAAAGCTAAAGGGCTTGTTAATGCAGTCAATTTCAACTATCGGTACTATCCGTTAGTGCAGCAGGCAAGAGCGATGGTTAGTAATGATGAGCTTGGTCAGGTGTTTGCGGTTCAGGGCTGTTATATGCAGGATTGGCTGCTTTATGATACTGACTGGAGCTGGCGACTGGATCCTGAAATGGCCGGGCAAAGCAGGGTTATATCTGATATCGGTTCGCATTGGTTTGATTTGATACAATTTGTGACCGGAAAGAGAATCGTAAAAGTTTTCTCTGATCTTCTGACGCTCCACGAATATCGTAAGAAGCCTAAAGGTGAGATTGAGACTTTTTCCGGTAAACAGCTTAAGCCTGAAGACTACGAAGAGGTTAAGATTGATTCTGAAGGTTATGGGCATATCTTAATTCAGTTTGATGACGGCAGCAAAGGCATGACATGTATTTCGCATGTTTCATCCGGCAGAAAGAATCATATTGTTTTTGAACTTAATGGTACGAAAAAAAGCATTTGGTGGGATCATGAACGGCCTAATGAATTGACTGTGGGCAATCGTAATGAGCCTAATCAATTGATGCTCAAGGATGCTGTTTTGATGGATGATACGGTTAAAGATTATGCACACTATCCGGCAGGGCATAACGAAGGGTATCCAAGTGCCGTAAAGAATTTCTGTCGTAATGTGTATCGGTATATTGCCGGTGAGTCCAAGGAAATTGATTTTGCGACGTTTGCAGATGGACATAATGCAGATTTGATAGTTGAAGCAGTACTTAAAAGCCATGCGACAGGAGCATGGGTAAAGATTTGATATTCAGACTCAGTGATCTGTCATAGTTTGGGAGCTCACTGATAGTCACTGAGTTGTCTATCATTTTAAACATTAGGCTACGTCTTTGAATGATTGGTAGCTATTTTGCCATCGTTTTAGTATAGTCCTCGTCTCGTACAAATAGTCAAAAGATTTTCTTGGCCGATTGTTCAACCTGTCCATTACGTGCAAAATCTGTTGTTCAGTAAGTTGGCAAATATTGCTGCCTTTGGGCATATACTTCCTGATTAAATCATTTGTATTATTATTAACCCAAGCTGCCACGAGCAGTATGGGTGTTCCCGTATGCCTTTCGTTGAGGTAACTATACCAGCTCACTGGAAATTTACCGACTCAGGTGCACTTATGGGTTTAATCTACAAGATTATTTACAGCGATTTTTCAATGGAATAGAGAGGGACTTAGCAATGAATTCTATATGGTATATTTTATGCTTTCGTGGCGGTCTTTTTCTACTTGGTTGAACCAGTTTTCCAGCTCTGTCTGCATTTTTTTGAGCCGCTGCGGTTGTGCGGCGGCAAGATCGTACTTTTCGGACGGGTCGTCCTTGAGGTTGTAGAGCGAAGGCTTTTCGGCAACGTCTATCTGCTGGGAGAGCGTCTGGTATTCGACGTCCATTTCGAAATGCTCGCGTTTGAACATCTCGTGATACCAGTAGTTGTCATCCTCGCTTTTGACGATGGCCCCATCGGGATACGGCCAGACGAGTTTCCAGTCGCCGTCGCGCATCGCCGAGTTGCAATTGAGCACCGGTTCGTTGCGGTTGTGCTGCCAGAAGAGCTTGCGGTTCTCGAACTCGCGGTTGCCGCGGAGAACATCCATAACATCGAAGCCGTCGAGAGCCGGGGCATCTGAGGGCGGCCTGCATCCGGCGGTAAAGCACAGTGTCGGCAGCCAGTCGGTGAAATGGATCATCTCATCGCAGGTTCTGCCGCCTTGGATGCCGGCGGGCCAGCTTATTATCGCCGGCACTCTTATCCCGCCTTCAAGGCAAAAGTTCTTCATCCCGCTGAACGGGCCGTTATACCGCATATAATTGTCGCCGCCGCCGAAATCGCCGAGCCAGGGGCCGTTGTCACTGGTGAACAGAACGATGGTGTTTTGGTCAATGCCGCACTGATCGAGTTTGTCAAGTATGCGGCCTATGCCGGTATCCATCTGCTCGATCATCGCGTAGATAGTGCTGACGGTTTCATTGAGTCCGCCCATTGCCTGATATTTTTCGACAAGATGCCTGGGAGCCTCAAGCGGGCTGTGCGGGGCGTTGTAGGCGAGATAAAGGAAAAACGGATTGTCCTTGCTGCGTCCGATGAAATCCACGGCCTCTTCGGTGAATACGTCGGTGAGATATTGGCCATTGGAGTGCCGCGGCGAGCCGTTGTAATCGAGCACCCAGTCATAGTAACCCATTCCGCCGTTGAGGAAACCGGCAAAATTCTTGAATCCGCGTGCGTTGGGGTGAAAGCGGCGGTCAAAAAGGCCGTTGTGCCATTTACCGACCATAGCGGTCGAGTACCCGGAATTGCGGAAATAGTCTGCCATTGTTTTTTCACGCAGGCTTATCCGGTCGAGGCATCGATTTGATTCAACGCTGATAGCGGCGGTGCGGTGGTTGTATCTTCCGGTAAGAAATGATGCACGTGCCGGTCCGCATAGTGGTGAGCCGCTGTAGTGCTGGTTCATTACTACGCCGTTAGCGGCAAGTCGTTCGATATTTGGATTGGCAAGATATTTGTTGCCGTAAATGCTGAGATCGCCATAGCCTTGATCGTCAGCCATTATAACAATGATGTTTGGTTTGGTTTGGTTATTTTTCATTTAGCTTTTCATTTTATAGAAGTATCTATAGGGCAATTTGGTCTTTCTGGTGTTTCAAGAGGGTCGTTGTTATTGTCCATGAGTTGCCGCATTTTTTGCCAAAGCTCTTTAGCTGTGTTCATTATTTGCGTATAGTTGTAATTCGGCTTGAAATCAATAGGAGCCCAGCGGTTTGTTTTTGAATAGTTGTATTTGGGATCTTGCTCCAGCAATCGCCAGTGTCTCAGTCGCCATGGTGCGAGCAGGTTTACAAGCTCTTCGGAATCTCTTTCGAGGTCGAAAAGCTGGAACATATTGCATTCGGCGTACCAGATTAGTTTCCAATGCCGGGTTCTTACGGCTCTTTGCACATGATGAAGCTTACCTTCCTGCTGACGTGGCATACAGAACTCGCAAAGAACAGCATCTCTGACGCTATCAACCTGATCTCGTATAATTGGCATCAGACTGAAACCATCTGATGCTGATTGAGGACGAGCTATTTTAGCTAAGTCGCAAATGGTTGGGTAGATGTCTGTGTGATGGCTCATTGCTTTGCTTTTGCCGCCAGCGGCGATGCCCGGTCCGCAGAGAATCAGTGGTGATGCGATGCTGTGGTCGTACATGCTTTCTTTTCCAAGCAGGCCGTGGCTTCCAGCCGCTAAGCCCTGGTCGCCTGTGAAAATAATGATGGTGTTGTCGAGTTTGTCTGTTTTCCTGAGCTCACCAATGAGCCGACCGATATTGTGATCAAGGTGAGATATTATGCCGTAATAACGGCTTCGATATTTTTTGATAGCATCGTGCCGTCTTGGCAATGTTTCCAGAAATTCGTCTCTGATTATCATTGCTCCGTTGTCGTAGGGGTGCTCGGGCATGAAATTTGACGGCAGAGGCATATTATCCTGTGAATACATCGTGCCAAATGGAGCCGGGCTATGGTGAGGGTCGTGAGGGGCGAAGTAGCCGAGGAAGCAAAACCACGGTTTATCATTATCGGCTTTTCTTATTTCCTCAATAGCGGCATCGGTGAATAGTTCGCTGCTATGCCCTTCTATGTGTTTACCATCCTCTTCAAATCGCATGTAGTGTCCTTTTTCGAGCGGGTCGTTGAGGTTGTCCTCACCAAATACTCGTCTGGTTACATTGTAGCCTTTATCTCTGGGATGACCATCATTGTGCCATTTGCCGATGTGCATAGTATGGTAGTCGTTTTTTTGTAATGTTTGCGGCAGCAGTTCAAGTTGTGAATCAATCGGCATTCCAAACCATGGTACGCGATTATTGAACGACTGACAGCCTGTAAGAATTTCTGCGCGTGCCGGTGTACAAATCGGGGTAGTGCAGAAATGACGATAAAACGCGAAACCGTTATTTACAAGAGAATCGAGGTTAGGCGTATGGATATTGGGATTACCCATCGCACTGATAGTGTCATAGCATTGATCGTCTGTTACGATAAGTAAAATGTTTGGACGTTTGTCTGAATCGCTCATTATGCCGACTCCGGTATATGAAGGAATGGTATTACTATTATTGCCAGTAGTCCTATAATACTGCTGAGTATGAACGTATTTATATAGCCTATCTCGCCTTGTACGAAGCCGCTTGCCATCATCGGTATTGAGAAGCCAAGGTTCATTACACAAAGCGATATTGCGAGGATCGAGGTCTTGTTGCGCCCTGCCAGTGTTGCGGTAATGTGCATGTAGTAGAAAATAGCGCTAAAGCTGAGCCCGTAGCCCAGCGACTCGAAGCTGGAACCTATGAGCATAGCGATATTAAGATCCTCTCCGAGAAGAGTGATAATGCCTTCGGGACGCTGCCATGCTAACCATGCATAGAATAGATTGGGTAGACTCATGAACAAAGCAAGTGGTATAAAAGTTTTTTTCAGTCCCTTCCATTTGATGATGTAGCCGCCGAATATGCCACCGATGATTGTCCATGGAATGTCGGTCAGGAAAGTGTAGAAGGGCATTACGCTTGCCTGCGTGTTCATGCCTCCTTCTTCTACAGGGTCGAGAAGGAAGGGATTACGCATTAATAGAAATCCCTGTCCAAAACGATAAAGCAGGATAATGATTATCGATACAGCGACTCTTTTTTGACTAAAGTATTCGCCAAGAACCTCTTTTAACGCAAAGCTGTTATGCTTTACGGGTTTATCCGCCTCTATTAAAGGGACAGTGAATTTATTCCAGACAGCAAAGAAGAGCATTAGAATGCCCGCTACAAGATAGGCGAATGAGAAGCCGATATAAAAGCCGGTTTTGTCTTCTGATGCAGCACTTACCGCACCATGCTTCTCTGCTATCTTGGTAGCGACATAAAGCAATCCCATTACTGCCGTGAGAGTGCCGAAGCGAATGGCGAATGTTTTTATACCGATGAATTGAGCCTGCAATTTGGGATTGAGGGCTCGGATGTAATAGCCATCGGCGGAGGTTTCGTAGGAAGCGCTGCAAAATGCCATAAGTACCAATATAAATCCCATTATCCAGAAGAGGATAACTACATCAATTCTGAAAAATATCAGGATGGATATTGCTAACATTATTATCATGGTAGCGATGAGGACTGCTAATGAAAGTTTTCGTTTTGTTGAGATGCCATCAAGCCACGGTGCATACAGAAAACGAAACGACATTATTATGCCTACTCCGCTAATCAAGCCTATTAGTTCGTTGCTTATCCCCATGAGCTTGAAAAAATTTAGAGGGAATTGCTGCATGAACCCACTTAATATACCAAATGGCAGATAAAGTGTTATGACGTATAGCCATGGTGAGGGAATTTTGTTTTCTGTATCCATATTGAGCTCTCTATTGTTGCTTCTGATTTAGATTATTTTGGTCGGCTATTGCTTCGGCTGTTAGAAGATGGCGATTATAAATTCTGCATACGTCCACCTGATCAGCTATTCGCAGTTTTGCGGCGTTTACATCCTGCAATTGATTATGCAATCTGCCCCAGCCGAATTGTCGCAAATCTCCGCCATCATCAAATTTACAGTTGATTATTATGCTTATCACACCGGAGCCGCCATCAATTACAACACTTATCGAGTCATCTTTTCCAGATAGGTTACTGGTGCTTTGCCAAAAACTGGCAACTCTGCCATCGCAAAGTTCTATTTTAACTTTTCTGTCATCTGTTATTGACAGTGTGATTCCTTTGCCGCTGTTATCGCGATTATCAAGAAGAGTTTGGCTGTTTTGGCAATCATTAATTTTGACAGTTATAGTAAGGCCTCCGTTAATTTCTTCAGCTTTTTTTGCCCATCTGTCGAAGAAGTGCGGCATTAGCGGCAGCGGCATTTCATAGCAGGCATCGTCCGATTTATACCACTCAAAGATTAAACTATCTTTGGAAGGAAGCGGCAGAGTTTGTTTTTGTTCACAGATTTTTTCTACAAACTGACGTGGAATCTTATGCAATCGTGCGAAAAGTTTTTCCGTTTCAGAAACAAGTAAACTGCCGTCGTCAAGTTCGAGAAGGTCGGGGTAGGACATACGGCGATTTATGTCACCATGAGTATAGAGCAGTATTTCAGGTTGTGAAAATTCCAGTCGTTTTCCCTGCGGAGTGTCAGTCTCAAATGCGGCGAGCAGCCATGCCGGGTTTCTGTCGTTATACGTTTTGCCATTGTTGTTATGAAACCAGTATAGATAGCGGTTGCCCGAAAGTGTCCATATAAAATTAGCGGCGCGGGGGTTTTTGATTTTTCTGCCGTCGGGGTATCTCATGAAGTCTGGTTTTGTCCAGTTTCGTCCGGCATCTGAGCTGTAGCAACAGGCGGAATATCCGCTGACTGTTCTAAAGACACAGAAGATTGTGCCATCGCTTAGTACGGCAAAGCTGTGTTCTTCGGATACCGGCTCCTCGCCTTCGGGGGCGCAGATTCCAATATCTCCTTCGGGGAGAGTTTCAAAGTTTAACTTTTCGGGGTCGGATTCGTATTGGAGATTATTACTGCAAAGCAATGCTCCTTCTGAATGAGCGAACATGCCTTTGCCGAAGGTGCCGACCTTGATTATCGGGAGATAGACGTTATCGTTATGAGTGAACGGCTTGCCGACATTCCAGAAATAGAATATTTTACCGCCGGTAGGGTTTTCGCGGTCGAGCTTGAATTTACGCATCGGAGCAATCCAACGATTTTTCGACCAGCTTTTGCCATTGTCATCGGAGTATTTGTAGGCAAAGTAGCCGATTGTGTCAACCCGCCGGCAAATTCCTTCGGGGTAAATATCTGCATCTGCCGGTATTTCTCTGACGTTATCGGCGTTATAGGTGTAGAAAGCATATACTCTTGACGAAGGTGTTTTATGTAACACCGCCCATGAAGCTTCAGGGCCATCAGAAGGTTCTATCGCTACAGGTTTTTCCCATGTCTGCCCATTATCCGTGCTGCGGCAGCTTATAATATGCTGACCGATTTCGCCTTCTTCCAATCTGCCGGTAGTGCATACAAGCAGCAATGCTCCATCGTCAGTTCTTATGAAATATGGCTGGTCGCTGTAACCTTGAGCAGCATGTATGAGTGAGCCGTTCTCGATTAATCTCCAGTCGTCATTGGGAAGGGCGGCAACTTTTGATTTTGGCACGCCATCGCCGGAGGTTTTATTTTTTTTACAATCCATCAATATCCTTCTTTTACTTCTTCTGTACTTTCTTTGGTGATGAGTCCGTTTTCTTTGAGTCGTTCTATAAAATCTTCCAGATTATATGGACAATCAGCGTAAACATCACTGAACCATTTCTGGAAAGCCTTGTGCATCTCTTTTACGATTTGCGGATTTTTATCCGCGATATTGTTAATCTCGGCAGGGTCGTTTTCAAGGTCGTAGAGTTCGAGCGGTTCTGTTATGTGCGATTGCATTAGCTTCCATTTGCCTTGACGCACTGCCCATATCCTATTGGCAAAATATTTTATCCAAACCTGATACGGCGCTTCCCAGAATAGCATTCTATTATCACCTGTAGGTTTGCCTGAAAATATCGGAGTCATATCTATGCCGTCAAGCGTTTTCGCGTTGGCAGGAAGCTTGCAACCGGAAACGGAGATAAGGGTGGGGAATATGTCCATAGTCGCCAGAGGTTGTGATATTACTTTGCCTTTTGGGATTTTACCCTTCCATTTCATCATCGCCGGTACTCTTATTCCGCCTTCATATACGGTTTGTTTGCCCTGATGCTGGTTGAATGGAGCTCTGCCAAAGCCGCACTGTCCATTATCGGAGATAAACATTACAAAGGTGTTTCCCTCAATGTTCATTTCTTTCAGTGATGCCATTACTCTGCCGACTGCCTTATCTAAAGCCTCAACAATTTCCTTATACGCACGTCCAAAGTCTGTTCGGAAATGCCCTTTCTCGTCCCATTTGTTTGCATCTTCCTTATCATTTGGGCCGACAAGTGGTCCATGCGGTGCAGTGAATGGCAGATAAACAAAAAATGGTTTGTTGCTTTTCTTTTTCATAAAGCAGATAGCTTCATCGGCAAGAACATCAGTGAAATAGTAGCCCGGTGATTTTGCTCGTTTTCGATTTCGCCAAAAATAGGATAATCCATCCTGCTGCATAGAAAAGTTGTCTCCGGCATTTCCGCTTGGGCCTACAAAATAATCAAATCCGTAATCGAGAGGATGATAGCCTTGATTCAGGTAGAAAGGACCCAGATGCCATTTCCCGATACATGCCGTTCGGTAACCGCCGGTTTGCAAAACTTCGGCAATCGTTAATTCTTTTTCGTCAAGACCGGCGAAAGGCTTCTTGTCTTCCGGGTAAACTTCCGCGTATGCGTTTCCGGTTTGACCGAGTACGTTTACTACGCCGCTTCGATGCTGATAGCGTCCTGTCATAAGTGCTGTACGTGTTGGTGAACAGACCGGTCCGTTGGCGTAGAAGTCTGTCAGTTTAATTCCATCGGCTGCGATAGCATCAATATTCGGGGTGTTTATTGAAGGTAACTTGTGTCCTGACTTTTTTTCCTGTGGTGAGAGCATACCATCTTGGGCAAAACAGCTCAAATCACCATGACCCAAATCATCAGCGACTATAAGCAGTATGTTGGGCTTGTGGCAGGTGCTGTTTTTTTCTGCGTTGGCTAAGGATAGATTAGCAGAAGTAAGCAGTCCCGCGGCTGTAAGTTTTATAAAGTCTCTTCGTAACATTTATTCAATCCCTTTATTGGTGAAATCTTAGAGTGTCCTGGCATCCTGCACCCGCTGCTCTTCTTTCACCTGAGTGAATTGAGTTAGTCGGATTCTATGGTTGAGCATTTTTGCCAAAAGCTCAGATGTTATATTTTCGTAACCGGCTACTCCGGCGAGGTTGCATAGCTCCTTTGGGTCGTTTCGCAGGTTGAACAGATACTGCACACCACCGGCTTCGGGGTCGTAGCTGATTTTCCAGTTTCCATTTCTCATCATATGTACTGTGCCGAGCTGGGCATGCAGATCTTCGTGTCCGCTGCCGGGCTGATCATCAAGCATGCTGAATATATTTTTGCCCCATCTGCTACTGCTTAGAGATGGTGTTATTCCTGCGGCATGCAAAAAAGTGGGGTAGAGGTCGAGATGTGATACGAGTGATTTGCTTACTCTGTTGCCGCATTTTCGCTGCTGTCCTGTAACAAGTGAGCCGGATATTATAAGCGGTACACCCCAGCTTTGTTCATAGCAGAATCTTTTATCCCAGATGCCGAAATCGCCGCCCATTTCGCCATGGTCGCTGCTGAAAACGATTAGTGTGTTTTCATATATTCCCTTTTGCTTCAAGGCATCAACAAGCTTGCCGATGTATTTGTCGATAAGGCTGCATCTGTCCATAAAATGGGCCTTCATTATTTTATCTTCTTCGCTAAAAGTCGCACCGATAGGGTCTGCCAAGTTTTCCGGTTTATGTTTTAGCTGTCCCGGATGCCAGAATGGAGGGTGTGGACCGACAAAACCTACATTCAGATAGAAGGGTTTGTTTTCACTGTAATCGGTTATGAATTTTATCGCGTTATTTCCTATAAAACCATCCACCGTATCATCTTCATCGAAAGGATGCGGCTTGCATTGCCATGCGCGGTCGGGGAATACTTTGATGAACTCATTGTATAGACCTTTTTCTTCGAGATAGGCGGTGTAGTTGTCTTTGTTGTGGGTGTTCTCTCCATCATCAAGCACTTGAAGTACGTAATCAAATCCATATTTTTGCACTTCCTCTTTATCGCTGCGTACATCCATCCCTATGCCGTAACGGTCTATAAAATGATGCTTGCCGATAAGTGCAGTGCAGTAGCCTCCATTTTGGAGATGGTTGATGTAGGTGTCATCTCTCATTGAGTCGCTTACAGGCGGGCTTTGATTGCCGCAAATACCCGTTTGAGATGGAAATTTACCGGTAGCAATGCTCGTTCTTGCCGGTTGACATAAGGGTGAGGCGCAGTATGCGTTTGTGAATAGAACTCCCTTAGAAGCAAGCTTTTCAAGATTGGGCGTGCTGGAGCATACCGCATCGGGTCTAAAATGATCGGTAAGTATGAAGACTATATTTGTTTTTTGATTATTGCTCATTTTGCTTCGAGTCCCATTTTGTCTTGTGGCAGAGACCTGATACCCAAAGTGAGTGCTTTGGAATCCGGTCTCAGACGGAAATCTCTCGCCTCTGCATCTGCGAAGAGGGGGTCTGCGACAATGCTGTTTTTATCGTAGCCGTAATCGTGTAGGTCTTCAAGTGTGGATTTGCATTTGTCATCTTCGTCTTTCCAGAAGAATATATTGAAATCAACAAGCTGTTTTGGTGTATCTGAATTTTTATCAACCATTTCAAGATTGAACTTTACAGGATACTCGCCTTCATGATAACAGATATTTCGTTGTATTGTGCCATCGTTGAATCCATCAGCACGGTCGAGGTGGTAATAGATTGGGCTGAATACTTCCCTGTCCGTTTCGCCTTCTTTCTGTCCTTCGAGTCCTGTTGAACGTATGAAGGCTACAATATTATTCAAAGCTAAATTATTTGCTGATACGGCAAGTCCGCCGCGGCAGTCGTGAATTATGTTGCCTTCGACAAGCGTATCTCTTTGCCATGCATCTGTACGGATACCGACACCGAAAGCATGTGTCATATTGTATATGCGATTGTACCGCAGCACGTTGTATGGTCCGCAGTCGCTGATATAGATACCGTTGCCATCACCGAGAACCTGCATTATATCGTGTATTTCGTTGTATTCGATGATGTTTGATCTTGTATGTATGAATGGTAAAGTTGCGGTCATTTCATCTGTTAGAGAAAGCCCATCTACTACTGTAACCTCATTCCAGCGAACATGAGAGCAAATTTCACGGATGCTTTGTGTTCGCATATTTTCTTTTATCGGTATGAATGAGCGGTCAAAATTTCTGTTACCGCTCAAAATTGCCTCACGAACTTCTTTTCTTAAAAAACCGGGGCGGATACCAACAACTACGATTCCAGAATATGGCAGGTTGTAGAGCAGGTTGTGAGCGATTGTGTTTTCACCGCTCTGGTGAACAGCGATGCCTGATGCGTGCCAGTAAATTTGTCCGCAGTCGTGTATGTGGTTATTGCGTATCTGATTTTTGTTGTTTACATTTTTTGTACCAGCGCCATAACCGCCAAGAAAAATTCCTGTTGCGCCAAGGTGGCCGATATGATTGCCTTCAATACGATTGTATTGGCAGTGAAGGTCGAGTCTGATTCCGCTGCCTGCTGAGTTATTGAAGTCGCAGTCTATTACTTCGCAATTTTCCGCGCCTCTTAGCCTGAGCAAAGCGTTACCCTCATCCCACATTTCCCAATCGTGCTGCACGCCTTTATGGTCATTAGTCCAGCTGTCGCGGTCGCCTTGTGTGAAGGCTAAATTCTTGAATGATATATTGGTCGCCGGAATATCGGTGGGCTGGTCTTCTCTTATCTTACCTTCAACTTTGATAAGTTCTCGCAGTCGAGGTATAGTGATATTTTCAGGTTTTTTGCCGTCTTTACTCCAGAGATAGATTGTTCTACTTTGAGTGTTGACCATCCAGCGTAAAGGGGCAGTCATTCCTTCAGGTATGTTTTCAGCCCAAACGCACTCATCTGGAAAACGGAAATATCGTTCACGAGTAAGAAAGTAAGAACCTTCAATACCTGTATTCGCGATGCAGTTTTCTTCATCAACGGATTTGAGCGGCAGAATATTCATCGTCCAAAGACACCACGGCCGGATGACGATTTCGACATCTTCTATATTTCTCCAATTTTTCAGAGCACCTTCGGGAAAATGAAGCTGCGTGCGAGAACCTTTTTCCCAGCATTCTGCATCTTCCCAGAATCCTGAAACGGTAGGCTTGAAGCCTTTGCCTCTGGCACGGCTAAGCGATTTGCCGCTTGCGTATAATGCCTTGAAATTTTCAATACCTTCGGGTATATCAGCTATCCAGATATTAGCTGCTGCCTCTTCGCTCAATCCTTCAACCGAGTGGTTGAGAGGCTTCCATCCGGTTACCTGAGTGCTGCCAGTTAATACCGGTTTTTCATCAGGATAGGCTTCGTAAGATATTCGGCAATTTCCCTCACCGCTGTCTTCCAAGCCAAAGACTACCGTCTGGTTGAGTTCATAGAGTCCTTCGCGTATGAATACGGTAGCACTAAACGGCTCTTGAGAACCTTCCCTTATTTGTCTTATTTTGTCGCGAGCCGCCTCAATGGTCATCAGTGGTCCATCATTTTTCTCAATAGTTGCTTGCGGCAGTTGCCCCGACCATTGGTCGTTTCCACCTACGGAAACGTATAATTTAATATGCTGCATTTTTCTTGTTGAAGTTTATTGTGGTTTCTTTAATTATTTGTAGCCGTTCACGCATTTAACCAAATTCATCAATAATACGCTCTAAAAACGGTTGACGATTTCTGACCAATAGTTATCTTAGTATATTCATACTATATTTTGTAAGTGGTGTGAACAGTTACAATTATTTGTACGCTATCGGTTCTATCCAGATTACATTATTCTGGTCATGGAAAAATCCGCATGGGAATGATACGAGGCGAATATTGGAAGTGCCTTTCGGTATTTCCAGTGCAATATCAAATACTTTTCTATCCTGATCGGCTATGATCAATTTAGATGGGTTGAGTATTGGCGTTTCGTATGCCATCTTATCATCAAACATTACTTGAAATCTTACGGCAGGGCGGCGGTCTTCCGCATCATCAACAGCGGCTTTCACTGTGAAGTATTTCCATGAAGGGTCTGTCTTGCAGGTTATCAGTGCACTGCCTTGTGTTGCTACGGCGCGTTTGATTTTTTCCCCACCCACATAAATATCATTAGCGAGGAATGATTCGTTTACTTTCATCTCGCCTCTTATTTTCTTGAACGACTTTTCGAGTCTTGCTGCCGGGCGTGCCGATGCAATTACAGATTCGCAAACGCTTCTATCAATGAATGTTTCAAAATTAACAGTAACTATATCTGATTTACTGGCGTCAGATTTTTTTACAGCATAAGCCTGGATAGTTCCGTTCTGGTTTATGACAGGTTTGTTGTTAGTGCTGTATTTTTTGAAATCACCATCATTGATTTTGTAGAATACGTTACAGTTATCTTCAACATCAATAATCAGTTCAGTGCCTTGTGCTGTGATACGGCGAGATGGTGAAAGTATTACCGGTGAAGCAGTCTTTGTTGATTTAGCCGGTTCTACTGTTACCAAGGCCCATGGTGATATCGCTGCCATGTTGATATCGCCGCCTGTGTAATTGTCTATGGTTATATTTTTACTGCCATATTGCAATATTGTGAGCGTTGCGGCGTTGGTATCAACTATCGCCTCAGGAGAGAAAGAAAATGTGAAGCTCTCATTTTTGTTATTCCAGTCAATCAGATGGATAACTTTTGAACCGGTATCTTTATTCTCACGCAGAAACGCGAATACGTTTTCTTTGCTGATATTGAAAATATTTCTTGTTGAATTTTCGGGGTATATAAGTTCTTTGTTAGGTTTCCAGCTATATAGATTAGCGAGCGTATCAATACCATTTGCGCAGGTTAGCTTATGTCCGTTGAAGAGTTCTTTGTTGGCGGCAACAAAATGGTAGAGGTCGCCAAAATCCTCAACTTCTCCGTAATATCTTGGAGCCTGATGCATATACATACACCACGGTACAAGCGGGATCATCCCGACAGCGTAGGCGGTGGCGATATGTTTGCGTGTTTCTGATACAAATTCTTCTGGGTGTTCGTTCCATTTGCCGTCCACCATAGATATGGTTGCCTGCATTTTACCAGCATCAGCTGCATAGCGAGACATTTTCAGCATTGTTTGCGGCTGGCTGTGATGTCGCTGATATTCACCGATACGGAAATCAAATGCCTTGTCGATCTCATCAAAGGCACCAACACCATTACGCGACCACGGTATTGACATGCCTGTAGCTTTCTCAACTTCGCTGCGCACTTTTATAAAGAAGTCGACGTTCGCTTTTTGCAGGGCATCCAGGTATATTCTCATAAGCGGGCTTTCTCGCCATTGCCAAAGTGAATTATCCGTGGGTGCGTTCATTGCTAAAAAGTGTTCTCTGACGTTGAATGTTTTAATATCATCAACACCCCATTGTTTCAGTTGTTTGATGTCGTAGTTATCTTCCAGATAATTACGGAAATATTCGACAGCCGAATCCGTGAATGTTCCGCCGCAACGTGGTGACCAGGCGGTTGAGGCAGGGTCGTCGCGGTGTATCGTTTCAATGCCTGTATTATAGAGACCTGTTAGGTAGTCTATATAAACATTTGCCCATTTTTCGATAGTCATATCAGGTACAAAATGAGCAGTGTAGCCGTTTGAGAAGTGTGTGAAGTGTTTCGGTATTACCTGCTCGCCTTTTAAGTTTCTGATTGTATATTTGTTAATAAACTCGGAAGCTTGACTTTCGCTTAGCTTGCCAAACCACGATTCTCGTGCGTTGTCAGACATTGTTGTGCCTATACCAATACCGGCTTTACGAACCTTTTGGTTGAATTCTGGCGTGTTTTCATATATCCACACTATTTTGTCAACCTTGAACTCTTTGGCTGTTTTAAGGGTATCTCTTGAGTCGTTTTCATCTTTAGGCCAGACTCTCAAACTTCGCATTAATATGTCGCCGTGTTTAATGCCCGCCTTCTGAGGCTGATTTGCGGCAGTTTCAGAAATAAGGAAAAAGCAAAAAGCAACAATCAATAAAGATAATTTAACCAACAGCTTCATTTTTTTTCTCCAGATATATTAAATATTTTTTAATGTAGCGCGATAGTTGCCTACAGCTTCAGTACTCATTAAGGCTCGGTTATAAATACGCAGGGTAGTTATGCTTCCATCCACGTCTTTCCCAATGGTCAATTCATTACTTCCGTTAATATGCAGAAGTTCACTGCTGAATCTTCCCCAGCCAAACTGGCGATTATTTCCGCCGTCACAGAATTTACCATCAACAATACAGGAAATAATCTTAGGACCGCCATCAATTATCAGAGATATATGATGGAGATGGTCGTTGCGTAATATTCCCGGTTCGCTTGTCCATGATGATTCACTTATTCCATCATTCATCATTAGTCTTATGCTGCCATTGTTGCCCGTTGTTACACAAAAGCCTCTGCCGCAGTTTGTTCGGTTGTCGAGTAGATTTTGTCCTTCTCTTAACGAAAGTAGATTAACACAGAAATCAAGAGTGATTCCATTTCTTGTATTCAATGCACTGTAGTCGAAGGTGTTCAAGTTGCGCAGCAGGAATTTGGGGAGTTTAGGCATTTCGACTTTTGTAGGGTTTTTTCTTGTGCGGGTAATATCTATTATGAGATCTTCGCTTGTAATAGATTCGGTCTTGTCGAAATTGAATAATTTCTGTAAAAATTTCTGATTTATTTTGTGCGAACGGGCGACGTATTTATTTGTTTCGGTTATGTAATATTCACCATTCTGTTCTAAAAAATCGGGATAGCTATATCGTACAAATGGATCATCTCCATAGAATAGTATCTCCGGCTGCGACCATTCGATTATAAGCCCTTCAGGGCTTTGCTTTTCTGTGCCGCATAGCATCCATACAGGGTTTCTGTTTTCGTAATCCCTTCCGCCATGGTTGTGAAACCAATAAAGATATTTGCCGTTAGTGCATTTCCATGCAAAATTAGCTGCACGTGGATTTTTAACTTTCTTGCCGTTAGTGGCGTATGTCATGTATTGAGGCTTTGTCCAGCTATGACCGCCATCACGACTGTAGCTGGTAACCGGATGCCCGTCTATTGAGCGATAGACGCAAAACAAAGATCCGTCACTCATGACGGAGAAACTGTGTTCTTCTGATATAGGACCGCCGCCTTCGGGAGTTCGTAAACCCTTCTCGTCATCGGGCAGAGTTTGCCATTTTATATTCTCAGGGTCTTTTTCTGTTAGAAGATTTTTACTTTTAAGAAGGAAGCCTTCACTTTTTGTAAAAAAACCTTTACCAAACGAACCAACCTTATGAATTGGTACATACGCATTGCCATCATTGCTGAATGCTTTGCCTACGTTCCAGAAGAATTTTATTTTTCCCTGATAAGGATTAAGCCTGTCTATTTCAGTTTCACGAACATTAATTGTGTATCGTTTTTTTGACCAGCTTCTGCCGTGGTCATCACTATACTTAAAAACGAAGCTTCCAAGGCTGTCAACGCGTCGGCAGTAGCCGTCAGGATAGGCCTTTTTATCTGCGATTATCTTACGCACATTATCAGCGTTATAGTTGTAGAAGCAATAAATACGTCCTGAAGGAGTTTTTAGAAGGACGGCATACGATGCTTCTCTTTCTCCGGGAGGGTCAACTTCTACAATCTGCGACCATGTTTTACCTTTATCTTCACTTCTGACGGAAATGACATGCTGACCACCTTCTCCTTCTCTGCCAGTGCCGCTTGTCATTACGCAGAGCCATGCCTCATCATTTGTTTTGACTAAATAAGGCTGATCTGAATAAGTCCTGCTTGGTATGATGTTGCCCTTTTCGATTAGTCGCCAATCATCATTTATAAGGCGATAATCATCAACATCAAGCCCCATGCTTGCTACCATTTCAATATCTATTGTAAGCTGTTCGGTGTTCATTTGTATAAAATCTTAATTTCAATATGTTAGCTATGAACTTTTATTTTTCTACCGTGTCAAGGAAATTGAAAAGATCTCTCCAGGGAATTATTGCTTCACCGGTGAGTGCCTGCAATTCCGCAACTTTTTCATTGGTGAAAAATTCTCTGTTGTCTGATGTTACAATGTGTCCATCGCCAAAGCAGATATTGATTAACGGTCTGGCGTTAGATCCTTTGCCGGTAGTGTGATAAAAGTCTGAGATACCTCTCATTTTATCCATACACATTGCTGATGAACCTGAAAGGTCGGAAGCTCTTTTGGCGGTTTTCCAGTATTGTATTGAGTTTCCGCTGCGGTGTGGAGCTTTTGTAAGTGGTATGTAGCTATATTTGGCGTCAAGTCTTTGGACGTAATCTTCATCGAAATTGCTTAAATTTCTTTCAAAGCTTTCCCTGTTGGCTTCTTCCTTTTTTACTCCCGGGCAGATAAAAATTTCTGAATCATCAAGGTATTTGCCTTGCCATAGAAAGCCAAAGCCAAAAATTTCGCTGCCGTATTTCTCGCTGTTTACCCAGCTTCGAGGTGCAGGGTAGTCATCTGTTTCTTTCATTACATAGCTCTGCCATGTTGAAGAATAGACTCCCGCATCGCTCTGGAAGAAGGCGATAGGCAGTTTGTTATCGTTTGAGGCGGCGTAGGCTAATGTTGCAGAGCCGAGGTTTTTGAGTCTGGTCTTGCAGATGGTAAGCTTTGCCATTTGTCTTACTTTGCCCAGTGCAGGCATCATAATAGCCATCAGTACTGCGATTATCGATATGACAACCAATAGCTCAATAAGTGTAAAACCTTTTTTATCTTTCATTATAAAGCTCCTTGTTTTTAAGTTTTTTTGACTCCCACAATAATGATTGCGGTGCTGTGTAATAATTACGTAACTATCTCTACGCTGAGGTCTAATTCAGTTTTAGGCAGTTCTGAAAGCCATTCGTTTTCAAATTCACGAATTATTCCTCTGCCTATATTTTCAAGCGGCCAGGCAAGATTAACCATTTTGAAATGCTCAAATTGGTTATATTGACCGCTATTATAAATACCCGAAGTGTTAACCATATTGATCTGGCTTTGGAAAAAACCCGTGCAGTCCATTTTTTCAAGTTCTTCAATCATATGCATCTCATGCAGGCATATAATGCCATTTACTTCTGGATGGTTTTCGATAAAAGAATGGACTATTATAGAATCATAAGGCGAAAAGGCAGCCTGACATAGAAGTTCATCTGAAAAATCAAGGCCGCGGTTTTTGAATTCCGCTTTAATCTCTCTTACTATATCAACAGAGTGAGGGTCTTTGAATTGTCCCTCTATCGGGCCTGTAAGAAGGGCTATCTTGTCAGAGCCTTTTTCTATGAGGTAGTTTACGCTTTTCTGTGCAACATCTTTTAAGTCCATCTGTATACATACTGCAGGAATATCTGGGAAATTACGACCGGTAACAACTACTTTGTGTCCTCTGTCAATAAGTCTCATTAAATTCATCTTATGAGAAAGGATAGGCTGAAGCCATATGATTCCGTCAGGATTGCGGCTTTCTATTTTGTCTATAAAATCGGGATGAGCAGATTCGTGGTTTGAAAGATCGCCGGAGTTATGTATCAATTCAATTGACCAGCGATGTTTATCGCTTTCTGAAAGGATACCCTTTATTATCCTGTATATCTGGGCTTCTCCTCGGTGACCAACCCAGAAGGGCATTACAACTGCAATGCTGTAGCAGCTTTCGTCTGTTTTAGCCGATTTAGCATTATCGGTATTGCTTTCGAGGTAATCGGTCACGGTTCCCTGCATAGGTTTGACTTTACCTGTGATGTATATACCGTCGCCGGGTCTGGCTTCAAGCACACCCTGCATTTGCAACGCTTTGATGGCTTTTTGTGCAGTCATATATGATACACTGTATTTTTTGGCCAATGCGCGGATTGGTTCCAGTTTTGTGCCTATCGAAAACTGGTTGTTTATTAAGTCATCCGTGATTTTCTTGTAGGTTCCATCTACAAGGTACTTTTTTGTTGTTTCCATCTTTTTACCTTGTCAAAAGAGTTGTTGTCGAGGTTATATGTAGTAGTTTATTATTAAGTAACTTAAAAATCAATATAAAAAATCGATTTTTTAATAAAGTATCAAAATTTATATCGAAATATTTTTTTGATTGACTTTTTTATGTCGCTGTCGTATAATCGCATGTCATTGAGAGACTGGTCAATTAGTTTTCTGCAGTTTTGTTAATTTGTTTTGCAAGATAAAAGACTCTTGGATAAGGGTTTATGCCTAAGTTTTTTTGATTAAAAGCTTGTTGGGTATAACATTGTTGGTTGTCTTGCTTGAGAAATAGTGAGACAAAAATATAAATCATTTTGTTATAGGAGCGTAATTATGAAGATTGGTTACAAGAGTATATCATTAAAATCAATATTGACGCTGATATTGTTGTTGGTATGCTCAAACATTATTCAGGCTGATATTATTGTTTATGATCCATTTGAGAATGCGGTTGTGGGTAATGGTGAAAATGACAAGCTGAATGGCGAGTATAATGCGGGCAGTCAGTTCCGTGATTTCACCAACGGTAACAATAACACTGTTGCAGGTGGTCAGATAGTCGGTTTTAGTGCTGACAACGCATGGGCAGGAAATTCATCAAGTGCCGGAACAAATCAGTTGATAGGTCCTACTGATCCCGCAGGGCTTAGTTTTAGTCTGAATACTGTAACAAACGGTAATGTTCAGGTAAGAGGCTTAGAGCAGACAAGTCTTTCTTATGCAAGACGTATGATTGATTCTTATACAGGCAGCAATGTGTATTATATAAGTGGTCTTGTGAGAGCTGATAACCTGACAGGCAATCTTGATATACAGGCAATGGCAGGATTTACTGTTACTGTTTCATATGGTGCTTTTGATGGTACATCAAATTATCCGGGTGCATTATTTGGTTTTTCCGGTGATGGCAGTCAGGTTGACCTTGTCGTCAGACACAGGGATGACAGTTCTGTAATGACCAATTCCGTACTTCTTAGCAATGCTCAGCAGGGCGAAGTGTATTTTGTGGTACTCAAAATAGAATTTGATGCAAATGGTACTTCAGAGAGACTTACCGCATGGTTAAATCCTACTGAATACAGTGAAGTTGATGCTGCACCCGTATTTACAACTACAGGTGCTATTTTGACAACAAATGATCAGATCAACTACATGGGATTCTGGATTGACAATTTTATCTCAAGTTATCAGGATTACGTCCAGTTTGATGAGTTGCGCATGGCTACGACATGGAATGAGGCAGTTCCTGTTCCGCCGCAGACGCTTACTTTTGCCCAAAATTTTAGTGTTCCCGGTGATAGTTTTATGAAAATTGATGAAAAGAATGTTGCAGAATCACCGCAAACACCATCGTTTGACGTTACGCCTACCGGTTGGAAATGGGGAGGTCATGCTGATGATACAAGCGGCTATAGAGTAGAGGTTGATCAGATTTCACGCGGTGGTGTTACTTTTGATGAATTAGCACTTAAAAATTCTGTAAAGGGTTATGCTTATACTATATTTGATTCCTCTGGTTCAAACGAAGCCGACAGCTTTATTGATATGACCGGTTCATGGGCAACTATGGATTTCAAAATATCTGATATATACAGCGGCAGTTTTGAGCATCCAAGTGCTCCTACATATGAAAATGGTTCAGGGTTGCCCTCCCCGGGTAATCTTTTCTATGCACCTGTATTAAGAGCTTTGATACGTGATGCAAACGGTGATTGGTATGGTTCAGGATTGTTCTGTCCATCTACATATCAAGGCACTGACGGAGACCTTGACGGTACTGTCGTTGAATATTCACTTTCATTTGATGGGCTTGATTGGTACAAATATTCACAAACAGAGATAGATAATCTTAACGCTCTTGCCGGTAGTGATGATATAGCTTTAACACATGAATTTACTGTTGATCCTAACAGCCCGGATCTTACGCAGGTTAGTGGAATGGGTGTTTATGTATGGAATGGTCCAACATGGAGCATAGGTTCCATCTCGTTCACTGAAATTTCACTTACCGGAGCACCAATGCCCGCACCTGTTGTTTATTGGGATACTGATGAACTTGCCGATATGGCAGATGAGTGGCTGGTTACCGATATTACATGGGAAGAGACAATGGACAGCGATCCGGCAAGTGGAAGCTGGATATTGCGAGATAGCATTCAAGGTGATTATGTGATTTCTGGTGGTGAAATGACTGTTCTCGGTAATTCATATGGAGCATGGAGACTGGATTCTGACCCACCGGTTGAGTTTGATGGCGAAGTCAATGTAACGACAAGTATGAAGGCAACGAGCAGTTCTGATACAACAGAAGGTTCAAGAAGCGGTATTAATCTTTGGATAAATACCAATGTTGAAGCTGCTACCTGTATAGCCGTAAACCAGGCGATTGTTCTTGATGGAGCAAATCAGTATGTTGAGTTTATTTCAGACTGGGCAGCCGGTGTTGCTTGGCCTCCATCTGATTACTTGAGAGTAACCGGTGATGGTGTTACCAATTTCAACAACAGTATGCTTGACATTGATCTAACCATCGCTCCTACAGAACCGAACGCGTTAATTCCAGACCCTGATACATATGATGTAAACTATACTATATCTGATCAGGCCGGTACAACTGCTGCCGGTACATTTAAAACACATAAAAGATATGAATCAGGTACTGAAGGCATTGCGACAATCTATACAGGTGGAGCGCAGGGTGTTATTGATTATGTTTATATCAATGGCAACTATGTACCGCAGACAGACAGGACAGATGATAATTTCGTCGATTACGAAGATTTTGTATGGCTGGCTGAAAGATGGCTTACTGAAAGGGTTGACCTCTGGCCGTAGAATTTTGCAAGATATTAATAATTGAAATTTGATTTAGCATGGGTCTGTCAAAAGGCAGACCCATTTGTTTGATACTATATTTGACAGGCACAAGATAACAGTACCGCGACTGGAAGGGAGCGGGTAACTCTAGGCTTGAAGATTATTTACAACGCAAGGATGCTGTCAAGGCACAAGGTACTTAGATAATTATGAAAATAGATACCACCAAAATATCAATGATTTTGTTATTTGTAATAGTCGGCTTGACTACTTGTAATATTTTTGCCGATTTGATTGCTTACGATCCTTTTGTAAACGCCAATGTCGGCAATGGAGAAAATGATAAAAGTGGCGGTGAATATAATGCTGGAAGCCAGTTTCGTGACTTTACAAATGGAAACAATATTGATGTTGCAGGTGGAGATATAGTTGGTTTTAGTGCTGTAAATGCGTGGGAAGGTAATTCGGGCGCATCGACAGGTGTTTTTAATCACGTCATAGGGCCAACAGATACTCAAGGGTTAAGCTTTGGGATTAACGAGGTTTCAGGCGGTAACGTTCAGATGAGAGGGTATGAAACTACCGGTGTGTATTATGCAAGAAGGATGCTTGATGCTTATCCTGCCTCTAACGTTTACTATACAAGTATGCTTGTTCGTGCTGACAATTTAAGCGATAATCTCAATATCAGGGCAATGACAGGTTTTACGGTTACTGTCTCATACGGAGCTTTTGACGGCAGTAGTACCTTCCCGGGGATTATGGCTGGTTTTTGGGGTGATGGAAGCAAAGTTGATTTGGTGGTTCGACATAGAGATGAAGATTCTCTTATGGTTAATGAAGTGATTTTGTCGGATGTTTCAGGCAATACTACCTACTTCGTGGTGGCGAAGATAGAGTATGATGCCTTTGGAGGTTCCGAACAGCTTACTGTGTGGGTAAATCCTCAAACCTCGCAGGAAGCAACCGCTTCGGCGCAGCTTATAACAACGGGTAAAATACTCACCAATCAAACGCAGATGAATTATGCCGGTTTCTGGCTGGAAAATTTCAATTCAGATATTGGTGATTATGTTCAGTTTGATGAGTTGCGGCTGGCTACACAGTGGGAAGATGCAGTGCCAGTGCCGGAAAATATTGTTACGGTAAGTCAGATGACTGTTTCGGATTATGAAAGACCTGACTATGCTCCGAAATATTCGGATGTGTGTTTCTCAAGCAGATGGCTGCGTGGAGAGGGATATCAGGAAAATGTGAAATGGTGGGGTACTCTGGGAACATCCGAAGAGATACCGATGGATAGTTTTGAGGCAATGAAGATGTATCATGCTACGAGGCTTGAATGGATATATCTTTATGGTGATGAGATTGATTTTATATCTAAGGTCAGAGCCGAAGGGCTTAGTGTGTCTTTTGCACAAACAAACAATCTTAAAGATGAACCTGGCGGTGTAGGAACTTCGCTTTTGGGCAAGATTGTTGATGAAGATGGCAATTATCATAAAAATAGTTTTGATAATCTGATGGGTTGTGCAAACAATGAGGTATTTAAGCAAACGTTTCTTCGTGAGGCTAAAAGCCGTATTGATGCCGGAGCCGATAGTATTCAGCTTGATGATCCGGTTTTGAATGATGATATAGCTTGCTGGTGTGAATACTGTAACGGTAGTAAGGATGGTTTTGAATCGACAACGGAGTTTTACCAGTGGCTTCATGGTCAATTAGATGCATATTACTATCAGCAATATGGCATATCTAAATTTCCTATTCACGGCAACAATTCATCACATACGGTGTATTCTGATTCTTTTTTCAGTGTTAGCGATGATTACAGACTTGATTACGGCTGTTGCGAGACGAATATTCAGGATGTTTCAGCTCAGCATTTCCACAATATTGGGCAAAATATGCGGACATATCAAAATGTCAGCCGCAGTCAGATTATGACATCGCCTGGTACGTGGGGGTATAGTGATCCGGTTTATCTTGCTGATTTTTCAAAAACAGTAAGACGGTCTATCGGTAACAGTTATGCGCAGGGAATTAATATGCTTGCTCCTTTTGATCGTTTTGGTACAGACCTTGCTGATGGTGGAGACCAGAATCAGGCATCGCGTTTCTTTGGGGACCCGCAAAATTTTTCGGATATGTTCGGTTTTATCAGAGGTATTGCGATATATCTTGATGGGTATGAATTTGCGTGGGATTGGGGAGCTACAACAAAGGCTGTTTATCATGTGCCGGATACTCCATACAGTGATACATGGGGGACTGCACCGGGAATAAATGAACCTGTAGCGGCAGTTGATAATGGTATTGCGGTGGTTGTAAGGGCTAAGCCTGGTGAAAATGATGAGCCTGTAGCGATTCATTTGATAGACTGGGATAAAGAAGCCAGCTTCTCTCTTACGCTTAATAATATAAAGTTTTTTGGTGATGGCAGTGATGATTTAAGGCTTACTCTTCTGGAGCCGGTAGATAATTATAATGCTGATGATTATGAAGCAAGTTGGCAGAATCTAAGCTATACCTGCTATGTGAAAACAACAGTGCTTAGCGGCAGTTTCGCCAATGGTCAGACTGCAGTTGCGATACCGGAGCTTTCGCCTTGGGCGGTGCTTATGGTGTCTAAAGGAAAGCAGACAGCATTGCCATTGAATGAATCTTCAAGATGGCAGCAGCTTAGGGATAATGCACCGGCTTATGCGGTAGAGTATTATCCGACCAATAATGAGTTGGTAACAGCGATGCAGTCTATAATGCTTTCGTTTGACAAGGAGCTTGATTCAGCTACTCTCAATTCAGGGATAGCTGTACGGCATATTGAGAGCGATCAAAATATAAGCGGTTCGTGGAGTAAGCTTGGTAGTCTTGCGAGATTCACACCCGATAATGCTTATCCTAAGGGAACTATTTCCGTGGAACTTACGCCATCGCTGAAAAGGCTAAATGGAGTGGGTTCTCTTAGACAGAAATTCTATTACAATTGCGAGCTTAATATTGCGGATAATAATAGCGATTTGTCTGTGGATTTGTTGGATATACAGACAATAGCTCAGGGTTGGCTTAGCTATAGCTCTACTGGAGATATTGATGGTGATGGGTATGTTGGTCAAAATGATCTTGAGTCGTATATAGAAAACTGGCTTACCTGCTATGTACAGAAAGCCGAGCCGTTGTTTCCGGCGGATAATGCGTTAGACACATCAACGCAGCCATTGATAAGATGGCTGGATATAGCTGATTCATACGATATTTATTTTGGAATTGATGAGATAGCTGTTGAACACGCTGGTTATGACAGCCTCGAATTTGTGTCTAATACAATTGACAATGAGTTTAAGTCAGAGTTGCTGCAGGCGGGTAGTACTTACTATTGGCGTGTTGATTCTATTTCAGATGGATGTTGCCAAAAAGGTGATGTATTCTCATTTACAACAACTACGAATGAAACTCTTTGCTACTGGGAGCTTGATTCTGATGGCAGTGATGCGATTGGAGCGTATTCATTCAGGGCACTATTGGGCAGTGTTGCTATTGATACCGCTAACTATGCCGTAATCGCAAATTCTGATGATACGTTGCCTTGGAATTCATCATCAGATTCCTCGGAAAATTTGGCTTCCCTCTATTTTGATGGACAAAGCGCAGTGGTTAATAATGTGCCTGCATCACCATTCCAGTTTAGGAGAAGTTCTCCATTTACCTGTGAAGCATATATCCGTCCTACTGATTCAAGCTCTGTGAGCGGTATCATCTTTGGAACAAGAGACGGCTTTAGCGGTTATACCGGTTGGGCGTTGAAGTATGACTCTGCTTATGAAAGAATCTCTTTCGCTTTAGACCATCCCGGCGGTTCTTTTGTTGTCAGGTCACAGAGCGGTACTTTCGAGATTGGTCAGTTTAAACATGTAGCTTTAGTATGGGATCCATCAGCAGCGATTGGTGGAGAGGTTCGTGGATATATTGACGGAGTGTTAGCTTTTCAGGCTGATGCGCGTGATTATTGGGACGATAGTTCTTTGTGCGGCTGGAATCTGATGGTTGGCGGGCGAAATCTGCAAACCAATCCATGGGCATTTATAGGGCAGATCGATGAAATGAGATGGTCGAATTATCCGCTCACCCCATCTGAGTTCCTAAATTACTCAGTAAATTAATACGTATTTATTTAAAGAACGTAGCGTTTGTCATGATTAATTTTGGCAGATGATAAATATTCTTTTTCTTGTTGATTTCTAAGGAGACTATTGTGAAAAATTACGTTAATTTAATCTTGGTTTTCATAACCATACTGCATGCTGCTATTTTTGCATCAGTCTGGCAAATTTCAGATGAAGCGACTACTCCGATAAGGACATATGCTGCTCCTGAATACAGCGATGTTTGTATGAGTGCCCGTTGGGATCATAGTAGTGATCCTAATGATCCTGTTGGGGCAGTCGGTGATTTCCATGCAACACGTATGGAGTGGTGCTATACAACTGATTCTAACTTTATTCAGGCTTGTAAAAATGCGGGTATAGATAAGTTTAACTGTGCAATATCTTCTCCAATGCCCAGCGACTATCAGTATAACGAAAGTGGAACAATACGTGACAGTAATGGCAACTCCGTAACAGCACCTTGGATGCAAGGTTGGGATTATTGGTTTGGATGTTGTAATAACCCAATACATCGTGCCAAAGTACTTGATTTAATGAAAGACTGTATAGATGCAGGTGCATACTCTTTACAGTTTGATGACTATAGAGTTAATCATCATGCGGTAGATTGGGGCGGTTGTTATTGCAGTTCTTGTGTAAGTCCTGCTGTAACTCCACAGAATGAAACTCTTGTACGCTCATATTATGATTATCTGCAAACACAGATTAATAATTATGCTGGTGGAACAGTAAGGTTTAGCTGTAATAATTATAGAGGGGAGTGGAATTATTCTACAATAGAGGATGGAATGTTTTACATAGGAGTTGGTGAAATACCTTTACCTGAAGGGGATGATCCTTCTCATCTTTATGAATGGGCTCAATATTATGCAGCTAACAGTAAAGCCCAGATTCAAACCTTGGTCAGTGATCATTATCTAAAGAATAGACGTTGGATAGGTTTTTCATATGCAATAGGTGTAAATCCAATAGTGCCATGGGATGTTTTTATTCCCGGTGAACCAAGGTTTTTTGGTTTACCTGGCAGCTATGCACATATGTATGGTTTCGTACGAGGAGTTGCTGATTATCTTAATGGATACGAAGATGCTTATGCCTTAGGTACAGATATAAGCGATGATAGATTCTGGAGTAAAAAGCCTGTTTATAAGTATAATACTACAGGTGATGTATATTTAATGGTACGAGGTAAACCGGGACAGGATAGTGCTGATGTTGTTGTTCATATTGTTGAGTGGGAAGATTGCACAGATGCGAATTATAAGATTAGATTGGATCGTGGAAGAATGTTTGGCAGTGACAGTGCTAATCTTAGTGTGAAATTTTATCGTCCATATGGATATAACCAGACAGCTCATGACCAGGCACAATCTACCGGAGATTTCTCCGGACTGGTTCAGAGCTGGTCTAAAACTGTAACTTACGTTGGCGTCTCTGCTGATATATATATGTCGGCAACCGATCTGGACGGTTATCGTCCGTGGGGTTTCTTAGTTGTTCATAAAGAACCTTAATATGAGATTTTAGAAATGTTTGATTATATTATCAATCGCCTGCAAGCCATGTCGCTTGCAGGCATTTCCTTTTTAATTTTAGTGTTTGCATGTGTTGGTTTCTCTGCATCTGGAAAGCAGGAGGCGGGTGTCTTTTCCCGTTTCCACGAAATAGCCCAATGCAAGAATTATCCGCAGACGAAGGATTTATGCTCTCCGGCAAGAAATGATGTCTCGATACGTACGCTTAAGTTCCGCCCCGAGGCCGATGTGTTCACTGCTATGAATGATTTCTATGCCACTCGCCTGGATTGGGTTTATTTCAACAACGATGACGGCAGTGATCAGGACAATATCGCCAGGGTGGAAAGTATGGACATTAGGGTTGGGGGTACGTGTAACGGAGAGCTTGGTACTTGTATCATGCCTTCTGACGTCAAAGATGTTGACACCTGGCGAAAGTCAATGGGGATCGTTGATTTAAACGGAGAACCTATCGTATTCGCCTGGAAAACCTGGGCAAAAGAACAAGGTTTGATAGAAGGCGATACTTCTAATCCGGCTTATTTCGATGCGCATCTTGCTTATATGAAAAAGTTAATCGATAAAGGCTGCACTTCCATCCAGCGTGATGAACCGGGTAGCGATGCACTTGCCGCGTCGCGTTATGGCGGGGGATTTTCTCCAAGCGGGGTTAATGGTTTTAGGCTGTGGCTCAAAGAAAATGTTGCAACTGAAAAATTATCTGAGCTGGGCATAAGTGATGTCGAAAGTTTCGATTATAAGCAATACCTTATCGAAGCAGGTGCCCCCGTCGGAGTTGCCTTTAATCAATATGATGACCCGATCAAAGATTTGTGGCTGCGTTATTGGGACGAACATGCCGCCAAGCTATGGCAGCGACTTACCGAAGCCGTGAAGGAGTATGCAAGGCACAAGGGCGTGGATGTGCAGCTATCATGCAACAATACATCTTTGCAATTGTGGGGTGTAATTCAGCAGCAGTTTGATTTTTGCATGTCCGAGCTTATGGCCGGAACCGCATGGCCCGGGCACCTGCACAATCGGAGCCGCGTGGCACGCAGCTTAGGCAAACACCAAATGTTCAATTGTCCCAAAATATCCACAGAGGCGGATTCAACTGAACGCCAGAGAGTGGCTCTTACCCGTAAAGTGATCGCTACCGCTTACAGCCTCGGTCATACCTGCCAAGTGCCGTGGGATAAGTGGAATAGCGGTAATGTGAGATATTTCGGCAAGCCCGAAGACTATGCCGATATCTACGGTTTTATACGTGTCAATAATTGGAGCGTGTATTGTGAGGTAGGCGCGATCGGTCCGGAGATCGAGCAGCGTTCACCGGAGCTTGAAAAGATCGTGTCTTTCAAAGGCGGCAACGGCTACGTATATGGCTTCCTGAATCTGGATATTGATGATCCGACCAAACCTGTGCTGTTATTTATGGTGGATTGGGGCAAGCCACTTAGCAAACGTCCTACACAGGAAGAAATGAGCTTCCTTGAGGAAGGGGCCAATGGCAGCCGTCTGTATTTCTCGAAACTGGGCCTTGAGAATATAAATCGCTCGGCCCCTGAATCTTTTAGCGTGTGTTTTGACAATGCCTTTTATGCTGAGTTTGATGATCTTGAATTTTCATTACTGCAGCCGCAGCCTTATGATGAAGAAATTTATAAACCAGCCTTGATTGTTAATGATTATTCGGCTTTTGCTAAAATTACAGGGTTAAAGACTATCAAAGATGGCGATGGGCGAATTATTATAGATATTCCTGCTCTTAATCCATGGGCGATATTGAAAGTTAGTAAAAAGTGAGTTTGATTTTTATAAGATAAATCTAAAGAGGTAATATGTTTTTTTCTATTGAGCATCGTATAGATAATTTTAAGCAGTTTTATGCTCGAAATAATACAAAGCCGTTGTTTGGTTTTTTTGCCGAATCTGAGTATCCTTTGTTTCGTTATCGGTCAACATGCAATCTGCCGACAGATAGGCCTCTTTCGCCGGATGATTTTGTTGTTGATGATTTGCTTGGCGATTATGACAGGCTTTTCGATTTGCATGAGCAGGCGGGTGGTGATTTTATTTTCGCCGCGAGTTCGTTTTGGGGTATTCCGTGGCTTGAGGCGGCTCTTGGCTGTGAGATTTTTGCCGACCATTCTACCGGCAGTATCTACGCCAAGCATCCGGAGAGTCTTAGCAGTGTAAATCTGGAATATTCTTCTGATAACGGGTGGGTGAAAAAGGGCGTTGAGTTTCTTGATAAACTTGCCGCTCATAGTAATGGACGTTTCCCGCTTGCAACGCCTCGTTTGCGTGGTATATCTGATTTGCTGGCATGTATCTATGGCGATGAAAATCTTGTGTTTAAGTTTTTTGAGGATGCCGAACATATCAAAGAACTTTGCACAAAGCTGACTGACTATTGGATAAGCTTTGCCGCCCAGCAGCTTGAACATATTCCCGATTTTCACGGCGGCATAGGCTCTTTTTATTACCACAACTGGGCTCCCGCCGGTACCGTATGGCTTCAGGAAGATGCAAGTTCAATACTCAGCCCTGATATTTACAGCGAATTTATACTTCCTTGTGTGGAGAAGCAGATTGCGGCATTTAACGGCTGTATCACTCACATGCACCCGACAGGTTTCTATCCGTACAAACAGCTTGTTGATACCGATATGCTTGCTCTGGAGCTTCACATAGATGAGGGTGGACCAGGAGCGAAAGAGCTTTTTGGGGTGCATAAAGAGATACTCGCTAAAAAACCGCTCATAATCTGGGGAGCTATAACAGAAGAAGATCTGGATTTCATGTTTGATAATCTCCCACCTCAAGGCCTGGCAATAGCCCTCGCCTTAAACAATCAGCAGATGGAAAATAAAGAAAATGAACGCCTTTACAGGAAATACAAACAATGACATCACGAGAACGTTTTTTAGCTGCAGTTAATCATAAACAACCGGATAGAGCCCCAATAGATTATCTTGCATCTCCGCAGGCAGACAGAGCGATAAAGGATTATTACGGCATAAAGACCGAAGCCGAACTGCTTGATATTATCGGCAGTGATTTTTATTATCTGTCTTGCCGTGATATTTCACAGAATGAATCTTCACTGCCATTTTATAGAGGTTTATGTGCAGGCGTGATTAATGATAATGAGCGGGTTTGTCCATTCGGGATAAAATGGCAGCGTGGAGCTTACGATTCAAAATTTGCGGTGGATGATGCGATAGAGTCTCCATTAAAAAATGCCCAGACAGAGAAGGATATACTTGATTACCAATGGCCTAAAATAAGCGATTTCGATTTTAGCGGCTTTAATGAGGAAATCGAGGCAAATAAAGAGCGTGTGATTATTGGAGGTTTTTGGTCAGGCATACTCGGCGATTGTTATCGTATGCATGGTTTTGAGAATTTTTTGCTCAATATTGCCATGAATCCGACAATGATAAAAACGCTTATAAATCGAATGACTGATTTTTATCTTGAACTCAATAATCATCTTTTTGAGCAGTTCAAAGGGCGTATTGATGTGTGGTTTTTTGGAAACGATCTTGGTTCGCAGGCGGCATTGCTTTTCAGTCCGCAGATGCTCAGCGAGTTTTTTATCCCCGGTTTCAAGAAGCTTGCCGATAATGCGAAGTCGTATGGTCTTAAAGTAATGATGCATTCATGCGGGGCTATATCGGAGATAATCCCGCTTCTGATAGAGGCAAGTGTTGATATTATAGATCCTGTGCAGGTAACGGCAACAGGTATGGACCCGCAAAAACTTAAAAGTGAGCTTGGCGATAAAATCACATTTCACGGCGGTATAGATACTCAACAGCTTCTGCCTTACGGTACACCCCAGCAGGTAAAAATGGAGGCAAAGAGGATATTGGATATAATGACTCCCGGTGGAGGCTATATTTACGCCCCAAGTCAAATATTAGGTCCCGACATCCCCGCAGAAAACGTCGCCGCAATGTATTCTGTTTTCAACACTTTTCGTTGAGTGTATAATTTGAATTTTGACTTTAAATATAATATAATCGCTTTGAATCAATCTCCCTATACTGAAAGTATTTCCAATTAGAGGAAGATAACGATTCGTTCTTATCAGACCTCTGTTTCGTTTGATTATGAGAAGATAAGCAAAGGTTTGGAATCTGCCTGGTTAACTCCTAAAATCGACTTGGTATTTTTGCAAGAGGCTTTATTGAGAGATCTGATAAAGAAAGTATAAATATTGTCGTGGGGTTCAAAAACTCATCCGTTAACGTGTTTTTGCTTTTTGATGGGTTAATTGATTTAATTTGAGCTGTTTTTTATACTTGATGCATAGTAATTATGTTTATGTGTTTTAGACAATAATGAAGTTTGACTTTGTTTAATACCGAATGCATATAAGTCTTGGCACAATGGTACTGTAGGTTAAAATGGCTCGTTGTTTTTTTATCGATATTTATGGTTGTGATGTTTTTGTGCCCTACGCGATTTTACCGTAAGGTATTCAGGTTTATGTACTCGATGTTAAGGATTTCCTTATCATTGAAAATTGACTAAAAACATGAGCCAATATATCTGAATCAGGTAACTCAAGTTTAGGGTAAGAAAGTAGAAACGTTGTCCCCTATCACTTGAGTTCGCCAAAATTTCATCATTTGCCAAAAACTTGGCGTGTCAGTGTCAAGCTTTCATTTTTAGTATCATTCTAAATTATATGCCTTGTTTTATATATTTATATTGATGTTATAAATATATAAAATATTTCTTGTCAATAAATTGAAGTAGTGTATAATTGGGTTTGTGTTAATATTATGAAAGGTTTATTGATGTTTGAATTTAATCATACGGTACGAATTGTCGCTGGTGTTGGTGCATTTGAAGAGTCAGGCAATATTGTTTCGGCTTTTGGGCGTAAGGCGATGATAGCATGCGATTCGTTTGCAGTGATGTCAGGTCTTGCAAATAAATTATCTCAGTTGTTATCTGAGTCAGATATTCAGTCTGTAGTTTATGATAAGGTTGTGCCGAATCCGACTACTGATATTGTTGATGCCGGAGGCGAGCTTGCAAGAGAAGAAAGCTGCGATATTATTATAGGTATAGGGGGTGGTTCCAGTATAGATACAGCTAAGGCTATAGCAGTTGCGGCAAGCCATGAAGGCTCTATATGGTCCTATGCTATCGGTGATAAGCAGGCTACAGATAAGACTTTACCGATAATTGCCATAACAACTACTTCAGGAACCGGCAGTCAGTGTACTCCGTTTGCGGTGATTACTAATCCTGAGACAAATCAGAAACCGGGCTTTGGTGGACCTTTCCTGTTTCCGAAGGTTGCTATCGTAGACCCTTTGCTTACTTCAAGCATGCCGCCGCAACTGACGGCGATAACGGGGGCGGATGTTTTTACTCATGCGGTTGAGGCTTATACCTCAAAGTGGTCTTCTCCGGTAGTTGATATGTATGCAAGAAGAGCTATTGAGCTTGTGGCGGATAATTTGCACTCTGTTTACAAAAATGGAAATGATCTGCAGGCAAGGGAAGCGATGGCGATAGCCGATACATTTGGCGGTATAGCGATCAGCCATGGAGGAGTGACAGTTGCTCACGTTTTGGCTCATGTTATAGGCGGGCATTATCATAATATTGCTCATGGCGATGCTTTAAATACAATTTATCCGGCTATGCTTGAAATTAACAAGCATGGTATGAAAGAGAAACATCAATGGATTGCTCAAACTCTTAGCGGTGGCAAGAATGATGATGTTGTTGAAGCATATAATGATTTTTTTGGACAAATTGATTTTCCAAATAAGCTGAAAGAGTATAATCCTGATAATGATAAAATACAGCAGATGGCCTCAGAAGTATTCAGTTATATGGAATTGTATGCAACTCTTGGACCTGTTGAGGTAGACAAGTATATGATTGCAGAGGCATTGCAAATTGCAGTTAAATAAAGGTGTTATATGAAAAAGAGCTTAACCGGTGGCTCAAATTATTCGGCTCCTGCGATTGACAGGATGCTTGATATAGTTGAGTTTTTAGCGACAAAAGAAGTTCCTTACGGTGTAAGTGAATTATCCAGAACGCTTGATATATCTTCCAATTCTATTTTCCGGATTATGGCAAGGCTTGTGGCAAGAGGTTATGCGGTTCAGGATGAGATTACTAAGGGGTATTCATTAACTCCAAGGCTTTTTATGCTCAGAAGTTTCAGGCAGGATAGAGAGACTTTGCGTGATATTGCACATAGCCATATTGAAGCATTATCACGTATGGTTGGTGAAACAGCTCAAATTCAGATACCGGCAGGAAACTGCATGGAATCACTTGATATTATAGAGCCGGATTGCGATTTCTACTTACGTTTTAAGCCGCATGCACGACTCCATTATCATTGTAATGCTTTCGGAAAAGCCGTGCTTGCGTTTATGAGTAATGAAGATGTCCTTTCGCTGCTTCCTGCAGAATTACCACGGCTGACGGAAAATACAATTACTACATTGGCGGAATTACTCGAAGAGTTGGAAGATATTCGAATGAGCGGCATTTCCTTCGACCGCGAAGAGTATTCAAGAGGTGTTTACTGTATAGGCGCGGCTGTATTTGATGCAAATGGTAATGCCGTAGCAGGGATTGGTATTACCGGTATGAGAGTGCGATTTGATCAGGAAAGAATCAAAGATTACATATGTATGGTCTTCAATACCGCAAAGAATATATCTATGCAGCTTGGGTACTCAGGAGATTACTACGAGAAAATTATAAAAACTGGCAAAGTTAAGAGGCTTCTTCAGGAAAATTAATTATGCAAAATACAGATATCTCTACACTACGAGAAAAAATTGTTTCTATTAGTATAGAAGGCAAAGCTCCTTGTTCTCCTGCAGCAGTTATTTCCAGACGCGGCCGTGTTTTAGCAGAGACTGACGACATATCTCCGTGGCAGAAAAGGCAGGGAATTAATGTTCGCAAAACGCTTGAGCGGTTGGATTTTGATTTTGCAATGGGAATTCGCTTGGCTGGTTGGCAGAAAATTGAGCCTGAGATTACTGCCGAGGAAGAACTTATATTCGAAAAATCTCCACTTGCAGGGGGACAAACAGGGCATTGCCAAATTTATTATGATGACATTCTCAGTATTGGTATCAATGGAATAAAGAAAAAGATTGTAGAAAGAGTTTCTTCTGCTAATGAATCAGAAAGGACAGTTCTTGAGTCATTCTTAGATTCTCTGGAAGGTTTATCTAAGATGATTGAGAATGCAGGCAGTGGAATGGATGTTGATATTGCTGAGCGTTGCCGATATATATCGGTTAATCCTCCACGTGATTTTCGTGATGCAATTCAGCTTATATGGCTGCTTAATCTTGGTGTTAGTGCTTCTGATACTGTTTGGTGTCTTGTTCCCGGCAGGCTCGACAGAGCTTTGGGGAAATTCTATACACAAGATATTTTACACGAAAAGGTCACAAGAGAAGAAGTCCTTGAGCTTATTGAGGAGTTTTATTTGCTGATAAACTACACTTATACTCGAGGTTTAGCCTATAGCATTATGGTTGGCGGCAAAGACGAAAATGGTTGTGATACAACCAACGAATTTTCGTATCTGTGTTTTGAAGCGTTAAGACGTACAAAATTGGTATATCCTACAGTGGGTTTATGTTGGCATGAAAAAACACCACAAAGCCTGATAGATCTTGCAGTTGAACTTGTATGCAATGGCTATACTACGCCGGCATTTTTTGGTGATGATATTATAACAAAGGGTTTGATGGATATCGGATTGCCGATTGAAGAAGCCTGTAATTATATAAATTCGGCATGTGTTGAGATAACTCCATGCAATTCGAGTAATATATGGGTTGCGAGTCCTTATTTTAATACATGCGGTATATTGCTTGAAGAGATTGCTGCTGAAGTTGAAGGTGGCGATGTTTCTGACAGTTTTGAAGAGTTTTTGAGCAGATATATTGAGCTTATGAGTTCTGCGATTAAAGAAGGTGTAAAAGAACAGAATGAATATCGTAGACAGCGACAGGAATATGGGGGAAAGCCTCTTCAGAGCGTATTTACTCTTGATTGTATAGAACGTGCCAAAGATATTGATGATGGAGGGGCAAGATATAATCAGGTTGAATGTTCATTTGTTGGTTTAGCCAATCTGATTGACTCGCTTTATGTTATTCGCGAAGAAGTTTTTAATGGAGAAAAAACACTTAAAGAACTGAAAGAACTTCTGGATAGTAATTTTAAGAATTCTCAGGAAGATGCTTTGCGTTTTAGAAATGCTTATCCCAAATACGGGCATGGCAGTGAAGAGGTTGATTCGATGTTCAGGGATATTGTTGAGGCATTAAAAGAGAGTTGTCTGAATTGCAAAGTATTCCCCGATAATAGTGAGTTTTTGCCCGGCGCATTTTGTTGGGAAATGCATACACGGTTGGGCAAAGAATGCGGCGCTACTCCTGACGGCAGGTTGGCGGCTACACCTTTTGCAGATGGCGCCGGACCTGCTCAAGGACGTGAGACATTAGGTCCTACTGCGGCGATATTATCAACTACATCATGGGATCATAGCTCATTGCTTGGCGGGGTAGCTTATAATATGAGATTTAACAAATCGCAGCTTAGGAGTCAGGCAGAGCGTGATAAGCTTAAGACTCTTATTATTACCTATTTGGAGCGAAACGGGTTTGAAGTACAGATAAATGTCTTGGATTCGGGTATACTTGAGAAAGCTCTTGAAAGTCCTGAAGATTATGCGGATCTCGTAGTCAGAATAGGTGGCTATACGGATTATTTTACCCGTCTTATTCCTGAGATGCAGAGCGAAGTTATTCAGCGTATGGAGTTTGATGATGTCTGAAGTTAAAGGCATGGTTCTTGAAATTCAGCGATTTTCAATACATGATGGTCCGGGGATAAGGACGACTGTTTTTCTAAAGGGTTGTCCGCTTCAGTGTAAATGGTGCCATAATCCTGAGAGTCAATCTTCAAAACCTATACTTTCTTTTATTGAGTCAAAGTGTATAGGATGCGGATATTGTTTTGAGCATTGTCCCAATGATGCACATAAACTTCTTGACGGTCGACATGTCATTGACCGCAGCACTTGCACGGGGTGCGGTCAATGTACAAGGAAGTGCTATGCTAAGGCGTTGGAACTTGTAGGAGAGCAAATGTCGGCAGAGGATGTGATTGAGATAGTGATACGGGACAAACCTTTTTATGGAAATTCCGGTGGAGGATTAACTGTTTCCGGTGGAGAACCTGCCGCTCAGCCTTTATTCACTGAAAAATTGCTTAAGCTTGCGAAGCAGAGTTCACTGCATACAGCAGTTGAAACATGCGGGTATTGTAAATGGAGTTTTCTTGAGAGAATAATTCCTTTTACTGATATCTTTTTATTTGACTGGAAGGAAACGGATTCGCAAAGACATCTTGAGTATTGCGGGGTTGATAATTCATTAATCCGCAGTAATCTTGAGAAACTTTCTGAGGCAGGCAGTGAGATTGTTTTAAGATGTCCTGTTATTCCTTCGCTTAATGACCGTGATGAGCATTTTCAAGGAATTGCAGAATTGTATAGGAATCTTAATATTTCGGCAGTTGAGATAATGCCTTACCACCGTTTGGGTGAAAGTAAATATGAGCGTTTTGGTCTTTCTAACAAGACTTTTGTTTCGCAGCAGCCGGAAGAAGAAACGGTCAAGTCTTGGCTACAAGGTTTAAAAGTGCTTGGTGTTGATAAAATTCTTAATTTCATCTTATTGTAATATTACATAGTATATGGAAGTTGATTATGGTAAAGCTGTTAAAAAGATTATCTGATTTGTGTGAATCGAGAAGGTATGATAAATCGTACGAGACATTCAAACTGAGTGAAATGGTAAGGAATTATAGATGTCTGTTATAGATAAATTGATGAAGGACAATGAGTTTTTGGCGGCCGGTTATTTTGAGAATGAATCTGCTTCTAATTTGTCGAGAGTTGTAAATGCTTATGTTAAGTATTTTGAGTATACCCCTTTGAATGAATATTCAGGGCAAAGACTTTGGCCTTGCGGGATCTGTGTTTCTAATGGTGAAAGCTTTAATCGGATTGTTTGGCCTCATTATAGTGATACCCTGGCGTTTTCGTCTGAAGCGGCTCAAGAGCTTGGTTATTACCATATTGCTGAAGTGATTAGAGGTATTAAAAAAGCTAACAGCAGTATAATTGAGAATAATTTTTTTGTCGGTGGTAATGGTTATACACATAGTATACCTAATTATGGACGAATTCTCAGGGGAGGTTTAGATGATGCCAAAAGCCGTTGCCAAATTGGTTTGGGGAGAGCTGAAGAAGACAAAGATCCTTTAAAAATAGATTTTTATGAAAATATATTAAAACTTATTGACGGAATAAAGGTATGGCATAAACGGCTGCGCTGCAGTCTTATTGAATATAATTCGACAGATAGCAATAAACTGCGTAATCGAGATGTTTTACTTGAAGCTTTTGCACAAGTTCCTTTTAGACCTGCGAGGTCTTTTGTTGAAGCTGTCATTTCTTATAATTTTGTGTTTTATTTAGATTTTTGTGATAATCAGGGTTGTGTTGATAAGGAGCTTGCGGAATTTTATGACAGGGATAATTCTGGTGGAATATTAACAGATATTGATGCCCAATCCTGGCTTGATGCGTTATCGGAGAGTTGTGAAGTGAATTCTGGGTGGACTTCTGCTATTGGAGGTTCAAACCCTGATGGTAAGCCGTTTGAACATAAATTGACAGAGCTTTATATCCATACATTAACGGGACGTTCACGTCCAAATACTGAGCTTAAAATAAATGATTATACATCTGAGAATATCTGGCAGACAGCATTTGATTCGCTTGCTGAAGGCAATGCGAATCCAGCATTTTATAATGACAAATTATATATCAAGAGTATATATGATTCCGGTTTTTGTAAGGACAGCGATGATATAGCATGGTGGTGTGGATGCGGTTGTACGGAGACAATTATACATGGTAAAAGTTGTGTTGGTTCAATTGATGCGGGATTGAATATGCCCAAGATATTATGTAATGTCATAGATGAATATATTGCTTGTTCTGTGTCATTTGATGAGTTTATAGAATTTTTTAAGTCACGTTTGTCATCTAAAATTTCTTTGATGGTAGAATCTGTTAATGAATATCAGCGGCGTAGAGCACAGACTATGCCCCAGCCAATACGCAGTTTACTTATCGATGATTGTATTTCTTCCGGTAAGGATTATTATTCAGGCGGAGCGAGATATAACGGAAGTAATATTAATTTTGCAGGATTAGCAAATGTCGCAGATTCACTTGCGGCTGTTAAAGAAATTGTATTCAAAAGCAAGCAACTTAGCGGTTCTGAATTACTTGAAATATTACATGACAATTTTGCTGGTCATGAAGAACTACGCAAGCAGTTATCCTTATGTCCTAAATTTGGTAACGATGATTTCAGAGTTGATTCTATTGCTAAGGATATTTCTTTGTTTGTCTATCATGAATTGCTGAAATATGAGCCGTGGCGTGGAGGAGTATTTATGCCTGCGTGTATAATGTTTGAGACCTATTCTGATTTAGGGAAAGAGGTTGGTGCAACGCCAGATGGGAGGTTTGCTTTTACTCCTATTTCTGACAGTATAGGTCCGATGCAGGGTTGTGATACTAACGGGCCTACTGCGATGCTTAAAAGTGTTGCCTCATTGCCACAATACCTGGCTGTTGGTACGCCGGTGTTAAATGTGAGGTTTGCCAGAGATATGGTTGATACAGCAAAAGGAAGAGAAAGCCTGAAGAATCTTATAAAAACGTATTTTGATATGGGGGGAATGCAAATTCAGATTTCAATTCTTGATGGTGATATACTTAAGGATGCAGTGGAACATCCAGAAAAACATAATGACCTGATTGTCAGAATAGGTGGATATTCGACTAAATTTAATAATCTTAGTGATGAGTTAAAGCTTGAAGTAATAAAGCGTACAGAACACCTTCAGGTCTAAATTTGCTTTTAAAACATGAAGGTGATTTAGGCCTGCAAAACTAACTACAGCTGTTCTGATTCTATTGGTTGTGAACTTTTTCTATAATATCTTCAAGCGGGGTAATTCCTGAGGTTGCATCATGTTGAGTTACACAAAGTGCTCCGACACCAGTAGCTATTTGTGCAGTTTTTTCGATTGTAAATCCATTTAGCATGCCGCTCAAAAAACCTGCAATTGTGGCATCTCCTGCACCGGTTGTCCCTTTTACTTTAACCTTGTAACACGGAACGGAAAATTTTTTATTCCGCCAATTATCCACATTTTCAGAAAGTAGATATTTAAGGCAATTAATACGTGAAGATGATGTTGTTGTTCTTACGTAAAATCCGTCTGAGCCTAATTTGATAACGATTACTGCCGCTCCCCAGTCAAGCAGCTGTTTTGAATAAGTATCCAAGGCTTCAGTGATATTAGAGTATTTTGCTTTGAACATAAACAGCAGTTCGTCAATGCTTGGTAGAAATATATCTGTTTGCGGCATAACATTTTTCAAAAAATTAAGCCAGTTAATCTTTTCTGAAGAGGAGCCGGGAGAAGGCAGGGACATGTCCAGTGATGTAATTATTCCCTTATCCTGAACATACCGGAATATTTTTTTAAGTTCGTTACCATTGTTTTCTGCAATTGTTTTGCACAAAGGAGGGTAGCCAAAATGAAGTATTGCCGTGTCTTCGATAAAATCATCAGTTAAATCATTGTAACATATTTGATCATTAACTCCGCGATATGCCAGAAACATTCTGTCATGACCTTCAGGGTTGATAACTATTGAATAGGCAGTATTTCCTTCTACGGCAACAATATGTTTTTGGGCATCAGGCGGCAGATTAGTAAAAAAGGAAGACAGCGTTTCACCTAACGAGTCGTCTCCAATTTTTGCCAACAACTTAACCGGTATTCCTAATTTTTCTAAAACCAGCCCAGTATTTCCAACGGCACCTCCCGGAGAACAACTGCATGGACCAATCTCACTAAGTTTTCCGGGAACAAAATCTATATCTGCTATATTTTTTATTGAAGGATACAGGTCAAGGCATATATGTCCCATAACTGCAATTTTGTTATTGTTTAACTTATCGTTCATTTTTAAATAGCTCAATCTTTTGGGTTACGGCTTGGACCAACATTTCCTGTGCAGGTTGATAAAACTTTCCTGGTACAGAAGGTGTCAAAGTTGTCTTGGCTTTTTCTATTCCATCAAGCCAAATTTTGTGTATATCTGTACAGATGTTGATTTTTGCTATACCTCGATTTATGCACTCTTTCAGCGTTTTCGGTGGAGTTCCCGATCCTCCATGCAGAACCAGAGGTACTTCTATTATGTCTGATATTTGTTCAAGCAATTTAAGATCGATATTGGGTTTGCTTCTGTAATCACCATGAACAGTGCCAATTGCAACCGCAAGGCAGTCTGCGTTTGTTTTTTTTACAAATATTTCTGCTTTTTCAGGGTCAGTCATACAGCATTCTGTTTCATCAATGTCATCCATACCACCTTCGGCACCGGCAACATGTCCCAGTTCGCATTCAATACTTATTTTGTATTCATTGGCTATTTCTGCGGCTTGTTTTGACAATTTAATGTTTTCTTCAAATGAGAGACGTGAAGCATCAAGCATTACAGATGAAAAGCCTGCTTTGGCACATTCTTCAACCTGTTCTAAGCTTATACCGTGATCTAAATGCAATGCTGCTGTGATATTTTTCTTTCGGATATAGAAACTTACAATGTCAAATAATGCGTCAGCTCCACCCATTATGGTGTATTCTGCATGACTGGCCTGAAAAATAACCGGCATATCTGTTTGTGCAGCGCCTTCTGCTATTGCATATATATTTGCACTGTTCCAGCATTCAAACGCTGCTACTGCATATCTGTTTTTACGGGCGGCAATTAATAATGTGTCCATTCGTTCTAATGACATGATTTATTCCAATTTTAAAGTGTAATTTTAGTCGTTTTATTTGTAACCATTCAAACGTTTACCGAAAATTGGCTTTTTAATATACTAAATACCGTTTGGGTTTTCCGCAAACAGCGACCATAGTGTATTAATTAAAAATTCTAATTAGCGGTGTGAATGCTTATTTTAAATGTATCTTTTTATGTTTGCTTCTGTGATCGTATTTATATTTTTAACAGTTACCTTCTTTTTTATGCCGGGTATCAGGTCAAAGTAATTGTCAGAAGGGATTGCCTTTTGAGGTAAATCCAACTCAACTCCATGTGCGTAGTTGTCTGATTTAAGCTCAAAACTAATTCTGTTATTTTCCGAATCAATATTACTTATTGCTATCTTTGCAGGTTTTCTGGCTGTATTTTTGAGCTCAGTTAATAATAGTGTGGCAGGGTCGATTTTATTATCATCAGCCTGACATAGCCATAAACCTATTTTGGGGTCGACATTTACAGATTGTGGTTTGCTTATCATCTTTTTTGAGTTGTAAGGTTCAACTGAGAGTCTTTCGCTTAGAATGAGTTGTTTGCTGTTTGTTTGCAGATTGTAATAGTATAGACTGATTTCTTTTTCTATATTTTTATCTGTATCATTGATTAATGTTACAATTGTATTGTCCTCTATTTGACGAATAACTAATCTCATACAATTAAACGCTCTTTTCACAAACCAGTAAGAAGCTTTATATCTCATATAATAATCTATTATAGTCCAGCCTACTTCTCCCCAGCAATCGTTGAACATCCAGAATAAAGCTCCATTGCACTTTGGATTTTGTCTGAAAGATTCAAGACTGTGCTGATAGGCTTTCCCCTGAATTATTCCGCCGTAATAAAGAAACTCTTCAGTGGACATCCCTGCGAGATCTTCAGCATAATGTTTTTGGATAGCACTTTCAAGAACATTACGTGCAAATGGATTGTAATGATACATCCATTGTGGGCTTTCCAAAGTGAAATCAGGATTTTCTGTGTACTCAATAGTTGTCTGCTTTGTACATGTTCCGGGGAATCCGTATTCAGAAACAAAACACGGATTCATGTTGTCGAATACATTGAAATTTATCCTGTCTTCCATGTTTGGTGAAAGCATAACATTTTTCCAGATATGGCAATTTCCGGGAGTATCGCATGATATATGCTTGTAATTGTCTCCTGTGCCGTACGGAGAGCTGAACCAGTATATTGTTTGTGAACAGAGATTGTTAACCGCTTCGGGAAGTATTTGACCTGTTACTCTTGCACCGTTTTGTGTTTTTTCAAGGGAATTACGGTTGAGTATATTTTCATTGTCGCCGCACCATAGCACAATTGATGGGTGATGATTAAGCCGTTTAAGCTGGTAGTTTACTTCTTTCTGTATTTCATCACAGAAGGCTTCGTCGTAGTCAGGGTAAGGAGCACATGCAAACATGAAATCATGCCATATCATAATTCCTGCCTTATCACATTCATCATAGAACTCATCGGAAAGATACAGGCCGCCTCCCCATATCCTCAGCATATTAAAGTTGGCTTCTTTAGCCAGTTTAATCAGTTCGCTGTATTTTTCAGTTGAAGCACGACCGTAATACAGGTCTGCAGGAATTAAATTGGCACCTTTGCAAAATATAGGCACATTATTAATTTTAATTGCAAAATTATCTTGGGTGTCAAGTTCTGCAAATCTGATTCCTATTTTCTTTTCTATTGATGATACGATTTGTTCCTTTTCAATTATGGCAGCAGTGATTCTGTATCTTGGTTGACTGCCCGAGCCGTTTGGCCACCATAATTGCGGATCTTCTATTGGTATGCAGAAATTATGAAAACTTTTACCTGTTTGGAGAGTTACCGATTGAGTTTTTTGTTCTATCAGGGTGTTTTCCGGCGAAAATATATTAATCTGCATATTTGTTGTTTTGCAGGTTAGCTGGTTGTAACGTTGAGTTGTTACACATATGTCAAGCCTTGTGTCTTTGCAGTTTCCATTTGTTTTTATCTGCAAATCTTCAATGTGATCATTACAGGCAATTTGTATATATGCGTTGCCTGTAATTCCTGTTGTTGATGATTCCGGAGCCCAGTCCCATCCCCACGAATATTGAGGTTTTCGGATGAAAACTCTTCTTAATTCAAACCTTTCTGGGGTTCTTGGGTCTACCGGAATTTCTCCGCCGAGAGTTGTCGGTCCAATTTTTTCAAGACCTTCAACGCCCTCTGTGAGTCTTACAGTAATTGTATTTGTGCCGGTTTCTAGCATACTCATGATATCTTTACTGAAAGGACGGAATGCAGAATTGTGTTTCCCGAGCAGCTTGTCATTAATGTATATCCAGGCATTTGAATCTAAACCATCAAGGCATAGCCGGATATTTTGAGAAGTTTTAAGCTGCAGTGGGGATATATTAAAAGACTTCCTGAGCCACCAGCTTTTCTCTCGAGTCCATGATGCTTCTTTTGCGTTAAGTCCTTTTGTTGGTTCTTTTAGAAGACCAGCATTTATCAGCCCTTGATGTATATCTCCGGGGACAGGAGAGGTTATTGGTTCAGGTGTATTCTTTAATAAATCGTTTATATATTCCTGTGGGGCATTAAGTGGGGCTTGAAAAAGATTCCAGTCGCCGTGCAGATTAATTTTTTCAGTATTCATGTGATTTTGCTTTCAAAATTCAGTTATGTAATTGTTTTGGATTAATTCTAAAAAAGTAATTGACAACTGTCAAGTAAAATGTTACATTAATATTACAATGCAAATTGCATAAGGTTTTAGGTTTATATAAGTCAAAGGTGAAATATGTGCATAAGTGAAAATGCTAAAAAAAATAAAGTGTCAGGTTTTACTCTTATAGAGCTTTTGGTTGTTATTTCTATAATTGCTGTGCTTATGAGTGTATTGCTGCCGAGTTTAAGGAAGGCTCGTGAGTCAGCTAAAAAGGTTGTTTGCGGCAATAATCTCCGCCAAATAGGTTATGCCTTGACTATGTATGGTCAGGGAAATAAAAATAAGCTTCCTGAAATATACAGCAACTCTTACTACTCTTATTGGTTTTACAAAGGTTATGGTCCGGCTAATGATCCACCTCGTTTTCTTAACATAGGTGTTTTGTGTGATGATAATTATCTTCATCCGCAAGGTGATGCGATATTTTGCCCTACCCAGAAGGATAAGCAGTTTTTAAATTCTAACGGTGATTCCGATCATCCTAATTATATATCTGAGGTTCGGTTGAATTCTCGTGATAAACACTATGGCTGGATGAATGGCAGAAGTTGTTATTGGAGAAACTTGGGTCCGCTTAAAAGTTCCGGTAAGTATACATATACTACACTTGATATTGTTGGAAAGGCTCCTATTTTCAGTGATGTTGCTATGTGGGCTGATTTTATACTGGAGGGGCATAAGGATGGTGTGCAGGTTCTTTATGGTGACAGTCATGTGGAGTATCGCAAGGTTAGTGATTATTTTATAGATAAACTTGCAGATAACAGTGAGCGTACCGAGGACTTTTGTCAGGAGTATTGGGAGTCTCTGAGATAATTAAACGGTATTTTATAGGTTTATGCAATTGCAATGTAATTGCGTAATATCTTAGTTCGTTAATTTTAGGATATAATAATGTACTTTAGATATGCTGGGATGAAGGAATTTAATGCTTAAAGGGATTTATATTCTTGATAATAAGTTGTTTGATTTTGTTTATGGGTCAAGTCAGCGAGAGATGGTTCACAATTATTTGGATATTAAAGATGTGGCTGTTTCTCCTGAATTTGTGAAGCAAAATCCTGATATATTGTCAAATGTTGATGTGATTTTGGGAAGTTGGGGCATGCCTGTATTGGATGAGGAATTGCTGAATAATTCTCCTCGTTTAAAGGCAGTCTTTTATGCCGCCGGTTCTACCCGTTATTTTACTACCGATTTATTCTGGGACAGGGAGATATTATTGACCAGTGCATGGGTTGCAAATGCTATACCTGTTGCGGAGTATGTGGTTTCTCAAATTGTATTCAGCCTTAAATGCGGCTGGTCATATGTTCGTCAGATGCGAAAGATGAAACAGCGTCCTTTGGATATAAAATCACCTGGGGTATATAAAAGTTCGGTAGGATTGATTTCTTTTGGTATGATCCCCCGTTATGTAGCAACGCTTTTGAATTCTTATGATGTTGATATTTTTGTTTATGATCCTTATATTGATCCTGCATTGCCGGGGAAGTATGGAGCACAAACTTGTGAATTGGAAGATATATTTAAATATTCTGATGTAGTATGTCTTCATATGCCGGCTAACGAAGAGACAAGAGGAGTAATAACGGCAGAGTATTTTCGGCAAATGCGGCCTTATTCTACTTTTATCAATACAGCAAGAGGTTCAATTGTTAATGAACAGGATATGATTGAAGTGTTGAATGAGCGGAAAGATATAACGGCAATACTTGATGTAACCGATCCTGAGCCTCCGAGAGGTGAATCGCCTTTGTTTGATATGGATAATGTTGTTCTCACTCCGCATATAAGTGGTTCTATGAGGTATGAAATGGGAAGGCTTGGTCAATACATGGTTGAAGAACTTGAACGATATATTGCAGGTGAGCCGCTTAAATGGAAGTTGAATTCAGAGAAAGTTGCTTTGTTAGCATGATTTTGAATGAATTTTATATTTCGAGAGGTTTGTTTTATGGTTTGGAAGAAGAGAGCAGCAAGTAAGCTTTTTTTAGTATCTATCTTGGTTTTTATTTCTCCTGTTTATGCCTTGAAAAAAGAGGTTAATAAGATATTTAATCGTCCTGTTGTTAAACATAATGCAAATTTTAAGTATCAGCCTTATCAGGAACCTCACAGGTTCTTGAATATGGGAAGCGGTGTGCTTTTATATTCTTATAACGATACTTTGAAAACTGCAATACCGGCAATTGTTATTGGGTGTCTTAAGGCAGAAACCGAGGATTTGAGAGGATATGATGATAATAGGAATGGAATGGGAAGGCATTCCTGGAAGGGATACGAACTTGATAGTGATTCCATGGTTGTTAAACTTGGTTTCGGTTCTTATTCTGAAGATATATTGTCTTTGAATAATAAGCATCAATCTTTGGTTATAAGCCAGAAGACTACCTTTAAAAAAGAGTGTAAGCTTCGTGCTGTTGGTTATCTTATGAAATTGCCTTGTTCTTTATGGGAAGAAGGATATTGGCAAATAGGAACAAAGAGAGGTGTGCTGGAAGGAGAAGTAAATATTTCGGTTGAAGGTGCAGGCAGGATAGTGTTTGAACAGCATAATGGTGTTAAGGTTGAAATTGAGTTTGGCTCTGAAATTACTGAAGTTAAGATTAATAAAAATAAAAGACTTCTGGATAACTACGAGGTATACTTTGTTACAAGCGGTGATTTAGATGGTAATTTAGTTACATATAAAGGCTGTTTGCAAAGTTCGTTTGAATTGAAGCTCAGTGGTGATTTTTTTGATCCCGTTATAGATAAAGACAGAATTGGATCTTATTCAGACTGGGATTGGACAGAATATGATGGTAAGGAACTGTTTGACTGGAGGTTTGACGATCAATGGCTTGAAAAAAATCTGCAATACCAGATATTAGACTCAGAATCAGAATTTTATGGCATGTTTATTCCTGATAATCAGTGGACTGATATTGAATCTATGCAGACGGTTATTTTGCCAACGAGAGATTTGTTGGATAAGGCATCATCTGCATATGAAAATTCTCAGTCAAAATATTATAAGAATAAAGTGATAGCAAGTTCTATTGAGGCAGCTTTGGATTATGTTTGTGCCGCAATTGACAGGCAAAGTGGACAGATTGGAGAGGTTAGAAGTAAGGCGTGGGCAGTTAAGCCGTTTGCATGGGGAATAAGTCCATACTCAAAAGCGATATGGGTTATGAGGAAGAATCGATGTGTTAGTAATGAGAGAATCGCTTACTGGCTTTCGTGTTTTGAATATCTTTGGAGAAGAAGTTCTTTTGATACTGCTTTGCATGGCTATAAAGAAGGTGAAGTAGGATGGAATCAGGCATCGAAGGTTATTACAGCAGCTAAATACGCGGAATTTTTGGGAGTAAATGATAAATTACCTTTTTTGAAAGAAGCGATGTTTGAATGCATGAAAGCTAACTCTAATCCGGTGTGGGGTATTAAATCTGATTATAGTCTTAGAGAGCATTCGCCTACTTTTTTTGATGTTAAGTATTTTTCTAACTTGTATGAGGATATTTGTGAATGGTATGACAAGTATAAGGGTAGTGAATTATGTTTTGATAAAGAGTATTTGGATGAGTTTGATAATATTTCCGAGTCAATCTATTGGCTTTATGATAACGGTATTTTGACAAATATTACAGGTGATAATCGATGTCGTTTGTGCCGTGAGTCAAGCTATGCTTTTTATCTGACCAAAGATTACAAAGAATCTGCCGATATTATATACAGACAAATTCGTTCAAGGCATGAAGGGAATAGTGTTGCTGTTGATGATAACGCTCTTGATAAAGGGTTCAGGTGGTATTATAACCCGGGGCTGGCTATTGCAAGAACAGATAACTATTACTTTGCTGCAGTTGCTAAAGCAGGCAATATTACATGCAGCTCGAATAGTTGGAATTATAATGCCAAAGTGCCTGTTGGCGGATTCTATATGCGGTCAGCTCATCATCCACGTGAAATAGCGATTCCCTCCGATAATGTTAATTTTGCAGGTGTTACACTTGTTGAAGGCATGGAAGACTACAAGGATGCTGACAATGAGTTTATGAATAATAAGAATTCTCGAAAGATAGATTTTATAAATAATCAGGATTATGCTCTGTTTGGAATGGAAGGGCATATTTCCGCTATGACTGCACCAAAAGATGAGCTGCTATTTTATAAAACGTATTTTTTGTTAGGTGAGTTTGTTGTTGCAGTTCAATATGTGCCTGCTCAGGAAATTGAAAGAGAAAGTGTTGTATATCCTCTCGTATTATCAACTCCAGATGATAAAATTGTAAAAGTTAATAATAAGCAGTTTGATATAAAATCAAATAATCAGGAAACTGAGGTATACAAGCTTGGAAACCCTGATTTTGTTGAATTTGATACAGTTACTATGGTTTGTCTTGAGCAGCCTACAGGGCTTGAGCTTTATGATTGGTCAGATAAGGGGTATCGGCTTGAGGGTATAGGTCAATGGAGCGGGAACCAGCCAACGCAGATGGCAAAACTGCAAACGAAATTAGATACGTCAAAATCCCAGTCTTACGTATGGGCATATGTTCCGCGACAGGATAGTGGTTGGCATGGACTTTTGGAGAAGAAAAAGCTTGAAGTCCTCTCATCTACAGATGTGCACTTCATAAAGACTGGAAATTGCTTGATGGTAGCTAAATACAATTCTGATATCTTTTCTACTGATGATATTGAAATTTCAGGTTCTGGCTTCGTGTTAATAAGCAAAGATGATAAGAATATCCGAATTGTTATTTCATCATGGGAGGATACATCTTTAACTTTCAAGAGTGATTGTTTGCTTGGTAAATCAAGAATCGTTAGAGGTAAAGGGGATTGTATCATTCAAGGCAATAAAATAACATTGCAGTCATGTCCGGATTATCATTATTATCAAAATTTACAGGATCTAAAGCCATTGGAATGGCGGAATAAGACTTTTGAAGCAGATACTTATGTTGATAAACAGAAAATTCCGTTTGAGATAGTAGTAAGCTTAGATTAATTCAATACCAGAAAATAAATTATGTTCAAAATTACAAATGCCTTTATTATCTTTTTTGTTATTGTCCTTTGTTCTGATATTCTTGAAGCTCGGGAAGAAAAGGAATTGTTTGCATATGAAACGTTTACTTATTTAGATACCGGTCAATTGGGAGAACCATTGATTTATCCGGTAGGTGAGCATCTTGTGGTTGGTTCAAGAGGTGGTCATAGATGGGTTTTGATAGCATTGTCTACAGATGACTGTGAACAGAAAGGTTTTGATGCTGGCGTTTTGGCTGCTTGCGATATCTCTTGTGTACCATTTGAGAATGGATTACTTTGCGTTAGTTCGCATAAAAACCTGGTGCAGTCAAAATCTGATGTGTATTTTTTAAGTTTAGATGAAGATGAAGGTCGATTTGAATCTTCTGATTCATTGCCGAATAGTGAAGCATTGTTGCCTTCTTTGCCCGTTGCACTTTGTGATTGTTCTATAATAGGGTCTGATTCGATTGTATATGTTATAGGCGGTAAGAATATAGTCTCTGGTGATACAGTGAATTATGGCTGGTTTCTTGATACAAACTCTGAGGAAATGAGATGGCAAGAACTTCCTCAGTGGCAGGGCGAGGGTTTATTGAGACCCAATTTGTCAATTCAACATAATGGTAAAGAAGATTGCTTGTTCGTTTACGGAGGGTATTCGGCTAATGATACGGCAAACTTGTCTTTGAATGCATATTGTATTCCTGTTAGAGAATTATTTGAGAGCAAAGGATCTCAATGGAGCCAGTTGACTGCGATGCCATCTGATATTAAAAGTGTTATGGGGAATTTTGTCCTCAGTCAATCGCATGTCATGGTTGCGGCTGATACCGAACAGGGTGGAAACTGGTTTGGTTACAATACCATAACTGATGAGTGGTTTAAATCAGAAAAAATCAGAAGTAACGTTTTGACGGTTGTACAGGAAGGTGAAGGTGGTTATGGGCTTATTGAAAATGGCTCTGCTGGGCAAGGTAGTAATCCTGTTGTCTGTAAGATTGGAGTTAATGAGGTAAGTGGTAAATTTGGTTTGCTTGATTATGCCGGTCTTTTCATATTTTTTGCGGCACTTATTATGATGGGCTTGTTTTTTCGAGGTCGTGAAAGCACTACAGATGATTTTTTTGTTGCAGGTGGACGCATTCCTGCATGGGCTGCGGCGATAAGTATTATGGGAACCAATTTCAGTGCTATATCCTTCTTGACGGTACCAGGAAGAGCTTACAGTAATGATTGGGTTCAATTTATAGGAATTATTACTTTGCCCCTGCTGACTTTAATGCAGGTTTATTTGTTTATACCGATTTACAGAAAACATAAAATTGTTTCTGTTTATGATTATCTTGAGAAGAGGTTTAATTATGCGGTAAGGGGTTATGGTAGTCTTGTATTTATCTTTTCTCAATTTGCAAGGCTTGGTGTCGTATTGTATTTACCAGCTCTTACTTTGTCTGCTGTAACAGGAATCAATATCTATTTGGCTGTTCTAACAATGGGGATTGTCTGTGTTATATATACGGTGATGGGAGGCATTGAAGCTGTAATCTGGACGGATGTTGTTCAAACAGTTATCATAGTACTTGGTGTATTATTGTCATTTTATATAATCGTTTCATCGTGTGATTCGGGAATAGCAGGAGTATTTAAAGTTGGTATTGCTCATGATAAGTTTTCAATAGGTACTATCAAGGGAGATTGGACTACAAGTGCTATATGGGTTGTTGTAACAGGACATATTTTCTGGTATATGGGCAGTATTGGTAATCAAAATATAGCTCAGAGATTTTTCTCTGTGAGCAGCCGAAAAGAAGCCGTTAAGAGTGCATGGATCCATGTGATGGTTGCAGTGCCGGTTAGTTTGCTTCTGTATCTTCTTGGTACGGCTTTGTTCTTTTACTATAAAAACAATCCTGAACGAATGAATCCTACTATTAGTAATGATGCTGTTTTGCCTTGGTTTGTCAGTATGGAGATACCTGCGGGCATCGCCGGATTGATAGTTGCTGCTATTTTTGCGGCATCAATGAGTAGTGTTGATACAAGCATGAACAGTTCTGCTACCGTTTTCATAACTGACTTTTTTCAAAGATTTAATAAAACAGCATCAGATCAGAAATGTTTAAGATTTGCTAAAATAGCTACATTGTTTATTGGTATTATCGGTATTGCCTTTGCGTTGCTTATGGCTTTGCTTGGAGATAGGCTCACGTCAATACTTGACTTTGTATGGCAATGTGATGCCTTGATGGCATCAAGTCTTGGCGGAGTGTTTGTGCTTGGGATATTTTTTAAGAAGGCCAACAGTCTTGGGGCAATATCAGGTGCTGTTGCCGGGATGATTGTACTTTATTTAGTCAAAACTTATACCGATATGAGTTTTTTCCTCTATTATGCTGCAGGTGTAGTTACTTGTGTTTCAATTGGCTTTGTGCTAAGTCTTATTAGCAATGAACTCAAAGTGTTACCAGAAAAAAAATAGCCTTATTGACTTTTTTTTATGTAATGTTACAATGAAACTTGCAAAGAACTATCACTTAATAAGTTTGAGTAAGGAATTAATTGTATGTCATTGGCTAAAATTGCAAAAGCGGCGGGGGTATCTTCGGCAACGGTATCTCGCGTTCTCAATAAGCGACCCGGTATCTCTGCAGAAACAACACAGAGGATTCTTGAAATAGTAAAGGAGATGGATTACTCTCCTTTGCCAAGGGCTAACAGGCCGGGGCCTAATCTTGCCGCAAAAGGAATTAAAAATGGTAATTGCGGAATGGTGTTAATGGGAGTCGAGTCTACTATCCTCCATGGGCCCTATGCAAGGTTAGTCAATCAGGTTAGTACTGCTCTTTCTGATTATGGTATGAATTTCCTGCTTGGTTGTATGAGCTCATCTCAAAAAACACCTGCTTTTCTTAGTAATGGGCAAGTTGACTGTGTTATTTTTCTTGGACATATCCCATCTGAGGATTGGTTTAATAAGATAGTTAAAGACACCCCTTGTTTGTGGGTGATGGGGTCAGGTGAGCCTTATGGAGATCATATTTTCCCAGATAATGAGATGGTGGGGCAGGCTGCTGCAAAGTATCTGTTGAGTAAAGGTTGCAAGAGGAGCCTTGGGTTGGTATTTCATTCTTCCGGCAGTAATATGTGGGATTGCAGGCGTGAAGGTTTTGCCAGTTATATGAAAGAAAATCAAGCTTGTGTTGAGGTTTTAGATGCTTACAGGGATGAAGATCAGAGTAATGCTAATGAGCTTGTACGTTCTTATGTAGGTATGATTAATGATATGCAGGATAAACCTGACGGGGTGTTTATTACATCTGATTCAGAGGTTCCTGTGTTTTATCGTGAGATAAGCAAAATCGGTTTGCAGCCGGGGAAGGATATTCATATTGTTTCTGTTAATAATGATGAATCTTGTCTTGTCTCGCTTGAACCAAGGCCGGCTACTATCGATCTTTGTCCTGAGGTTATTGGGCAGATGGCAGTTGAGCATATTCTGTGGAGAATATCTAAACCGCAGTTTAATACGAGAATATCCTGTAGAGTTGAGCCGATTTTGGTGACTCCTGATGGTGAGAATATTAAAATTGCCGATATTTCTTAGTCTACAAAATAACAATACATAATCCTGTATTTCATCTTAATGGGGTACAGGATTTTTTTTATATACAGCTATTTATGCAAGTTGCATTGCAATATTCACTGTAATATACTTAGTTATTTGCAAAAAAGTCTTGCGTAATTGTTTTTTGTTTTGTATAATGATTTTAAGTTTAGTAACAAGTTTTATTATTATTAATCGGAGGCCTTTAAATGATTAAGTTTAAGGTAAGTTTTGTCGCATTTTTAATGAGTGTCTTTTTTTCAGGCATGTCTTATGCATCTCTTGATGGTGATTTTAATACGGATTTTATATGCGTTCAGGCTGCATCCGGCCATGGTGCAGTTGATTGGTTTGAATATGATCGTAGTAGCAGTAGCGTTCAATGGAGAAGAATTGCAGATAGTTATACCGAAGAATATTATTCTGTAGTGAGTGGCAACCTTGATGGTGATACCCGTGTTGATCTTCTTGTCGGTAGTGATGATACCGTTTACTGGTATGAAAGTTATGGAAATGATGAGGTTACGCTTGTAGATTCATTCTATATAGGTGCACAGGTTAATGACTTGGTGTTTGATCCAATGAATTCCGGTCGTATTTATGTTGCGGCTGGAACTGATGCCGTAGATCCTAATGATTGGGTCAGTAAACTTGGCAGACTTGATAATACGGCTAATGATCAGGTTGTTTACACTGAATTGCAATCTCACAATAAAGAGCAGTATTTTTGTGTAACTCCTTCTGATTTCGACCAAGACGGTCTTTTGGAGATGTTTGTCGGAATGAAATCCTACAATGCTGCAAATCCGGACTATGGTCATGTCGTGCTGTTTGAAGTTAAGCCAGATGATTCTGTTGCATACATCAAACTTGCTATTACCGGAAAGATGGGCGGCAATGATAATATTGTTGGTGACTGTGATGGTGACGGGAATGATGAGATATTTCTTAGTGCTGGCAGCGTAAGTTCTGGTGGCGTATGGTGGTATGAATGGGATGGTACTGATAATGGTATGTATTATATATCCAAGCCTGTTTCAGGTCGTGCGGGACGACTTCTTTGGGGTAATGTTGATGATGATTCAACGAATGATTTACTTTTTGCCAGTTATTTTACAAGTGGTTGGCTTGAGAATAGCGGTGTTGACAATGGTATGACATGGAATGGGAACGTATTTGGAGCCAAGAATGGTCATGTCTTAGTTCTTGGTGACTGGGATGGTGACGGAATGAAGGAGGTTATTTGGGGCGGCGATGATTCTGCGGGCAAAGAGACCGGTTTGCATCTTTTCAAAGTTACTGGTGATAACTCTATTCCATGGCAGGGGGCAATCGCCGGTAGTGCATATTATCTTAAAGATGGCGTTATGATAGAGCCTATGTCGGCTGCGGATTCTTTACAGCTTGTACGTCAGCAGGTTGAAAATTATAATCTTGAGCTTACTGCCGCTTCTGCTGAGGCACAGGCGCAATCTGCTTTGGATACTATACAAGCTGATGGAAGTTGGTCTGATATAGTTTATGGAACAGATGCCGTTGAAAACTGGCCTGTTGTAGAGCATTATGAGCGTATATTGGATATGGCGTTAGGGTATAACAAGTCAGGGCAAAGTCTTTATCAGAGTGCATCTTTACTTACTGCTATTGAGAATGCCCTTGATTATGGACAGGATAATGTCTTTACTGTAAATGGAAGTGGTCGTCCGATTCAGGAAGGAAACTGGTGGTATTGGCAAATATCATTACCTAAGCGTTTGGGTAAGGCTCTTGTTTCTATTCAAGATGAGATTAATGCAGCAATTTTCACCGAAGCCCGTGATTCATTAGTATGGCTTGTTGGCGAAGATATTCCTGTCTGGGAGGGTGCTAATCTTGCTGATACAGCGGAAATACACACTTATTTAGCCTTAATTGATGCCGATGTAAATCTGCTCACTGATGTTAAGGATACTTTTGAAAGTTTGTTAACATTCCAAGCAACAGGGCATGAAGGTATTAAAGAGGACTTCAGCTTCCATCAGCATGGCCCGATTCCTTATAGCGGTAGTTATGGTAAAGATTTCTTGACATCTGTATGCATGTATGTTGGTAAGTATGCAATCAATACTGTTTATCAGGTAGATGCTTATTATGTTGAAACATTGGTTGATTATCTGCTTCAGGGAGCAAATCACTTCAAAATCAACGGCTATTGGGATACTGGTGTGCTTGGGCGTGCGGTAACTCGTGGTGACCAAAATCCGGAAAATATTCCTGGTATATCGCTTCTTACGGATCTTGAAGGAGATTTTGCTGATGATATTGATGCGTATCTGGCTAATCCTTATGAGCTTGAAGGGCAGCGACATTTCTGGGAATCTGATATTACGACGCATCACAGCGATAATTGGTATGGTTCTGTAAGAATGCTTTCAGATCGTACAGTTAATGCAGAAGCTATTAATGGTGAGGGTTTTAAACAATGGCTGGTTGCTAATGGACTTGTATGGTTTTTGCCTCTTGGCGATGAATATGTAACTAACGATGTGTTGGCAGCAATGGATTGGACTCGTCTTCCGGGTGTAACTGTTGAGCAGAAGACCTACAATGAAACCGGTTATGGCTATGGTGACAGTGATTTTGTTGGTGGTGCTTTTCTTGAGTCAAGCGGTGTTGCCGCTATGGATTTTGCCTACTCATCAATTACAGATTTAACCGCAAAGAAGAGTTATTTCTTCTTTGATGATGAGGTTGTTTGTATGGGTAGTGATATTGACTGTTCTACATCTAATACAACTGAAACCGTTGTCGCTCAATGGCCTTTAACGGCTTCAAATACTCCGGTATTTGTTGATGGTCAGGTAGCTTCTACTGCCGTGGGTTGGGACGAGGTTGTTTCTGATGTAACCTTGGTAGAATGTGAGAATATTGGTTACTATTTCCCTGCCGGAGATAATATCAGAGCTATTCGTAAGAGCCAGAGCGGTGCATGGTATGATCTTAACAATACTTTTGGTTCTACCGATGTTGTAACCAGAGATTTTCTGACACTTTTATATGATCATGGAAGTAACGTAAACGATGCTTCATATCTCTATGCCATGGTTTATCCTAAAGGACAATCGCTTACGGAATATGCTATGGGGGTACCTTTTACTGCACTCTCTAACAATGATGCTGTACATGCAGTTAAAGATAGAAGTACCAATACGACAGCTGCTGTATTCTGGCAGTCTGGAACCGTTGATTCAGTGACAGTGAACACTCCTTGTATGGTGACATGGCAGATTGCAGGTGGAAAATTGTCTCTTGCATTGAGTGAACCTACTCATGCAACTGCCACAATTACAGTTACGCTTGATGTGCCATATACTTCTCTTTCTAATCCGATATTAGCTGATGGTGTAACGGCTCAAGCAGATGGTACTGAGAGTACTCTGCTGACATTTGCTGTAGAGAATGGTAGAAACTATACTGCCCAGTTTGATACGGATATTGTAAGCTGTCTTGATATATGGCAAAATGGTGACGGTCAACAAGGAGACTTAAATCAGGATTGTCAGGTTGATATAACTGATCTTACAATATTTGTAAATAGCTGGCTTCAATATGCCCAGCCGGAAGAGCTCTTTATTCAGTAAATATAGAGACCATTTTATAGAATAGATGATATACTTTTAATCGGGAGACTTTTAAATGTCTAAAGTAAGTTTAATTATATTTAGTGTTTTATTTCTGTTAATATCAGTGTCTTTTGCTTCTCTTGATGGCGATGTTAATACAGATCTTATATGTGTGCAGGCGGGTACTGGGCATGGTGCTGTGGACTGGTTTGAATACGATCGTATAAGCAGCAGTGTTCAATGGAGAAGAATTGCTGATAGCTATACTGAAGAGTTCTACTCTGTGATTAGTGGTGATTTTGACGGTGATACAAGAGCTGACCTGCTTGTAGGCGGTGATGATGTTGTTTATTGGTATGAGAGTTATCAGGATAACCAGGTAACTTTGGTTGATTCATTTTATGTAGGGGGAAAAGTAAACAGTTTAGCTTTCGATACATTGTCATCTGGACGAGTTTATGTTGCGGCAGGTACCGATGCCGCAGACCCGAATGATTGGATTGGAGAGCTTGGTCAGCTTGATGCGGATTCAAATGACAGTGCGGTTTATACATCGCTTACATCCAGCACAAAACAGCAGTATCTTAGCGTAACACCTTCTGATTTTGATCAGGATGGTCTTGTGGAGCTGCTTGTTGGTCTGAGGTCTTACAGTGCTGCTAATCCTGATTATGGGCATACCGCTTTATTTGAAGTACAGGCAGATGGTTCTGTCGCTTTTATAAAGCTTGCTGTTGCCGGTTGGATGGGCGGCGATGATAATGTTGTTGCCGATATTGATGGTGATGGCTATGATGAATTATTTATTAGTGGCGGCAGTACAAGTTATGGTGTTACATCGTGGTATCAGTGGGATGGCAGTGATAATGGCTTTTTCTATATAGGCAAGGTCTTATCGGGACGTTCAGGTCGTCTTCATATCGGTGATGTAGATGGCGACTCTACGTTAGATTTACTTTTTGCAAGTTACTATGCAAGTGGCTGGCTTGAGAGTACAGGTGTTGACAATGGGCTTAAATGGAATGGTAATGTTTTTGGAGCGAAGAGTGGTCATGTTCTGGTTGTTGGAGATTGGGATGGAGATGGGATTAAAGAAGTTATATATGGCGGGGATGATTCCGATGGTAAGCTTGTCGGATTGCATCTTTATAAAATAACAGGTGATGACGTTGCTCCATGGCAAGGAGCTTTAGCTGGTAGTTCATATTACCTAAAAGATGGTGTAATGATTGAACCACCGGCTTTTTGCGGTGATCTTGGGACATCTTATATTAATAGCGATCTTAACAGAGATTGTATTGTAAATATGGAAGATTTCTCAATATTGGCATCAGACTGGATTTCACAGTAGAAGTCAGTTTATAGCCGAGTCTGATAGTGTTGGAGTCGCAGAATCAGGCTCGGTTATTTGTAGCTATTCACACATTTGCTAATTTATGCACTAAATGCTGTTTGGGGGTTTTACAAAAAGTAATCATAGTGTGTTAAGGTAAGATTCTAAGTAGCGGTGTGAACGTTTACGGTTATTAAAATCATATCTCACTAATCATCAATTGGATAGATTAAGCAAGCTTTTACAAGGTTGTTGTTGTCAGATGCTCGCATTGGTATAGATATGTCAGGCAAAAACAAATAATATATATTTTTAAGGAAGATTGTAATGTTGGTTTTAAGAAAAATGCCGTGTAATTTTGTGTTCGTTATGTTTTTACTTTTACTTTCTTCAATTATCAGGGCTGAGATTTTGAGTATTAATCTTGTAAGTTCTAATATTGAAAATGGAATAACTGAGCAGCAGACGAGTTGGTCTGAAACAGGATTAATAGGAAATATTGAGGGTAAGGCTAATAATGCTGACTGGGTTCGCCGGTTACGGTTTGCTGTTGATGAAACTTTAATTGACACATCACTTCCGCTTGCAATAACTGTCAAATGGTTTGATGATCCCAATGCTCCAAGTGGAGCAAATTGGCTGTTACGTTATGATTCAATGAGTGGTATGAAGCAGTTGGATTATGTACATTATGGAATGACCGGACAGTGGAAGGAGAATACATTTATTGTAAATGATGCAAGGTTTACACAGGTTTGCGATGGTTACGGAGCAGAACTTTCAGTATATCACAGCGCAGCTCCGTTAGATGTTGATGGTGATGATATTACAGATCTTTACGGGCCGCTTGTTGATTATGTTAAGATAACTCCTCTTGAAGCTATGGTTGTGCTTGGGGATACAAATGTTGAGAATGGGATGCCTGAACAGCAGACTGCGTGGTCTGATTCTGCAACAGTAAGTTATGTTGAAGGTAAGGCTAATGTCTACGATTGGGCAAGACGATTACGTTTTGCTGTTGACGAAACTCAGGTTGACACTTCATTGCCGCTTGCAATAACTGTCAAATGGTTTGATGATAGTAATGCTCCATCTGGTGATAATTGGTGGAGGATAAGATATGATTCGACGAGTGGTATGAAAGAGCTGGATTATATTCATTATACAAAAACCGGACAGTGGAAAGAAAATACCTTCATCGTGAACGATGCCAGATTTACACAGGTTTGTGATGGTTATGGAGCGGAGCTTTCTGTTTATCATTGCTCTTCTCCTCTGGATGTTGATGGTGATAATGTTACTGACCTTTACGGACCGTTGGTTGCTTCGGTTAGGATAGAAATTAGCCAGATAGGGCGAGTTAAAGTTAATGCAACTGAAAGATTGTTGGAAAAATCAGCTACTGATATTTACACCGAAGCTTACAGTGCATATACTACAATGTCTGCTAACGGAAGTTGGTCGGATTTGGATTATGATGAAGAACCTGCCACTAATTGGGATGTTACTTTGCACTACAATAGACTTCTTGCTATGTCAAAGGCGTATTGCAAAGCCGGTCAATCGTATTATCAAAACAGTTCTATCAAAACCGCTATAGAAACAGCATTGGATTATGGCGATACAAATGTCTTTCATGATTCGTTGGGCGAACGTGCAGAAAAAGATGGCAATTGGTGGTACTGGGAGATTGGTGTACCAAGGATATTAGGACCTGCGCTTGTTTTGTTGCAGAACTCAATTGATGATACAATTTTTACTGATTGTCGCGATAGCATTGAATGGCTGATTGGTGATACTATTCCCCAATACGAGGGAGCCAATGGTACTGATGTTGCGATGACTCACCTGTTTTTGTCGTTAATAGATTGTGATACGGTAATGATGGATTCCGTTGCGAGCTTTTTTGCAGATATGGCTGTTGTTAATACGGCTCCAACAGAAGGTATATTGGAAGATAATTCCTTTCGTCAGCATAGAATGATATATAATGGTGGATATGGACAGGTTTATGTTTTAGGCCTTGAGGAGTATATCGGTTTTTATGCTAAGGATACTCAGTACCAGTTGCCTCAGGAAAATCTTGATATATTCGGTCGTTATCTTACAGAAGGTGAGATTTGGACTGCCTACAATGGCTACTGGGACCTTGGAGTATTGGGAAGATCAGCCGGCAGTGGCAATAAATCATCCATGCAACCAGAACCAGGGCTTGAAGTGATGTCAACTGTTGCACATTCTTCGCGAGAACAGTTGTTGAATCATATTTCTGCGATTGAAAATCAAGAACATAGTCCCGTTGGTCACAGACATTTTTGGGAGAGTGATTTTACTGCCCATCACAATGATAATTGGTATTCTTCAGTGAAAATGCATTCTCAGAATAACATAGCGGCAGAGGGTTTTGGTGGTCAGGGAATGATGTTGTGGTATATGGGTGACGGTGTGACATGGTTCCTGACAGACGGCGATGAGTATTGTACGAATAACGTGCTCCCAACGCTTGACTGGACATTCCTTCCCGGAACAACAGTTGAAGATGACGAACTTCCATGTTATGATACTAACTACATCCATTCCGGTATTGAAACATTTGTCGGTGGAACATGTGCAGATGATTATGGAGTTACTGCAATGCAGTTGGGTCATATCGATACAACCATGCGAGCAAAAAAGAGCTGGCACTTTTTCGATGATGAAGTTGTCTGTTTAGGTAGCGATATCGACTGTAATAATTCAAATTCAGTCTATACGGTTATTAATCAACGTCCGCTTGTCTCTGGTGTTGAAAGGCTATATGTTGATGGTTCAAGTGAGCCTTATGATGAACTTACGATACAACTTGGCGATCAGAATGTCGAAAGTGGCATTACTGAACAACAGACTACATGGTCTGATTATGCAGAGATTGAGGGCGTTGAAGGTAAGGCAAATAATGCTGACTGGGTTCGCAGGTTACGTTTTGCAGTTGATGAAAGTCTGGTGAATACCTCGCTAACTTTATCTGTCATTGTAAGATGGTTTGACGATCCTAATGCCGTGGCTAATTCTAATTGGCTTTTGCGTTATGATTCTACTACAGGTATGAAGCAGTCAGGTTATGTGAATTATTCATATACAGGTCAATGGAAAGAGACAATATTTGAGATTTCTGATGCGAGGTTCACGCAAGTTTGCGATGGATATGGTGCAGAGATGTCAATTTACCACAGCTCTTCACCTTTAGATGTAGATAATGATGGTACTGCCGATCTTTACGGACCACTTGTTGAGTCTGTTGTAATTGTTCCGGTTATGATGAATTGGAATGATACGTTGGTCGATGTTGACTGGATGCAATGTGATGATATGGGTTACTACTTTCCAGACAGCCCTGATATTAAGGTTAAGCGAGTATATCAAACAGGCAGTTGGACTGATATTTTCAGCTTGTCTACCGATAGTACTGTTTATTCCAAACCGATGTTAAGTTTTTGGTACGACCATGGCACCTATAGCAGTGGAAGCAGTTATGCGTATGCTACCCTGCCAACTAAAGACAAAAGCTGGGTCGCAAGCTATGCACAATCTGATCCAATAGAGGTTCTTGCCAATAGTGCCTCTATTCATGCGGTAAAGGATGACAGTACAGACAGTGTTGGTGTGGTTTTCTGGCCTGTTGACCCCAACGTCCTGTGTGTTGATTTTGATCAGGAAGACATTGTCCAGACCGGTATGCTTGAATTGCTTACCGACTGGTCTGACATTGGAGTGAAAAGTGGCATAACCGGCAAGGCTAATACAGCTGACTGGGTAAGAAGATTAAGGTTTGGTGTAAGCCAGGGAATTATAAATACAAACGATGTTTATGTGAAAGTAAAGTGGTTTGATGATGCTAATGCTCCTGCCGGTGCAAATTGGCTTTTGCGTTATGATTCTACTACAGGTATGGCTCAATCGAGTTATGTTTATTATTCCAGAAACGGTCAATGGCGTGAAACAACTTTACATTTGACAGACGCAAGATTTGAAGAGGTTTGTGATAGCTATGGATCGGAGCTTTCAATCTATCATAGCGCCGCTCCACTTGACGTTACAGGTGACTCGCAGCCAGATCTCTATGGACCACTTGTGCAGGCTATCACAATTACGCCGGCAAATGTCCTTAATCCGACTGCTACTTATAGTGTTGATGTGGTTACCTCGGATAAACCTTGCATTTTATTTTATCAGTATGATGGAAATGATTTAGTGCTGTCGTTATCACAGCCGGAGCATAAAACCGAGACGATTAACATAGAGGTAGATATGGCAATGATAGCCAAAGAGCTGCCTGACGGCGTAAGCTGTTATGTTAATAATGGAGTTACTTATATAACTTTCAATGTTCAAAATGGCAGGAATTATACTTGTAGATTTGGTGTCTTATAAGAAAAATCTTAAGAAAATTTGTCAATATGCAGGAGAACTGATAAGCCGATTTAATCGTTTTACTTCTTCTGAGAATATAGCCAAACGATTGAAGGAAATATATCCTAGTATAGACCAATTGGAAGAAATTGCGTTAAAATGTTGAAATAAAACGCATTTTCAATGAGAAAAAGTTGGCGAATTATGCTCAAATCTGAAATTTGTTGTATATAAAAGAGTGTTAAGTCTGTTTGGGGTTCGATTGGATTTGCAATAGTGTCAAAATGGCGTAGGGTGTAAAAACTCATCCGTTACTTAATCATTGTTTTTTTATGGATTACTGGCTGTGATCTGGTTATGTTTTGTAGTCAATACATGAATAATTACTTTGTGTGTTGTAGAAAGCAATTGATATTTGACTTGATTTAACACCGAACATATAAGTTTTGGCGCAATGGTGCCGTAGGTTTAGTTTGAATCGTAGTTTTTCAAGCGGCAAGGCGGTGGTATGATTCCAGGAGGCCGCCGAGTCTTTCTATGCATTGGATATTAGTATCATTATGTCTTCTTGGTTCAATACAGAATAAAAGAGGTTAATCCAGGTCTTGAATTTGCAACACACTTGCAACAGTTATGCTCGCTTGGTCTACTGTTGAGTTTCTCGGCTGTGCTACTGTTGAAAATTATAAGTCCTTTAATATCAGTTGTTAATCATTTATTAATAGATACTTATGGAACCAGAGAGCCGGACTGTCGATCCGAAGGTTGAGGGTTCGAGTCCCTTCGGCCTCGCTCCGTTAAAGCCTTGTAAGTTAATGGCTTTAGCCTTTTCTCAAATTTGCAAAATTTGAGAAAAATAAACCACCCGCTATGCGGGTGGTCCCCACAGGTTATACCAAAACTACCTTTCATGTTAGTATATAGAGTAAGCTCAAGTCTCTATAATAATTTAACAGAAAGGTAGTATAATGGCTAAGAGAGCAAATAGCTTATCACATACAAAATGGTTATGCAAGTACCATATAGTGTTTAGTCCTAAATACAGACGTAAAATCATCTACAATAAATATCGAGAAAGTTTAGGCGAAATCTTACGGCGTCTGTGTTCTTACAAAAATGTAGAAATCATCGAAGGTCATCTTCTGCAGGACCATGTTCATATCCTTGTTTGCATACCTCCCAAACTAAGTGTTTCAAGTTTTATGGGCTATCTCAAAGGCAAGAGTTCGTTGCTGATGTTTGGTAAGCATGCAAACTTAAAATACAAATTTGGTAATCGCCGTTTCTGGGCTCAAGGCTATTATGTTAGTACTGTTGGTCTCAATGAAGCAACTATAGCCAAGTATATCCGTGAGCAACAATCACACGATATAGCGATGGATAAATTGAGTGTTAAGGAATACGAAGACCCTTTTAAGGGTAGCAAGTAGTACAAACACCACTTCAGTGGTTGCAAAAGTGGCAAAGGCAATGAGGCTTGAGCTTTGAAAAAGATAAAGCCCGCGCCTTTAGACGCGAGCCGGTATTAGCCCCTTAGAGGGGCGAGCAAACCACCCGTTTTACGGGTGGTGCTGATTTATTTTGGGCAGAAGTTTATGATTGTACGATATTAATTAAAGTTATTTATAGGGTGTAAGTATGAAGAGTGTTATTTGGTTACTTATATTTTGGTGTCTGCAAATTATTGCTAACCTTAGTTTTATATATGGCAGTGAGCTTAAGTCGAGATGGCTGATTTGTTTTGTCGTAGGTAATACTATTGGTATTACAAGTATGTTGGTATTGATAAAATTGTACACGACTATGCCTTTAAATATTGCATTGGGACTTGCAATGGGTGGAGCCTTCTTTTTGAGTCAGATAACGGTTATCATTGTTTTTAAAACTAGTGTATCCTTGATTCAGATAATTGGTATATTAGCTATTGTTTTAGGCATGGTTCTTATCTCTTTACGAGGGGTTAACCCAAGTTCGACATTGTAGTTTGTAAGTGCTTGTGGTTAAAGGGTTGATGTTGTGTAGATTGAATAGTCTAAGTTTGAAATATTGCTTATCTCTGTATCCGTAAGCTCTTTTTTGGAGAGTCCTTATTTTTGCGTTTGTACCTTCAAGTTTGGCACTGTTTATTGGGTATTTGTACCAGTTTAAGATAAGAGTTTTCCATATCAGGACTTGGCGGGCAGCCTTTTTTAATATTGCAATACCGCTGTTTTCTGCATCCTGACACCAAGCCGTAAGTTCGTCTCTTGCTTCTTCTATACTGCCGCAGTTAAACATTAATCGCAGTCTCTCTTTCATATAGTAGGCTGTTGCCAGAGGTTGATTAAATTTCAAGGCTTGCTGTAGTCTCTTTTTCTCATCTTTTTTCCTGATTCTATGTGTCTTCAAATCCTGAGGCTTCTTTAGCAGCAACCATCGAACTACCTTGAGGACATCCTTGCATATCCCCTTTGCTTCCCTGTAAAGATCTCTTCTCAATTGAGTAAGCTTGTCATTGAACCACTTAACTATGTGGAAGTGATCAAGTACCTGTACAGCATCGGGCAGTTTCTCTGAGACCTCAAATATATATCCGCTTGCCATATCTGTTGAAACAGCTTCAATCTTGGCTTTAGAGTGTTTCAGCCTGCCCCAGAAACCCTGAAGAGTTTTTTACCCTTGCCTTTGCCGAGATGAATAAATTCGCCTGTCTCGAGATTCATGACTATCGTTATAAACTTTCGACGTTTTCCAAGATAAAATTCATCAATGGCAAGAGAACGCGTATAATGTTTTTTAGGATCTGCAAATGGGAGATTGACATGGTGCTAATTCCTAAAATGAATGGTTTTATTTTTTTCCATTCATAATAGCACCATGTCTTTATTTTGCAAGAACAGGTACCCATTATTCGGATGAGCCTTTTTTTTTGGGCTTAGGATTTGTAGTTATGTCTTGAAAATCTTAAATTAAATTCGTATTATTAAGACGCAGCTTGCTTTATGTTATTTTCAAGATTAAAATGGAGTTTTTATGCGTATTCCTAAAATCCTGCTTATGATAGGTGTTGCTACTGAATATGAAAGAGGTTTGATAACCGGCATTGCAAAATATTCAGAGATTCATGGTCCATGGACGTTTTATCGTATGGCTCCTTTTTATTATGATGATTACCCATATAGTCGAAAATTTGCGGAGAAAAAAGTCATGGATCACCTGGCAGAATGGTCGCCTGATGGGGTTATTGCAATGGCACCGGAAAAACTTCTTGGCAGGATCTTAGATTTTAATGTTCCTTTGATAGCAGCAACATCTGTCTCAAGCGATAGACTTGAGAATGTCCCCATAATATCGGCTGATTATGAGCAGATGGGTAAAGTTGCCGCTGAACATCTTATTAACAAAGGATTTAAGAGTTTTGCCTTTTGTGGTATTGGAGAAACTGTATGGGCAAAGCAGCGAGAAGTGGGATTTGCAAGGACTTTGGGTGAATTTGGTTTTGAAGCGAATGTTTACAGCCCCCCTTCAAAAATCAAGGATAGGCACTGGGCTTTTGAACAGCGTTTTTTAGCCGATTGGATAGATTCATTGCCCAAGCCTTTAGGAGTGATGGCATGTAATGATAACAGAAGCCAGCAGGTGATGGAGGCTTGCAAAATAAGGGATATAAAGGTGCCTGAACAGGTTGCTATACTCGGAGTTGATAACGATAAATTTGTTTGTGATCTGTCAAGACCAACTCTTTCAAGTATAATCCTTGATACAGAAGGGGCAGGTTTTAAGGCGGCTCAGATTCTTCATGATATGATAGACGGTAGAGCACCTGATTCATATGATATAAAAATTCATCCTATTGGTATTGAACCAAGGCGATCAACAGATATTCTTGCGATTGAGGATGATGAAGTAGCGAGGGCGGTTAATTTTATTAACGAAAATTTCAAGAGAAATATACAGGTTGATGATGTAGTAACTGCCTCATATACTTCTCGTAGAACCCTTGAAAGGCGTTTTAAAGAAAATTTGGGTACTTCAGTTAATAGTGAGATTAAACGTCTTAGGATTGAACATATAAGTCGTTTATTGTTAAATACTAATATGTCAGTTACGGAGATTGCAAAAACCATGGGATTTGTGGAAACCGATCATTTTTCAAGATATTTTGGTTCGATAATGGGGCTTACTCCAGTTGCTTTCAGAAAAAAACATGGTAAATATTAATGGCGTAAAAGGGCGGTTTTTTGGCGTGTTTTGGCTTTGAATTTGTACTTTGCGATGGCTATAATCAGACCAGTTTCATAATATGGTTTGGATAAAATCATACCTGTACAAAACTTTTTTAGGAGTATTTTTATGAGATCAAACTTATTGATTTTTGTTGTTTTGTTAGCGGTTAGTATGGCCGCAAATGGCGCAGATTATTATTTTAATGATTCTGTTGGAGATCATGATTGGAACACTTCAAGTAACTGGAGTCCTTCGGGGCCGCCATCAGGCAGTGACATAGCTTATTTTGATGAAGATTATGAGGTTACAGGTAATTATTGTCTGATTGAAGAAGGTGATAATGTTACTTGTGCTCGTTTGCGTATGTCCAGTTATAATACCGCATCAAAGCAGACTTACATTAAAATGACAGGCGGAACGATTACCGCAACATCCGGTATAAGTCTTGGTAATCACCATTTTTATGATTCAAGCTTTTATGCCGCTCGATTTGAGCAGCTTGGCGGTGATGTAATATGTAACGATTTTTGGCGTGTTGGTTATCGTACAGGTCTCTCAGAGTGGTATCTTTTAGATGGTATGGTAACTTGTAACAGACTGCTTTTGCAAACTACTGATGCTGCAACATACAGTAAAATCTATGTAGGTAACGGTACTTTCAGTCTTAAGGGTAATGTTAAGGCTACTATGGAGGCGTTGGTAGGTACTACAATTATTCCGTATAATAATGAGGGTGATATTGTAGTTACTTATGATGCCTCGGCACGCGGCGGACTTGGTGAAACAGTTGTAAGCAGAGTTGCTAAAGCCGGCAGTCCCTCACCTGCAAATGGAGCAGAGGATGCCACGTCAGATTTGACACTTACATGGGCGGCAGGTCCGGGTTCGGTTTCGAGTGATGTCTATTTTGGTGTGGACTATGATGCAGTTGTTCATGCAGACACTTCTTCACCTGAATTTTTTGGTAATCAGGCAAATGCTGATTATTCTCTAACAGGGCTTGTTCACGGACAGAGTTATTATTGGAGAATAGATGCAGTATTAGCTGATTCTTCTGTCGTAAGAGGAACAACATGGAGTTTTACTGTATCTAACAGTATGTTAATAGAAGATTTCGAGTCTTACGGCAATGATAGCGATATTCAGCTTGTTTGGGGAGCTGATGCTGCTCTTGATTTGGCTACCATATATAACAGTACTCAGGCTCTTGATTTGTTCTTTGAACATACTTCTGCTGCACAAACAACAAGTGTCTCAAGAATGTTCTCACCGGCTCAGGATTGGAGTGAACCGGGAATAGTTGCTTTGGCTATGGATGTTTATGGCGATGCTAATGAGATTGATACTCTTTATCTCAGCATTTCTGATGGTGTTAATCAGGGCGTTGTTTATTATACAGATGTTACTGATCTTTATGCTGATTTTAATCAGGAATACAAGGGTTGGAATATTGACCTTGCGGATATTACCGGTGCCGGTGTTGATCTTTCAAATGTAGTAAGCATTGAGTTTGGATTCAGTGGTGTCGGCAGGGGAACAGTTCTGTTTGATAACATTACGCTATACGCATCAAGATGTGTTCCTGATTTCTTTCCAGGTGATGTTACTGGCGATTGTACTGCCGATATGGATGATATAATGTATTACATTTCAGATTGGCTTGAGCAAAGCGGTACTATAGTCGCCGGTTCTGTGCCGAGTGATCCTGTAGTGTACTACAATTTTGATGAGACAAGCGGATACACAGCGGCTGACAGTTCAGGTAATGGTTTTGATGGTGTTACTACTGACCTTGCGGCTCATTGGCTACCTTCTCAGGGTGTTAATGGTGGTTGCCTGGAGCTTGATGGAGCATCCGGTGTATCTGTACCTTTGGAAGTATTTGACAGTAACAGTATAACACAGCAGACAACAGTTGCCTTTTGGATAAATGGTGATGCTGCTACTTATCCAAGTCAGGAGAGATATGATTTTACTTTCCTTGCCACTCACAATAATGGTGATAGAATTGTTGTTATATTGCCGTACAAGAATGGTAATGTATTCTGGAGAACTCATTTGAATTCGGCTGCTACTAATGGTGTAACCTGGGTTTCTTCTGTGCCTTCAGACTGGGCAGGACAGTGGAATCATTATGCCTTCACGAAGGATATATCTACCGGAGTTATGGGTATATACAGGAATGGTGAGCTTGTTGCCCGTGCGTATGAAAATTATGATGAAATCGCACATGTTGCTCCTGTAACAGATTGCTTTATAGGTTGTTTAAATTCTTCCGGATCAAATGCCCATATTGGTATGATGGATGATTTTATGATTTTTGACAGGGTTTTGAGTCAGGAAGAAATTCTTGCTCTTGCAGGTCAAAGTCAGATTGTTCAGCCGTCAATTTCGGTTGCAGATGTTAATGATGATGATGTTGTTAATATCAAGGACTATGCTTCAATGGCATCGCAGTGGCTCAATGAGCAGACTACCTGGCCGTTTTAATTAATATTCAAAACGGAGCCTTTAAAAAGGCGAAACTGACAAAAGTCAATCTTTGCTGATTAAATCTGCGATTTTAATCAGATATCAAGGGTTAATTGGACGTTTATCAACTTTTGTCGGACGCATCAAAAAAGGCTCCGTTTTTTCTTTAGAATTTGTATTTTTAATTTATTTTAATAGACAAGTAGATTTACGCATATGGAAATTCATCAGTCGGTAACCAATTTAGACTATACTGTAATTATAATTTATATCTTATCCGTTATAACAATAGGTTTCTGGGTTAGTTTTCGTAAAAAAGAAAGTGATGACATTTTTCTTGCCGGCCGTTCTCTTGGTTGGCCTAATATTGGCTTGTCGATTTTTGGTACCAACATAGCACCATCGATGATGATTGGTTCATGCGGCGTAGCATATTCAACAGGTATGGTTGCGAGTAATTTTGAATGGCTTGCATGGCCTTTTCTTATGCTTATGGCGATGGTTTTTTTGCCGCATTATATAAATACAAAAGTTTCAACTATGCCGCAGTTTATGTTGAGGCGGTATGGTAATAAATGCCGTAATTTTTTATCATGGTATGCGGTTTTTACAACATGTGTTTCACTTGGAACAACCCTGTATGCAGGCGGCGTATTGCTTGGGCAGATACTTGGCTGGTCTTTGATTTTTTCGATTATCTTCCTTACTGTGATTGCAACGAGTTTTACTGTTGCCGGCGGTCTTGAAGCGGTAGTTATTACTGATTCATTCCAGTCAATTCTGATGATTGTTGCTTCTGCCGCTCTAACAGTTATAGGGCTTTACAAGGTTGGTGGAATAAGTGAACTTGTCGGTTCTGTACCGCCTGATTATTGGCAGCTTTTCAGACCTGCCGATGATGCGAGTTATCCTTGGCCTGCGATTGTGTTTGGGTATCCTGTAATGGGGATCTGGTTCTGGTGTACAAATCAGATAATAGTTCAGCGAGCTCTTGGCGGCAGGGATGTGCAGCAGGGGCAGTATGGCTCAATATTTGCAAGTTACCTCAAAATCCTTACACCGCTTATTTTCTTTGTACCCGGAATAATCTGCAAGGTACTGCATCCCGATCTTATAGATCCTGATCAGGCTTATATGACAATGGTAACTACTTATCTGCCTTCAGGAATGGTTGGTCTTATAATCGCTGTTCTTATAGCGGCTCTTGTCAGTACTGTCGATTCACAGCAGAATTCACTCAGCACGGTGTTTACGCTTGATATTTATTGTAAATTATTCAGACCTGATGCCGGAGATAAGGAAGCTAAATTTATAGGCAGGGTTGTTACTGCTGTAAGCGGTGTGGTTGCTGTAGTATTGGCTATTTTGTTTGGTCAGATAAAAGATATGGATCTCTTTAGCTTGATACAGTCGATGATTGCTTTTATGGCTCCTTCGATGGCAGTAGTTTTTCTTGTTGGTGTATTGTGGAAGCGGGCAAATTCCCAGGCTGCGTTTACTGTGCTTGTTTTCGGAAACATAGTGAGTATTGGGATAGGTGTGTGCTATCTTGCGAAATGGCCGACGGGTTTTCAGTGGCCTCATTTTCTCATGCTTTCATTCTATTTGTTTGTAGGCTTGGTTGTTCTGATGATAGCGGTTTCATTACTAACCGTTGCTCCATCATCAGAGTATGGCCTACCTACGCTTAGGGAGACGTATTCAAGTAATGGCCATAGCATTAAGTCTGCTAAGACGGTTTGGTTTTGGTGGATTGTGTTGCTTGTTATAATGACAGTTATTTATATTATATTCAGATGATACGGTGGTTTTATGCTAATAAAAAGAGTAAGTTTATTTTTGTTGTTCATATTGTTTTCGTTTGCCTTTGGCAGCGATATACCTCAATGTCCTGTTAATTTGGATAAGGGTATTTGTACTCCTGAATTTAGTGTAAGCGGGTCAGAAGCTTCTCCTGCGATAGCAGCGATAAGTGAGAATACTTTACCTGATGAAACTCTTGTAATGAGCGGTTATAACTTGAAAGGTGCGAAGCTTAAATTGTGGGTAGAGAGTGAAGCTTTTGATGTAGTGCCTTTGGTTGCAGAGCATGATCGAATGACAGCGATTGTGCCTTCAGATGTACCGGCAGCTACTATGCTTGTTTACCCATACAAACATGATGTTTACGGCAGTCCTATACGCGTTAACGCACCGGAGGCATGGTGGTGTTTCCCTGAAAAAGTTAAAGTAGGAAATGATACTTGTACACTTAAAATTATGGGTAAGAATTTTGTTATAGGAGATTTTAAGCCTAAGGCATTCATCAAGGGAAGCAATTTTTCAGGGTTTGTGAATATTAAGAATGCCAATCCTTATCAGATTGAAATCGATGTTGCGAAGTTGAGTGCGGGCAATTATCAGGTATGGCTGCATAACGGCAGTGGTGGTGATTATGGCTGGAGTGAGCCGGCAACTTTTACTATTGAGAAGAGAGATGATTATACCGATAAAGAATTTAGCGTTGCTGATTTTGGTGCAGAAGCTAACGATGATAAAGATGACGGCAGTGCGGTGCAGGCGGCGGTAAATGCCGCAGTGAAGGTAGATGGAGGGGTTGTTGTTTTTTCTTGCGGCAGATACATAATAAGTAAGCCTATTGTTGTAAGCAGTAAAAATATACATTTTCGCGGCAAAGGCATGGGAAGCTATGTCAATGGAGAGGAAAATATTTCTGGAAATGGTACGATCATTTCTTATCCAGGTGCTTCTAATATTCCTGATATGCTTATGAAATTCGTTGCCGGCAATTGCTCTGTTGAGGATATGACTCTGGTAAATGCCAGTGACGGCAGTGATCAAAATGTGCTTGTTTTTAACGGTTCTGATGTTACCGTAAAAAATTGTCGTATTGTTATGTTTGACAAAAGAGCATGGGGTTATAAAAAGCCGGGACCTTGGCAAACCGCAGGCGCTAAGCGTGATATAAAAAGAATCACTAAGAAAATTATCGATAAGGGTGCAGTTCTGATTGATACTGAGGGCTTTGCCAATGTTAAAATTTGTGATTCAGAAATACATGCTGTAGGTCCCGGTATTCAGATAGGTCGTTTCACAGGCTGGGAAAGCAGTAAGAGTAAGCCGTTGAGTGAGTCTGTATTGATCGATAATGTGAAATTCAGAGGCTACTATTCCGGTGAACCTGATGGGAAGCCTAATTCCGGAGCCAGCGGCAGGGCGACAGGTATTGTCATGTACAGCGGCAGAAAAGTTGCCGTTGAAAATTGCAGCTTTGAAGGTGTTGACAGGTTTAACGCCAAGACTATGTGTCGTACAATTCTCACATTCAACAGCTATGGCCGATACTATTATTTTGCTAATAATGAAAGTAAGAATGTAGGTCCGCATCCTTCTGCGATTGGAATGAATGAGAACCAAGGGGAGCAGTATTTGATTCATTATCGCAATTTGCATGGCGGACTCTTTGATGTAGTAGAAGCCCATGGACATTATCTTACGATTACTACTGAGAATATAGGTACTTTTGCTGAAAAAGAAATGGTACGTAAGACAAGCGACTCTGAAAAGAAAAGCGGGCAGAACTGGAATACAAAAAATCCACATTTCTATTATGACAACAGGGGAAGTCAGGTTCTTGATGAAGTCAAAGACGACAAGAATTGGATACTTTATGTTTCCAAGGGTAGAGGCGTAGGGCAGTATCGTGAAATAACCGGATGTATTAAAAAAGGGCAGCGTTATGTCTTTAAGTTGGCTCAACAGTGGCGGGTTGAGCCGGACTCAACAAGCAGGGTTCATCTTATGGCGGCTTACAGGAATATCGTGATATATAATAATTATGTTGATACAGGCAAACTTGTTGAAGAGACAAAAACTCATGGTGTCTGCCTTTGGTTCTATAATTTTGACAATATAATTGCCGATAATACTTTCAGAAATCTTACCAGCGGCATAATAATAAATAGTCGTTTCAGCGGACCAACTGGTTGGAATACAACTCGCGGCAATCTTATTGAGAATGTCAGAGGGTATGCCGGTGATACCAGTGAGATTGCTGCCGGTTATGTTGATCATTTCCGCCTTACACTTCAGTGGCCTGCTCCCGAAGACAGGCTTTGGTATCAGGTTGGCAATGTGTGCAGAGACAACACTATAAAGAACGCGGAAGTCGGCATATATTTGCATACACGATATACAGGTTATGTGCGGACTAAAAAACCGCAGATAGTTCCGCATCCGGACAGCGGTATAATGATGAGTGTGATTGAGAATAATACGGTAATCAATGCCGGTCAGGGGATAGTTTTAAGCTCTCCTGTAAACACATCTGTTGTCAGGGGTAATCAGGTAGAGGTTAATGATAACAGCCATCCGGCAATTTACAGTCAGGATGGGGCGGGCGGTCTTGTTGATGTTGTGATTATGGATAATAAGGAATCAAAATGAATAGAAGAGGCTTTCTAAAGACGATGGGTTCTGCCGCTACAGCAGCGGGTTTGATGTTCTCAGGTGTTAATGTATTGGCTGATTCCAAACAGAGCAAAAAGCCAAAACCCAATTTTGTATTCATTTTTCTTGATGATGCAGGTTGGGGAGATATAGGTTGTTATGGCAACCAATACGTAATGACTCCCAATATTGACAAAATGGCGGATGAAGGTACTTTGTTTACCCATTTCTATGTCAATGCTTCAGTATGTGCACCAACGAGAGTTGCTTTTCTTACCGGAAAATTCCCCGGTCGTCTTGGAGTGCACCATGTAGGTTGGGGCATGGAAAAATACGGCATGGATGTTGCTCTGCCAAAGGAGACCTTATGGCTGATGCAGGTTATGCAGAAAAACGGTTATCGAACCGGTCATTATGGCAAGTGGCATTTAGCAGAACGAAGCAAAGGCTCCTCTCCTGAACAGTTGGGAGTGGATGAACACAGGACTCTCGTATCGCCGGGTCCGGGCTGGGATCGTCCGGATAACGACTTTATAGCCGAATCAGACGAGCTTATTTTTGATGAAGGTATAAAATTTATAGAGCGAAATAAAGATAAACCATTCTATTTGAATCTCTGGTCGAAACGTCCCCATACGCCGATTTGCCCAAGCCAGGAGCAAATGAATGTTGGAAGATATAAGAGTTGGCAGGCGAAAGGTTTTGGTTCTGAGCCGATATCGTTTACAACTCCTTATCGTCAGTATTATGCCACAATGACAGAGAGTGATAAACAAATCGGTAGATTTATGACTCGTCTCAGGGAGCTTGGACTTGATGAGAATACGATTGTGATATTTTCCAGTGATAACGGACCAGAATCTATGACACCAAACTACAATGCTTGCGTAGGTTCAGCGGGTCCTTTTCGCGGCAGGAAACGCAGTTTGTATGATGGTGGTATTCGTGTTCCCTTTATCGTGCGATGGCCGGGGAAAGTTCCGGCGGGTAAGGTTAATGATACATCCGTTGTAAGCGGTACCGATTGGTTCCCAACGGTATGCGATATTGCCGGTATTAATAAACCGGATATTGATTTTGACGGCGAAAATGTCAGCGATATTTTCTTTGGCAGTGAGCGAGACCGCAGAATACCGCTGATGTGGGAATTCAGATTTGCCCAGCATAGCGACCACAAGATAAACAGTGCACCTATGCTGGCGATACGGGAGGGTAAGTGGAAGCTGCTTATGAACCCCGACCGTAGTCGAGTAGAGCTTTACGATATAGTGAATTGTCCTATGGAGGTTGATAACGTAGCTGACAGAAATCCTGTTGTTGTTAAGCGTCTTGAAAAGAAAATAATGGCGTATCATAATTCGCTGCCGAGAGGACCTATAGAGGATACTGCCGGTAAGAATGATTATCCATGGCCTAAATAGATTGCGGTGCAGAATTTTAAAGAAGTAAGTCGTATGCAGAGAAGAGATTTTATAAAATTAGCGGGTATGACTGCGGCTGTGGCATTTTCAGGCGGCGGTTGTTCGGTTTTTAATGACTCCAATACGCAAAAGAAAATGCCGAATATTATCCTCGTTGTTTCTGATGATCAGGGCTATGGTGATTTTGAGTGTTTTGGCAATGAACATGTCAAAACGCCCAATCTAAATGCTCTTTATAAAAAGAGTGCGTGGTTTGAGAATTTCTATGTATGTCCGGTATGCGCTCCTACCAGAGCAGGGCTTATGACCGGCAGATATAATTACCGAACGGGCGTTTGGGATACATGGAAAGCCCGTATGAATATGCACAATGATGAGGTTACAGTAGCTGAAGTTCTGCGTGATAATGGCTACCGAACCGGTATTTTCGGCAAGTGGCATCTTGGCTATAATTGTCCAACCCGTCCGCTTGATCAGGGCTTTGAGGAGGCTGTAACTTTTTATGGAACTCAGTCTCGCTTTGATCCTGTGCTTGATGTAAACGGTGAAAAGAAGAAATTTGATGGCTTTCTAACGGACATCTTTTTTGATGAGGCTATCAGTTTTATAAAAGCAAACGGCAATTCCGATAAGTCTTTCTTTGCTTATGTGCCATCTTTCCTGCCCCATTATTTCCCCGCAAAGCAGGTGCCTGATGCTGATGTAGAGTTTTACAGCGAGATAGAAGGGCTTTGTCCTCTTGACAAGGAAACCTATGCGATGGTAACCAGATTTGACAGTAATCTCGGACGTCTGCTTGATGCTGTTGAGCAGACGCAGATAGAGGATAATACTGTTATAATCTTCCTTTCCGATAATGGCGCCGATATTGATTTGCCATTACGCAAGGAAGGTTGCCAAAATAAACGATACAATATGGGACTTCGTGATGGTAAGGGAAGTGTCTATGAGGGTGGTATCAGGGTGCCGTGTTTTGTCCATTGGAAAGGTGTAACAAACCCCGATGCAGTAATACATCAGATTGCGGCAAATATTGACATAATGCCGACAATACTTGAAATATGCGGAGTATCTGACAGTTCTCTTGAGCTTGACGGCGTGAGTCTTATGCCGCTGCTTACAGGCGGTAAATTTGAATATACCGATAGAGCTTTGTGTTTTAAGTTTCAAAGAGCCGCGGTGCCGGATAAATGGACAAACAGTTGTATCCGTGAACAGGATTTGAAACTTGTCAATGGTAACGAGCTTTATAATATAACTCAAGATGCCGGTGAGAGGTCTGATATAAGCGGCCAATACCCCGACCAGGTCGAGAGGCTCAGAGAGAAGTACAGTCTCTGGTTTGATGATGTTGTATCTACGAGGGGGTTTGCCGGTGAGCGGATAATTATCGGGTCTGATCGACAGCCTTGCATAAGATTCAAATATTGGAATCAGGTATTTGGTGAAGGCTGGCAAGTTGAAGTTGCCGGGAAAGGTCCTTATTCAATAAGAATGACACAAGTGCAGAATCAGTTGTTGAATGATGAAACAATGGCTGTTGTAAGCTTTGATGGTTCTGTGATAAGTCAGCAGCCCTTTAGCGGCAAAGATATGATAGAGTTTGATAATATAGAACTCCCAACTAAAAAGGGTATGTTGCGTGTGTGGTTCAGAGGCCTGAAACACAGTAAGATGCCTTATGGCGAGAAAGACCCCGGTTATCGTTTTGTCTTTGTGGAAAGAAAGAATTAATATGAAACGGCGAGATTTTATAAAGCTTTCTGCTATTACAGGAGCATCGTTTATGGTTAATTCCGGTTGTCAGAATAATTTTACGGGGAGCGTGGCGAATAAGCCCAATATACTTTGGCTTATCGCTGAAGACCTTTCTCCTGATATTGGCTGTTACGGCAATAAAATTGTACATACGCCCAATCTTGACAGACTTGCCGCAGGTGGTATGAAATTCACAAATGCTTTTACAACAGCAAGTGTGTGTTCGCCAAGCCGTTCAGCTTTTCTTACCGGTATGTATCAGACGAGCATTGATTCTCATCAGCATAGAAATCTTGCGCCAAAGCCTCTGCCGGATAGCTGCCGTCTTATAAGCGATTACTTTCGTGATGAGGGATATTTTATCTTTAATGGTGATGCCGATGATCTCTCAAAGCCCGGCAAGATGGATGTTAATTTCCTTTATAATCAGTCATCACTTGATGGCACAGATTGGCGGCAAAGAAAGAAAAGTCAGCCGTTTTTTGGCATGATACAGTTTAAACAGACACATCGTGATTTTGAGAATGATACGGAAAACCCGATAGATACTGCTGAAGTTGAGTTGCCGCCGTATTATCCTGATCACCGGCTTTCAAGGCGTGATTGGGCTGACTATCTTGAGGATGTGCAGATACTTGATAAAAAGGTAGGGAATGTTTTAGAGCGTCTCAAAAACGATGGCATAGATAATACTATTATCGTTTTTCTTGGCGATCATGGCAGACCTATGCCGCGAGGTAAGCAGTTTTTGTATGATGAGGGTATAAAGATACCGCTGATAGTAAGCTATGCGGGAAAGATAAACAGAGGCAGTGTAAACGATGAGATGATTAGTGCTATTGATATAGGTCCATCCTGTATGACTCTTGCTAATATAAAGTTGCCTCGAAATATCCATGGACGTTCATTTTTTGATTCCAAATCTCAGAAGCGTGACTATATTTTTGCTGCAAGAGATCGTTGCGGTGAGGCAATCGATAGAATTAGGTGTGTGAGGTCGAAAAAATTTAAGTACATAAGGAACTTCTACCCGGCAATACCTTACACCCAGTTCAGTGCCTATAAGGAAATACAATATCCTATGCTGCATCTTATGAGGTATCTCGATAGCAAGAATGAACTTAACGATGATCAAAAAGCATTTATGGGCAGAGCACGTCCTTATCAGGAGCTTTATGATATTGAAGATGACCCGTTTGAGATCTGCAATCTTGCCGAAGTTGATAAATATAAAGGCATTCTTGAAAAGATGAGCCAAGAGCTTGACAGATGGATATCTGATACCGATGATGCCGGAGAAATTCCTGAAGATTATAAAACGCAAGTACGTTGGTATTTGAATAATCAAAAGTGGTATAATGGCACCCTTATTGAGCGAAATATGCTGGATAATGACACATCTCAAGCTCATGTTGAATATTGGGAAAAACGCCTAAATGTAAAATAGAAAAAGCTTTATGGGTTTAGGTGGCTTTTGTGTGAGGCCTTGTATGGCGTAGAAGGGCGGTTTTTTGGCGTATTATGGCGTTGTATGGTGCGGTTTTTGTGATAAGATAATTAGAATATGATAAATACTGAAAACAGTGAGGTTTTTATGAAAATTAAAAAAGGTTTTACTCTCATCGAATTATTGGTTGTCATTTCGATTATTGCCATTCTTATGGCTATAATGATGCCTGCATTGGCTAAGGTTCGTGAACAGGCTAAGAGAACTGTTTGTATGACGAGTCTTAAGCAATGGGGTGTCATATTCAGCATGTACACTAATGATAACGACAATAAGTTTATGAACGGCTGGGTTTCTACGGATGAATGGAAGGGATGCTGGTTGTATGCTCTGAAAGATGATTATATTGACAATCTGGATATCCTTTTGTGTCCGGGTATAAAAAGATACGAGACAAATAATTCTACAGCATCGAATAATGGTTCGCACGGCGCATGGAGTGTTTCGGGTAGTCATATAAAAGATACAGAAATTGTTAATAATGTAAAGGGCAGTTATTGTATAAACTGGTGGATAACCAATCCGCCTTATGATACTGTCAGCGGTTTTTCTACAAAAGATCATTGGAGAAGATCCACTGTTTCGCAGGCGAGTGATATACCTATGCTTGCTGATGGAGCTTTTTGGATTGCCAGACCGCTTGCTACAGACGCTCCACCGGAGCAACCGGGACAGTATTATCAGAATGGCAATACACTTGGGATGCAGAGGTTTTGTGTTGACAGGCATGAGGGACGTATCGGTATGCTGTTTATGGATCAGAGTGTTAAACCTCTTGCGATCAAGCGCCTTTGGACATTAAAATGGAATAGAAGTTTCAATACGCGAGGTCCCTTGTCTTTGGATAATGAAGATGCGCGTCCTGACTGGCCGGATTGGCTCAAGGGTCTTCCTGAAAATTGATAACCACATAAAGATTTGCAACTTTAGATATAAAGACTTGATTTTATGCGTAATTTAAAACATCGTTTTGATTTTTGTGTGGTTGGCGGAGGTTTGGCTGGAGTTTGTGCTGCCGTTGCGGCGGCTCGAAGAGGTGTGAGGGTAGCTCTCATTCAGGATAGACCGGTTCTTGGCGGTAATTCTTCGAGTGAAGTTCGTATGTGGGTTTGCGGGGCTCATGGTGAGAATAATAGGGAAACCGGAATAATTGAAGAGATATTGCTTGAGAATCGTTATCGTAATCCTTATTCAAATTATTCGATATGGGATACTATTTTATACGAGAAGGTTATTCTTGAGAGTAATATAGAGCTTTTTCTTAATACTACATGCAATGATATTGTGATGAAAGACAATCTTATCATTGCAATAAAAGCGTGGCAGATGACTACTGAAACATGGCACTTTGTAGAAGCTGAGTATTTTGCGGATTGTTCCGGAGATTCCATCCTCGCGCCGCTTTCTGGAGCAGAGTATCGGTTTGGAAGAGAGGCACGTCATGAATTTGACGAAGATATTGCTCCAGAGATTGCAGACAAAAAAACCATGGGGCTCAGTTGCCTTATGCAGGCAAGGGAGAGAGAGTACAAATGTGAATTTATACCTCCCACGTGGGCTTACAAATATGAAACAGATCAGCAGCTTAATAGAGATCATGCGCTTGACAGAAAACAGAATTTCTGGTGGATTGAGATTGGCGGGGAAGGACACGCTATTGAAGATACAGAAAAGTGTCGTGATGAGCTTCTTAAAATATGTTATGGAGTTTGGGATCATATAAAAAACAGCGGTGATCATGGGGCTGATAACTGGGAGCTTGAATGGGTTGGTTTCCTTCCGGGTAAGAGAGAGTCAAGGCGTTATGTCGGTGATTATATTATTACGCAGAATGATGTCAGGAGTGAGGGAAAGTTTGATGATGTTGTAGCCTTTGGCGGCTGGCCGATGGATGACCATCATCCTGCCGGTTTTAATTACGAGGGCTATCCGACTATTTTTCATGAAGCACCATCTCCATTCGGCATACCTTACAGGAGTCTTTATTCTCGGAATATAAAGAACCTTTTCTTTGCCGGAAGAAATATAAGTGCTACACATACAGCTCTCAGTTCTACAAGGGTAATGGCGACTTGTGCACTTCTTGGCCAGGCGGTAGGTAATGCTGCTTCTGTGGCTAAAAAGTATAGCTGCATGCCTTCGGATATTACCGGCAGCCATATACGGGAACTCCAGCAATCGCTTCTCGATGATGATTGCTTTTTACCAGGCATAGTCAGAGAACAGACTGTTTTGACATTGGAGGCTTCTCTTAGTGTTTCTAATGGGGTTGCTGAATCACTGAGAAACGGTATCGACAGACCGGTTGCAGGCAATGACAATTGCTGGAAGGCGAGTGCAGGTGATTATGCTTTGTATGAATTTGAGGCATCTCGTAATATTAATAATGTACGTCTTGTTTTTGATAGTGATCTTGGTAGAGGGCTTGACATGAAGTTTCTTAAGCCAAAGAATTTTGAGCAATTATCTGTGCCGCAGACTCTCCCAAAAGCTTTTACTATTGAGGTCAGTGATGGTGATAGTTGGCAGTGTGCATATAAAGAAAACAATAACCATCAAAGACACGTAACTTTAAATCTAAACGTTCAGGCTAAAGCAATCAGATTTACACTCCTTGAAACTCATGGCGCATCAGAGATAAATATGTTTAGCTTTGAATTATCCTGATGATAGGTATCATCTTTATTAATTATGTCCCAAAAAACGATAGAAAAGAAAATCTTACCGTTTTTAGCTGTTTTGTGCGCAGTTAATTTCCTGATAGCCGGTGATTACTATTTTAATGATTCAGCAGGAGACCATGACTGGAACAATACAAGCAACTGGATACCGGCACAATTGCCCTCAGATAGTGACATTGTTTATTTTGATGAGGATTATGAGATAACCGGTAATTACTGTCTTATTGCCGATGGTGATAGTGTTACTTGTTCACGTCTTCGTATGTCCAGTCTTGGCAGCGGTTCAAAGCAGACTTATATAAAAATGACCGGCGGCACGCTTCACGCAAAATCGGGTATAAGTCTTGGCAATGAACATTTCTACGATGACAGTTTCTATGCGGCTCGTTTTGAACAATTTAACGGAGAGGTTATATGCGATGATTTCTGGCGTGTTGGGTATAGAAGCGGTTTGTCGCAATGGTATCTTTTAGGTGGTACTGTAACTTGCAACAGATTATTGCTGCAGGCTGATGATGCCGCTACATACAGCAGGATTTATATTGGTGATGGTACGTTCAGTGTTAAGTATGACCGTGTTGCTGAAATTGAGAGTTATTTCGGAAGCAGTATCCTGCCTTATGAAGGCTTAGGGCAGCTTTACGCAAGCTATGACCCAGATGCAAGAGATGGTATTGGACAGACTACGGTAAGAAGGTTTGTGCAGGCATCAACGCCTGTACCTTATTCAGGACAAAGCGGGGTTGCTTTTGATGTGCTGCTGCAGTGGGATAGCGGTTCATCAGATGTTACGAGTAACTTGTATTTTGGCGATGATTACGATAGTGTAGTTCATGCTGATACAAATTCACCGCAATTTTATGGTAATGTTACAACTGACAGTTATCAGTTGAGTAATTTACGTTGTGGTGGAGATTACTACTGGCGTGTTGATCTTGTATGGTCTGATGGTTTTGTTGTCAGAGGTACTACGTGGAGCTTTACGGTAAACGGGCTGTTTAACGGCTTGGATGCTGCGGCATCAGGTGAGTACTCTGATATCCGCGAGGCGGTATTTGCTGTTGATGGTTCCGGTTTAAGCGGAGAATCTCATATCTCTCAGAATAATTATTCTATGTGGCAGGATAGTGAAATCGCAGAATTCCCAAAATGGTTTCGTATTGATCTTGGAAAAAGCAGACTTGTAAAAGAATTGAAAATATGGAATTACAACTGGAGCGGCTATACTGACAGAGGCATCAAAAACATTGATGTTTTAACGGCTGATAGAGTTGATTCCCCTGGCAATCCTATTGAAAACCCGCAGGCTTGGACACTTAATAAAACAAATGTGATAATTCCGCAGGCACCGGGAAACGATGATTATGACAGTCCGGAAATCGTGGATATTGACGATGCTCAATGCCGCTGGATAGCATTGAGAATAAACGGCTCATGGGGCGGCGGCTATGGTGGTATAAGTGAAGTGCAGGTTAGCGGTGAAGATTTGCTCGTATCCAGTTCGCCTTTGCCGTTAGAGAATGCTGTAGGAGTAGATACTGATATTACACTTCAATGGCAAAATGGTGAGGGTTTGGTTGAATCGCAGATAATATATTTTGGTACTGACTATCAGCAGGTTCTTAATGCTTCTGATCCATACACTTCTCCTTCGCAGGGGATATACAGTACAAATGAATTCTCACCATCAACTATGAATTATAGCAGTGATTATTATTGGAGGGTCGATCAGCTTCTTACTTCCGGTACAATTGTTCAGGGACCTGTTTGGTCTTTCAGGACTCGCCAAGAGCCTGTTTTGCCGCAAAAGGCAATTGCATTGTCTCCGAAGGATGGCGGCTTTCTTAGTGTATATGATAAGCTTGGATGGACTGAGGCGGTTAAGGCGGAGAGCTACGATGTCTATCTTGGTGAGAGTTATACTGAGGTTTATAACGCTGATAATGTTTTGAGTGATGTTTATATTGGAACAATTGCCGGTGATTCTATTATGCCTGAAAATATTGATTATGGCAAACAGTATTACTGGAGGATTGACTGCCGTAATTCAGTTGGTGTAACCACCGGTGATATTTGGCAGTTTACGACCTTTACTGCACCGGCATTTCTTGATGAATATTACGTATCACCAGATGGTAGTGATAATAATAGCGGTACAAGCGATATGCCATTTGCTACATTGCAAAGGGCAAGAGATGCTGTTAGGTATTCGCGAGAAAATGATCCTTCTCGTAATATCACTGTCTGGCTTATGAGCGGGCAGTATAATTTAACGAAATCCCTTGAGTTGGGCATTGCTGATAGCGGTACTGGTCCATACAGGGTAACTTATTCTTCAGCACCCGGGCATAAAGCCTCTGTAAATTCTGATGTTAGCATAATTGATTGGCAGCCGCTTGCTGTTTCAGAGCAGCCTGAAGGTTTGCCGGAATCGGCATCAGGTAATTTATGGGTTGCTGATTTGCCACAGCAAGCTGGTGATTTCAAGATTCTTTATGATGGGGATAATGAGCTGCCAAGGGCTCAGGCTCCCGGTTTTATCCCTCTTGATGTTGATGATGACCATAAATCCAAGACAAGGCTTTATTGTCCTCAGGGCGTTCTAAGTGATTGGGACAATATAGAAGATGTTGAACTTGTCATACGAGCGGATGTGCCGTATTCTATGCAGATTTTACCGGTTAAATCTGTTGATACCAGTTCCAATGTATTGACTACATTATATCCCGCAACATATTATCTGCTGCCTTTGAGGCATACTGACCAGCCTGTTGTTGACCAATCGGTTTGGATAGAAAATGTACCACAGGGTATGACACAGCCGGGCAGGTGGTTTACTGATACTGCTAAGGGTAAGGTTTATTTATGGCCGCTTCTGCAAAGCGAGCCGCAGAATATATCAGCACCTGCGCTTTGTAATTACGTATCTGTTGAAGGTCAGGAGTCACTGTCAGTTGCGGCAAGAAATATAACTTTCAGGCGAATACGTTTCGAGCGTTCGGACAGATATGAAGTAGTGGGTGATCAGTATAGTGAGCAGGTACAGCATGGTTGGGATTTTTACGATTCCAATAATGCTATGGTGAGGTTTAGATGGGCGAGTAGTTGTAAGATCGACCGTTGTCAATTTGATGGAGCCGCTTCTGCTGTAAGAATGGATCAGTACGCAAGAATGATAGAGGTTAGTAACTGCAACATGGACAATATCGGCGGTACTGGTATTTTTATATGCGGTCCTGATGATAGCCGCCTGATAAATCAGTATAATAAAATATATAATAATCGGATTATTAATCCCGGCAGAAAATACTGGAATGGGCATGGTGTTCTTGTTTATCAGTCTCAGAATAATTTTATTCAACAAAATCTTGTAGCGGATACGCCATATACTGCCATAACAATAACTGGCTCAAGAGATATTACCACCAGCCATAATAATCTGGTTGAGGGTAATGAGGTGTATAATACGTGTACAATGCTTGGCGATGGCAACGGTATATATCTGCGTTATGCCGGGCTTGGCAATGTGGTTCGTGGTAATTATATACATCATATTTATGCCGCTGGTGCTCATGGAGGCATAAGATGTGATGATTATCAGGCGAATGTAACTCTCGAAAACAACATTATCCATAAATGTGCATACACAGGTATTATTATCAAAGAGTATAATGTAGTGCGTAATAATATTATATTTGATCTCTATCAGCCCGGAGATTCTGGTTTTGATTGGGGTATTGAACCGAGAGGTTTCCTTCTTTTGCGTCCGCATACTACATCTGATAATGCGGTTATTAGCAATAATATATTCTATAACAGCGGGCAGGCTGTGAATTTTTACGAGGATGAATCTAATAAGCTATCTACCTGTGTTGTGGATAATAATTTGTTCTATACTTTGAATGATACTAATTTTACAAACAATTATCTTGCATCTGTTCAGGCTGTTGGTGTTGATTTGCATAGCGTTGCCGCTGACCCTATTTTCAGCGAGCTTTCCAGTTTTAAGCTTGATGTTAATTCACCTGTTTTTGCTCTTGGTTTCGATGCAATTGAATTTGACCAAATAGGGTTGCGGGTATTCAGTGATCTCAACAGGGATATGATTGTTGATAATGAAGATTTTGCCGTTTTTGCAGAAGGTTGGCTTAGCAGTGATTTAGAGTCAGATATTGGGCCAATTGGCGGAGATCGACTTTTAGATGTTTATGATATTTTGATGCTTGCGGATTATTGGATGGATTGATATGTTTTATAATAAAGTTGTTTCTTCTCTTGTCTTGATAACAGTTGTCTTAACTTCTTTTGCTTTGGCTGAAGTCTTTTATGTTGACCCTTCAAATGGGAATGATAGTTTTTCAGGTAAAAGTGTAGATGAATGTTTTAGAACCATTGAGAGGGCAAAGCTTGCGGTATCTAAAGTCAATTCCGGTATGTTTGAGGATATTGTTGTATATCTCAAAGAGGGTGTGTATGAAATAGATTCTCCTGTTATTTTTTCTGTTTGCGATTCAGGTTTCAATTCTCATAAAGTCATATATCGAAATTTTCCCGGTGAAAAGCCGATTCTATTTGGTGGCAAAAAACTTGATGTTCAATGGCAGGTAGCGGAAGGTAAACTGTTAAAGGGTTATATTGGCAAGGGATTGAGTTTCAGACAGATTTATGTCAATTCCGAAAAAAAAGTTCGAGCCAGAGAACCTGAGATTGGAGAATATTATAAGCTTAAATCTGAAATAATTCACGATGGCTTTAATATTGAAAAAGGGCTTACTGATAATATTGTGTCGTTTGATGATATTGAGCTTTCAATCAAAACTTTGTGGATGCATAAGAGACTGCGTGTAGATAAGGTCTATTCGGTTGGAGAATTCGACCGGCTTGTCATAAATCCTCTGGAGTGGGACAGCTTGAAGAATGAGCCGCAGGGTGCGAGGAAATATTACGGTAAGGATTTCTGGCTCGAAAATGCCTTGGAGTTTATTGATACACCTGGAGAGTGGTATTATAATCGCTCGAATGGTTTGCTGTACTACTATCCGTTGAAAGATCAGAAGCCCGAAAATATCGAGGTGGTTATCCCTCAAACTCAGACGCTTATTTCCCTTGGAGGTTCTCTTGATGAAAAAGTACGCGATATTGTTTTTGACGGTTTAAGTTTTACCTATACCAACTGGACAAGACCTGACATAGCCGGCTTTGTTGATGTGCAGGCGAATACGCTTTTACCTCTGCCTGAGAATAAGAAACACGATTCACGCTATCGCCATAACCAGCAGAAAGATCGCATACCTGCTGCGATGGAGATACATTCAGGCGATCGTATAAAAGTAGAAAATTGTCACTTCAATAATCTTGGCGGTACGGCTCTTACGTTCAATTATGGTGGAAATGATAATATTATCGCATCAAATAAATTCTCGGATATTGCCGCAACTGCTGTTGAGGTTGGTAATGATTGTTATAAGCCGTTAAATCAAAATATGTGGCCTCGCAGATACCTGATCTACAATAATGAGATAGATAATATCGGCACTGATTATTTCGGCAGTCTTGGGATAATGGTGTTTTATTGCGATTCTATAATTATTGAGCATAATGATATTTGTAATGTGCCATACTCCGGTATTAATGTGGGATGGGGGTGGCTTGGTGATGATATTATAACCGAGCCGAAGAATGCGATAGTCAGAAACAATAGAGTCGAAAAATACCTGGCAGAGCTTGTTGACGGGGCGGCTATTTATTCTCCTAATCCAGTTTACGCTTCTTATGCAGTTGGGAATTATGTAAAAGATATGATGACTCAAAGGCACGATCCGGCTTTTTACAATGATGGCTGCGGTGCGTATTGGATATTCCGTAATAATGTAATCGAGAATGCTCAAAGGCTTATAGGACAGCGTGCCTTTAATCCGCAGATAAAGCGTGATATAATAGCGGAGAATAATTTTACGACTACGCTTGAGACGTCTGTAACAGGTCATAATCGTGTTGTGAGGGATAATTATGTCTATAAAGATGTTGATTGGCCAGAGAAAGCCCTTGATATTATCAAAAATGCAGGATTAACTGATAAGCCTTGCCCAGCATTGCCTTTATCCGAATCTGACGAAGTGATTATAGTTGATAACAGTGATGATGGTTTCAGCAGTTGTGAAAATTGGAATATCTCTGCCGATTTAGAAAATTTTTACGGCAAAGATTATGCTCTATGTCGTTCCTCTAATAAATCCCAACAAAAATGGGCTTGCTGGAAACCCAAAATTAAAAATAGTGGGAGCTATCATGTCTACATAAGGTATCCGGTGAGTGAGGCTAATAGTGAATACGTTCCTGTTGAGGTCGGGTATAATGGTGGCAAGGATATTTTTGATTATTTCACTTATGACCAGAAGAGTAATTGTTATGACCGGCAATGGATATTTCTTGGAAGATTTGAGCTTTTAAAGGGGCAGGGCAATTATGTTAAGCTTTATGCTGGTGAGCAAGGCGATACTGTTGCCGATGCGGTAAAATTTGTTGCCTTGAGATCCGACTCTTCGCAAGATAATCTTGATATAGGTTCAATGATGCAGCCTGTACCTGAATACTCAATCCTCGAACAGGACAAGTGGCATATTTGGGGCGCGACAATCCTTAGGGCGGATGATGGTAAATATCATCTGTTTTATTCTCGCTGGCGTAAGGAACTTGGCTTCCAAAGCTGGGCTACTCATTCAAAGATAGCCCATGCCGTTGCAGAAACACCCGGCGGCACATATCGGTTTAAGGACGTTGCTTTGGGCAAGCGTGAAGGTAATTACTGGGATTCGCATTCTGCCCATAATCCTACCGTTAAGGCTTTTGATGGCAGATATTATCTCTATTATACTGGCAGTACGGGCGATGGTATGGTTGTTCATGATTTTAACGACCTCAACTGGACACACCGGAATAATCAGCGTATTGGAGTAGCGGTTGCCGATAGTTTGGATGGACCATGGAGAAGATTAGATGAGCCTATTATTGATGTAAGTGCCGATGCTAAGGCTCCTGATTCTTTGTGTGTTTGTAATCCATCGGTAACACAAGGTGCTGATGGTAAATATCTTATGGTTTATAAAGCGGTAGCTTGCCAAAGACCGCTTCCCTTTGGTGGACCTGTAACGCACTTAACGGCAATCGCCGAATCTCCTGAAGGTCCGTTTATAAAACGCAGCAGAGAGGTGTTTATTGCTTCTGAGAATGACTTTCCCGCAGAAGATCCGTTTGTGTGGTATGATAGGAACCGCTGTTTATACTATGCAATAGTGAAAGATAAGGCATCTCGCTTTGCCGATACAGAAAGTGCGTTGGTTTTATTTTGTTCGAAAGACGGCTTGCGGTGGTCGCCGGCGAAAAATCCGTTTATAACGATTCCGGAAATAAGATGGGAGAATCGGTTGCAGAAAATCTTCCGGCTCGAACGACCGCAGCTGTATTTTGAAAATGGTAAACCCAAAATGCTCTTTCTCTCGGTTCTTGAGAAGCAGGGCAATAACGGCAGACATTCCTACAATATACATGTGCCGCTTGCTGCTAACTATTGAACTTATCACAGGACTATACAGATGGTGCTGATTTTGCAATTTCGTTTATTATCTTTTCACAGGTGGTGTAGGCCAGACATGTAGTAGTATCTGCGGCACCGTAGTATATAGCGATTCTGCCAGTATGCTCATCGTATAATGATGCGCATGGGAAAATTACATTTGGAACGTGGCCTATGGTTTCATAGTCTGTTTCTGGAGTAAGAAGTGCTTCTTTTGTTCTTCCGATGACAATCCATGGCTTTTCTAAGTCGAGCAGGGTGGCTCCCATACTGTATACGAGTCCGCTGCATGTACTCATTACGCCATGATAGAATAGCAGCCAGCCTTGAGATGTCTCTATTGGCGTTGGGCCAGCTCCGACTTTAGTACATTCCCACCATGTTTCTGTTGGCGATAACACATGTCGGTGTTTTCCCCAGAAACACATATCCGGGCTTTCGCTGTAGTAGATATCACCGAAAGGAGTGTGGCCGTTGTCGCTTGGTCGGCTCAGCATGGCAAAGTTGCCATTGATCTTTTTGGGAAGAAGTACGCCGTTTCTATTGAATGGCAGGAACGCATTTTCGTATTGTTCTATGTTTTTGAAATCAGTTGTTCCTGCAACACCGATGGTTGGTCCGCCGTATCCATTGCACCATGTTATGTAGTATTTTCCATCAATGTACGTAACTCTTGGATCGTATGCATATTCATCCATTCCGGGAATTCCATCTGTAGTGCTGAACAGGAGCTTCTTGTCGCTGATATTCCAGTTCAATCCATCTTCGCTTTCGCCGAGATGGAGAAATGGCATCCCGTTTTTATAGTCAGCCCGTAAAACAGCAATATAGTGGTCTTCAAAAGGAATCACTGCACTGTTGTATATTCTTTTGACATTTTTGACCGGATTACGATTTATTATTGGGTTTCTGGTTTCACGCCAGATAGCTTCTTCGCAATTTTTTGGTTTATCCATCCAGGGGAAGTTTGCTGGCATCTTAACATTGCTGCTGTTTTCTGTTTGATACATCGTTATTTTCCTTGTCTTAGTATGTGCTGTTAAACCGGACAACTGAGCAGATAATCAAAAAGCTCGGTTGTCTTACAAGTTGCGAGTCCGACATATTTGTCTGCTGCTCCATAGTATACGAATAATGTATCATCGATAATTACTTTGCCGCATGGGAACACGACTCCACCGCCTTCATAACATCCATGTGTTTCGTAGTCTTCTTTTGGTTCAAGTATCCACTCTTTTGTTCTATGGGTCACTTTCCACGGTTCTTCGGTATCAAGCAGCATTGCTCCAAGTCTGTAGTAGCCGTCCTGTCCAACGCCGTGATAGGTTGTGAGCCAGCCGTGTTCGGTTCGAAGAGGCGGTGTGTTGCCTCCGATTTTAAGTTCCCAGTCTTCTGTGCCTTTGGCAAGAAGTTTGCTGTCCTGCCAGACGAGCATGTCATCTGAGAATGATATCCACATTGCGGGATGTTCGGTGCCGTATTCTTCGCCAACCCAGCTCATTGGTCTATGTATAAGAGCATACTTGCCGTTTATTTTTTCGGGAAACAGTATCACATCACGATCGTCTATTTTGGGGTTTGTCATTCTTCCCGGACGAATCCATGTCTTGAAGTCTTTAGTGATAGCCAATCCTGTTACGGTGGAATTCTCTCGTACGAGTGATGGGAAGTCTTCCGGGCATGTTGGTGGTACGTAAGGTCCGCCTTCAAGCCAGTATTGTCCAGGAGGGAAAATTCTGGTTGCATAGGTAATGTAGTAGTAGTCTCCGATTTTTATCATTCTCGGGTCTTCAACGCAGCCCGCATCGAAACCGTTTTTGCTTGGAGAAAAGACTGGTTTGTCGGATACTCTCTCAAAATCGTAACCGTTTCTGCTGACAGCGAGACCGAATCTTACGATATGTTTGGCATCATTGCCTGCTGCGCGATAAAGCATTTTAACTTCGCCATCATTTTCATCGTACCATGCACTTGGATTTGTAGTTACAAGACTTTCCCAGTCATTTTTATTGTCAGGTGATATTATAGGGTTTTTATCATAACGTTTGAGTTTCATATTATTCCTTTATTTCAATAGTCTTTGTTTGTCCGGCTAAAAGTTCTATCTTTTTAAAATTTTCAGGTTTATTTGCACTGAAGCATTTAAGATTCATGTTTATCTTTAAGTTTGTTGAAGACGTAAGCTCAAGTTTGGTGCTGCTTTGGATTATCATCAAGTTGGTCATTACCGGTGATGTGAAATTCAAGTTTGCATCAGAGTAGTCTATGTCGCCTATGAACAGAGCATCTTTGCTTTTATAGGAGTATCCACAGCCAATGGGCGATTTTGAAGAACGATGTATTTCAAATCTGCCTTTTCCTGCAGTGGTGTTTTTTATGTATTGGCTGAAAATCTTGATTGCAGTTGCAATCGGTTTAGGTTTACCTTCGTCTGTTCCATTGTATCTGAACAAACCAAATCCTGCTTGATATGCCTGATCTTTCTTGCTTATCCACCATGCCGTTCGTTCCATTATTGGAACCGGCCAGTCAGATAACATCCACGACATTGCTCCGCTGTAATTGTTGGCGAAAGCATAAAGGTATATCATCATCTCTGCGACAGAACTTGTCTGGTCGCCAAGAAACTCGCCATCAGGCAATACGAAGTATGAGCTGTAACCGAATTCTCCGAGTGTTATGGGTTTGTCGGGGTAGAGCCTTTGCAGTCTGTCAAACGTCGTTACTGATTTTACCATGTCTTCATAAGAAGATGGCGGCTGATAAAGATGATGACTGACTATATCCAGAGATTTGTTTGCCGGTAATGCTGTAAGTGAAGTGTTGTAGCCAACTGTTATAAAGTAAGAGTCATTTTGTTTTTTTATCGCAGTCTTCTGTATGTTTATCCAGTTGCTGAAGTCGGTATTTACATTGTTGAAGAAAACTTCATATTCATTCTCGAATGGAAGCATTTCTTCGATGCCCTGAAGTGATGAATAGTCTTTAGATTCGATGAATTTTTCGCTGTATTGTTTCGCAATATCAAATGAAGTGTAAAGATTACGTGCTTGTTCTGTCGTAACCCACTTACTCATTTCCGGCCATCCGCTTCGATTGGCTGCGTTTTTAAGAACCCATTCTTTGTTGTAGAGCCCACTATCTTTGTATTTGTCAAAAGCGTTTTCTCTTATGATTCGCCCGGGCTTGCCGCCAGTCATTACAGAACCTACTGTTGTAATATACGGTTCGTTCATCAAGTCGAATCCAATTACCGCATTGTATGGTTTTGAACATTTAGCAAGATCAGAAAACAACTTACTCAAGTCTTCGATGTTTTCCATTGGGTGAGCGGTAGGCTGAAGCAATAGGTAGATATCATATTTTTGAGCTAATGCAATTACGCTTTCGAGTCTGTCGAGTCTATTGTCAAGACCTTCAATCCAGAAACGAAAACAGTTGATACCTATCTTGTTAGCTCTTTCAAAATCCTTGCGTATATTTTCAAGGATGAAGTTTTCAGACATATGCGAACATTTAGATTCAGATGTCCCGATGTAATTTGTGCCGATTATGAAAAAGGGTTGACCATTCTCTTTGATTAAACTTCTGCCGTCATCGGAGATTATGATTTTCTGCATCTTTCCGGAGACAGGCTTAAGCCTGTCCTGGCGTGCAATTTTGTCTTTCAACTTCATATTAGCAATGTATCTTTCAGGAGCGACTTTTTTTAATGTGGTTTTAAGTGTGTTTATAAATACTGGTGTTTTGTAAAAATCACCATCATAAACACCGCTTATAAACCATCTGCCGCCTTCAAACTCGCCGTTGTAATGGATAAGTATTCCAGCAGCAAAATCCATAGGCACATCGCTTTTATTGTAAACTTCAAGTAAAGGAATATATCTAGAGGTACTTACAATAGAATAGCCTATTGCATTTATGCCGGATAATTCTATTTCCCATTTTTGCTGCGTTACTTTTTGACTATCGTATCTTTTAAGATATGCGGTGTTGTTAAAGTAGTTTGTTTCGTCATCGTAAAAGACCGGTAGGGTTTTTTCAAAATTAATATTCTTAAAGGCATGCCCCCCAAGCAGGATTAAGTCGCCGCCTTTCCTGATAAAGCTTAATAAGCTTTCTGCACACTCCTGAGGCAGATTCTCGCTTTCTGTTACAAGCAAAATGTCGTAAGTGTTTATGTTGAATATTTCTTTATTAAAAAGATTTTTTTCTGTAATTGCTGTTATCTTGTAACCATCCAGACTGAGTTCTTTTTTCAGCGCATCGTTGTTGCCGATCATAGCAATATTGGTTGCAAATACTGCTGAGTAGCATGTAAATAAGATTACAAATATTGTTAATGACTTCATTGTTAGCAGCCTTGTTTTCAAATCTGCTCCTCCAGTTTTTCTATAGCATCTGTTGAGTGATAATTACCTACCCAGAATTTAAGTATACCGCCAAGACCGATTATAAACAGTATTAATGTTATAAAAAATGCATTAAAATCCCTTATCATAAGTTGCATCGGCATCATATACATTGATATCATCCAGATGAATATGAATGGAACGCTTATCAGGCTGTTAGTATTTTCTTTTTTGAGAGCAACCTGTACAGTAGGTGGCAGTGTGTTTTTGAACGGCCCCCAAAGTCCGAATGGTCGTGTTGTCTTATAGAAGTTTTCCAGTACATCACGCGGAGTTGGTGCAGTCAGGTATGTGCCTAAAACAGCAAAGAACAGCGATATCAGGCTCAGTGATATGAATTGGGTAATCTCAGGCAACTCCGGCCAGATTGCTCTCTGTATTATTGCGGCAAACATACCTGAAAATGTGCCGATCGCAAATCCCTGTCCGTTAAATCGCCACCAGTAGAGGCGAAGCATTCCCGGTATGGCAAGGCCGGAGCTTAAGCCCATCATTATCCATCCCCATATTTCGTTTATGCTTTTGGCTTTGTAGCCCATGAAGAATGCTACAGCTACCATGAGAACACTGAAAATGTATGTTACAGTGAGAGCTTCTCTGTTTTGAGCCTTTGGTCTTAGGAATGTTATGTATATGTCTTTTGTGAAGAGGGGGGCAGCGAGGTTTATCGTTGAGTCGAAAGTTGACATTGAAGCTGCAATCAATGTTACCAATATAAGCCCCTTGAAACCTGCCGGTATACAGTAAAGCAAGACTGCGGGAAGGATTCGTTCTGCATTTACTGTGCCTTCAAAACTTATCAGTTGCAGGCTTTCTGACCATTTGCTGCCCAGAATCTCACTTAGCTGTGTTGTTATTGATGTATACTGTTCGGGGTTGGCTACGATTCTTGCAATTTCGTTTGGCCACTGATCCTTTGTGATTTCCGGCATTGCGGAGTGTATGACGTTAGCGGCATCAGCGAGTACGCTCATATCTGGAAAGAGATCTTTTATGAGATAAATGCCAAGGATAGCGTATCCGATCATCATTGGCCATCTAAACATAAGCAGTGAAGACCATAGGCATGCTATTTTCCCGCATTCTCTTTCATTCTTTGCGGCGAAATACTGTGGCGTGTTTCCGCTGGCTGCGCCGAGTATAAGGTTTCGAAGTATCAAAAATACGGTGAACATAAATAAGCATTCATACATTTCGTATGACTTGGGCATAGCAGTCTTCATTTGCGGCAGGCTTGTCATCCAATCGCTGCATCCAGTTATAGAGGAGCTTATAGCAGCAAGCTCTGCTCCGTCGGGTACTTTTTTGATAGCCAGTGTCGTAACTACTATTATTCCCAGGAATATTAGAAATGCCTGAAAAATGTCGCTGTATACAACGCCGTAGAAGCCGGATGTTACTGTGTATAATGTGGCTATACCTATCATGATGAGTGAACATTGGATAGGTGTCAGCGTCGGGATGAAGGTTGAGATGAATAGACCTACACCTTTTACCAGATATGCAAGCATGCCGATTGTGAAAACTATTCCAGCAAGGGCAGCCAGTATTCTTGCGAACTTTCCTGATGCTCCTGTTCCAAAACGGTACGCTTGCCATTGCGCTCCGGTCATACAGTTGGAACGTCTGTGCCATTTTCCAGTCCAGGCCATTACGAATATAAGGCCAAGCGGAACTCCGCCACGGAATTCAATAAACAATCCTCTTGGGCCAAGCAGGTATAGCAGTGAGGCTATCAGCATAGTGCCGGTGATATCAAGTGACCAGCCCATTCCCGAGATGCCTATTGCCCACCACGGAAGGCTTTTGCCTCCAAGGAAATAGTCGTCCATTGAGGCAGATGCTTTTTTCTGTAGATAGAATCCAAGTACCACAAGTACAAAAAGATAAAAGCCTATGATGACAAGATCTGTCGTTCCTAAATAAGTCAAAGTATACCTCTCTATTGTTAAAATAATTTTTCTGTTGTAAAAGGACTCATTGGCAGTGAGTAGGAATTGTAAATATAAATCTCTGGATAGTTCATCCAGCTGAATCTTACATTTACCGGTTTTTCTATACTGTCATTCCAGACGATTACTGTATCGTCTTGTATTTCGAATTCCGCCCATCTGTAAACGTTGTCTTCTCCGGCTACTGCAAAGATGTTGCCGTTGCCGGTGCTGTGAAGTCCTGTTGCGTTTTTGAAATATATGCGAATTTTGCTGCCTTTGTTTTCTTTATGGTAGTATAGCGGGCCGCAAAATGGTATATTTTGATTGTAGTCATTAGCAAATGCCCATGCCGCAAGTCGTTTGCCGACAGTTTCTTTATCTGGAGGATGAATATTGTTCTTGCTTCCGATATCAATAGTTACAGCCATTCCTGTATTGTTGACTTTCATTGTCTCCAGTTGTGCCTGTCTCAATTGCGGCCAGTCTTCATTTTTAGGTTTTTCCGGTTCGATTACAACATCAGTATTAGGGCAGTGCTTGTAGAATGCTGTTAGCTGGGCATAGTAAAAAGGTATATCTTTGAGTCCGAATTCGCTTCTCCAGCTCTTTATCATTGCAGGGAAAAGGTTGTTGTATTCTTTTGCTTGTGATCTGTTGTTTTCTCCCTGATACCAGATTACACCTTTGATTTTGTATTTAAGGGCAGGTGCTATCATTGCATTGTATCTGCCTGAAGGTCTTCTGCTGTGAGATTCATGTATCGGTTTAAAGGGCTTTGTGGACGGTTTTTGTCCGTTTTGTTGCCATTGCTGAAGCCGTTTTTCGTATGTTTTTCTTTCCGTTTTATAATTTTTTATGGCTTCCTTGAATTCTGCTAAAGTTTTCCTGCCTGCTTGACAACTTTTTAGGCTTTTGTTACTCATCCAGGCTTGTATCGGGGTGTCGCCCATACTTGAGTTTATCATGCCTATTGGGCATTTTAACTGGTGGTGCAATTCTTTGGCGAAAAAATAACCTACGGCAGAGAACCATTTTGCTCCGTTAGGTGAGCAGACAGTCCACTTGCCGTCAAAGTTTTGCTGTGGTTCAGTTGCAATATTGCATTGAACATTGAACATTCGGATTTGAGGGTACTCTGCGTTTGCTATTTCTCTTTTAGAGTTTTTGACAGGGGCGGTCTCCCATCCCATCAATGGCAATTGCATGTTGGATTGCCCAGAGCAAAGCCAAACTTCCCCTATAAGTATGTTTTTGATTTCTATGCAGTCATTCTTGCTTTTAATTGTTATTTTATATGGTCCGCCGGCTTTCAGTGTGGAAACCTCAGATTGCCAGCAGCCGGATTCCTCTGACAGGACTTTGTGTGAGTTTGGTTCCCAGCTATATCTTATATGTAAATATGTGTTTGGCGCAGAAGTCCCCCAAAGCATACAGACGCTGTTTTGCTGTAATACCATGTTATCTGAAAATAAGCTGTTAAGCTCGATTTTGCCTTGGACAAATCCGGCTGACAGAAATAAGAATGTTAAAAAAGATACTTTCATTCAATAAATAGACCTCTTAAAAATTTAATATCGCCTTTTAAGGCTTGATAAAGTGCTTTATCAATTTAGAGTATATATTAATTTTTTGGTAAATCAAGCTTTTTTGTCTGAAAATAACCTTCTTATTGACTTGTTAAAGTACTTTATCAATTTTTTTAAAATAATGTTGACAATATTTTTTTGATGTGTTAATATCTGTTAAAGTACTTTAGCAGATTTAATGATCATACTGGATTTAAGATGGCTTCAACAAAAAACATAGTTCCACAGTTAAAAGATGTAGCACGTGAGGCGAACGTCTCATTGGCCACTGCTTCAATTATTTTGCGAAATGGCAAAGGTCGCTTTCATGAAGATACAAAGAAGCGTGTTTTTGAAGTGGCTAAGGAGCTTGGTTGGAATCAGAATCTGCTTGTTCAAAGTATACAGACCGGCAAGAGCCGGACAGTTGGTGTTCTTGTTCCGCCTTTTGACTCCTATTGGGCGGATGTTCTTTCCGGTGTTCATCAGCAGCTTACAGAAGCTGATTATATGCCTATAACGCTGTGGGCAGGTGATACCAGGAAGTTTGCGGATGAACAGCAGGGCCTTGAGCATATAAAGAGGCTGATTGGGCACAGGGTGGAAGGTCTTATTGTATGGCCTGATTTTGCGGAGACATATAAGGACACGCTGGTTGAGCTTAATGAAACTAATAATCTTCCCATTGTAGTTATAGACCACTGCTTGGAAGGTTGCAAAGCTGATTCTGTACAGACTGATGAGGAGCAGGGCAGTAAGCTTGTTGCTGACCATTTGCTGGAACTTGGCCACACTAATATAGCGTGTTTTTCTGAGTTTCAGAAGTCGGCGAGAAGTTGGCAGCTTATGAGGACGAAATATTTTGAATTTGCGCTTTTTAAGTCAAATCAAGATGTTCAATTTAAGCTGTGGCAGCTTAGCGATGATAATAACAGTGATGGGTTTGAGGTTGCAACAAAAATGCTTTCTGGAGAAAACAGACCTACTGCTGTATTCGCGGAGACTGACCACCTTGCAATAGATGTTTATAATGCGGCTAAAAAGCTTGGAATTGATATACCTACCGAGCTTTCTGTTGTTGGTTTTTCCGGCCTTGATTTCACCGGTAAGATGCAGCCTGCACTTACAACTGTGATGCAAAAAGGCCGTGAGGTTGGAAAATACGCAAGCAAGATGCTTGTTCAGAGGATGACGAGTGAGGAAGCCGACTCAGCACATACAGTAAAAGTTGGCAGTGAGCTGGTAGTCAGGGAATCTACCGCAGCAGTTAGAAGATTGAGCTAATTGCGGAATAATTGTTGTTCCGTTTGTAATTAATGTATAATTTGTTTAAGGAGATATGATGAAACGAATTAGTCTGATTTTGTTTGTTTTAGTTTTGTGTTTTGCGGGTTCAATCGCGCTGGGTAGTGCGGATCCAAACCTTGTTCTTCACTGGGCATTTGAAAATAATCTGAATGACTATAGTGTAAGCGGTATTACGGGTGTAAGTTACAACGGAGTAGGTTACAACTCTGAAGGTGTAGCTGGAAACGCATTGAGTTCTACAGCTACATCATGTGCTTACAACGCAGCCATTCCAACATCGTTGCTTCCACTTGGTGCAACAGACAGCTGGAGTGTGAATGTATGGGTTTATACGGATGCCGCACCAACTGACTGGGCCGTTGCATTTGCTATTGGCAAGAAGCCTTATGGAACAGGCGGGGCGTCAAGGTCACTTTATTCCAGCTCTGGTAATATCACTTTTACTGATGGAGATGGTGAATATCTATCAACAGGTATAGGTTGGGATGTAGGAAAATGGCAGATGATGACTGTTACATGTGACGGCAGTACTGTCAAGGTTTATAAAAACGGCTACATGATCGGTTCGAAAACATTCGGTTTTGCTGATGCTCCAGGGGAGTTAAGAATACCTTCAAATCCTGGGTGGGGAGATTATTTTGTTGGTAAATTTGATGAGTTTAAGATTTGGGACAAAGAGCTTACGCAGACTGAAATAGAATCCCTTATCATTCCTGACGCTATTCCTGGTTATGGCACACCTGATATTGTTGCTTGGTATCCATTGAATGACCCAAATTCTATGGGTGTATTTCCTGATCAAAGCGGTAATGGATATGATGCACCTTTTGATGGCTACACCGGTGATATCACTGATTGGGTTGTTGATGATGCGGTTAAGTTTGAAGGTGCACAGAAGCTTACTTTACCGGCCACTGTTTCTAATCTTGGTGTTTACTCTGTTTCTTTCTGGCTGAAATCTGGTTGGGAAGGCTGGAACACCGCTTTCTATCAGGAAGTTGGCGAAAGCGGCAGCTTGTTTACTATAAGAGGAGAGGTTGATTACACTAATATGGTCAGTATGCTGAAGATTTACAGTCATGATTATTGGTGGAATAACGTATATTCGCTTACTATCGAGAATGCAAACTCAATACTTAATTCAGAGTGGAATCATATTGCTGTGGTTTGCGATGGTGTTGACGTAATGCTTTATGTTAATGGTGAATTTTATGCTTCTGTTGCTCTTGCCAGATCGGATTATAAGCAGGGGCTTATTGGTTATGTTGGGTATCAGTCAGGCCAAAGCTATATTGGTTCAAGTACAACAGCGTACATGTCAGATCTTATCCTATGGGATGGTGCTTTAAATGCTAAGAGTATTACAGCAATGCTTTCTAATTCGAACATGAATGGTGATACAATGATTGATCAGGAAGACTTGAAAATATTTGTTGAAGACTGGACTGCTGAAAGTCTTGCAAGCGCCGGAGCAGTTATAACTGTAGATGATTTTGAAAGTTATGGGTCTGTCAGTGCTCTTGATGGTTATTGGAGCATACATGAAAGCCAGACGTATTCAGGTACAGGAACTTTAGATTTAACATCTTCGGCTTACGAGGGTTCTCAGGCCTTAGTATGGAATTACAGTCTTCCGGTAACAGAGAGCGGTGGCAATTACACAAGTATTGTTTATCAGCTTGCTTCAGTAACAGATTTAAGCGGTTTTGATGGTGCAAGTCTCTATGTGAATCGTCATAGCGGTAACAGTGAAGAGGGGCTTCTGTTTGCGAAATTCTTTGACTCATCAGGTGAGATACTTGCGGAGTCATGGGCTTACACAACATCTACACCTGCAGATCAATGGGATAAATGGATTCTTGATTTCGATAATCTTCTTGGCGAGAGTGGTGTAGGTTCGGTAGATAAATCTGTACTTAGCAATGTAGCATCTGTAATGATTGGCTGCGGTAGCGGCAGTAATGATGAAAGAAGCGGAGTAATAGATATTGACGATATTGTTGTATATAGCTTACCTGTTTGTGGTGAGAGTATTAACGGTGATATTGATAATGACTGTAATGTGGATATTGAAGACTATGCGATCTTTGCTTCAGATTGGGTGAGTGTTAATTGATAATATTCCTGAGACGCAGTCTATCGGCTGCGTCTCTTATTAGGAAAAGGTCAGAAAATGAAAAGAGTAAAAGGTTTTACATTAATCGAATTATTGGTGGTTATTTCTATTATAGCGATTCTTATGTCGATCATGATGCCGGCTATGGGAAGAGCGAGAGAGAGTGCCAAGATGATTGTATGCAGAAGCAATCTCAAGACTCTTGTCCTTGGGGCGAGCTTATGGTCGCAGGATAATGATGATTGGGCTATTGCGGGGGCATGGTATAGCGACAAGGACCAGTTTGAGAACTGTACAATAACCAGTTATGTTAGTGCTTCTACGGAGAATGAGTCTGATAGCTTTGTCTGCCCAAGTGCAAAGGACAGTACCTTTTACAGTAGTGATCCTGATTTTGATACTGAAGGTAATGAACGCACTTATACATATGCGGCTAACGGACATATAACCCTTAATGTTTCTCCCAGTCCCGGGTCAAGCGGTATTGGTAAGAGTTTGTATGGACCAGACAGCGTGTATTGGAATGATCATGGTGTTACCAAGGTCTCAGCAATAAGGGCTACTCAGGAGACTATATATTTCATTGATAATGAATATTATGCTTGTGTGAGCTGGTATTTCAATCCGCTCAAAGACCCAATGAGTTTCCCTGAAAGCAATCGATACGCAACGAGGTGGCATAATAAGAAGGCTTCGGATTGGTATGGTGTTGGTAATATTGGTTGGGTTGATGGGCATGTTTCTGTTGAACCTGACGATTTTACAAACTACAGAGATACTCAGGGGCGTACAAAGCCGAAATGGCAATATTATCTGTATGACCATTGATATGGTCATGCATAATTTCTGTTTTTTCGAGAGGAAATTGGCAGTTTTCAGATTAATATCCTGAAAACTGCCAATTTAAGTTAATGTCTTTTAGCCTTTTCTCAAATTTGCAAAATTTGAGAAGAATCAACTACCCGCCATGCAGGTGGACACCACAGGTTATACCAAAACTGTCTTTACATTTTAGTATATATGGTGAGTTCGACTCTTATGCAGCGTCATGTCCACATTCTTGTCTGTATACTTCCCAAGCTATGTGTTTCGAGTTTTATGGTTAGTACTAACGCCACTTTAGTGGTGGCAAAAGTGGCAAAGGCAATGAGGCTTGAGCTTTGAAAAAGATGGAGCCCACGCCTTTAGAGTCGAGCCGGTATTAGTCCCTTCTGCCTCGCTCTGTTAAAGCCTTGTAGGTTAATAGCTTACGAGGCTTTTTCTTTTCTGCTCAAAACACCCATTTTACCCCATAGTTGGTCAAAAGTTCGTCAATTTGCCAAAACTTTGTAGGAACTTGACATGCCAGTTCTTTGTCAGATTTTCTCACGGACAAATAATGAGATATTGTTGTCATATTCTTGCTGGTATTACTTGAGAGAAGCAGGGGAACATTATCATCAATAGATTTTCCGTTTTGCAGTTTACACTTAAGAAAATCATGCAAAAAATTTTTGAAAAAGTGATAAAAAAGGTTCAGAAAACACTATTTCTTCTGTTTTTTACGTTTTTATAAGTCAGTTTAGAATAATTATTTAAGGTTTAGCTTGTCTGATGTTTGACTTGATCAGGGATAAGATTTATGAAAAAAACAATTGACAAGAAAGTTTCATTATGTTAATTTGTTTGATATTGAAAAAACGTTTGTTCAAAATTGAAAAATCGTTTGACTAAATTATTTTTTTAAGGAGTAATGATTATGTTAAAGAGAATGGTTGTTTTGATGGTTTTGATCGCCGCATGTTCGATGTTTGCCGCTGTTTACGATATTCCGCATAACAGTATTAGCGACCATGGAGATGCTACTGTGCAAGGTTCTATTGCCTGGTATTTCAGTACGTATAGTATTAATGATACATACAGGCTTTCGAGCAGTGCGAATTATTATACTTCGAAGACATTGACTGTGCCGAGTAATTCAATTTTGACGGTTACATCAGGAGCTAGTGCCGTGATAAAAGCGGGAGGTAATTCAAGCAGTCCTGTATATGACAGTCCGCTCATTATTTTGCAGAACGGTGCTCAGATTTACGGTAGAGACGATGATTACAGTACTCTGAAAATTGATGCCAATAAAAAAGCAAGAAATGGTATTGATACCAGATACGCTACAGGGAATGTTATAATGGATTGTACGGTAATAAATACATTAAACACCTATTCCACGTCAGGTATGAAATATCAGCACCTTATCAATGGCGACGGCACAACAGAGCTGCTTGTTGATCATTGTCTGCTCCGTTATGCGGGATACCCTGCTTTGAATATCAATTCTTATGATTCAGTTGCCCGCGGCATAAGCGTGTGCAACTCAACTGACCCGGAAATAATCTATTGCGATATTGCTTATACCATGGGCTCCACTGTTGCTATCGCAGAGACCGTAGGTGCTGAGATCGGGCATAATTATATGCAGTACAGCGGTTTATGCAGCTCTGAATACGGCGAGAGCTACAGCGAGGACAGCATAATAGGTTATCACAATACAGGTGCGACTTCCGGTGTGGATAAGCGTTGCTACATTCGCTACAATCTTATCCGCTACTATGGTAATCATGGAGTACATGTAAGCGGTAAAGGTTTTCATATCGACTATAACGAAATTTATGGTGGAGAGCATTGTGCCGTGTATCTTGGTGATTGGAGAAGTCCAGATACTGAATGCAGTTCTGACAGCACTATAAGTAATAATTATGTGAAGTGGGGTTCGAGTTACAGCCCGAATTATCCTATATATATAAACCCATACAAGAATGGCACAATATCTGTTTACGGTAATACCGGTGATACAACTGTTCAATGGGGTTCAACCTGTAATTAAGCTGTTTCTAATTTTAGAGAAATTTTGAGTATATGAACAGAAGAGATTTTTTGTCAAAAGCTGGTTTAGTGACAGGTGCATTCCTTGGATCGATGTATTTGGATGGATGCACAACTCAAGCTGTCAACGATTCAGAAGCAGGTCAGCGTCCGAATTTTATATTCATCATGACCGATGATCAGAAGTATGATGCGGTTGGGTTTTCAGGGGCTTACCCCTTTCTCGAAACGCCCTGCATAGACAGGCTTCGTGAAGATGGTATCGATTTTAAGAATTGCTTTGTCACTACAGCTTTATGTTCTCCTTCAAGAGCATGTTTTTTGACCGGTGCATATGCTCATAAGAATGGTGTCATGATCAATGAAACCTGTGATCCTAAAGAGTCAATGCCTATGCTTCAGGAGGTGCTGCAGGAAAGCGGCTACGAAACTGCTATGATAGGTAAATGGCATATGGCGAAAAGTGCGCAGCCCAGACGAGGTTTTGATTATTGGCTAAGTTTTGAGGGACAAGGTGTTTATGATGATCCGATACTTAATGAAAACGGTCGTGAAATTCAGGTGAACGGATACATAACCGATATTCTTACGGACTATGCAATTCAGTTTATAAAAAAAGATCGTGATAAGCCTTTCTGTCTTTTCCTTTGGCATAAAGCCGTTCATTCTCCTTTTACGCCTGCAGATTGCGATAAGGAATTGTACGCCGATGAGCGACTGCCTGAGCCGGGAAATTATAAAGATAATTACAGCGATAAGCCCCAGTGGGTTCGCAGGGGAGCAGTCTATGGGCTTCACAAGGACAAATGGGCGGCAAGTGAGGGTGAGTTAGTTCCTGATAAAGTCGTGCCTGATAATTGGGATCCGAAGAACAAAAGGAAATTGGATTATTTGCGTGCTATTTCTGCTGTTGATAAAAGTATTGGCAGGATAGATAATACTTTGAAGCAAGAAGGGCTTTTCGATGATACTTTTATGATGTTTACCAGCGACAATGGCTATTTGCTTGGTGAACATCACAGTGTTATCGACAAAAGGGTTATGTGGGAAGAGTCGATACGTGTACCTCTTTTGGTTCGTTATCCACGTATTGGCAAGGCCAGTAAGATTGTTGATGAAATGATTTTGAATCTTGATTTTATGCCTACCGCACTTGAAATAGCAGGAGTGAAAATTCCTTCTACGGTTCAGGGGCAGTCGTTCGTTCCATTTTTAAGCGGCAGAGATGCTGCGTGGCGGGACAGCTTCTTTTATGAGTATTTTCAGGAGGACTATGCTCCCGGTATACCTACCATAACAGGCGTAAGAACGGGACGATATAAATACATTGAAACGCCGTGTGTTGATGGTGATATTTTTGAATTATACGACCTTGAATTAGATCCGTTGGAGATGAATAATCTTGTCTCTGATAGTGATAAATCTCTGATATTGAAGTCTTTACAGGGAGAGTTGTCTAAGCTTAAAAAACTTTATTGCTATGATGTCGAGTGTTTATGAAAAAATGTTTGACCTTATGTGAAAAAACGTTTGACCAGGCTTTAGTTATGTGTTATAATTCTAAAAAGTCAATCATTCCTAAATGTGGTATCTAAGGATTTTTCTATGGCAGCTACTCTTAAAGATATAAGTGTTGAAAGCGGCGTTGGTATTACGACGGTTTCTAAAGTGTTGAACGGCAAAGCCGTGCGTTGCACGGAGGATGCAAGGAAGAAAATACTGGAGGCGGCTGATAAGCTTAACTATCGACCTAACCCGCTTGCTCGCTCACTTGTTACCGGCAGATCAAACAATATAATGCTCATTCTTCCTGGACCGGGTCTTGACTTCAGTGCAGCGGAGCAGGAGTGCTACAACAATGGCTACACGATGCTTACAATATCATCGCACCACAGCAAAAAACGCATCGAAGATATGATTATATATGCACGGCAGAGTTATGTTGACGGTGTGCTTCTTATGACACCTCAACTTGACAGTAAGGTTTTGAAAGATTTTCACAAGGATAATTATCCTATAGTACTCTTGGAAGATGATAAAAGATTGTACCCTGAGTTAGATATGTTTGGTACTGACATTGAAGGTGCGACTAAGTTGGCGTTCGATCATCTATACGAACTTGGGCATCGCAGGATTTCAATTGTCCTTCCAAGGGCAAGTTATTCAGCGTCTTATTTACGTCTTAATGCATGGAAAGAATGCTATCGCGAAAGAGGGCTTGAGTTTTCTGAGGATTGGCTTATCAGCTTTGAGGATGTAGTGCGGGTTGAGTCCGGATCTGATGTGAAAAATGCTAATTATGACGCTGCATTGGAATTTATGAGCCGTTTCAAGAAAGATTCATCCAATAGACCCACAGCTATGATTATTATGGTCGATTCCTTTGCTCTTCCAATTGAACAGGCATTTATTTCCAACGGTTGGAGTGTTCCCGGTGATATTTCACTTATATCTACAATGAGTGAATCAGTTGGCAGGTATTGTGAGGTTCCGGTTACAAGTGTTAATCTTGATCAGGGTGGAGCGAGAATGAGAGCATTGAGATATTTACTTCAGAGGGTTTCCGGTGAGATTGAGGCAGGAACTCCTGCAAGAAATTTTGCAAAACCAAGATTGATAGTTAGAAACTCGACGGCATCAGTTGAGTGTTAATACAACAGGAAAGGTATTGTTTATGAAGAAATTTACAGTAAAAAAGTCAGAAGCGTTTACGCTGATCGAATTGTTAGTTGTAATATCTATTATTGCCATATTGATGTCAATAATGATGCCTGCCTTAAGTAAAGCTAGGGAGCAGGCGCAAAGTGTGGTTTGTAAAACAAGACAGCGGGACCTCGGTCAGATGTTTATGCTTTACGCAACAGACTACGACAATCAAGTTGTACCTACAGTAAAGCTTGAAGGTGAACAGTTGAATGATTCTTATTCCAGGTGGCCTTGTCGTCTTGGCCCTTATTATGATACGGACAAGAAAAAGACCAGTCAGACAGCCGAAGAGTATGCTTCTATCATTCATACGTTGCCGATATTGAGATGTCCTTCTCAGGAAAAATATCGGAAGAAATATGAAGTAGGTACCGAAATATCCGGATGGCGAGGTACTTTTGGAATGAATCCTTTCTTTCGCGGCATAGGTGAAAATGAAAACCCTGATACTTATCGTAAAATGAACTGGCGTAAATTCGACCAGATAATGCGACCTCAAGGGCTGCCTTTTCTCGCCGAGTTAAGTGGGGATACCGCCGAATGGGTACCTTCAGCTATCAGGAGTTCTTCTTTTGGCGGTTTGATGCTTGATTTTGGCGGACCTCATTTCAGTGCATATGATAAGGCCGGCTGGGGTAAAGGCCCTTCTGATATTAGTGCCTACAGGGCTAACGGTCCGGCGCCGAATCATGGTAAAAAGAGTAATTATCTTTTTGCCGATGGGCATGCTGAAAGTAAAGAGGTTTGGCCCTGGAGTGATAATATAGGAACTGATTTCCATCCAAAGAGAAATATAAAAACATTACCTCCAAGCGTCAGAAGGTAATAGTGAAAAGCAATTTTATTAATTCTTTAATTCAAAAGGAGTTTTACAATGGTTGTGAAAAATTCATTAAGATTTTTCCTTGTGATTTCTTTAATGCTTGCGACTGTAAACGTGAGTATGGCTTTGTATCCCGAACCACTTATAGATTCGAGTGATACTGTCGCTTTGTGGCATTTTGAGAATCTTGTACCTAGTGGAAGTTATATACTTGCACCAGATGATAATAGTACTGGAAGAGCAGCTCATGAATTAAGAGTGGTTACGGGTAATCTTACCACAGGCAGCGGCGGAGCTATTGGTGAAGCTCTTGTTCTTAACGGCTCAACCGATTGGGGATACAATTATCGCGGCGCAGCATGGGTAGGTCATTCCACATTCCAGTTTGATGGTCTTGTCTATATCGACCCTGTTTCCACGTGGTCTGATACAGATCCTCTTGGAATGATATTTGAGATTCAAGGTGTTGCGTGGTTGCGAGTTATTTGTGATAAGGATGCCGGTACTGCAAAATTGGAATTCAATGTATGGGACGATACCGGGGCTCTTACAACTCAGGATGTTCTTGATGTTCCCGCCGGTCAATGGATAAGAGTTGTTGCTGAATACAATAATGGAACTATGAGCGTTTCCTATAATGACAGATATGAGTCTATTGCCGGACCTGATGCTATAAATCAAAATGATGCGGCAAAGGCAATACTGATTGGTCACTATCATGGTAATGCGAACCATTTCAAAGGCATGCTTGATGAGGTTCGCTTCAGTGCTCCTTCTGCACAGAGCGAAGATATGCTTGTGCCTCAAGTTTTAGCTGACCAGCCTGATGCTCTCTGCTTGTGGCATATGAATGATACGTTCCTTAGCGGCAGTTATATTCTTACATCTGATGATAACAGTACGGGAAGGCCAAAACATCGTTTCAGGATAGTCGGCGACCCTGTGCTTTATGAGCATACTGAGCCCAATGATCTGCCTGCCAGCTTTGATTCGGCTCTCGTGTTTGATGGCGCTACGAACTGGGGCTATGGCATGGACGGTCAGCTCTGGGATGGCTATGATAATATAACGGTTGATACGCTTCTTTATATCGATCCTTATCAGGAAGGCCAGCAGTCAGGTTACGTGTTTGAAATACAAAACCTTGCATGGTTCAAAATAATATGGGTCGCAGGAAGCGATGGAGTTGCTAAACCAAGTCTTGAATTCCGATGCTGGGATATAGATGGTGCGCATGATGCTGTAGCAATGGATGTTCCTGTTGGTCAGTGGTTCAGAGTTAAGGCTGACTATTTGCAAAACATGATGACAATGCAGGTTAATGATCACAAAGTAGCTCTTGATCGCGGTAAGAGAATAAATGAATTAGCTTTGACGCATATATTCTTGGGTAAATATCATAACGGCGGTTATTTCTTCGACGGTATGATCGATGAGTTTATGGTTACTGCTCCGGCCGCTGCCGCCTGTGGTGACTGGGGTTATGATCCTGGCGATATATCAGGTCCGGAAGGAACTCCCGATTGTTACGTGAACATCTGGGATCTCGAACTTATGGCAAGTCAATGGCTTTCAAGCACATTGTAACAGAATCTACTAACTTATTAACCATAAGCGAAAGGAAATATAAAATGAAATATTCATTTATAACAATAATGATATTGATCTGTACGTTAGTTTCTTTGAGTCCGGCTTTGACTTATACGGGATATTATAACCCAAGCTCTCCTGCCATTGATGGTGTTATAACTGCTGGCGAATGGGATGCGGCAGTGAATTTCTCGATGGTTTATCCTGATATACTGACAAGTCCTCAGAATGGTTCAATGCCTTTACCTCCGGATTATCCGGCGTCTTTTATGGCTCCTGATAATGCGGCTGATCTTAGCGGCGATGTATACCTGACTTGGAATGATACGGCTTTGTATTTTGCTGTGAGGGTTTATGATCAGGATGTTCAGGCTACCGGTGATTACGGAAGTCTCCAGGATCAGGTTCAGTTCCTGTTCAACCCCGGAGTATTTGAGAGCCACTACAGCAGTGCCGGAGACAAGGCAACTCTCTTTGAGCTTGATCCTTCGGCTACTACAGTAAACAGCCGTAATAACGGATTCAGTCCTGATCTGGCGGTAGATTATGCCGCAACCATTTTAGCTGATGGATTTGTTATGGAATTTTCTTATGACTGGTCATATTGTACGGCACTTAACTCACAGGCGCCTAAGCCAGGTGATGTTATAAAGCTTAGCTGGGTATTGCTTGACTGGGAAAACGGCGGTTATGAGACATTTATGTGCGATTCAAGCGATAATGGTGCATGGGCAATGACCACTGCAGGTACATGGAATGACATGCTGCTTGTTGCAACTGATGGTTGCGGACTTAATCCTATGGATGTGAGCGATGTCAATTCTGATTGTATTGTTGATATGGCTGACTTTGCTGTAATCGCCTCAAACTGGATGCATTGCACAGACCCATCGGATCCTGAATGTTCGCAGTAATTGTAATAGCGTATACGAGTCTGCGTCAGAAATGGCGCAGACTCTTTAGGATATTAATAAATGTATAAAAAAACGGCATTAATTTTACTGCTTCTTTCAGGCACTTTTGTATTTGCAGGAGTTCTTGATGATTTCACGCAGGACAGCTTCGATCCGCATCCAAGACTTTTTATAGATCAGGCTGGTATAGACAGGGTTAAGCTTCGCATAGATTCCGGGGAAGAACCATATGCAAGTCAGTATCAGACTTTGCTTATTTATGCCAATTCTGCCATGAATCAAACCCCTGATCCAAGCACCAGTTCTGATAGAAATATCTGGGGTGATATATGCTCTGAGCAAAGCAGAATGGCAAGAGATTTGGCACTTGCTTATAAATTTACCGGTAATACAGCTTATGCGGATAAAGCTCTTCAGTTTCTCAATATCTGGAGCCAGACTTATCCAATGCCGGGAACTAATTTTGATCCGAATATTGATGAGCCTTCACATGCATTGGCGATAGCAGTATCACTGCCGCAATTCATGTGGGTTTACGATTTACTGTATGATTACAGTGGATATGACTTTCTTGACAGAATGTATGCGGAGAACTGGTTTGTCAATATGGCAAATGTTGCTAAAGTTTCCGGTGTTGAACTTTGGGAAGAGAATAATTATTACAATAATCAGTTATATCAAAATCATAGTATGGCACATATTGCTGTGACGGCTGTTGCTGGCTTTGTGCTTGGGGATTATGATCTGGTTGCTTACTCTATAGACAGTCAGGATAATCCGAGAGATTTTCTTGAAATGATAGCCGGCGCAATTCTTATGGAAGGCGATACTCCTCACGGAGCACAGTTACCTGCACCGGAAGATGGAGAATTTTATGATCGTTACAGGCATGTAGAGGATAAGGGCTTAAGTTACGCCGTATTCAGCATGTCATTTATGACAATGATCGCTCAGGCAGCATATACAAATGGGATTGATTTGTGGAATTATTATGCTCCGACGGGTGAAAATATGCAGATAGCTTTCGAGTATCATTCAGATTATCTCAGGCTTAAAGATTCGTGTATAAAGAGCGGTTTTTATTGTTCGGAAGGTGAGACGGCACGGCTTGAGGGATTGTCTGAAACTTATTATTCAGGAATATATGAGATTGCATTAAGTCATTACCCGCAAAGTTCGCCGTTGAATTTGTTGATATCTAACAACGACAGAAAGATAAATCGAACTCCATGGATAGGTTATCCTGTATTGTTGTTTGGTGTAGAGCCTGAACTTAGAGCTGATATAGATGGTAGTAAGTTTGTTGATATTTATGATCTATATTTGTTGAGCAAAGGCTGGGGCAAATGTACAGATCCTCTTGTCTCCGGATGCTACAATGCTAATGCCGATTAAGAAAGTTTATCAATGCACAACTTAGACAGAAGGAAATTTCTTAAAGGCTCAGTAGCTGCTGCAACTGCCGGCTTTACCTTTGGATGCCAAAATCTAAATACTGCAAAATCTGCAGCAAAACCGAATCTGGTTTTTGTATTTTCCGATCAGCACAGCAGGGATATGCTTGGCTGTTATGGTAATAAGCAGATAATAACCCCTAACCTTGATGAGTTTGCGAAAGATTCTATACGTTTTGATAATTGTGTATCATCTCAGCCTGTCTGCACGCCTTATCGCGGCATGCTTTTTACCGGTCGTCATCCGCTTTATAATGGTTGTTTCAGTAATGATATTCAACTTCTTAATACTGACGGCAACAGTTTTGCCGAGGTATTGAAACGAGAAGGTTATTCTACAGGCTATTTTGGAAAGTGGCATCTTTACGGCGGCGACAGAGACAGAGCAATTCCTGCCGGTAAACGCAGGCACGGCTTTGATGTATTCAAAAGCAATAACTGCCACTTGAATTATCAGCCTGAAAAGTGTTTCTACTTTGATGAGAATGGAAAGAAGGTGTATTTCGATAAATGGGAGCCTTACGGTCAGACTCAGCAGGCTTGCGAATTTATCAAGGAAAATGCCGATAAACCTTTTGCGGCGTTTGTTTCCTGGCATCCTCCACATAATGTAGGAGCCGATAATTATCCTTCTACTTATCTTGATGGAGCAACGAAAGAACTGCTTGAACTTTATGATCCGGCTAAGATAAAGCTTCGTCCTAACGCAGAGGATACGCCGCAAATCAGACAAGCCTATCATGGGCATATGGCGATGATAACAGGTGTTGACAAGGCTTTCGGTGAGCTTGTAAAGAAGCTTAAAGAGCTTGGCCTTTATGAGAATACTCTTATTATATTTACCGCTGATCACGGTGATATGCTTCGTTCAAATAAAAGATGGGGTCCTAAAAGTTGCCCTGAAGTAGAATCTGTCGGTGTGCCGTTTATCCTTAAAATGCCGGGCTCTCACCGCAAAGCCGCGACTACAGACGCATTGCTCGGCACAATGGATATAATGCCGACAACCCTTTCTATGCTTGGTATCAGGTCGCCAGAAACTGTTCAGGGTATCAGCCTTGCGTCTGATATAATTGATGGCACCGATGATGGAGCCGATTCTGTGCCTCTGATGTATTTCGCTCCGGCATGGCGTGGCGTGTATACGAAGCGATATACGTATGCCAGAGGTACCGTCTACGTCTCTTCCAAACAGAAAGGTAAAGGGTTTGATGAATCGGCTAATGTCTTGTACGACAGAAAGGCAGATCCTTACGAACTCAATAACAGGTTTGATGACCCTGAATATGCGGAAGTCAGAGCCGAGCTTGAGGCGAAGACTCAACAGTGGCTTGAAAAGTTTGAGGATAAGTTTTGGGATGGCAAATACCTTCTTAAAAAGCTTATGAACGCCGATTCAATAGGTTTCTGGGCAAAAGGTGATACAGGTACAATGACCAGCCCAAATACGATGCCAATAGATATACTGAAATAAATGGAGTGATTATGTTAAATAAAATGTTTTTTGGATTGTTATTGTTTTCAGCATTTCTTCTTGCTGATGAGAGAAGTGAACTTTTAGTGAAAAAGAAGTTGAATCAGACTTTTGAAGAAAGTAAAGTTCCGGTTACTGTAACGACTCCTGAAATGATAGCTGTTGCTAAGAAGAGAGTAGCTGCAAAGGCTCAGCCATGGTATGCAAGCTATGAACTTATAAAAAAACATGCATCTGAGACCCTGAATAAACCAATAGAGATTTATACAAAAACTCAGCCCGGGCATAAAAGCGAAGATGCTGTTCATCCGGTATGCAGCAGAAGTTTCTGTGCGGCCAGAGATTGTGCATTTGTATGGCTTATGGAAGGTAATAAAGAGTATTTGGATTATTCAAAGAAGATACTGATTGAATGGGCGCGTACCAAGCCCGAGCCGATTATTAACCTGGAGAGCCGAAGAGATTATCCTTATTGGGATGCTGATCTCGGTTTGCTTGGAGGTGTGCCTTTTGTCTTTTATGCACATGCGTATACTCTCGTTTATCCGGAACTTACAGCGGAAGAGATCCAGGATATAAGGCTATGGCTGACTAAAGTCGGTTTCAGATTGAAGTATTGGCATTTGGCCTGGACGGCGAATGACTATTATGGAAATCAATACTATAACAATCATCTTTCCTGGCATAATGCAGCGATTGGGGCGATAGGTTTCGCACTGCAGGATAACCGCTTTGCAGCATTTGCTGTAGACAGTGGCGAAAATCCCCGTGATTTCAAGGAGATGCTTGCCGGTGCTATACTTATGCCCGGAGATGATACCCATGATGCTCATAAGGATACCATTGCCGCAGGTGAGATATACGACAGGTATCGCTCACATGAACATAAAGGGCTTGGCTATGCGATGTATCATGGAATGGCTCTAACTTACCTTGCAGAGATGGCTTATAATAATGGTGTCGATTTATTTTCTTATACCGCACCTGGAGGCGAAAATCTGTTCCTGCTCTACAGTTATTATGCTGAATTCATAGAGAAAGATGACGCTTCGCTGAAAAACGGCCTCTATAAAGGCGACAGCGTGCCGACTCATTATACTCATGTTTACGACTGGATAAATGCTCATTATCCCGGACATGAAGAAATAGAAGCTGTTATCAAAACTCATAACAGGGGGCTTGAGAATAAAGGTGAGCATCATGCGGCTACTATAGGTTTAACTCATATTAAATCTTTGGATTGAACATGGAATTAAGCAGGCGTAATTTTACAAAACTTAGTGCTGCTTTGATGGCTGGAGTACCACTGGCTAAGAGTCAGCAGGTTAGTCATAAGGTAGTTAGAGCAGCAAAGAAAAATGTGATATTTGTAGTAGTAGAGGACCTGCGTCCAATACTTGGCTGTTACGGAGACCCGATAGCTAAGACTCCAAATGTCGACCGCTTTGCGGAAAAAAGCGTTGTGTTTAAGAATGCTTTTTGTCAGGGTCCTATCTGCAACCCAAGCAGAACGGCTTTAATTACGGGCCTGCGCCCCGATACTACGGGTATAAGCGATAACTCCGTCGCCTGGCACCAAGTGATGCCAGATGTTGTTACTATGCCTTATTATTTTAAGCAGAACGGGTATTACACTGGCCGCGGCGGAAAACTGTTTCATGGGCAGATGAAGAATGATGACGTGAAAGCCTGGGATGAAAGTTTTATGCCCTATGATGTTTCTGAATCCGACGATGTTGAGATGGTCAATGTTACCGGCGGGCTGGTCAAGTGGGCAGATTACGGAATTGTTGATGCTGATGACAGTGTGGAACCAGATAGCAAGAACTTGAGCTTCGGTATAGATTTTTTGAAAAACCGACCTAAAGATAAGCCGTTCTTCCTGACAGTCGGCTTCTTTCGACCTCATGGTCCGCTTAGAGCTCCGAAAAAATATTTTGATCTTTATGATGTTGATCAGTTTGTTCCTGCGTTTGTTCCAGAGAACAGCAGTTTTGAGAATGAGCTTACATACATAAACGAGTACAGCCAGGACTGGAAATCAGGTTTGGATAAGGGACTCACAGAAAAAAGCAAACGTGAGTTTATGCGGGCTTACTATGCATGTACTTCTTTTACTGATTCAATGTTTGGAAAGCTCCTTGATGAGATTGATGCGCAGCAGCTTTGGAAAGATACTGTGGTTGTCTTTACAAGCGATCACGGTTTTCATCTTGGTGAGCATGATTGGTGGAACAAGAACACTTTATTCGACATTGATGCCAGGGTGCCTTTGATTGTATACGACCCGGATATTACCAAGACCGCATTTGAGACTGAAGGTTTCGTCGAACTTGTTGATCTTTATCCAACGCTTGCGGATTTGTGCGGGCTTGAAGTGTCAGATGATCTGGAAGGCATCAGTTTTAAGAGTCTTCTGGAGCAGCCGCGAAGAAAATGGAAAAAATGTGCATACAGTCAAATAAAACATAAATATATCGGCCGTTCGGTTCGTACACAGCGATGGCGTTATACAAAATGGGATAATGGTATTGAAGAGCTTTATGATCATCTCAGTGATCCGGGTGAGTACAGAAATCTGATTGATGTAGAATACCTGCAGGAGGTTGTGGCAGAGATGAGAGAGTTACTGAACAATGGCCACAACATCATGGAGAAATGAAATGAATAATAAGATAAATAGAAGAGACTTTCTTGCCTGTATAGGAGCTTCTTTTATGGCGGCTCCCTTGATGTCTTTTGCAGATCAAGCAAATAGGCAGACGAATGTTTTGATAATTACTGCCGATGATCTTAACTGGGATTCCCTGGGGGTTACCGGCTGCAAGGTGCCGAAGATAACACCTAATGTTGACAGGCTGGCTTCTCAAGGCGTATTGTTTGAAGAGGCCCATGTTATGACATCCATTTGCGGTCCATCAAGAAACGCCTTGCTCAGTGGCCGGTATCCTCATTGCAGCGGCGCAATGGGACACAAGACAGCTTGCCCGCCCGACGACTGGCAGCCGCCTATGCCCCATACACCTGATCTGTCAACATATCTGCATGATAACGGTTATTTTACAGGTGCGATCAATAAGCACAGCAGGTTAATAGCCAAGACATTTGATGTTATGTATGAGTGTGAACCGTGGGGTATGGGCAGTGATGATAGGGACCCTCAGGTTTTTTATGAAAGAACCAAAGACTTTATCGAGCAGTCAAAGAGAGAAGCAAAGCCATTCTTTCTTTACGACAATATAATCGATCCTCATTGGCCATGGCCGGATACACAAAAAGAAAACGAGCTTAAGGATGAGTACGAGGCTCTTCTTGGTTCGGAACGAATAAACAGGGAAAAATATCTTAAGTATCCTGTTCCTTCGTCAGACTACAAACCGGCAGATATTGATGTCCCGGGATTTTTGCCCGATGTTCCTGAACTGCGGGAATATCTTGTTCCTTATTTCAATTCTGTAAAGAGAATGGATGATGCGGTAGGGCAGATACTTAAGGCACTCGATGATTGCGGGCAGAGGGATAATACGATTGTTGTTTTCCTCTCAGATAACGGAATAACCATTCCCGGCGGCAAATGGGGATGCTATTACAGCAGTACGAAGACCCCTTTGATAGTCCGATGGCCGAATAAGGTAAGCTCTGGTGTAAGATATGGTGACAGCCCGGTTTCGTCCATTGATATAATGCCTACAGTTATCGAGGCATTGGGACTTGAGCCGGTCAAAGGCATAGAGGGGATGTCTTTCTTTGATATTCTCAATGAAAAGTCTAATGCGGGCAAACGGGGTTATGTTTATACCGCGGCCAACTGGCTTGCCGATGGAAGTGACGAGCAGTATTATCCTATGCGTGCCGTAGCTGATACTGATTACTTGTATATATGGAATTCTTTTGCGATTAGCAGGGATGATATTACGGAGAATGCCGGTGGTAAGGATCCTGTTCTTGACATGCTTATGAAATATAAAAATTCCAATCCTGAGTATTCTGAAAAAGCTGAAATATATCTGAACCGGCCGGTTGAGGAGCTTTTTAATGTAGCGAATGATTCTGGTTGCTGGTATAATCTGGCTTCTGACAGAATTCACAGGGAAAAGATTGATAAAGCCAGGCAGCTTTTACTGTCGGAAATGAAAAGGACAAAAGATCCGGAGCTGAAAATATATCAGGAATATCTTGCAAAGGAATCAGGCCGTTCCTGAAAATAGATTGAGATTACTTTGTAAAGCATCAAAATGACACAGACAATACGAAAAAAAAATATACAGACTGAACTTGATGATTATGAAAGACCTAAAGGTTTATTCATTCTCGACAAAAAAGCCTTCGATGAAATATACGGTCCTGAACAAGTTGATATTATAAGGTCTCAGGTCGATATATATGCTCCTTTGCAAACACGTGAATCAGTCAAGGAAAATCCGAATATTATTAAAGATGCAGATATCATATTTTCCGGCTGGGGAGTTCCATTGTTCGATGATAAGCTTTTAAGTTATACTGATAACCTTGATATAATCTTCTATGGCTCGGGTTCGGTTAAACATTTTGTGACCAAATCCCTATGGGAAAAGGGCGTACGTGTCAGCAGCGCTGCGATTGCAAACGCTGTTCCGGTTGCGGAATATACGCTTGGGCAAATTCTGTTGAGCTTGAAGAGAAGTTGGTACTATGCAAACAAGATAAGGGCTGAGAAAACTTTTGCCCCTTCTGTATGCAATGTTCCGGGGGGGTATAACGCTGCTGTTGGCATAATCTCTCTTGGAACAATAGCAAGGCTGTTATGTGAGCACCTTGAAAAATTTGATCTTGACCTAATCGCGTATGATCCTTATATCTTGCCCGAAGACCTTAAAGGATTGGATATAAATCTTGCGGAACTTGATGACGTTTTCAGCAGATCCGATATTGTGTCGCTTCATACTCCACTTACTGATGAGACTGAGGGAATGATAACCGGCGACCATTTTTCTCGTATGAAATACGGCAGCACGTTTATTAATACCGCACGCGGAGCTCTTGTAAGAGAAGACGAGATGATAGATGTCCTGAAAGAACGGACCGATATCACCGTCATTCTTGACGTGACGAATCCCGAACCTCCGCTGGAGGATTCTGAGCTGTATACACTTCCTAATGTAATGATAACCCCTCATCTTGCCGGAGCAATGGGCAATGAGAGACGCAGATTAGGTTCATTTGTTGTTGATGAGTTGCTCAGGTATCTCAATGATAGACCTCTCAAGGGTGAGGTAAAAGAAGAGTTACTTACAATTCAGGCGTAATCAGTAATATTGTGATTATTACAAGTTGGAAAATTTAGATAATATTATATTATCGTCTTTTAGCTAAGTAGTTCCTCAATTTGCTGTAGATAGGCACTTGAGAACGAATATCTTTGTCAGTAAAATAGGATTTATAAATCCAGGATCAAAAAACGCGTGTGGTGCAAAAACTTATCCGTTATCAAGTCTTTACTTTTTAATGGGTTAATTGCTTTGATTTGAGCTGTTTTTATACTTGATGCATAGTAATTACGTTGTGTGTTGTAGGAAACAATGACCTTTTACTTTGTTAAATGCCGAACGCATGTGTCTTGACGCGACGGTGCTGCAGGATCAGATTGAATAGTAAGTTTTTCAAGCAGCAAGGCGGTGGTATGATTTCAGGAGACCGCCGAGTCTTTCTATGCATTGGATATCAGTGTTATCATTGAGTTTGTGTTTTGGCTCTATTCCCCGACCTAATGATTGATGGATTCTTTCGTGGTGACAATATTTGCTGAATTGACCAAGGACGTGTTTACGCTGGCGTGAATTTCTAAGGGGGCCTAATTTTGCTACTATTCAGAAAATATGCGCTTGTTCTCAAAAAAATGCCCATGTCATTTCATATGTAAAGATGCAGTTGGTGGAACTTATGTGTTTTCGGGGATGACTATTCTAATTGTTTGTAATTTGAGTATTGTAACTTTGCGTGTTTTGTAATGTCAGAAATATTTCAAGTATTTATTAGTTGCTGTTTTTTAGTAATTTCTTATTGTTTCTCTCGTTTTAGGGCTTTATAAAGTAGTAATTTTCCTTGATAATTTGATTTTAGCTCTATTTTGAGCTTTTTTTTCTCGTTTTTATGTTTTTTGATTATTTTGAAGTGAGTAATTACTTGTCTGTAAAATACTTTTTTCTTGGCAATTTCTCTTGACATTAATTCTCTCAATTATTAAGATTTTTAATGATAAACACAAATAAGGGACTTAATATGAATACTTTGGTTATTGAAAAAAAGAGCGGCTCCCCAGCTAAGACTCAGTTGTTAGAGTATATCAGACAAGGGATTGATAATGGCAGGTTTCGTCCGGGTGATAGGCTTCCGACAACGAAAGAATTTGTAAACGCAGCGGGCGTAAGCAGCAATACCGTTCGTCAGGCAATGGCTGATTTAATCAGAGATGGCGAACTGAAAGCCGTTCCCGGTATGGGCACATTTGTTGTGGATAAGAGGCAACAGGAAATAGATAGCCGTACAAATTTGAAACGTGTTGCAATTCTGCCAATATTCCACCAGACGAATATTACTGCGCTTGAGGATTCTTACAGAGCTGAGTCAATTCGCGGTTTTCTTGAAGAATGTGAGAGAAGCGGTGCGGTTGGTTCGGTTTTGCCTGGAGAATTGATTAGAAGGGACGACCCGGAAGATGTTAGGAAGATAATCAGTTCAGCTAATTGTCAGGGGCTTATATGGTTGTATCCGGAGCCTTCAGAATGGAAAATTATTGATTATCTATCTTCCTATGATTTTCCTATTGTAGTGACGAGACGGTCGAACATTGACAGCGATGTTGCTTTTGTCGGGGCTGACTACGAAAAAGCAGGGTTTGATTCAGGGCGACGTTTTATACAATCTGGTTGCGATAACGTATTACTATTTAACCATTTCTCACAGCCTCGATATTTAGAATCACAACGATATTGTGGTTGGCCGATTGGAATCAAGCAGGGCCTTAGCCGTGCTTTTGAGAGTTTGCTTGATGATGCTTCCGAGAGGGTCAAGCAATTTTATTTGCAGGGTTTCACCGAAAATCAGAATGAGATAGTGTTTGATGCCATCGAAAAATCCGACAGGAATACTGCAATTCTTTTCACGAATAACTACCATCTTTATAATGTCTTTCTTTCCAATCCTGATAAGGCCAAGTCATTGCTTTTGGGAAGAAAGGTTGCCGTAATTGGTAATAGAAGTTTTCTTGTGAATCTTGCTCCATTCGTGCGTGATATTGACCTTGATGTTCTTGTTGATCCTTTTAGAGAAATAACGCAATGTGCCGCTCAGAAGCTTCTGTCGCTCATAGATGGTTATCTTGCGAGGACAACTACATTGGTCAATATTGAAATAAAGAAAGTGAATGAACTTGATTTGCTGAAATATACTGGAATCTAAAATATAATTACTTTTAAGAGGTTTGAATATGAATGTTTACAAAAAAGCTTTTACACTCATAGAGTTGCTTGTTGTTATTTCTATCATTGCAGTTCTTATGTCTATATTGATGCCTGCATTGAATAAGGTGAGAGAACAGGCCAAATCTACTATAGGAAAAACGAGGCAAAAGGATATCGGTTCAACTTTCAGGCTTTATATGCAGGATAATGATGGGCACTTGCCGAGTTCATGGGCCACGATACAGGAAAATAATGCGGGTAAGGCTGATGGTGATTGCCGGTGGTTTATAAGGCTGATGGATTACTATGATCTTAATCGTTCAGGCGAGAATAGTGCCTATGACTATAGCGTTTTTAAGTGTCCGACACAGGAAAAATGGGTAGGCAAGTATAAAGATGGTGAAGGAGCTGCCGGTATTTACGGCTATAACTGGTATTTCACCGAGACCGACAGACGTGCTCAAGGAAATTCTCAACTTGCAGATCGAATGTGGTGGAAAAAGCCTGAAGCCGTCAAACTGCCTGCCAATCTTCCTCTTTTGGCAGATTTGGATACAAGCGATCCTCTTAATGTAGGTCAGGAAGCAAGATCAGGGTGGAGAATGGGGCTTTCTAATCCGCATCCGGCTGCATATGCTAAAGGTTGGATGGATGGAGACTACAGGTCAGGCAGGCATGATTATTATGGCCCTGCGCCAAACCACGGAGAAGATTGCAATTTCCTTATGGCTGACAACCATGTAGAAGCCCGTAATGTCTGCAAGGAAGGTGAGTGGCCATGGGTTGGAACAACCCCCGCTGAGCAGCAAAGCGGAAAGGCTTTTCACCCTACCAGAAACCCGTAAACTATCGAGACAAGTCTAATTTGATATTTGGTAAACTTTTATTAATCGTTTAAGGAGTTTTTTATGAAGATGCAATTAAAGATTGTACAATTATTTTTGACAGTTTTGTTGGTTGTTGCGGTCGGGCAGACGTTCGCCGAGCCGCTCACTGATGATAGCTCAACCATAGCCTTATGGCATATGGATGAAACTGTGCCGGTTGGCAGTTCCCAAAGGCCGTATGTGATTGATGATAACTCTGTTACATCACGCGCAGCGAATAATATCGCATTAGGCGATAATGCCAATACTGCGAGCAAATATCCAACTTTAACTACCGGAGATGGTGGAATGTATGGTGAGGCTTTGCAATTTTCAAGCGCAGCAAAGAACATGATGCTCGCTAATGGCGCATGGGATGGTTTTGATGCGGTAAGGGTTGAGCTATGGTTTAATCAGGATGTTGCGGCAACCGGTGATCAGACTGTTATTTCCGCAATGGAAGGTGCTGTATGGGAAATAAGGCTTGACAGCACTAATAGCGTAGCTAAGGCTTATGTCTTTGGTACGACAGGCGGGTATGCAGTGGCGGCTGTATCTTATACAAAAGGTCAATGGACTCATGTTGTTTTGACAGCATCGACGGACGAAGATGTTCTTATGCTCAATATTGATGGCAGTGTTGATACCAGAAATCTTAATAATGGTATAAATATTCAAACAGGAAAAAGAATATATGTTGGTTGCAAGCAAACTGATAACCGTAATTTTGACGGTTTGATTGATGAAGTCAAGGTATCGCTTCCTCCATCGACTGCATATTTACAGCCTTACGAGGATGCTTTCGGAACTTATGCATTGTGGCATATGGATGAGGCTTATGAATCTTCCGACAAGCTTTATATAGTTGACGATAACTCAGCTAATCCATCACGTCAATATAATCTGTTGTTTCTGCACAACGGTGGTGCTGCAAGGCCGGGTGAAGGTACCGGTCCTCAAATTGTTCCAGCTATGACTAATAACTGGGGGGCGGATTTTGGAAGTGCTTTGTATTTCAACGGACTGAACCATACAACAAGGGTAAATATTGCTGATGATAATCTCGGCATTGACGGTACCAACTTCAAGATCGAAGCATGGGTAAAGCTTGATGATTCTATTGGTACTTACGGAGCCAACAAGAGATATTATATTACCACTCACAACAGTCGTTTTGCTCTTTACTTGCAGGACAGTGCTTCCGGTTGGCAGTTGATATCCAGTAACTGGTGGAGCACTGGTGCTCATGCGATGGTGGTAGACTATCCTGATCATACAGGCTGGCATCATATTTCAACTCAATGGTACGAAGGTGATAGAAAGTTGTATCTTGATGGTGAACTTGTAAAAACACATACAGCGCCTGATACATCTGTAAAAGATGGCGTAGGCTACTTGTATGTAGGTTCACAGGCCACTACGGCTAACTTGTTCTACGGAATAATTGATGAACTGAGGATATCACAGGCTGTAGATACGGCAGCTCCATGTGGTTATTGGGGTTATCATACCGGTGACCTTAACAAGGACTGCTACGTTGATATCGAAGATTTGAAAATGATCGTCGATAACTGGCTTAGCTGTTCGGTACCGGATCAAAGCGGTTGCATTGAATTTTAAGAAGAGCCATTTATACAAGGAGAATATAAAATGAAACATATATCATTTAAAATTATGACGGTTTTGGTCCTGGCATCGCTTTGCTTAGGTGTTAACTACAATATCCCAATTGCTACCGATGCGCCCACTATTGACGGTGACATATCTTCTCAATGGGCCGATGCATATAGCTTTTCAATTGTTTATCCAGATATAATCACCTCGCCGAATGAAGGTTCGCTTCGTGATTTCGTTCCAGACAATGCCGCTGATTTCAGCGCCGATATTTATATGAAGTGGGATTTTTCCAATCTATATCTTGGTGCAAGAGTTTATGATCAGAGTTTAAGCTTTCTTCAGTATTATCCCGGCCCGTTCAACAGCCAGGATGTTTTCCAGATGTGCTTTAATCTGCTGAATAATCCTGACGCTGTTTCACAGGCAAATGCTCCGATATACGATTTTGCCGTTAGCGATGCCAATGATAACGGGCCTTTTATATACAAGCATGAAGGCGAACTTTACTCACTACCTAATGCTGCTATCGGCGGTGCAATCCTTGCTGATGGCTATACGTTGGAAATAGCTATACCGTGGAGCGATTTTGACGGATATCAGGTATCACCGGGTGATGTACACGGCATAGGATTTATTGTTGTGGATTACGACTCTGATAATTATGAGACTACGATGTTTGACTACGGCCTAAACGGTGTAACAGGTATAGGTACCGTAAGCGGCTGGAACACCATTACGCTGTTAGGCGTTGATGACTGTGGACTTTGGGGTATTGCACCAGGTGATGTTAATAAGGACTGCAACGTAGGATTGGACGATTTTGCTTTAGTTGCTGTTGATTGGGCGAATTGTACCGATCCGGTTGACGCAAACTGCAGCAATCTCAACTAATTTTCTTTGCAAACAGATTTATAAAGTATTATTGAATTCCCCGGCCTAAAATCCGGGGAATTTTATTACAGTACACTTGATATTACGTGGATACTATAAATAGTTTTAAGGAGGCTTAATTATGAGAATTCAATTCAAGATGGTACAGTTACTTGTTATAATTATTTCAGTTTTCATTAGCCGATTCGCATTTGCTGGAGCATTGGTTGATGATTCAACCACGATCGCTCTTTGGCATATGGATGAAACAATTCCAATTGGAGCCTCTCAGAGGCCTTATGTTCCGGATGATAACTCTGAAACATCCCGTACTGCTTACCATCTTGCGCTGGGGGACAATTCAGATACTCCCGGTACTCGTCCTGCATTGACTACAGGAGATGGTGGAATGTTTGATGAGGCGATGCAGTTTTCCAGTGCATCCGGTCAGATGATGTTGCGAAATGATGTATGGAATGGACATAATGCTGTACGTGTTGAACTTTGGTTCAAACAAGATACTTCAGCTTCCGGTGAGCAAACATTGATTTCTGCTATGGAAGGTTCGGTTTGGGAGATACGGCTTGACAGTACCAATAGCGTGGCGAAGGCTTATGTTTTTGGTACCAGTGGCGGATACGCTGATGCGACGGTTTCTTATACCAAAGGGCAATGGATGCATGTGGTCATGACGGCTTCGGCATGTGAAGACGTCCTTGTGCTCAACGTTGACGGTGATTTTGATATTACCGCACTTAACGGCGGAATGAATATACAAACCGGCAAAAGGATATATGTAGGATGTAAACAAACCGGAAGTCGACATTTTGATGGTTTGATAGATGAAGTAAAGGTGTCGTTACCTGCTTCACCAGCAGTGGTCTTATGGCATATGGATGAGACGATTCCGGTCGGATTGTCGCAGCGGCCATGTGTTCCGGATGATAATATCGCGTCTCCCCGCACCGCTTATAATATTGCATTAGGCGATAATGCAAATACTGTGAGCAAATACCCAACTCTGACGACAGGTGGGGGCGGCAAGTTTGAAGAGGCCATGCAGTTTTCCAGCTCGGCAAAACAGATGATGCTTTGCAATGATGTGTGGAACGGTTATGATTCAGTGCGCGTTGAACTCTGGTTCAATCAGAACACCGGTATAAGCACGGATCAGACTCTTATCTCGGCAGCAGAAGGGTCGGTTTGGGAGATACGTCTTAACAGCGTAAATAATGTGGTTAAAGCTTACGTTTTTGGCACGACTGGCGGTTATGCGGTAGCAAGTGTATCCTATGCTAAAGGACAATGGACGCATCTGGTGATGACTGCATCAACTCAGGATGATACTCTCGTACTTGATGTTGATGGCAGCACTGATACCAGAAGCCTCAACAATGGAGTAAGTATTCAAACTGATAAAAGAATATATGTAGGTTGTAAGTATACAGATAATCGTAACTTTGACGGTTTTATAGATGAAGTTTCTGTATGTTTTACTGATTTCCGTGGAGGTTCGCCTAAACTTTTCTTTACTTCTGCAGATATTCTTACGCTTAGGCAAAAGCTGCAAGAGAATGATATTGAGCCGATATGGGATGAGATATTGCAGAAGGCGGATGATTATTGTACGCCGACTTCAGCTGACTATATCGATCCCCAGTCGTCATGGTTCACTGAAGGTGATTACGGCTGGTATGGCCGCGATTTGCAAGGCTGGGTAGAGACGATAGGTTTTGCATATCAGATGACAGGAGATTCATTCTACGGTAAGCATGGTGCTGCTATTTTAGAGGCTTCAACCGCCTATGAAGCACCAGTTGGAAGTTTACTGCCGATGAATATCGATATGATGCGAACTCTTGCAGTTGGTTACGACTGGCTATCAGACGCAATGACGGCTGATCAGAAGGCTGCTGTTGAAGCTTGTGCATTGGATTATATAGAGTGGAGTTTTGACTATTTTCCGCCGACGCTCTGGACACCTTACCATAATTTCAACGGTGTGGCATTTGGCGGTACAGGTTTGCTGGCCTTGGTAATGGAAGACGTGTACCCCGATGATTCGCCGCAATGGATAGCCGATGCTGAAAGTTACGTCGAAGACTGGTTTGATAACGGTTTTGACCAAACAGGTGCGTATGTTGAAGGGCATGATTACATGTATTACGGTTTGTCAAATGGTATCGCTTTCGCCGATGCTTTGCGTGCGACCAAACGCAGCAATCTTATTCTGCATTCCCACGTAGGCATGATTGAGCATTATCTTTCTATGATACGGCTGCCGGGAATGGATACGTATGAGGGCAGGAACGATTCGAGATATTCTACAGATATGAATGTCAGTATTTTGAGTTTTATGAATGCTGTAAATAGTCCGCTCTTGAAATGGATGTGGAATAGGTCGGAGTTGTATTGGGAAGAAGACTATCATGTAGGTGGTTATTCTCCTCTTAGGATCGTTTGGGACAATGATATTACTCCGCTGGATATTGATCAGGCGAACGAACCTCTTGCTGAACATTTTACGCAGCGAGGTTTGGTTACTTTTAGAAGTGGTTGGGATACCGATGACACTCTCTTTACTATGGAGGCCGGTCCGTATTATGATGTTACGCATAATCAGGCAGATAAAGGACATTTTGGCTTTTATGGCTTGGGGCATATGTGGGCGGCTGATACTATCTATGGCAACAATCGTGACCTGAACGGCAGATGCCAGACGGTTGCACATAATTGTATATTGGTTGACGGTGTCGGTCAGGCACTTACAGGTGCAAGCTATGGAACTGATGGTGAGATTCTTACGTATGCAAATTATAGCGATTACGGTTATGTCGTTGCCGATGCAACCTCCGCCTATAACATAAACAGTGAAGGACAAAGCGGGGCGGTGGTCGATCATGCGATAAGACACTCTGTTTATGTTCGTCCGACCCAAGACAAACCAGCGTATGCGGTAGTTTTTGACGACATCCAGAAAGATCAGAGCAGTCATAGTTATACATGGCAGCTTTTGAGCTGGGATAATATGGATATAGATATCTCAGGAGCCAATCCTGTCGTTATACCGATGGAATATGTTGAAACGCCTGAAGGAACAAGCGGGACGGGCTCGGCAGTGTGGACCATAACGGTGCCACAGACCGGTACTTATGAGCTTTGGGGCAGAGTGCGGGCTAATGGCGAATCTGTTAGCGGTTCGGATTCTTTCAAGGTTCAGATTGACAGCATGACGGATATTAACTGGTATCTAACGCAAACATCTGATCGTTTGTGGACATGGGAAAAAGTAACTGATACTTCTTCAAAATCGTATGTTTCTTTCTCTCTTACTGCTGGAACTCATCAGATAAAGATAAAAACACGTGAGACCGGTGCTCAATTAGCAGCAGCGTTTCTTACCAGCAATCTAAGCCAGAGTGCTCCGGTACTGCCGCAGGATCAGGGGATATATTTGAAAGCGGAAGATGCGACGGTTACCTTGCCAATGGAATTTTATCCGGCTGATTCGTCAATGAAAGTGGTAATGGATGGAGCTTCAACGATAAGTTATGGGTTTGACTTCTATGAGCCTGACGATGGCAGAGTGCCTGAGTTGTTCCCGAGATTGAGAGCCAGCTGCAATGCGGTAGCTCCTAAGTTTATCGCTTTTATGATGCCGTGTTATAGTAATCAGACAGCGCCTGCCGTAACATTTACGGATGTGCAGGGATGCAGGAAGATTACTGTTACCTGGGCAGACAGGACAGACGAAATGACATGGACATCAAGCGGTGTTACATGCGATATAGATCAATGATATATATTAACTCCCCGTGTTCTATACACACGGGGAGTTAAATGGTAGTATGTGTTTTACTTTGCTTACTGCCGTACATTTTACAATAACGATTTTAACTTTTTATGACAATTTTCGGTGAACAGGAAACAAGATGTTAAACCACACTCATTTAATAGCTTTCAGCATATGTGTAATTGTGTTTTTTATAAATAGCTCTATTGGTGAAGTTGAAAATGGTTATCAAAAAAGATTTAATAATCTTGTACAAGAACAGCTTCAGGGTGCACCTCAAAGCCGGAAAGATGATGTTTATGGCAGAAATGCGGCCTTGAGACTGGTAAAAGGCGTTGATCTTGATGAGGTTAATGCGATAGTGAAAGAAGTTGCTCAGTGGTTTGAACATCCGCATCCCAGAGGTAGAATGCTTGATGGTGAAGTAGATTTCGCCGCGGCGACCCTTTGTCGTCTCTATTATCTGACAAAAGATAATGACAATCTTTACCTCGAAACAAAACAAGCTATAGAGAAGTTCTTTACCGAATATGATTTTAAGAGCATTTTCCCTTCCGAAAACCATTACCTGCTTTTCCGTTCGAGCCGTTATCTGATGGCTTCAACGTTGGCATTGCCGCCGGAGGACTTCCCGAGCGGTGAATACACTGATGAAACCATTGGTACGATTTATATGAAAGACGGTATTTATCACAGGTGGTTCGAGAATTACAGGGATGAAGCGGCTGTTCTGGCAGTTCAGGATAAAAACTGGTTGCTTGATTTTATGCGGTTTCGGACTGAAAAAGGATGGGGAGAGTTTGACTCCGCATATATTCATGCTCAGTTTGAGTGTATGCTGAACCTCTATGATTTCTCACCAGATCAAAAAATAAAAGAACTTGCTCGGCTTAACCTTGATATGCTTACACTCGGCATGGCGATTAATTCTGTTGAGGGAATCTACGGCGGAGCACGCGGCAGAGGCGGTCCTAAGAGTGGATTTGACCATAAAACGCCGGCATCATATTTGATCAATTATCTTTATTTTGATAATAACCAACTCAGCAGAAGTCATTTTCCGATGATTCATTTTTACGGTACTGAATACCGTCCTCTTCCTCTTATTGTCAAGTTGGCCAGGGGAGAGCGAGAACCTTATGTTAACCTCGAACGCGTACATCTGCACAATGTTTTGGATCCTCGGCCTTTTGAGCCTCTTGAGGGGAGCATACGCAAATATACATACGTAACGCCCAAATACATAATGGGCTGTGTGCAGTATCAGGATGATTATCCCGAAGGCCATGCTGGCGCATGGTACAGAAACCATCAGCAACATCAGTGGGATCTCTCATTTGTTGGCGATACGCTTCTGAGAGTATTTACTGGCCACCCACTGGGGCCCGATGACGGTGAACCAGGCAGGTACTGGATAGGAAGCGGTGGGCAGTTTTTCCAGCAAAGAAATGCTCTTATTGCTCTTTATGATATTGAGCCGCGGATGACCTATCAGTATATTCATGCTTATTTCCCCCGTCAAAGGTTTGACGAGATTGTCGAAAGGGGTAATTGGATATTTGGCAGATATGGCAAAAGTGCCGTAGGCCTGCGGTTTTCGAGCCCGTATAAATGGGTAACTGAAGGTAGATATAAAGATGAAGAGATAATCTGCGAGGGAAGCAAGCACGCTGTTGTATGTGAGACGGCAAACCTTGATGATAAAAGCTTTGAGCAGTTTATCAATGAGCTTACAAGCAATAAAGCCGAATTCAACAAAGAGAAAATGTACTTTGTTTACAGCTCCAAATCAGAGGGGGTTCTGGAGATTGATATAGATGGTAAACGTCGTCATAATGGCAGAGATGAAAACCTCGATTACCCCAGATTTGTTAGTCCTTTCGCTTATTCAGAATGGGGAAGCGGTGAGGTTGCGATAAATTATGACGGAGAAAAGATTGTGCTGAAAGTTGAGTGATTTGAAAAAGTTGACTAATTTAAGGAAGATACAATGAAAAAGCTTTTATGTGTAATTTTACTTGGTGCGGCGTCAGTTTCCTGTTTTGCATCAAGTCCAAAACTTTTTTTTACTTCCTCTGACGTATCTGAATTGAGGCAAAGGATACATGAACCTGAGCTTGAGCCCGTATGGCAGGCAATATTGCAGAAGGCTAACGATTATTGTACGGTGTCTTCTCCTGAGTATGTTGATCCGACGTCTTCGTGGTTTGTTGACGGTGATTATGGCTGGTATGGCAGGGATGTGCAGGGTTGGGTTGAAACTATAGGGTTTGTTTACCAGATTACAGGCAATCCGTTTTATGGTAATCATGGAGCGGCTATTTTGGCATCAGCGGCTGATTATGAAGCTCCGGAAGGAAGTTTGCTTGATATGAACCTTGACATGATGCGAACGCTTGCCGTTGGTTACGACTGGCTCTATTCGGCAATGACTGTTGAACAGAAGGCCAAAATCGAGACAGTTGCAAGAGAGTACATAGAGTGGAGCGTTGAGTTTGGCAATTGGGGACCGTATCATAATTTTATGGGTGTTGGTTATGGGGGGATGGGGCTTCTGGCTATAGTCATGGAAGATGTTTATCCAGATGATGCTCCTGCATGGATATCGGTTGCTGAGAATTCTATTTTGGAATGGTTCAATATGGGTTTTGACCAGAAAGGTGCGTATTTTGAGGGGCATGACTATATGCAGTATGGTTTTTCGAATGCAATTGCTCTTGCTGATGCTTTGAAAAGAAACAAGTCAGTTGATATATTTACAAATGCAAACTTGAGCCAGATTGCACACTATTTAGCCCAGATACGTTTGCCGGGCATGGCTGTTTACGAAGGACGTAATGATTCAAGATACTCTTATGGTTTTGATGTTTCTATTTTAAGGCTTTCTGAGGGAATCGACAGTTCACTTTTGAGATGGTTATGGGATGAGGCACAGCAATATTGGGAGCAGGATTATCATATTGGTGGTTACTCGCCTTTGAGAATCATTTGGGACAATGATGTAACTCCATTATCTGTGACGGATTCGGAGGAGCCTTTAAATGAACATTTCGTGCAAAGAGGGCTTGCTGCGTTTAGAAGTGGTTGGCAAGTTGAAGATACGCTGTTTACGATAGAGGCGGGGCCTTATTATGATGTTACGCATAATCAGGCAGATAAGGGACATTTCGGCTTTTATGGATTAGGTCATATATGGGCAGCAGACACTATTTATGGTAATAATCGTGACGTTAATGGAAGATGCCAGACTGTAGCACACAACTGTATTCTTGTTGATGGTGCAGGGCAGTCGCTTTCAGGAGCCAGTTATGGAACTGATGGTGAAATATCTGCCTATTATAATTATCCTAATTATGGGTATGCTCTTGCAGATGCTACGTTAGCTTACAATACAAATAATTATGATCAGCCTGGTGCGGTTGTAGAGCATGCATTGAGACATACTGTATATGTACGTCAACATTCAGGTAAGCCTGCATATGCCGTTGTCTTTGATGATATTGAAAAAGATCAGAATAGCCATGATTACACATGGCAGCTTTTAAGCTGGGATAATATGGATATTGATATATCTGGAGATAATCCAATTGTGATGCCGCTGGAATATGTAGAAACACCTGAAGGTACGAGTGGGACAGGATTAGCAGTGTGGACTGTAGATATTGCAGAGGCCGGTACGTATGAACTCTGGGGTAGAGTTCGTGCTAACGGTGAATTTGTTAGCGGGTCAGATTCTTTTAAGGTTCAGATTGATGAACAGGACGAGTTTAATTGGTACTTCAGCCAAAATTCCGATCGTTTATGGACATGGGAAAAGGTTAGTGATACTTCAGAGAAATTGCATGTCTCATTTGAGTTGGAAGCGGGTACTCATCAAATAAAGTTTAAGACAAGAGAGACTGGATCGCAGCTTGCCGCAGCATTTCTTACTGATAATCTCAGTCAGAGTGCTCCAATAACTCCGTTTACTCCGGGCTTTTTTTTCAAAGCGTCACAAGCTTTGGTGACATCTCCAATGACTTTCTTTCCGGCTGATTCGGCTATGCAGGTTATTATGGATGGGGTATCGACTATAAGTTATGGGTTTGACTTTTATGAGCCTGATGATGGCAGAGTTCCAGAATCGTTCCCAAGACTTAGGGCAAGTTGCGAATCAGTTAATCCTCGATTTATTACGTTTATGATGCCTCATTATAATAGCCAGACGCTTCCTGATGTAACTTTCTCTGATGTTGCTCAAGGGAGAAAAATTACTATAAATTGGCCAGACAGAACAGATGAGATGGTTTGGACAGCTAATGGTGTTGATGTCAATCTTGGTATTGGTAATTGCGCATATACTATTTCTGGCGATATTAATGAAGATTGTGTAGTTAATGTGAAAGATCTTGCGGATTTTGCCCAATCATGGATGCGGTGTTCGATGCCTTATGAACAAGGTTGCGTTGGCGGTATGTAAGATAGATATTGATTTTAGAGGAATATTATGAAAAAAATTATACAGTTATCTGTAATTTGTTTGTGTGCTTTAAGGTGTTTGGGTGAGCCTGAATTGTTTTTTGGGTATGAAGATATTCCTGCTATTAGGGAGCGAATTAAAACTCCTGAATATGCTTACGTTTGGGAAAAGGATATTGAAGTCGCCAATAACTATCTTGACCCTGATTCAAAAGCATATCTTGATGTTGACAAGTTTATAGAGCAGTGGCATCGCAGCGGCTGGTACGACAGGATGATTCATTCACGTGTTGAGATACTGGGCTTTGCATCATTGATTACCGGTGAGACTAAGTATGCTGAAGTTGCGGTAGATCTGCTTGAAAAAGCTGCGATCAAACAAGATGTATCTGCTGAGCAAATGGTGCCGCACCGTGCTTATGCGATGGGACTTGACTGGTGCGGTGATTACATGAGTGAGCAGCAGAAAAAGCTTATTACGGATGCGGCGGCTAATTTTGCACGTCATAAATCACGAATAGTTTTTTCAGAAGATACATGGTGGTATCCTTATCACAACTGGATAGGTGTTGATATAGGAGCTGCCGGTCTGATTGCTTTGAAATTGCGAAATGAATATCCTGATGAGTCTCAAATTTGGATTGCACGTTGCAATGAGGCGTTGAAGGCATGGTTTCGCAATGCTTTCGATCGTAACGGCGGACAGGTTGAGGGTACGCAATATTATGCATTTGGTTTTACCAATGCTCTGCGTTATGGCATAGCCCTTAAACGTATTACAGGGGAGGATATTTTTGCCGATAGCGGCATTAATAACTTACCTAATTTTCTTGCCATGAGCTTGATTCCCGGAGAAGGTGAATTTGATGCCAGAAATGATGCCCACTATGGTGGGGTAGGTTATGTTGTTGCAACTATGTATAATGAGGTGTTTGACAGTTCTCTTATGGCGTGGTTGCGTGAAAATGCCTGTGATAATAAGTTTAGCCGTGATTATACTTATCCTCGTGGTACGCCAGGATATGTTCCGCAGCGGCTTGTATGGAGCAAGGATGTAAAGCCGCTTTCACCCGAACAGTTAGGTATAAAGAAAGGGCAGTTTTTTCCCCAGAGAGGTCTTGCGATTTGGCGAACAGGTTGGGAAAAAGAAGATATTATGTTCAGTATGGAAGCGGGTCCTTATTATGCAGTAACCCATAATCAGGCTGATAAGGGGCATTTTACACTCTACGGATTAGGCTATAGGTGGGCTCCTGATCCCGGTTACGGCAATAACAGAGAGCCGCAAGGACGCTCGCAAACTGATGGTCACAACTGTATTCTAATTAATGGCAAGGGACAAATGCTCTCAGGAGCCGCATTAGGAACAAACGGTAATATGGTTCGATGGTACGATCATAAGTCTTATGGTTATTGTCTTACAGATTCGACTGAAGCTTATAATAAAACGATAGCTGTTGACAGCCATGAATCAAGTCAGTGGTGGAAGGATGTTGGAGATGGTGATAAAAATTCTCTTGAAAAGGATTTAGCCAAACATGTTTACCGCCATTCGCTATTTGTCAAGAAAAGCGGTCAGCGGCCTGCTTATGTTGTGATGTTTGATGATGTCACCTCTTTTGAAGATAAGACAGATTATACATGGCAGATGATAACATGGCCTAATATTGAGTTTTCTACGCAGGAAAATATGATAACCCTCAGACCGGTTGAGACAAAAGCTGATTCGCCTCGACTTGAACTTTATGTTGATACTGTTGCCGGTAAGACTATTGCTGTCGATATTTATGAGCCGGGTGATAACAGAAAGCCGGTATCTTACCCGCGTTTAAGAGTTAATGCTTCAGAAATTGATAATCCGAAATTTATATCGATTTTATTACCGCTTGAAAGTGATGTAGTCTCGCCGGATGTTCAGTTTTTACGTAAAGAAGATAACTCCGCAATCGTTACTATTAGTTGGGCTAACGGCTATAAGGAGACTATCAGTTGTCCGTTTGCCGATAGGTTTGAGCCTGTGATTACTTTTAGCAAGCCTCAGCATAAGTCCTATGCTGTTACAGAAGCGGTGCGTCCGGGTAAAATTGATGAGCAACCGTTTTGGAATAACCACTCTTTTACGTTTACTTATGCTCCTTCATTTGAGTTTGGTTTTGTTGACGGAGCAAGTGAATATGTGTTTGCTGTCACTTCCAGCACAAAACAAGTGCATCGTTTTACAGCTAAAAGGCCGGATGCTTCTTTGAGTCCAATATGGGAGGATATTGTAACTGGCGAGGTGTCGCTAAAAGTTGTTGGTATTGACGACGATGGAGAAGTTGTCGGTGTTAGCGGTGAGAGAATTTTTCATAAAGCAGCAGAGTATACCGGTAACTACAGGGATGAAAATTATGATTATGGAGAAAGTGCGAGAGAGGCTCTGCAAAAACTCTTTGAGTTGGATTATATTCGCTATTGGCTTGATCACGACCAGCCGGACCCGGATTATTATGATCCGGTAGTAGGTTATCAGTATGCGGCAAAGATTATAAGTGCCGTTGTTGATGGAGCAGCAATGTATTATTCTCTTGAACCTAAGCCCAAAGATGCTGATGAGGTGTTGGAAATTGGCATAAAGGCAGGCGATTATTTACTTTCACGCCATTTCCCCAATGGTTATGCACTTGCTGATTTTCCGCCAACTTATGACAAAATGGAAACCAGAGGGCATATGAGTGAAGATAATGCTATGCCTATGTATGGTGCTGAAGCAGGGCGGGCGTATCTGAAATTGTTCAAGATTACTGGTGAGGATAAGTATTTCATCGCCGCCGAAAAAATTGCTGATGGTTTTAAGCGTTTGCAACTTGATAATGGCTCGTGGTATCTGATGGTTAATGTGAAAACGGGGGAGCCTGTTTATGATAATTATATCAACCCGCAGGATGTTGTTGAATACCTTGAGATATTTATTGATAAATACGGCAGGAAAGATTTACAGTCTGTTGTTGACAAGGCCATTCAGTGGACATTTGATAATCCCATGAAGAACTTAAATTGGCAAAATCAGTTTGAGGATAGCGTACCGACTGATGCCTATAAAAATCTTTCGCATGGGCAGGCTGTAGCTTTTGCGAGATATTTGTTTAAGAATTATGCTGATGATCCTGAAAAGATTGAGCAGGCTAAAGAGCTTTTAAGGTTTGTAGAGGATCAGTTTATTGTCTGGTCTGACCCGCCGCAAATTCCTGAACGTACCGAATCCTATTGGCCAGCAGAATCCTATTCACCGGATAATTGGCTGTTTCCCTGTGTCTGTGAGCAATATCTTTTCTGGCAGCCGGTCAATGCTTCATCGGCCAAAACAATATCTGCATTTGTGCAGGCGTATAAGGCAACCGGCGAGGAGATTTATCTGAACAAGGCTAAGGATTTGGCTGATACTATTGTATATGCACAGAAAACCTACAATGATGGCAGTTACAAGACTTATCTTATAACGTTAGAGAGGGATTTCTGGGTTAACTGCGCAACCTATACGGCAAAAACGATGCTTGAATTCGATGATTTTTTGAAAGACCTATAATTGAGATTTAAGTTGATTAGACGATGTGCATGACTTTGTCACTGTATAATATATCTATCATGGATGAGATATTGTTTGCCGTTTAGGGATTCATCTTCAAAATCAGTAAGTATACGCAGATATTGTAGCGAAACGCAACTTTGAGCCAACGATTTAATTCATTCTGAAATCAATATTCTTAGGCGGTTTCAGATTTTTTTGAACATATTCTCTTATCTTATCGTCAACCTTGCGATTTAACTGGTCAGCTCGTTTAATTGCCTGAACCTCAAACCATATATCGGTAAGGGTTGTTTCACATTCTCTGATATTGATAAGTTCTATTTTACTAAGTATATCTTCGACTCTATCGAATTTTCTTGAGTTGAAAGCAGATTGAGCGGCAGCTATCTGCATTCTCGGACGATTTTTGACATTTTCAGGTAATGAATCGAGTAATTTACAGAGTTTCTCAAAGCTTTTCGATTTTACAAGCATTGCGGCATACTCTTCGGCAAATTCGGGCATTTGGTCGCAGAGCTGCCAGCCTTTGTCCATATAGTTCAATGCTTGTGACGCATTGTTTGATTCAAATTCTATATTTGCTAATATCCTGTAAGACCAGTGGTTAGGTCTAAGTTGGTAGGATTTTTTCAATGCTTGAATGGACTTTTCTTTCTGGGATTTTACATAATACATTACGCCAAGATGGTAATAGGCTGTCCAGTTTTCGTTTTTACCTTCTGCGATTGAGTTTTCGAGAAGAACAAGCCATTTTTCGCCGGTTTGGTAGGAAGGGGTAAGTTCAAGAGGTGATTGCTCGGCAAAAACCCCATTGTTGAGCAGATTTTCCCATATTTTGTATTTTTCTTCGTTATTTTCATCGCAGAAAGATAGACCGGACAATTCTTGCACCGTTTGGATGATTTCGGCATCTGCTTTGAGCTCAAGATTGCCCCAGCCGCTGCCTTTTTGAATAATATTTGCAGGCTTCTGTTTTGAAATCTCTTCTGTATTTGCCAATTCCTGTTCTAATTCTTCAAATGTTATGGCTTTTTTGAGATTTTTTTCCACTTCACTGACAGCCATATTCCAATCTTTGCCGTGGATTATGCTTGGATCTGTTTCGATGTAGCCGTAAATTTCAAGCCATTGTGTTGAGCTTTGTGGTTTTAATGGTCTGCATTCTACTTGTGTACGTCCAAATCCCGCTTGGATTTCCACATATGGGTTACCCGGTTTTGTGAGAAAGTCTTGCCATCTTCTGCCTCCTTCATTCGTACCCCATACGAAGAGTTTTCGTCCTTTTAACTTTGAGGTTGATGCCTGAATCAGGCCGCTGCCGTTTTCATCAAGTGATGTAATCCATGGCCATTGATTGTTGTTGAGCCTATAGAAAAAGTCGTTGGCTATGTCAAGATTGGTTGGGTAAGTTATGTCTGTTTCATTGTTTATAGGTATTTTTGCCGTTTTGACACCAAATCTTGTTGGACTGTAATCAAATGTGTAAGCTATATCAGAGGGAGCTATAACCCTGTGTCTAAGATTTTCTGGAACTGCAATATTTGAGAACCAGTAGCCGGGGATTTCATGATTGTGCGGGTTTATAAGTTTTGTCCGTACGTGGAGAAAACGGCTGTTTTTCGGTATATAAAAGTCTACCTGAAAAGGAGCATTGCGGATTCTTTCCCATTCGTACATTCTCAGGACAGGGCAATTTTTATTGTCTATTACGGCAAAAAACGGCTTGTCGCAGGTAAACGGGTTGTGTGCGGGCATTGCCATATTCCATTCTACTCCGCCGCTGAACCAGGCATTACGATAAGCGAGGTTTGCGGGCTGAAAAACAGGGTTTACGTATAAAAGCTCACGGTTTTTAGGCTTATATATCAGTGACCAGAGTCTGCCGCCAAGTTGCGGTAGGAATGAAGCCTTGATATATTCATTTTCAAGCACAAGTATTTCGAAAGTTGCCATTTTTCGTTTTCTACTGTATCTATCTTGCAGCATATACGGCAAAAGTGGCGTTTGGCAGCCGTAATTTATATATTTTCTGTCTTCCTCAAATACATCATCGCCGACCTCTACAGGCCATGGAACACTTTTGAGTTGTGAGAGAGGCGGAAGTGGGCTGCCTTCGTATCCAAAGTCTGCTACGGGAATCTGCAGTTTTTCAAATTTAAGCTGTGTCATTGAGATTGTCCTTTTCATGTTATATAGTTATGCTCAATATCGTTTATACAGGGTTATTATTGCAATATTTAAGTTTGTTTGCAATAGCGTTGTCTTTATAGTCCAACAACTTGGCGTTATAGTAATATCTTTTGGCATTTTAATACAAATGTGATATGGTAGTATATAGATATCGGCGATTAGCAGTAGTAACCAGTACCTTTGTTGAAAGTTTAATTATCTTTTTGGGATGATGGAGTTAACAAAATGGCAAAATTCAACGAAAAACAGATAAAATTGCAAAATAAGCTCTTGAGGCAGTTGCCGGAGATTGCGTGTTTTTTTGAGCTTGGCAATTATCAAGTTAATATACTTGATGTACATTTTCATTTGCCAGATTTTAAGAGCAGCCCGTGGCATTCGCACAGCTATTTTGAAGCGCATATCATATTTAACGGACATGGCGAGATTGTTACATACAAGGGCAGCCGTGAATTTAAGGCAGGGGATATGCTTATAACACCGCCTAATTTTGAGCATTCATGGCAGACAGAGGCGGATGATCTCTATATGTATGTAGTATCTTTTGAGTTGAAAGTCAGGGAAGATTCAAGCAGCAGACCTGCGCCGATTGACATGGCTTTTTCAAGACTTTTTGAGATTGAGGAGTTTATTTCCGATTCTAATCGGTTGCAGTCTATTGTGTTGAAGATAATTGAAGAGATATCAGGAGCAAGACCGGGGCTTAATTATATACTGGAATGCTATATGAAGGAGCTTGTAATCTCTTTTGCCAGGCTTGTCAATTCTACACGTCCTGAGCTTAACGAACAGCCTGAGGAGAAGCCCGACCCAAGAGAAGACCAGATAGTCATACTGATTAATAAGTATTTGGCGGATAATTACACCAATGATATCAACCTTGATATGATAGCTAGATTCGTTTGCAAGAGTAAGCGTTCTATAACGAGACATTACAAAGAAATTACCGGCACTACTATAATTGATAAGCTCCTTCAAATGCGGCTATTCCTTGCTGAAAATCTGCTTACTGATACCGATAAGCCGGTTAAGACGGTTGCTTATGAGGTGGGAATGCCGGATGTGTCGTATTTTTGCAGGCAGTTTAAGAAGGTGTTCAACTGTTCGCCGACAAAGTATCGAGAAGTGAATCCGGGCAACACTACAGGTGATACGCATGCACGAAGATTCGATGCTCTTGCTCTGTCTTAATTGGTTTTAGTGGCTATATTATCCAAAAAAAAGTCCAGATAATACGATTGTATTAACTTGGTTAAATTTACGAAAATTGATATTATCAATATAGTATTTGTTAAATCTAATTTTAATCTAATTTATCGGAGGCATCTCAAATGAAGAGAATCTTAGGCTTATTATTTTTGTTAGTTATTTTTGCTGCGAGCAGTTTTGCAGTGCCTTATCCAAAGATTTATTTGCCGTTTGAAGGGACAGACGGTTACTATGATCAGTATGATCCGGCTTGGATTAACAGGGCCCCGGGGCTTTATGATCAGATGTGGTATGCTGAAAAAGGAAGACTCGGTACAAATTCCAATGTTCCCGGCATGATGCCGGTAATTGCTGTTGGCAGCGGTGTTGATGGTAGTGACTGTATGGATCTTACCGCTGCATCAGCCAAGCAGCTTGGTACTGTTTACTATGGCAATCTTCCCAATACGGCAGATGCATGGTTCTCCAATACACCTGCGGAGGATGCGTTTGATAATGCAATGTCTTTTACTATTTCAGGCTGGTTTAAGACTGTTGATGATCAGACTGCTATAGGTTCGGGGGATCAACTTGGCGAGAGAATGTTTAATAAATATGGTCAAGTGCAGGTATTATGTAATTCAGGACGCTTTGGTATCTATATAGGTAATGGGGCATCATGGGTTTATTCAGACTGGGGATCTTACAGTCAGGCAGACCATAAAGGCAACTGGACATATTTTGCGATAACATATGACGGCAGTGTCTCTGAAGGTAATAATATGAAATTCTATGTTGGTACTTCAGATTCAGTTGTAACTCAAGTTTCTGAAGGTTCTACCGGTACAGTACGCGGTGCGATAACATGGACTTTAGGGCAATACTTTATTGTTGGTAATTATGGGGTAGGTTCTACTCATGGTCAGTCAGCTTTTAAGGGTATGCTGGATAATATCAGGGTTTTCTCAGAGTATGATGACGGCAGTGGTGCTTTGGGGCTCAATGATTTGGAACTTTACAGACAGATAGACCTTGGCATAACAGCAGCAGATGACAGCCAGATATATTTTACTTCTGATATTAATCAGGATTATGAAGTTGGCAGTGGTGATCTTGCTATACTTGCGGCGCAATGGCTTGATAATGCCCCTCCGGCAATGCCAGAGCCTGCAATTCATCTTACTTTTGATGGAACAGACGGCGTGCCTTACGACGAGAACGATCCTGCGTTTGCCAATCAGGGCATTGCGGGAACAGGTGAGCTTCCTTCAATGATAATGCGAATACCTGTTAGTGATCCTAACTATGCTGAGTATCCTGATGGTATAAGCTTTGCGGTAACAGATGATGCCGTAAAGGGCGGCGCACTTGATCTTAGTGAGCGTGGTTTTAATTCACTTGGTTCAATGCTTGTTTATGGTAATACGGATTCGCAATTGACAGATACTGCAATGCAGCAGGCACTTGACTGGCCGCTTTCGCTTACATTTACCTGTTGGTGGAAACATAGTCAGGCAGGTGCTATTGAGGTTGCAGAGGAAGAGTCTCCTGCACACTTACTGCATGCTATGGGTGAGCTTAGTTTCTTCGCTAATAGAAGAACACAGCCAGCAGCAGGCTTTTTCGGGGAAATAGGTTTTACTCCTAATGATGATGATGAATATTCTGGCAATATGATATATTCACCATGGATGTATCCTGAGACAGACCAGTGGGTATTCTTTGCCTGTACTATTGATATGCTTCTTGATCAGAGTGATGCGTCAGTTGGAAGGATAAAATGGTATCGCGGTACAATTAATCAGCCTGTAACACTGCATACACAGGTACAATTCCCGCTTGATGAAATCATGGCGGCACCAGCGGGCAATCCACTTGTAATTGGTAATGTGTCATATCTGGAAAATGATGCTGTTGCTAATTTTGGTGCCATCATTGATGAGTTAAGACTTTATGCAAGCGATACAGACAGCAGCGCAGCGTTGAGCGTAGATGAGCTTGAGAATATACGTAAAAATGATGCAGTGGCGTATGTGAAGAAGCAGGCGGATATAAATAAAGATGACAGTGTTGACCTTGGTGATTACAGTGATATCGCAGATCAATGGCTTGACAGTAAGACTCCGTTTGAAATGCTTCCATATGATCCTGCCAATGCACTTATATATCTGCCTTTTGAAAATGACAATGGTTCATACGGTCTTGGCAGTATAGATAATCCTGCGTGGCTTAATGCTGCAAATAGTGAGGCTCCTATCTATGTGGGTAACAGCACTCCTACTGCATGGCCTGAAATAACGACTGACGGTATTAGTGGAGATGCTTTTTATGCATCTGATTCTACTAAAACAGGTCTGAGTACCATGACTATAAACTGGACCGGCAGTACCATGAATGCATTTAGTCAGGTACAGGCTTATACTGTAACCGGTTGGATAAACACACGGGATGCGAGTCAGAATGGAAGTGAAAGCTATCTACTTCGTTCATGGGGCGGAGGTATTAATGTAAAATGGAGAGGTGATGGTAGACTTCAGGTAATTGATACTGTCGATAATACATGGCGGTATGCCGGATGGAATGAAGGCTACAGCAATGGTGATTGGGTATTCTTCGCGATAGTTCGTGATGACAGCAGTATAAGATTCTATTTTGGTGATGAGACTAATGCTGTAACTGCAGGAAATGCTATAACAGGATTGACTCTGGCAAATACTGCTGACTGTACGAGATTCATTCTTGGCGGAACAACCTATAACGGTACAGATACTTACGTGAATGCCGATATGGATGAAATTCGTGTATTCTCAAGCAAGACTGATAACAGTGGTGCATTGAGTATTGAAGATCTTGAAGATTTACGTGAGTACGATCTCGGTCTTTAATTGAAGAGTAAATTGTTTGCGTGGTCTTAGATTTAAGATCACGCAAACTTCAAGATTAATTTGAAAAGACTTATATAATGAAATTCAGAATCTCAATATTTTTACTAACAGTTATTATTTTTCGGTTGAATGCTGAATACAATGTTCTTCCTCCCGGACCTCAGCCTGCTATATATCTTGATTTTGAATATCATGGCGGGGATGTGGATTCTGCTAATCCTGCTTTCCATTCCAAGGCTCCCGGTATCTGGAATGGAAATAGTAATATCGGTTCTTCTACTATAGGTTATTGTGCTGTAGCAGACAGTGCGGGTGTGGATGGATATGATTGTCTTGATAAAACATCTGTCTCTGTATGGGGACAAAGCGGTGCTTTTGTTAGTATTGGAAGTGACGCGGAGGGGTATGATAATCAAGTTGAGGATTCTCTGGACAATTTATGGTCTTTTACTGTATCAGGCTGGTTTAAGATACCGGCAGGTTCACAGATAGGCGGCAATGGAAGGATTTTTTACAGAAGCGGTCAGTTTGATCTTTATGCCCCAGATGGTGATGATACTGGTAAGCTGGCATTGAAAATTCCTGCCGGCAGCGGAAGCAACACTGCTGATATTATTGTGTTGAGTGATAATGCTTTTGACTATAATAATAAGTGGATGTTTTTTGCGGTTACCTATGATGGAACGCAGACCAGTGGAAATGTAAAGTTTTTTACAGCGGATAAAAATTCTTCAGTTGTATCCGCTGGCAGCGGAAATGTTGATGCGGGAGTGCTTACCGGTGGAGAGCATCTGCATGTAAAGATTACCGGCGGAGGTGATATATATGGACAGTATGCTTGCGGTGGTTATTTTGATAAATTCATGGTGCATACATCGAGTTATAATAATGACTCCACCGCGGCACTGGATTTGGGACAGTTGGAAGATATAAGGAAATGGCAGTTGAGGCAGCCGCTTGATATTGAGACCTCGCAAACAAACGAGATTGAGGTTATGCTCCTTGACAGCATGACAAAAATTGATTCGGTATTCCAGTTTACTCCTGAAGCGTTGCCTTATTGTTCATTGGATGCGGCAAGAGGCGAAAATGAACATTTTCAGATAGCGATAAAAGCGGTTGATGGCGAGATCGATAATATTGAACTTACGCCCGGAATATTTTCTTGTGAGGATGATGCAATCCCGATGGAAAATATAAAGGTGAGAAGGGCTGATAAGGTTCGTGTTGGTATTGGATATGATGAGCTTTTATATGACCCGCTTGTAAATAAGAATTATGGTAAGGCAAGCGATGATGATATTCTTTTATTCTGGGTAAGTTTTGATGTGCCTATAACTCAGAGCAGTGGTATTTATGATGGCAATGTTGTAATAAATATACCCGGAGGTGATGCGGTAGTTGTTGCGGTGGAAGTTGATGTGTGGGATATAACAATTCCCCGTAAGCAGCGTTTCCAGACGAGTTTTAATCTTCTTCGTCAATGTCTTAGGAATTATTATGGCGGCGATTGGGACGACCCGACCGATCTACAGTATCGCCAGTGGCTTGCGTTCTGTACAGATTATCGCATAAGCCCGATTGATATGTCTATGGGAGAATCTTCATCGCACAGATTTGTGAAGATTACCAGAAAACTTGACAGAAGCTGGGAATTTGATTTTACAGACTACAACTCTTATCTTGACTATTGCTACAATAACGGTATGGCTAATTTTAATATAGGCGATCTTAACTGGCATTTCTGGAAGCCGTTTTATGGATACGATGAAATCAGAGGTGAGTATCGTGAGTTTAATCTGCTTACTTCGCAGTATGAAGATGTCTTTGCACAATATCTTACCGAGGCGGCAAATGAGTATCGTATGGATGGACAGCGTCCTTATGAGCAGATGGCGTTTTTCTATGCTTTTGATGAACTTCACACCGGTATGCCTGAGGTTTTACAGGAATGCACCGACCGTCATGATGCGGTAGAGGCTGTTTGGCCTGCACTGCATACTCTTAGTACATCAGAGCCTTTAAGGTATCCTGCGTATGAGGGGCATATAGATATTTGGTGCGGCAAGATACCGAACTATTACCAATATACGCAGCCGGAGGTGGCGAGGCTAAGAGCTTTGGGGAATGACTTTTGGACTTATGTTACGGGTTATGCTCCTCCATATTGCAATCTTGAAATTAATGAACCGGGTATTGAACACAGACTTATATTCTGGCAGAATTGGGTAGAGGATATTGACGGTTTCCTCCACTGGGGACTGAATGTCTGGCCGCATTACAGAAGACCTAATGCCTGGGTGGGCGATTTTCCTGTTGAGGCGGAATATGATAAATGGCCAAACAGAGCCTGGGATGATGGGGGCTGGGTGATACAGGAATTTACTGATGGTGGAGGCTATTTGATATATCCATCTCCAGATGGACCTGTTGCAAGTATAAGGCTTGAGATGATGAGAGATGGACTTGAGGATTGGGAACTGATTAATTTTCTCAGTATGACAAAGACAAGGGCATTTCAGGACGGTGTGAATTCTGTTTTAATAGCGGATGCCGAAGTTGCTTTGGATGTGAGCGATACAGTGATTGGTTTCGATGACTATTCGAGTGATCATGCGGTTCTGCAAACCCGGAGAGAGACAATTGCTGCAGCACTTTCTTCACTTATTGAGGTAATGGGAAGTCAGAAATCGGCAGAGTTTAATGGAGATCAACAGGTTGGTCAAGATGATATAATTGTGTTGGCTTCCAAGTGGCTTGACTCAGGAATAGAGATTGACTGTGATCTTAATTACGATGAAACTGTTGACGCGGCAGATTTGGCGATATTTGCTGATGTTTATTACAAAAAGAATGTCGAAGATTATACACCTTCAGGTTTCGATATTTATCTTCCTTTTGAAAACACAAATGACAGTTATGGGGCAGGAAGTACGGATAATCCGGCATGGTCTAATATTGCCCTCAATGATGCGCCAGGTTATATAGGCAACAGCCAGCCCGCTTATCCGCGAATAACAACCGATGGTATTAAAGGTGACGGACTTTATGCTACAGATCCAGCAATGATCGGATTGAACACCGTAACATTCAACTGGTCGGGACAAACGGCTGATGTATTTGATAATGTTCAGTCTTACACGGTTTGCGGTTGGCTCAATACTCGTAATTCTCAAATGAACGGCAGCGGAAGTTATATTGTTCGATGCGTTGGTGGAGGAATTACAATTAAGTGGCGTGATGATGGACGTCTTCAGGTGCTTGATTCTGTTGATGGAAGCTGGAGATATGCAGGATGGGGTGAAGGTTACAGCAATGACGAATGGGTTTTCTTTGCGATAACCCGTAGTAGTGAAGGTATAAAATTCTACTTTGGGGATCAGAATACTTCCGTTGCAGCAGGTAATTCTGTGACGGGGCTTACACTTTCTGCTACAAGTGATTGTACGAGGCTGGTATTTGGTGGTTATACCTACAATGGTACTGATAACTATTTAAATTGCGATATTGATGAAATACGTGTTTTTGTGAGTGAAATTGATGATAGCGGGGCTCTTGAAATAAGTGCTCTTGAGGATATACGTAAATTTGATATAGATTGAAATAATGGAGTTTTAAAGATGGAATATAAATATTCATGTAATGAAAAAGGTTTTACTTTAATAGAGCTTTTGGTTGTTATATCAATCATTGCACTGCTTATGGCGATTATGATGCCGGCTTTGGGAAAAGCCAGAGAACTTGCCAAAGCCACGATCTGTCAATCGAACAATCGACAGATATCACAGGCTGTAACTATGTATGCTAATTCCAATGATGACAGGGTTCCTCCTTGTCGTCCTGGTCATCCAACTACAGGTCCGGAACACTCATGGAGTGATAAGTATGCTGTTGAATGGTACTTTCTTGTGCTTGAGGCTGCGGGAGTTTTTGATCCTTCACAGTATGATGAACTTTATACTGATCAGAAGTTTAAATTCGATTCCTTTGCACATTGTCCGGCGTGGAAACCTTCAGAGGATAGTGAAGCGTGGGATTGGGGTTATGGAATGAATACTCAGCTTCTTGAATACGACAAGCGAACCAGAGAGCAACTTGATCCTACTGGAACATACACACTTGCCAATACAAATTTTCTGAAAGCTCCTAGAATTCAGAACATTCCACAGCCCGCTTCTATGGTATATAGCGGAGATAGTCCGCATTATTGGTTTGCTCAGAGTTCAATAAGTTGGATAACACAGAAGGATGAATTCATGACGGCTCTTGATGATACTAATTATATCAGACCTGCAAATCCTGAAATTAAATGGTCAGATATCAGAAATATCAGTTGGTCGCTTTGTGATCCTTATAGACACGGCGGTTCGGCAAGTTATTCGTTTATTGATGGTCATGCTGAAAAGCTTAAAGCCAACCAGTCAACATACGACCTTTTCAAAAACAGATGGAACCAAATAGATTAAGGCAGTAAGGTCAATTGAAATAGATTTAAGTAAAGTTTGAATTAATATGACAACACAGATATTAGATGAAAAGAAAAGTACTGATACTTGCAGTGAATCACAGTTTAATGCTTCATTGGCAGATATTGTTATAAGACGCTGGATGATCGCCGGCTGTTTTGATGGCGGGCTTGATGAAGTGATCTTACCTGAGGATAAGATAAATCCTAACGGTTGTTGGAAGGGCAGCGACAGCGATGTATGCTGGCGTGATGCTACTATTGGTTGTGAAAATAAAGAGCGATCTGATCAGGGAGAGATTGCCGGCCGTTTGATGTTTGATAATCAAAAGGGTGATGTTAATATTAAAAATGCTTCTATACCGGTTGATGATTATATAACCGGTTCAAGTGGTATTGTATATTTTGCAACTTATATTTATAGTCGCCGTAAAAGTGATTATCTTTTCAATATTCAGTATCCTTCTGATTATAAAATCATACAAAATGGTGATATTGTTTGCAAAGGACGTGATAATCAAACTGTAGAGTTGACTCTAAGACATGGCTGGAATCTTTTTGTTGTTAAAGCAAATTATTCGAATCAGGCTCAATTCTATGGCGGTCTAAGTGACAGTGAGGGGAATCCATTTACCGATGGTTGGGTCAAGAGCGGATTTATGGAAGGTGATGATATTGATACTCAGCTTTTTGGAAAGAATCCTGATGACAAGGAGCAGGCTATTGAGATCGGCAGCGTTGAAGATGAGTATCAACGTACCAATCCTGATTCGGTGGTTTATATCCCTAAGGAAGGTGATTTTAATGATGGAGATAATGAACATTTCCTTGTCTTTAATTCGCCACAGGGTGATGAACTGTTGGCTATGTGGACTCAAGGGTCTATGGAACCTTCTGGCGATAATCATATAATGCTTGCTCGAAGCAGTGATGGTGTGAAATGGTCACAGCCGTTATGGATAACAGGGACTCAAAAGGGAACCGACCAGACTCAGGCAAGCTGGGGATTTCCTGTGGTCGCTAAGAATACAGGGCGAATATATTGCTTCTATTGCAAGAGTCCGGCTGGCAAGCTTGGTGGAGCGAGCGGTATACTTGGCTGTCATATTTCTGATGATAATGGTCATAGCTGGAAAGAATGCGGAAATATCCTTTTCCCTGATTGCTTTGATGATGTATCTGATATAAATACGCAAAATGGCGGCATAATTGTATGGCAGAAAACGATATGTGATTCTAAGGGACGGCAGATAGTTGGCTACTCTTTCTGCGGCAAAGGAGAAAGAGAAGGCTGCTGTCGTTTTATGAGGTTTGATAATATTGATGATGGCCCCGACGTTGAGGATATAAAGATAACATGGCTTTCGCTTGAAGGTGATACAATATCAATGCCGAAGGACTTGCCTGCACGGCATTGCTCGGAACCGGCAGTAGAGCTGCTTCCTGATGGAAGATTATTTGTAGTATTCCGCACTGTTACCGGTTTTATCTGGTATAGCGTGTCCGATGATGATGGTTTACACTGGCAAAAGCCGCAGGTACTGAGATATTGTGATGATGGTGAGCCGGTTAAAAATCCGCTTACATGCTGTCCGTTGTATCGTCTTGAAGATGACCGATATATGCTCATCTACTATAATAATAATTATTACGCCCATTATGTGGAAAAGGGAATTAAGCTTCCGGCTGGTATGAGTATGTTTACGCATCGACGCCCGGCAGTTTGTTCTCTGGGTAGATTTGTTAAAGGTGCCAATCAGCCATTATGGTTTGATAAGCCCAACGAGATTCTCGATACCGGCGGCGTTCTTGTCAGTCCTAAGGCAAGTAATGAGGTTGCCACTTATCCGAGCATTACCTATTTCAAAGGCAAGCTGACATTGTGGTATCCCGACAGGAAGTTCTTCCTGCTCGGCAAACATCTCGAATTCTAATCAAGCCAATTATAATGGAGTTTTAATCAATGGGTATCATTGAATGGTCTATCGTTGCGGTATTTTTGACTGTAGTAGTGTCTGTCGGTCTTTACTGTCGTAAATTTGTGAAAAATGCTGAGGATTTTCTCGTGGCCGGTCGTGGTTGCGGTAAATATCTGGGTGCAACAGCGGGCGATGCTTCTGCACTTGGAGCAATTTCTCTGATTGCGTTTATGCAGGCGGTTTATGTGGGAGGACCGGTTGCGATATGGACGGTTGTTGTAATGGTCGTAACTTATCTTCTTCTTGCGGTCAGCGGTTGGGGAATTTATCGCTTGCGGGAAACTCGCGTAATGACACTGAATGAGTTACTGGAAAAAAGATACAGTAAGAATCTTCGAATATTCTGCGGCTTTCTTTGTTTTATTTCCGGTGTTCTCAATATGGGTATTTTCCCAATTGTTGAGGGACGTTTTATTGTATATTTTTGTCAATTGCCTTTAGAAGTTAGTGTTTTAGGTATAAAGCTGCCTACTGTGGTTATAACAACTGCAATACTTGTTTTTATATCTCTGATACTTGCATTTAAGGGGGGGCAGGTTTCTCTGATTATAACTGATTTTATTCAATGGACAGTTATCGCTTTTATGTTTGTAGCTGTTGGTTACTCAACTTATGCTGTTGTTAATTGGGAGGATATTGGTTCCGCCATATTGCAGGAAGAAAATCCTAAGCAGCTTGTTGATCCTTTTTTACCAACGACAGCTAATTCTTTTGGTTTGATGTATTGTATAATGTATGTTTTCAGGTCGTTCTACAATATACTTAGCTGGGCTCCTAACAGTGTTCGTTCGCAATCAGCGACAGAGGCACGTGAGGCCAAGCTTATGTGGATATTGAGTTATTTGAGGCAGGCCTCCAATATAGGTTTGTTGTTTGCAGCATTGGCTTGTTTTGCCGTAGCTAAGTTGCCTGAGTTTGCTAATCTTTCACAAAAGATAACAGAAAGTGTTAATAATATTGATAATCCGATTGTAAGAACGGAAATGATAGTACCTATATTTCTTACCTTTATAATGTCGCCGGTAGTGAAAGGTCTTTTTGTTGCTGGTATGATAGCGGCATCGATTAGTACGCTTGATACATATTTCTTGAGCTGGTCGGGTATTTTTGTGCAGGATGTTGTTTCGCCTCTTAAGAAGACGGAGATAACGGGCGAATCTCGTTTGAAACTTCTTCGATATACGGTCGTCGGAGTTGCGGTGTTTGTGTTTGCTTTCAGTATGGTATGGGAGCCTACTGATTATATCTGGATGTATTTCGCTATTACTGGTACGATATATACAGGCGGTGCAGGTGCCATAATTTTGGGTGCGTTATATTGGAGACGTGCATCGACTATAGGGGCATGGTTTGCGATGATAACAGGTTCAGGTCTTTCGCTTGCCGGTATAATACTAAGACAGATTTATCTTGAACAGTCATGGTGGCCATTCTGGCTCGATGGAATGATGCTTTCTGTTATAGCAAGTGTGATTGCGATAGGTGTTTTTGTTATTATATCTCTTTCAACAAGAAATGAACCTTACGATCTTGACTCATTGCTTAACCGAAATACAAAAGAAGAAGTTGGTGCCGTCAATAACGAACTAAAGCAGAGATTTTGGTTTGAATATGCAGTAGGCGCTGTTACAGTGCTTGTAGTAGTTATAATAATGATTGCTTTCTGGTATAACAGAACTCACGATGTTGATCCTAAAAAATGGATAACGTTTTGGAAGTGGTATTCCTTTTTTGTTTACTGTTATAGCATCCCGTTAGCAGTGTGGTTTTTCATTGGAGGTCTTAGAGATCTCAAAGTTCTTTTTGCAAACCTAAGAAAATAGAAAAAGTCATATGGATACAAAGTGTGAAATATTGAATTACTCGGAAGTCAGAAAGGCGATTCGTTTTGATAATCCGAAGCGGCCTCCTCTTTGTGCGATGCTCTGGCATAATCAGGATACGCTTGATTGTTACGGCGAGGATTTTACTTCACTTCTGAAGCAGTATCCTGATGATGTGTTAGCTGTGCATATTGGTATTTATTATCACCAGAGCAGCAAGAGCGATGATCCTAATTATCGCTGGGCTTATAAAGGCTGGCAGATGCCGCAAAAGGCGGCGATAGATAATTGTCCGCTGATAAATGATTGGGAAACTGAGTTGGATAAATTCATAGCAGATATGCCTGACCCTTATCGCGAGGATGCTTTCGATGAGGTTGCTGCTTCATCAAAGGCTTATCCTGAAAGATATATACTTGTAAACTGGGGGCATTATCTTCATCAGAGGCTTTGCTATATCAGAGGTACGGAGAACTTGCTTTGCGATATGTATGATAATGTTAAAAATCTTCATTGTTTGATGGATAGTTTGCTTGAGTTTTACAGTGTCTGGGCGAAACGGACGGCAGAAAATGGCGGTCATGGAGTTTGGGCTGGTGATGATCTTGGTATGCAAACGAGTTTATTTATGTCGCCGGAAAAATTCAGAGAGGTTTATAAACCCTATTATAAAGCCTTGGCGGATGTGCTTCATGACAATGGTCTTGATTTCTGGTTGCATACCTGTGGTAATGTTTATGATATAATGGAAGATTTGATCGAAAGCGGAGTGGATGTCATTCATCCGATACAGGCGGGCTGTATGGATGCTGAAAGAACGGTTCAGGATTTTGGCGTGCGTATAGCTTTCTGGGCTGGTATGGATGTTCAGCAGGTAATTCCTTTTGGCAATCCGCAGAGCATAAAAGAAGAAATACGCAAACATGCTGATATTTTCTACAACTCAAAAGGAGGGATTGTATATGGAGCGGGCAATGCTATAATGAAAGGTGCCCCTGTAGAGAATGTAAAAGCTTATGTTGAAACATTAACTGAATTTTGTCTTGAAAAAATGCAAATCACACTGAATGTACAGAAAAGATATTGAGTTCAAAAGTGTCAAACATTGAACCTTTGAACTATTGAACTGAAAACTTCTCAGGCTATTATGGAGTAAGATAGTAATGAAAAAATATATAGAAATTTTAATATTGTTAGTGGCAGGCTGTCTTTATGCTGCGAATGTCAACTCGGTTAAAATTCATACTGATTTTGAGCTTACCGATGATATTAGCGGGTATCCTTGGGATTTATCTTCTGATGTCTATACCATAACGGATAACTGGCAGGGTAAGCCGGTAAGCGATGATTGGCATACAAGTATAAAGTCTGTCTGGACGGATGAAAATCTTTATGTGTTGTTTGTTGCGAATTATTCATCGCTGGCTGTAAATAAGAGTATTGTACCGGATGACAACGGAAACTGCTGGGGAATATGGAGTTATGATGTCGTTGAAATGTTTATAGGCGATAATCCTGATATAAAGAAGTATTACGAGTTTGTCACTTCTCCGCTTGGCCAAAAAATTGATATAAGACACAATAAAAACATAGTGAAAGGTGATTCTTATTTTACCAACTATACGAGTAATTGGGAAGTTAAATCTCATGTTGTCTCTGATAAGTGGATATGCCAGTTTAAGATACCTCTGAAATCTATCAGCAGTGATGTTATTTATTCGGGTAAGCAATTTAATTGTAATTTTTACAGGTGCACAGGTGATACCAAAACAAATGCTGATATAAGACATTATATGGCGTTAAAGCCGACAAATACACCAACGCCTTCTTTCCATGTGCCGGAAAATTTTGGCACTCTTACTCTGGTTGAGGCGAAAGAACCCGAAGCTGTATTGAATCTTGATTTTGAAGATATTGCAGGAAAGGATGTTGTTATTTCAGAGCATACGGGAGTGAATTCAAGCAAGTCACTTGTTATGTATGGAGAAGATTCGAAGCCATTGATTATAACTGATAAAGATACTTTGGAGAAACTTGCTGGGGCTAAATCTCTTACGGTAAGCGGTTGGGTAAAAAGACCGGTTACGTTTGATGATACGGATTATCAGCCGCCTGTAATAATAAATTGTCATGGTGTATTTCAGGTAACGTTTGAGAGATGGGGACGGCTCGGCATTATGATGACCGGGGCTGACGGCAGAAGAAAACAATTGTGGGGCGGCTGGATAAACATACCTAATTTTACACCTGATAACAGATGGCTGTTTTTTGCTTTCAGCTATGATGGTACTAAGAATGGACCTAACTGTGCATTGTATTACGGCTACGAGGAGTATCCGATTGAGTGTGAAACTTTCCGCGCTGCCGATGCCGGGCAGAGACAGGATGATCCTGATAAGATGTGGTCGGGTGAGCAAAGAGTTGAGGCGGCGGCGGGAATGCTTGCTGAGAGTGCGCCGCAGAGTATTACAGTCGGTGCTTACAATGCTGCAGGTGTAAAGCAGGTAAACGGGCAGCTTGACAGCATCAGGATTTATGCAAGTAATGTTGATGATTCGGCGGCTCTTGATTATTCGCAGATAGAAAAAATACGTCTTGATGATATAGGTGATGATACATTCAGGCAGGTTGCTATTCAAAAGGCGGCTAAGCAGGCACAAGATAAGAAGAGGCAATGGCAGATAGAACAGCAGTATTGGCTTGATAATCTTAATCTGCATCGTGTAGAATTGTTTAAGAGAATATTCACTGATGATGCACCCATGCCGATGATTGATTCAGAACCTGTCAGTGTGCCAAGAGGCGGTAAGGCGGCGATGATGTTTGCCGCTATGAGCAGGCAGCGTGGCAAGATTGAGGCTGAAATCAGAGTTAAAGCTATCAGGAATGCTGATGGCGCGCAGGTTCATTTTCCTGTGGAGCTTTATCATGTTAAAAACATACCGGTTGAAGCCAACAATAATGGTGGCATTAATACAACAATATCATCACAGCCGCCGCAAATTTGGATGGAGCATATCGTGAAGAAGGCTCCTTTCAGGACTGCTGAAGTATTGGTTCCGGCAGATAAATTTCTGCTGCGTGAGAATAATGCACATGCTTTGATGTATCAGGGGATCCTTGTCGATATTGATGTTCCTGTTGATACACCGGCTGGTATTTATCATGGTGATTTTGTAATTGATGCAGAAGGTGAACAAAAACGTTTGACCTTCAGCTTCAGGGTACATCAAACAGTTAAACCTGCACAGCCAAGGCTTAATAATGTTTATTGGTTCAAGGCAGACCCTGCCAATCTAACTATTGGTGAAAAACCGAAGCTTTGGAGTGATGGGCATTGGAAACTTATTGAAAATTCAGCTCGTACGCTTCATTCTTATGGTCAGAATACAATGTCGGTTTCTCTTATAAGTCATCGTGATGAGACTATCAATTTTATAAAGACGATAAAGAATGTCGATGGCAGTTATGATTTTGATTTCAGTATGTTCGACAAGTGGATCGAAACTTTCCTGCGATGCGGGTTCAACCGTTTTGAAGGCGAATGTGCATTTGGAGGCCATAACGCATCAGCCCTGAATGTTAGAGCGTATGACAAGAAAAGCCTGTCGATGGTTGATATTTTTACTACTGCCTCTGATTTTGTTCAGTGGCTTGATTTTATGGAGATATTCTATCAGCATCTCTACTCTCATCTTAAAGATAAGGGTTGGGATAAGTATTATGTGCAGGGCGTGATAGATGAGCCTACGAATATTGAGAAATATAAAAAAGCTTATGCTCTTACAAAGAAGGTGATGCCGGATATTATGACTAAGGATGCCTGCGGTAATACGGATTATTCTGATTATATAGACATTCAGGTGTTTAATATGTCGTTGTTTAAGGAATCGTATCAGCAGGTTGCCAAGAAGAGGCGTAAACAGGGCAAGGGAGTATGGTTCTATCACTGTGCAAGTCCTTATCCGCCGTATCCTAACAGGCATTTGGATGACCCGCTTAGCTGTTCGAGGCTTTTCCCGTGGCTTTCATTTAAGATTAATGCTGATGGTTATCTTTTCTGGGCGGCGAATAATTACCGAACCGCTGACCCTTATAAAAGCTCAATAGGTCCTCTACCCGGCGGTATAACAAACCCCGGTCATCCTCCGGGAGACGACTGGATGTATTATCCGGGAGCTGAAGGTCTGCTTGGTTCAATGCGAATGCTTGCTTTCCGTGAAGGTCTGACTGATTATGATTTGCTTTCCATGCTTGCAGAGAAAGATTCTGAAACTGCCGGACAGATATTAGAGCAGATAATCAGAACTCCTGTAAATTATGAAAAAGATCCGGCAGCCTACCGTGCAGCCAGAAAACAGCTTCTCATTAAACTTGATCTATTGGAAAACTGAATCACTTAAATTGAGTTGCAGATTCAGTTATAAGTACATTAAATCCGTCTTATTGACATGCAGAAATAATATTGAAGCGGATGAGTATTACACTAGCAGTTCTACTCGATATGCAAAAATCAATTGATTATTGCGTCGAGGAAACTCGAGTTCTGCGAGAGCTGTTGAAAAAAAATGGCTTTAAATAAAGATATGATTCAGGGACGCTTGATATCATGAATTTGATAATTTATTAAAAATAGTTGATCTATATTCTTGTGGGCTGATTCCATATGTTTTTTTAAACACTTTTGAAAAATAGAATTGGTCATTGAATGAGAATAAATAAGCTATTTGAGCGATAGAAAGGTTTGTCTCTATAAGCATCACAGATGCCCGGTTCATCTTCAGTTTTTGAAGATAATTCAGAGGCGTTTTCTGTGTATATTTTTTGAATAATCTACCAAGATGCTGTTGTGATATGTTGCAATTTGCAGCTATGGATTCAACCGAAACCAGCTCTATAAAATTACTGTCTATATAGTTCTTGCACTTTATGAAAGTGTCATAGTCTGTCTGATGGACTTTTTTGATGTCTATGATCCAGTCAGAGAGGTTGAGCAGCAATATTTTTAGATAATATTCGCATATTGTCTGAGAGTTTGCGGCATTTTTTAACCTTTCGTCAAGTATTGACCTCAAGATATTCTCCGCCGTGTTTTGGTCTTTAATACTTACTACTCTTTCTTCAAGTATTCCGCTGGCTTTTATAAGCTCGTCGGCTTCAGGGCCGATGAAATTAAGTACATAATGCGACCAGTTACTGTTTCCGATAGATTTTGCAAAACTGGTTTCTCCGGGTTTGAATGCGTAGAAAGTGCCGCCTGTTATTGTGTATTCTTTCTTTGTGTCGTTAATGACAACTTTGCCTTGAGTTGTGTAACCAAGCCGATAGAAGGGGTATTTTTTTATCGTGTCGGCTACGCCGGGCAAGTCCTTCTGGTAGCAGACCAGCACCAAGCCGAGTTTTGCATTCAAGTCGACATGAGGGCAGTATCCACCGACCTTTTCTATTATGAACTTTTCTCGTCCTTTATTATCCTGATTTACTTCTTTTGCTGCCTGTTCAAAATTCATCAGCTTACCTTCCGGTCAATAATCAAATTCATTAGATGAGACTTGATTATTATATCCTGCATTGTGCTTCCTGCAAGAATATTACATATTTATAGTTAAGAAAGATGTTTTTGGGCATTAAAAGCGTTATTGTATGTTCATATTTTATATGCTGATGTGCAGATATACCATTTTTTTTACATGCCTTTATTGTATAATCTTTCAATAAAGGGTGTGTGCCTTTGAAGGTTAGAATAATTTTGAAACAGCATTCGGTGGTATAGGAAGCAGATATGAATAAGAAAGAATTGACTGCGTATCAGAGGTGTATGAGGGTAATTGAGGGTGGCGTGCCGGATATGATGCCGTCTTATACGCCTACAATAGCCTGCGAGGTGGCGAGCAAGATTCTCGGCCGCAACGTTGATACCGGCGGGCCGAGTTTATGGTATGCCGAGGCGAAGGCATTGGCCGCGGGCGGCTCTGCACATGATGAGTTTCTGCAAAAATATGAAGAATCGCTGATCGAGCTTAACAGGGCACTGGATATAGAGGTGTTTCGTTACGGGTTTCGCAAAAGCGACAGACCGACCAGCCAGATCGATGAGTTTACCTTTCTTTATGGCGATCCCGATGGGATATACCAAGTCTGGAAATGGGATCAAACCGCGGGCAATTATTTCCCCGTGAAAAATACCGCACCTAAGAGGAACCCGGAGGATATGCCGCAGGTTGCCAAGGATATGGCGCAATCTCTGCCGGAAAAGCTTAAAGTTATTGAAAGCATGGACGTTTTGCCTGAGCGCAAGCTTCAGGACGCCCTCGGCGAGGAGATGTTTGTTGTTGCAGGAGGGGCTACTTTATCGGTAGGGCTCGACGAGGCAGCCCTAATGGCTTGTTTTCTTGACCCCGGGGCGATAGGCGACATCCTCGACTGCCAGCTTGAATTAGGACTGGCACAGTTGGACTTGATAGCAAGATCAGGAATAAAAGTTGTGCTCGGCGGCGGGGATATGGCGGATAAGAACGGGCCCATGTATTCGCCGCAGATATTCAACCGCCTTATTATTCCCCGGCTCAAAAAGCTTATGGCCCGTGCGAAGGAGCATGGGATTCATTATGTCTGGAGGACCGATGGCAATATCTGGTCGGTTGCGGATATGATATTTCACGATGCGGATGTCTCGGGTTACGGCGAGGTGGATTACGATGCTTCGATGACTACCGCGACGATAAGAGAAAAGTATCCCGATTTGGTGATATGGGCAAACCTGAGCGGGGATTTCCTGCACCAGAGAAGTGAAAAGGATGCATACGACTACAGCTTGAGGGTTCTCCGCGACAGCAGGGGCAGCCATTATTTTCACGGATGCAGCAATACGATCCTCTCGGGAACGCCGACAGAAAACGTATGGGCAATGATGAAGGCCAGAAACGATTATCAAATACCTTGATAGAGGCTCTTTATATAAATATTGGCTGACTTTAAACTTGAGCTTTGTATTTTATGCGGTTTTTCAGTATTTATGAATATATTTGGTGGTTCAAATAATGCAGATTGAAGTGGTTAAAAAAGCTTTTTGAGCTGGAAAACCTTAATGAAAAGTTCAAATTTTACATATTTATGCGTGGATATACCATTTGCTCAGCATTTTTTTAATATATAATCACTAACATAGGCAGGTTTTTTCGGAAAGCCTGAAAAAAATTAGTAAATCTCATTCGGGGGTTTGAACAATGTTGAAGAATTTTGTGTTATTATTAGTTGTTTTTGGATTAGTCTCTTTCTCTCAGGCTAATATGGTATCTCATTATCAGTTTGATGGGGATTGGAGCAACAGTGTCTCCGGCGGTTATTCCGTAAGCCCAGTCGGTGGAGCCAATATAGCCACAGACGCAGAGAGGGGGCAGGTCGGCGGTTTCCAGTATTTTGACGGTGTAGAAGAGTTTGGCCATATTGGTTACGACCCTGCATTTGCCGCTGTTACCACACAGATAACGGTTGCTGCGTGGGTTAAGTCTAATAGTAATAATTATTCAGTTGCCAGAATTGCCGGCAGAGGTTACAGTTGGTATATGTATGTCAATGGCAATGACACTCTTGGCTTTAATGCGGGTGGTGGAGTTGTAACAGGTAATTCATCGATAAACGATGGTGACTGGCACCACGTTGCTGCAACATTTGATACTGTTACCGGTTCGATGGCTCTCTATGTTGACGGTGAGTTGGACGCTCAGGATATAGTAAGCGGTACGATACCTAATGCAGACCGTTATGCAATTGCTGCAAGGGCGACCTCTTCGACAGCAGGAGCGAGTTTCTATCATGGATATATAGACGATGTACGCATTTATAATGACGTTCAAAGCCTTTCACAAATCCAGGATTTCTCAGGAGTTCCTGAGCCGGCTACTATGCTTCTGCTGGGAGTTGGTGCCATTGCTTTAAGAAGAAGAAAAATGTCTTAATTAAATCATAGGAGAATGATTGTGAAAATGAAAATTACAGCAATAATATTGACTTTATGTATCTTTTCAATTGCTGATGCGAGCCTTATCTCTCATTACGAGTTTGAGGGTGATTTAACCAACAGTATTCAGTTTGCCGGAGATGGAACCTCTGTTGGAGGAGCCGATGCCGTCTGTGTTGATCCCAATGCGTTTTCTTATCCGACTATAGATTGCTACGGCGATCTTAGTGGTGATGCCTGGATTCATGTCGGATATCCGGGAATTTTATACAATCCTGTCAATACACAGCAACTAAGTATTGCGATGTGGGTACGTACTAACGGTTATATTGAATACGCACAGCTTTTCGGCAGAAGATATGAATGGCGAGCCTATATACAGGAAGGTAAGGCTGCTTTCGGAGCATTGGATACTGATACGGATGCTTTGACTCTGACAGGAACTCAGTCTATTTCTGATGGACTCTGGCATCATGTTGCCGTTACTTACAATGCCAATACCGGTGAAGCCGCTATTTACATTGACGGCCAGCTTGATGTCACTGTTACGCAATCTTCGCCTCAAGTAAGCATTGTAAGTTCACTCAGAACAGCCATCGGTGCAGTGGCGGACGGTACTACAGAGGGCGGAAGTATCTATGACGGATATCTTGAAGACCTAAGAGTGTATGATAATGTGCTTACACTCTCAGAAGTTCAGCAATTGTATAATTTTGCAAGTCAGAGTCAGTTCTGCCTCAATACCTCGGAGCTGGATTTCAACGGGGACTGTATCGTAAACAGTGACGATCTCAAGGATTTTGCCGCCGATTGGCTCGACAGTGCCGCGGCCAATGCCGTGCCGGATACAAATCTTGTATCTTATTATGAATTCAATGATTGGACTAACAGCGTTTCCGGTGGTTATACTTTGGCGCCTAAGGGTGGAGCAAATATTTTTGCCGATCCGCAGCGTGGTTATGTCGGCGGTTTTCAGTATTTCGACTCAGCAGATGAATGGGCTTATGCCGGCTACGATCCCGCTTATAACGGACTTTCTGAGATGACAGTTGCGGCTTACGTTAAATCGAATACTACTAACTGGGGTAATGCCAAGATCGTAGGAAAAGGGTATGGATGGTACCTTTATGTTTCTGCGAGCAGCAATCTTGGTTTTGGTATAAGCGGAAATCTGGTTACGGGAAGTGCAGAGATCAACGATGGTCTGTGGCATCATGTTGCTGCCACTTATGACAGCGTTACTGGTGAAATAGTTCTGTACGTTGACGGTATTCTCGATACGCAGTCAACCATTACTCCTGTTGCTATACCTACCTCGTATGGTTTTGCCGTGGGAGCAAGAGCTGCAAGCTCAAGCAGTGGTGCTGATTTCTATCGCGGATATATTGATGATGTCAGAGTATACTCGGTTGTTCTGAGTGCCCAGGATATGAATGACCTTGTCGTGCCTTATGTACCACTCATGGATTTGACCGGTGATTCGGAAGTTAACTTCGAAGATTATTCCATAATCGCAAATCAGTGGCTTGATTGTGGATTCTGGAATCCTGCAGATTGTAACTGATGATTTATACGGGAGAAGCCGGTCATAGGGGCCGGTTTTCTTCCGGATTTACACAATACAAGGGATGAATATGATTAAAGATAACAACAGAAAAGCTTTTACATTAATCGAACTGCTTGTGGTGATTTCTATCATTGCTGTACTTATGTCTATAATGATGCCTGCACTGAGAGCGGCTAAACGCCAGGCTCAAAAAAGCGTCTGCATCAGCAATATGAAGCAGCAGGCCAATGCACAGTTTGCCTCTGCTGCTGACAATGACGGTAAATTTGCCGCTCATGGCGATATATTGCCCAATTATCTGCTAAGCCCAGACAGAAGAGCCGGCCATGATTATGACAGCAAGATATATGATTTGATGCAGGATGGTTATTTTGGCGATGGAGAAGTCTTTGTGTGCCCGGCTACAAAGCAATTTGCTAAAAAAACACCTGAATGGCTCGGTTATTACGCAGACGCGTCCTGGTATCAGCCAACACAAATAAGCGGCTGGTGGTACGGCGGCTGGAATGCTGACTTTGAATCTGGAGGTAATCCAACCAGAGTGGTCAGAGAGGTTGCTTATAACTGGTACGCTAATTTCAAGCCGCGAGGGCTGGAATGCGAATTTGAACGGGAGTTGGATCGTTGGCCTTCAAATACGTCCGAATGCACTTCTGCTAAAGGTTTTATTTCTCATAACATAGTAAGAACTAGTGCAGGATTTTATGATTATTCTCACGGTGGTGATCCTACCGTTTTTGCCCGAAGCTTGGCTGATACTAAATCTTCTGATAATCCGGTTTGTTATGCGGATGGGCATATCAAGATAGTAAAGAAATCTGAAATGAAAATGATTTCAACCTATACAAATGAGAGTGGACAGGAACTGGATGTTTATTATTGATGTCCAATATCTTCGATTGATATGAATTATATGAGGACATATTCCTCTCAGGATAAAGGTTTCGATGTTACACACTAAAGTAATGATTTCAACTATATTGTTTTGCTGCGTTCAATTTCTTAATGCCGAACTTGTTTGTCATTATGATTTTGAAGACAGTTCCTGGGCAAATCGGGCAGCCGGCAGCGGTTTCCCCGATGCGGCCGCAAAGGGAGGGGCTTCGCTTTATTTCGATGAAGTACGGGGCTCTTGTGCGGATTTGACAGGTCAGGGCTGGCTTCAGGGCGGCAATCAAGCCGGACAATTCGATGCACTTAATATTCAGCTCGCTCTTTCGATATGGGTGAGATCCTCGCAGAACAACCCGAGCGGGAACAGGCTCCTGGGCCGCGGCGACTACTGGGGCCTTGAAGTGGCAGACAGCGGCGTTGCCGGTTTCTTTATTAAGGGCGGGCCGCTGCTCAAGGGCAAGACGAATATCAATGACGGCCAGTGGCATCATATCGTCGCCTGCTGGAATTCCCAGACCGGCAAAAGAGAGCTATACGTTGACGGCCTTCCTGAAAGCAAGGATGCCTTTTCCAGGAAGGGGCATATCGAGGAGTGGTCGTGGGGCTATTTCGCCGTGGGCGGCAGAAGCAGCGGCTACTCGGCCGCGAACAAAATATACGGCGGTTACGTTGATGATGTGCGGGTTTATAACAAGGCTCTGAATACCGATGAGATTAATGAGATATTCACGGCTCCGGTATCGCTCGTTCGTCCGGTAATGCCGTTTCATTCAAAGCCCCGCACCCCCCAGGAGCAGTCCATCTGGAGAGAGCAGAGAGCAAAAGAATTTTTCACGAAGCTCGATCTGACTGTCCCCGGTTTGCGACAGGTTGCTTACGCGGTTCGCAAAAATGATTACGAAAGAGCTGCCGAAGCCGCCGTGAGATATTTCGAGGCAAAAAATTACAGGGGTTTCAGCTTTTCCCCATCGTCTAACTGGCAGAGCGTTGCTAAAGACGCATTGGAAGATTGTTACAATTTTGCCGGTTTTGAACGAAAACTGGAGAGAAACGAATACGGTCGGATCGTCTGGGATTCTCAGGCGAACACGGCTTCCGACCAATATGCGGCTATGCTGAGCCGCCATTACTATATGGCCGATATTCTCAAGGCATATAAGGAAACCGGGCAGCAGCAGTATCTGGATCTGTTTAACTCCCTGCTGAGAGACTGGTTCGACAACAACGATTATCCCAAAGAGGAGATCGAAAAGACCGAAAAAGGCAAATGGGCAGTTCCCTCTACGACTCAATGGGTCAGCCTCAATGCGGCGATTCGCCTGACCAGTTGGATGTCTTTCTGGGCAGGCTGGGACGGAGTAAATGTCGATGACGACATCAAGTTCGATATGCTTATGTCTATCCCTGAGCACTGCGAGTTTCTCCGTTGGCACCATCGCCACGACGGCAATTTTAAGGTTGCCGAGATGAAAGCAATCTGTGAGGCGGCGATAGCATTTTCCGAGTTTAAGAATGCTTCCGATTGGCTTGAATACGGCCTGGATGAATTGAGCAAAGAGATAGATGCCCAGTTCTATCCCGACGGGGCGCAGAAGGAGCTTGCCTTTCATTACAACCGGATCGTCGTAAGCAAGTTCAGCAGCGTAGCAAATCTGGCCAAGGCAAACAATATCGACATACCGGCAGATTTCGTTGACCGGCTGGAAAATCTTTACCTCTATATGGCATACGTGATGAAGCCCAACGGCTACGGGCTCCTCAACAACGATTCCGATCAGGAGTATATACTCGATTACGTCAAAGACACCGCGGTGGCTTACGACAATGATGAAATGAAATATATCGCCTCGAAAGGACAGGCCGGAAGTTGGGAAAAGGACGCATACAGTGTGGTTATGCCGTGGGCCGGTCAGGCCGTTTTCCGCGACGGGTTCAAAGAGGATTCCAACTGGTCCTATTTTGAGGTAGGCCCCTGGAGCATCGGCCACCAGCATTATGACAAACTGCATATTTCAGTAGTGGTCGGCGGACGTGATATTCTTGTCGATGCCGGTCGTTATACCTACACTGGTTACCACGATACATCGAACCCCTGGCGCAACTATTTCACCGGTTCGGACTCTCACAACCTGATACTTATCGACGGCCTTGGGCAGTCTGCCCGTGAAGAGCAGTGGACACAGCCGCTCTCCGGCAGCGATTATGAGATAAACGATGAATTTGCCTTCGCCCGCGGCATTTATAAAAATGGCTTCAATGGCGTAAAGAATAAAGATGCCTCCAAATTCGCAGGAAAGGCCGAACATACCAGAACGATGCTTTTCGTGCCGGAATTGGGCTGGGTGGTAACGGATACCATAGATACCGACAGGCCCCGTGATGTCGAGGTTCTCTGGCATTTCCATCCCGACTGCAATGTTGAAATCGATGTCGAAAATGTTTATACGAATGATAAAGGCAAAGGCAATCTGATGATAATGCCGGCCGGCGATCGTGATCTTGCAGTAGATATGATCAAGGGCAAAGAGGAGCCCGTTCAGGGCTGGTACAGTCCGAAAATAGGTGAAAAAGCTGCAAGCTCCACCGCCGTTTACCGCGACAGGATAGAAGGCAAAACGACATATGTATGGATTTTGCTGCCGGATAAGAGCGGTGTCCCCGTGCCTGCAAAAGTTGAAAAATGTAAAAGTGATCCGGAGAATGATACGGTCAGGATATCAGTAGAAGTTGGAGAAGGCAGGCTCAATGCTCTTATTCCGATCGAAAAAGGCTTGCCGCGGGTAAGTTTTCTTCGTAAGTAAATGAACCGATTGCAATTGACCGTTTTGTATTTAGATAGCTTCGGCTGAAGCATTTCGGGTCAATCGCTCAATTAGACTGAATTATTATGAAACAACCAATGAAAAAAATACGTACCGCCGTTATAGGACTTGGCAGAATAGGTTGGCAGTTTCATTTGCCAAAGATAACCGCCAAAGAAGGTTTTGAACTTGTTGCCGTAGTCGATAAGCTTGATGAGAGACTTGAAGAAGCTGTGGAAAAATACGACATCGATGGCTACAGTGATTATAAACAGATGCTTTTTGAGCAGAAGCCTGATCTGGTTGTAGTGGCCTCTCCCACTCCCTTTCATAAAGAGCAGACGCTGGCTTCTTTTGAACATGGCTGCGATGTGTTTTGCGAAAAACCGGCGGCTTTGAATCTTGATGAATATATTGAGATGCGCGAAGGAGCTAAAAAGTTTGACCGCAAATTCATGGTTTATCAGCCTTATCGTGCTACGGTCGAAACCCTTTCACTGCAATCGATTTTGCAGAAGGGTCTTATCGGCGAGGTATATATGATACGCAGAAACTGGTTCGAGTATACCAGGCGCAACGACTGGCAGTCTCTCAAAAAATACGGCGGCGGAATGCTCAATAACTATGGCGCTCATTTCGTCGATCAGCTTCTTTATCTTTCAGATTACAAGGCTTCCGATATAAACTGCGTTACCAGAAATCTTATCTCTGTTGGTGATGCCGAGGATTTTGTCAAGATACTTATCGAAACCGCCGCGGGAACACTGCTTGATATCGAGATTAATCTTGCATGTCCTCAGCCGCTGCCTTGCTGGCAGATACTGGGCCGCTACGGCAGCATAATACCTGATGAGGAAAATCAGGGTTGGCAGGTAAAATACTGTGAGCCTGAGCGAATCCGAAACATCGAGGTCGAACGCAGGCTTGCAGCCGAAGGCAGGGTGTATCGTAAGGACTCAGATATAGAATGGAAGTCTGAATTCGTGAGTTTATCTGATTTCGAGCCGATAGACTACTACGATAAGTGTTATGAATACTACGCTTTGGATGCGGCTCCTTTTGTTCCCGCCGAACATACATTCGAGCTTATGAGGACTCTGGGAATATGCGACCGCGTAAGTAAGCATCTCTCCGTGATAAATGCAAAAGATAATGTCAATTCTCAACCTCATTCACTTGAGCTTGTCAGCAGTATTGAATAATCATTGACATGGTTACTGCATTTACGATATGAAGAAATCTTATCTCTTTTGTTTCAAGCTTTGGAGTCTGGAGATATCTGATTGATAATCGTATTTTGTGAATTTGAATAAGGAATAGAAAGTTTACATGCTAATAAAATCGGTAAATACTGTTGATTATGTGATCGTGGTTTTGTACCTGCTTTCTATGGTTGCGGTAGGTTTTCTGCTGAGTCGAAGCAACAAGAACGACGAGGATTATTTCAAAGGCGGCAACAAGATACCGTGGGTAATGGCAGGCATATCGCTGTTCATCGGTCAGCTCAGTGCCTATATGTTCGTGGCCGCCAGCGGACAGGCCTACAGTAACGGAATATCCTGTCTGCTTCTGTATTCGGCGGGCGCTCCGGTACTGCTTCTGGTTGCATTTTTCTTCGCCCACAAATGGAGGCGAACGCGAATAACGAGTCCTATCGAATATATCGGCCAGAGATACGGAAAAACAACTCAGAAATTTTATACTTTCATACAGATACCTATATTCATACTGATGCTTGGAAACTGCCTGTATATATTGTGCATCTTCCTGTCATCGGCTCTAAGGCTTCAGGAGAGCTACAGTCTGCTGGGCTTAAATATCGGCAGCATCGAGCTGTGCATAATAATTACCGGTATCGTCATAACGCTTTATACCTCTTCGGGCGGGCTGTGGGCGGTTATAATAACCGATACGGTTCAGTTCCTGATAGTTATGCTTGTTTCACTTTTAATATTGTTTTTAAGTTTCAGATTGTTCTCGGCAGAAAGCGGTTTTACTCAGGCTGTCAATGATTATGTGTCGAATCCTCCCACACCTGATTATTTCAAACTGACAAAACAAACCCAGCCGCTATATTTCACAGTTGCGTGGTTTGTACTTATGATGATAGTTTATCCTACCGAGTACGGTACGATGCAGCGTTGTTTCTCGGTTCCCAATGAGAAGGATGCGAAAAAGCTTACACTGCTGGCCGCTGTTTCGTTTCTTATCGTGCCTATGATATGGATTGGACCGGTCATTCTTTTGAGAAAGCACCTCCCGGATATGGCAGAGTTGTGGCCGCATCTAAATAATCCAGCAGAGGCGTCTTATGTTACGATTTCACTCTCGCTGCTTCCAAATGGCGTAATAGGGCTTACGCTATCGGCGATACTGGCAGCCTCGATGTCGTCTATGAGTACGGTGTATAATTTTCTATCCTCGATAGTAACCGAGAATATATACAAGCCTCTCTTTGCGGCCGATGCAAGCCCAAAACAGACAATGCAGGCGGGTAAATTTATTACTATACTGCTGGGATGTTTTTCGATAATGATAGCGATTGTTCTAAGTAAGGGCAGCGGTGCATTTGAGACCACTTTCTCAATAGCGAGTTATGTTCAGACGGCCGTGGCTCTTCCCTTACTGGCAGGGCTTTTCGTAAAGAATGTGCATCGTTCAACTGCTATAATTTCAAGCTCTCTTTGCTTTGTAGCTACCTTTTTCATTGGATTTTGCATGCCTAAGATATTTACGGGCTGGCAGGTGACATCCCAGCAATTGTTCACGTATAAAATATTTGCCGCTGTCTTGATCAGCATAGCAGTTTATCTTGTAAGTTATATTCTGTATTGCCGTAAACCGCAGCAAAGTGATATGGAAGAAGATTTCTTTGCCAAGCTCAACAGGCCCGTCAGTGAAGACGGCACCGGAGAGGTATTTATACCGGATCTGAAGATGTACCATTACGTAGCGTGGTCGGTGATATTCTACGCCGTCATTTTGCTGGTAATTCACTTCGCCGGTATAACCGAAGACCCCGGCAGGATAAATTTGCTTATGGCCGTGATTTTTTTCGCGGCCGGATTGATCGTAAAATGGTTGGTGAGTCCAAAATTATCGCCTTTCAAAGTGGTAAGGCAGCAATATAATAAATGAGATAAAAATGAAAAAAATAATATATACGCTCTTATTGGTCGCCTGGTTATCGCCGGTCTTAGCTTCTGCTGAAGTTCCGGCGGTTCCGGCAGCTCATCCAAGACTATATCTTGACGCTTCGGATGTCAATGAGTTGAAGGTTAAGGTGACCCAGCCTGAATTTGCGGCAAAGTGGAGCTCGATACAGAGCTACTTTTCTACGAAGCATCCGGTACCGGCGGCACTGGTCTATCTTGTGGATGGCAATGTGTTAAAGGGAAGATGGGCCATTGATCAGTGCCTTGCCGATATACAAAGCTCCAATGATTATTCGAGATGGTATCACACCATTCACTACAGTGCTATTGTTTACGACTGGTGTTATCCGTTGCTTACGGCAAATGAAAAGCAGATATTTGTCGATAATTTCAGAAGAATACTCGCTCTTTCCAGAAGCGGCTATCCTGCGAGCATGAGCACTAATTCCGTATCCGCCGGTACGACCGAAGGCGAGGTACTTACCGGCCATCTGCCCGTGGGCATTGCCATCTATAATGAAGATCCGACGATGTATAATGCCGCCGCTGAGCTTTTTATGGAAAAGTTCGTCCTGGTAAGAGACATCGTTTTCGATTCTCACAGCTATCATCAAGGTGATTCCTATATAAACAGGTACGTTTATGATATGTTTGCCGCATGGATGTTCAGAAGGATGGCTGATATCGATGTTTACGATGGAGACGCGCAGTATGTTCCGTATTCGATCATCTACAACAGACGACCCGACGGCAGGCAGATACGCCGCAGCGACACCTTCGACCTTACCGGCCTTTACGGCGACAAGCGTTTAATATTGATGCTTACGGGAACTTACTATTCCGATCCGTACCTGCTGGGACTCAGCGACCAGTGGAATTCGTATTTTGACGGCTTTTTGGAATCCTTGCAGATGATATTCCGTCCTGCCGGAATCAGCACCCAAAGTATCGATACGCTGCCTTTGACCAAGTTCTATAATTATCCCATGGGTGAAATGACCGCCCGCACCGGCTGGGACACATCAGTAATCTCCGATGATTCTCTTTTCTATATGCGAATAGGCGGAATATATTTTCACGGACATCAGCACCGGGACATGGGAACCTTCCAGATATATCACAAGGGCCCGCTGGCAACTACAAGCGGTGTTTATCAGAGCACTGATACTGCCGCCGGTTCCGATCACTGGAAGGATTATTATCACCAGACGATCTCTCATAACGGTCTTTTGATATTTGACCCCGACGAAGAAATGGTCGACCCCACCTACAGGTCGGTCAATGATGGCGGCCAGCGCATGCCCAACAGCGGCTACTATCCTTCGCCCGAAAACCTGAACAACTATGAGCTTGCCGAAGGGCTCAAACACGCGGTCGGCCCTGATCAGAAAGTCCCGCTCTATAGCTATATCAGCGGTGATATTACGGAAGCCTACACCGATAAGGTAAGCAAGGTCAAACGCTCGATGGTTGCTTTGAAACTTGGCGGACAGGATTTTCCTGCTGCGATGATAGTCTTTGACAAGGTAGTATCCTCTGATCCGTCTTTCAAAAAGACCTGGCTCCTGCATTCGCATTACGAGCCTCAGATAAACGGCGATCAATATACTGTAACAAATACGGCCGGTGATTATGACGGCAAGCTTGTGGCCCGTTGTCTGCTGCCGGCATCTGCGGATATCACTAAGATCGGTGGCAGCGGCTACGAATTCTGGATCGAGAGCGTTGCCCGCAATTTCGATGTTACGCCGTACGAGGATGATGAGCCCGCAGCGTGGAGAGTTGAAATATCTCCTTTGGCGCAAAGCAATGAAGATTTCTTCCTCAACGTTATGGCTGTAATGGACAGTTCCGTAACGGCTGTGCCCCCGGTAATGCTGGTCAATGATATTGATGGCGCTGCTGCCGGAGCGGCTATCGAAGATACTGTTGTGATGTTCGCAAAGGATGATGGGCCGCTTGAAGAGATAGATTTTTATCTGCCCGGCAGCTCTCCGGTTAAATTGCTTCTTACCGATCTGCGGGAAGGGCTGTGGCTGGTTTCGCAAAACACTCTGCCCGTATCCTATGAGCAGGTGGAGCCAGACAGCGGCGTTATATATATCGAGCTCGACCCTGCAGACGGTCCGGTAAATGCAAAGCTCGTACCGAGCCTGGTCTCGCATTATGAGTTTCAGGGCGGTTTATTCAACAGCATAGAGGACGGCGGAGACGCTTCGTCAAGAAACGGTGCGGCTTCCACCTGCCCCGATGCCGCCCAAGCCGCTTTCCCTACGAACAGTTGCTTCTGTGATCTGGGAGGCAGTAAATGGCTCCATGTCGGTTACCCTTCCGCTTGGTCAAAGCCCGCTCTCTCGGGCCAGATGAGCCTGACCATGTGGGTAAATACTTCCGATGCATCGTACGCCCAGCTTATCGGAAGACGTTACGAATGGCGGATGATAATTCAGAGCGGCAAGCCCGTTTTCAGCCTGAGCAATTCGACCGGCAGTTTTGCCCTTACCGGCAATACGGGCATTTGCGACGGCCAATGGCACCACATCGTTGCAACCTACAATTTTGCGAGCGGTTATGTGGCGATGTATATTGACGGCGTACTTGACAATTCACTTACGCAGAGTTCGCCGGTATCGATCGAAAGCTCTCTTCGCGGAGCAATAGGAGCGATAGCCGACAGCTACAGCTCGGGTGCCATTATATACAACGGACTCATCGATGACATCCGGATATACAATGAGGTGCTGAGCGAATACCAGATTGGGGATATTTTTGATGAAACTCAAAGCAGATTCTGTTCCGACAGACCTGGGCAGGATCTCAGCGGCGACTGTCAGATAACGATAGATGATTTCGGCATTCTTGCCGAGAGCTGGCTTGCAGTGCCGTCTTTGAGTGATCTTTCTTCGCTTACAGATCAGTGGCTTGACTGCGGGCTTCTCGATCCTTCCGATTGCAACTTTTGATATGATATTATGATTTGACAGGAGATCTGATGACTTCGAGAGAAAGACTTCTTAAAACTTTGAACGGTCAGAATACCGACCGCGTACCTGTAACACTGTTCATTGCCGACCAGGGTCATTTTATAAGCCAGCTTCATCCTGATATCGATCCTTTCGATTACGAGCAGCTTCAGTTCAGGGTGGTCGATTATCAGCGGAGTCTTGGTCTGGATGTGTTCATCAGGCAGTTGTTCGGCCTCAACGATCCCCTTTCCATCCACATGGGCGGCTTGAACGTTTCGCTGCAGAATGACAACTGGCAGGTTGAGACAACCTTATCGAAGAACGGCAATACTAAAAAAGAATATTCACGCATCACTACTCCCGACGGTGTACTCACGCAGGAGATGTCGACAAATGAAATACGTCCGGGAACATTCCTGTATGCATGCACGGAAAAGCCGATAAAGAATGAAAACGACCTCGAGCTGGCGATGGCCTACGAGCCGCCGATGCCTGCCGACTGGCCGCAGAAAGCGAAACTAAAGGTTCAGAAGCTCAAGGATTACGTCGGGGATGACGGCATAGTAGGTTCATGGACGCCTCACGGCCCGTTCAATAACGCCTCGATACTTATCGACCACCAGGAGATATACAGCCTATTCCTTACCGACCCGGGATATTACGACAAGCTTATGAAATTCGCCTCCGCGAGGATCAAAGATTATACTGCCGCCATAGATGCTGCCGGTGTGGATGTTCATTGTGTGGGCGGAAATGTGCCCGGAGGCTTTCTCGGCAAACGTATCTATGACGAATATATCTTGCCCTATGAGAGGGATTATATCCGGTTCGTGCAGAAGAATGGCACGCCTGCGATATATCATAACTGCGGCGAGATAATGAATCTCGTTGAGTCGTACAAGGAGCTTGGCGTCAGGGTGGTAGAACCGTTTTCGCCGCCTCCGCTTGGCGATGCCGACCTTGCCAGGGCCGTTGAGATCGTAAACGGTGATTACGTTATGATCGGCGGTGTCGATCAGGTGAACGTTCTTCAAAACGGCGATACCGAGCTTGTGAAAAAGGTTACAAAGCAAACGATGCTGACCGGAAAACAGGGCGGCAAATTCATATTGCAGTCGGCAGATTTCCTTGAATACGGCACGCCGTTTGAAAATCTCGAAGTCTATGCTTCAACGGCACTGGCAAATTCAGCATATTGAAAATCAGGAGTATTATGAGGCTTAATAGTTTATTACTGATCGTTCTTATTTCCTTGTCTGCGGTTCTTAATGCCGATTCTCTTGACGATTATATAAGCAGCAGACAGGGTTTGGTGAAACTGTGTCTTTCACACATAGATTATGATTCAATGAAGCTGCCCGCCGCTAAGAAGGCATTTAGTGAAGGTAGCTATCGAACTGCTTTGCTCGATATAGTCAATTACTACAAAGGTGTTGACAGAACCTCTTATTTCGATTATCCGCAGGCTACGCCTATAGCTATAGAAACCGCTGATACGGTATTGATGGGCATGCTGAGTATCATGGGGATTGATGGCGAATTTATTCGCAACAGCGATGGTCTTATTGATTGGGACGGTCTTGCTGAAACCGGTAATGAGCAATGGCCCGGGCTTTTGAGCAGGCATTTGTATATGCTCGATTTGTTGGCCGTTTACAGCTCTACGTCAAACGAAGTTTATATAGATACGCTCAATTCTCATCTTTGCGATTTTATTTTACAGGCTAAATCTCCGATGAAAAACTTGCAGCCGGATAAGGTTAGCTGGGCAATAGCTGCGCCCGAAACATGGCACGAGATCAATGAAGATACCGTAGTCTCAAAGCTGCCGAAGTGGTACACACTCAATGCCGCCATAAGAGTCGGTACATGGCTCAAACTTTTTTACGGTATGCAGAATATTGAATACTTTGAGGATGAAACAAGGGCTATGATGCTGGTTTCGCTGTTTGAACACTGCAACTATGTAAGATGGCATCACAGAGATGACGGCAACTGGAAAGTAGGGGAGATGAAGGCGTTGGTTAAGGCTGCTGTCTGTTTCCAGGAGTTTACGACATCGCAGGAGTGGCTTACGTATTCGGTGGGGCAGTTGAGTAAAGAGCTGCAGATGCAAGTTTATCCTGACGGAGTGCAGAAGGAGCTTAGTGCCAGTTATCATAGGGGAGTGCTCAACGGTTATGTGGAGATAGAGGATATATTTGAGCGAAGCGGACGTGAGTTGCCACCGGAATTTGCCGCAAAGATTCAGAAGATGTACGAATATCTGGCTATATCTTCACGCAACAGCGGCTATGCCCCGGTTTGCAATGATTCAGACAATGATTACGTAGCTCCTCTTATTCGCAAGGCAGCCGAAAAATACAAGACCTATGAACTTTTATACATATCAACGTTTGGCGAAAAGGGTAAATGGAGTAGGCCCGGTTTTGGAACGGTGTTTGATTATTCAGGAGAAGTGATCTTTAGAAACGGCTATGCCGAAGACAGTGACTGGTCGTTCTTTGATATAGGCCCGTGGGGTATTGGTCATCAGCACAACGACAAACTGCATCTGTCGGTTTCTGTTGGTGGCAGAGATATACTTGTCGATCCCGGCAGATACACCTATAACGGCTACCACGACCTTTCTGATAAATGGCGTAATTATTTTACAAGCTCCGATTCTCATAATGTTGTACTGATTGACGGTGTAGGACAGTCAAAACGCGATAAAGAGATCCTTTCACCGATCGATACGGACGATTATTATCTGGGTGAGAAATTCTCATTTGCTCGCGGCACTTATGATGACGGTTTTAACGGTCTCAAAGATAAGGATTCCGGTAAAGTGAAGGGTAGTGCATCACACACAAGAAACCTTATTTATGTACCTGAATTTGGTTGGATAGTTGTTGATACCATAGATACTGATATGCCCAGAGAGATAGGATTCTTGTGGCATTTCCATCCAGATTGTACGGTTAGCTTGCAAGATCAGCTCGCCTTTACCAATGACGCTGAAGAGGGCAATCTGCTTATTATGCCTGCATCCGACTATAGGTTTGGTCTTACTAAAATTAAAGGCAAGGAACAGCCGCCTGTTCAAGGTTGGTACAGTGAAAAGTTCAGCGAAAAGGTTCAAGGTGATGTTGCCATTTATAAGGCTAAAATAGACGTGAGTTCAACATTCGTGTGGCTTTTGGTACCACACTATGGTGTCAAAGACTATTTTGAAAATTCATCCGATTTTAATGTTGATACCACTAAAAATGTTGTAAACTTGAGATACAGCTCCAAAGAAGATGATCTGCGAGCAGTCATCCCAATAAAACACGGCAGACCTAAAGTGGTCTATAAACACAAAAAATAAACCAGAGTTGGTTGTTACATTCAATAAATTTAACGGGGCTTGTTGTCAGCAACAATGTTCACAGCATACGTTCGCAAAAATTTTATGTGAAAGGATTATGAAATGAAAGCAAAAATTTTGATTATTGTACTTCTTAGTTGTTGTGCGGTTCAGGCATGGATATACCATCCTGCGTATTTTGATGTATTCGATCTTGAGGATGCTTATATTTACCCTTCAGGCAGTGCTTATCCGGGTAGGTTGGCTGAATACAGCTATGATCGCAATAACAACTGGGTATACCGCACATTGGATAATTCGAGAGATGGAACGGGGCAAATCCCGGCTTTGGTTACTGATCATACTTATTATCCAAATGGACATTCGGTTAAGTTTGAAGTTACATCAAGCACCGCGGCCAAGGATCGGACAGAGTATAATCATTTGGCAAATTTACCGTTTAATTTTAACTCTTATACTGCATTCGCTATCTTTGTTCCCGAAAGCGTATCTAATCCAACTTCATGGCAAATGATGTATCAGTGGCATCAGTTCTCGCCAAACAGCCCGCCGATGTCGCTTGATTTTATGCCAAACGGAAATTACTCGGTGGTCTTACGCAATGATGATGACAGCTATGAACAGGTGTACACCGCTCCGCTTCCGAGGGGGCAGTGGGTTAAATTTCTTTTCCAGCATAAATTCGCTCTTGACGGCAACGGTTATGTAAAGCTTTGGGTAGATGATGTGTTCAAGCTTGATTATACCGGTACTGTTGGTTGGTATAGCGAAGAAGATGACTACCTGATAAATACGAAGTTTGGCATCTATAGAGCCGGTACCAATCAGGCATGCACTATATATTTTGATGAAGTGCGGGTAGGCACGCAATATAGTGAGGTTAGGATACCTTAAGTAAGATTGTTACAACAAGTCTCGTTAAAATGATATGTTGTATTTGTTTTAATTAAATGTTTAATGGAAATGATATGAATTCACGTGAAAGATTACAGTGTGTTTTGAACCATCGCAGGCCCGACAGGGTTCCGATGGATTTTGGAGCCGGTGGGCAAACCGGCATAATGGCTTCGACGGTCTACAAGCTCAAGCAGTATTACGGGCTTCTGGAGCCGGGCGAACGTATAAAGGTGATCGAGCCTTATCAGATGCTCGGCGAGGTTGACGATAAGCTCAGGGATCACCTGGGCATTGACGCCGTCGGCGTCGGGCCGCTGTATAATATGTTCGGCTGCCGCAACGAAGACTACAAGGAGTTTACGCTTTTTGATGGAACTCCGGTATGGGTTCCCGGTCATTTCAATACCGAGGCGGACGGCTCAGGTAATATACCTATGTATCCCCAGGGCGATGAAAGCTGCCCGCCTTCTGCGGTAATGCCCTCGGGCGGTTATTATTTTGATGCCGTACCCCGCAAAGTTGTTACCGATGACTCTGGGCTTGATTGTCGCGATAATTGCGAAGAGTTCGTTCCGCTCTCAGATGAAGAGCTGAGCCATTTTGGCAAAGTCGTTGCAGGTGCCCGTGAAAATTATCCTGACAAAGGATTGTATCTGACATTCCCCGGCGCCGCCTTTGGCGATATAGGGCTCGTTCCTGCCACCTTCCTGAAAGACCCGCGAGGGATACGCGATATCTCGGATTGGTATATGTCGCTGGCTTTGCGCCCCGATTATATAAAGAAGGTTTTTGAGTATCAGTGTGAAAATGCTCTGGCCAATCTCAAACGTCTCTTTGAGGCCGTGGGTAATGAGATTGATGTGATATTCATGAGCGGCACCGATTTCGGCACCCAGAGCGCACCGATGATGTCTGAAGCGACTTATCGCGAACTTTTCCTGCCGTATCAGAAGTGCCTCAATGACTGGGTACACGAGAATACGACCTGGAAAACCTTTATGCACTCCTGCGGGGCGATAGAGCCGCTGCTTGAGGCCATAATAGAAGCTGGATTTGATGTACTCAACCCGGTTCAGTGCTCGGCTACAGGGATGGATCCCGAGATGCTCGTTGATAAATACGGCGATCGACTCGTATTTTGGGGCGGTGGTGTTGACACTCAGAACACCCTGCCTTTCGGAACGCCCGAGCAGGTGTTTGACGAGGTTTCGCAGCGTGTGAATACTATGAAGCGTGCCAACGGGTATGTGTTCAATGCCATTCATAACGTGCAGGCCAATATACCGCCGGAGAACTTCGATGCAGCGATAAAAGCATACAAAAAAGCCTCAGAGTAAATTACTGGCGAAAGCCTGATACTTGATGAGGACTGTATTTTGAGTTTAAAATGATTAGCCGTTTTAAAAAATAGTGAGAGAGAAAGTCTCCCACTATGATTTTTTTCGCTAAAGACGCTCTTGCTCAAAAATCAATTTTGTGCTACGATTGGTTTTCTGCCGTATTCGAGTTTTAGTTGTTTGATTCTGTCCTTGAAAGTTGGTGCTATATGATTGCGGATTGTCTGTTCCGCTTTTTGCGGATCGCCGCTGCATATTGCCTGAGCAATTTCCGTATGGTCGTGAGGAGCAACAGGCCATATGTTGGCGCTGATATTCCATAGCACCTGCTGTATTATATGATTGCATTTAAGCATTTGTATCAAACGGTCGCTTTGTGAAATCTCTGCGATAAAAGAGTGGAAAGCGATATGAGCTTCAAGGAAATCCTTGTCTGTTTCGAATATCCCTTCACTTGAGAGATTCTCAGCCATCTTCAAAAGCTGTTCTTTTTGTGAGTTTGATATTCTCTCAGCAGCTCTTCTGGCGGCAAGACCTTCGAGAACATCACGTATCTCTATGATCTCTTCAACTTCATCAACTGTATAAGCTTTACAGAATATACCTACTCCGGGTATTCTCTGGAGGAAACCGTCTGTTTCCAGTGAGCTTAATGCTTCTCTTATAGGTGCAGTGGTAAGTTCAAGATGTCTTGAAATGGCACGCTGATCTATTCGCTGGCCGCTTGGTATCTGGCCTGTTTTAATCATTTCGAGTATTCCAAGTCTTGCTTTTTCCGGTGCAGGAAGCAAATTATCCAAAGTAAGCTGCTGCTTTGCCATTTTTATATCCTGATAAGTTTATCGTAATATTTAAAACTAAAATTACATTATACTCAAATTTAAGTTGTTGACAATCTTTTTTATTTCCGATATATTTGTTATAACAGGAATAAAAGAGATATACTCAGTGTTTTTTCAAGGAGTTCGCAATGTTAAAAAGTAAAGTTTTAATCAACAGTTTGCTTGTTCTTTGTTGTCTGGAGATGCCTTTAATGGCGGTTTCGCCGCAGTATGTTATAAGTGCTAACGACCAGAGATGGCAGCTTGCAGATTCTATTAATGCTCCATTTGATAATCCTGATGTAGGAAGTATTACAATTCTCGATACATCTGTGATGCCTCCAAAACAGGTTGATATACCGAATATTCCATGCAGTGTTACAGGTCCGCCGACATGTCTGGTTATGAGTCCTGATAAGAGCATAATACTGGTAGCGGCAGCTATGAAACTCGATGATGCCGGTAAAGATCAGGTGCCTGATAACAGTGTATCTGTGATTGATGTGGCAGAAGGTAAGTTAATTGACACGCTGGTTGTAGGCAAGCAGCCTTCGGGTATATCAATATCGCCTGATGGCAAGACTGCTCTGGTTTGTAACAGGGCAGAGGGAAGTGTAACGAACCTGAAAATATCAGGTAAGAAAGTAACTGTCGTCTCAACAGTGCAGATATCTAAACCCGAAGAGAGCCTTTCTCATATTATTTTTGTTCCGGGAGATGATTTTGCATTGGCTTCGCTTCAGAACACCTCTTCAGTTGTCAAAATAAGTCTTGAGAAGGGGCAGGCAAAGGAAGCAGTGGGAAGGATTGAAGTTGGCAAGGGACCTTATTGTCTTGATGCAACGCCTGATGGCAAATGGATTGCTGTAGCGAATGTTTCGGATACTACTGTCAGTATAATTGATACCTGCGGCGATGACTGGAAAGTGACAGACAGTATCTTTGTTGGAGTAATTCCCGAAGGGCTTGATGTTAGCGGTGATGGTAAGTATATAGCAGTAAGTTGCTTACAGTATTCTATGGTTAAGCCTGATGATTCCAAACGCCAGCAGTACGGGCAGGTTGTTTTGCTCAAGAGGCAGCCGCAGTATTTTTCAATAATGCAGAGACTTCAGGTTGACAGGATACCGCAAGGCGTTGCTTTTACTCATGACTCAAAGCGTCTGGTTGTAGGCGGATTCGAGAATAAACGTCTCAAAATATATGATTTAAGCAATGATAAGCTTGAATATACAGGTATTTGTCTGGATGTCCCAGGCCAGCCGTGTTCTCTAAGATAGTCTTAAATAGCGATTTATGTCAAACTGAAGAATTAGAATTAAAGTGGTTGACTTTTGATTTAATATCTGTTATAACAGATATATCGGAAATTAAATTAAGGATATTTTAATAAGAAAGCTGAAATTATGATCTATGATACGTTTGAAAATATGGGTTTATACTGCAAAGAAGGCGATAAGCTCTATAAGGCAATAAAGTATGCTATGGAGTTTGACCTTTCTCAACCTGATGGTGATTATGAAGTTGAAGGCAAGGATATGGTTGCGAAGGTTCAAAGCTATGAAACTTCGCCTGCCGAACAAAGAAAGTTCGAATCACATGTTGATTATTTTGATGTTCAGATATTGCGTGACGGTTGTGAGAGGCAGGATGTTGCTTTGGCTGCAAAGCTTGAGCCATTGGCACCTTATGACAGCGTAAAAGATGTAACCAAATTTGTTGCTCCTGATACTTTTTCAAGTATTGTAATGGAGCCGGGCAAGTTTGCAGTTTTCTATCCACAGGATGTGCATCGTCCTAACTGTGATCTTGATGGGACATGTAAAGTAAGAAAAATTTGTATGAAAGTTAAAAGATGAAACGATCAGAAATAAACGCACATATCGAAGCGGCTAAAAAGTTTGCCAAAGAAATGAATATGGCATTGCCGCCATTTGCTTTCTGGACGGTTGATGACTGGGCATCAAAGGGCAGCGAGTGTGATGATATAAGAAAGCTTATGCTTGGCTGGGATGTAACCGATTTCGGGCTTGGAAACTATGAAAGAATAGGCCGTACTCTTTTTACATTGCGTAACGGCAGCAACGCATACGATGGATGTTCAAGAAACTATTCTGAAAAGTTCATCTTCATAGATGAGAATCAAGCCGCACCTATCCATTTTCATCGTAAAAAGACAGAAGATATAATTAACCGCGGCGGCGGGAATATTCTTGTACAGGCATCAAAGGCAACCGCTGATGGGCAGAAATCTGATGAGGATTTTGAGCTTAGCGTAAACGGTGTTAAAACAAAACTCAAAGCTGATGAAATAATACGTCTTACTCCCGGTGAAAGCGTCTTGATTCCCGCTGGTACAATCCATGAGTTCTGGAGTGAAGAAGGCACAGGTGTTACTCTTTCAGGTGAGGTTGGAACGATTTGTGATGATGTAAATGATAATGTATTTTTGGAGACTTGCGGAAGATTTTGCGAAGTGGAAGAAGATGAACCGATGCTTCATTATCTTTGCAATGAATATCCTGACGTGGCTGTGTGAGAATTGAGAGTGTAATTATGAAAATAATGATTCGCAGTGATATAGAAGGTGTTACCGGTGTAACAACCTATCAGCAGGCAGAAGGCAGCGAGCTTGGCAGAGAAATGCTTATGAATGACCTGCTTGCTTGCATCAAAGGTATTCTTGCGACCGGTGAGCATGAGATAATAATTTACGATGAGCATACTGACGGCAGGAATGTTGATATTTCGCAATTGCCTGATTCGGTGAGCGTGATTATGGGTAAACCCGCCTACCGCAAAGACTGGGGCGGAATAGATTCTTCGTATGATGCGATGATGATGGTAGGTTTTCATGCCAGAAGCGGGGTAGAGGGGGCATTGCTTCCTCACAGCTACTCACGCAAAAATCTTAACATTCGTATCAATGGCAAAATTGTTGGTGAGATTGGTATGGAAGCTGCGGTTGCCGGTGATTTTGATGTGCCGCTGTGGTTAGTTACAGGTGACAGTGCCGGTATGGCAGAGGCAGAGCAGATAGTTGCAGGTGTGAAAACGGTAAGCGTTAAAGAGGCGATGGGTGAGTTTGAAGCTCTCTGTTATACTCCTGCGGTTACCGCAAAAAAAATCTACGATGCGACTAAGAATGTTATGTCGAATGGTTTGAGTGTAAAACCTCTTAAATTTGTAGGACCGATAGAGCTTGAAATAGATTTGGCTGACAGTGATTATACTGCTAAGCTCAAAGAATATTATCCTGCGGTTTTCTCAGAAGGTAATACTGTAAAACTTACAGGAGAAACTGTCACAGAGGTTTGGTCGAACTATCTGGATATACAGAAAGAGGTTAAATCGAAATGAGTATTAAAGATTATGTAAAATTAGGTCTCAATCATCATTTGCTTTTTGCCAACGAGTGTGCTACATCACAAGGGCATTACGATACATTGAAGAAAGTGATAGATGATGAGCGTCTTGAGATTCTTGATCTCTGGGTGGCAGATGATGAGCCGCTGAGAAGTAAAGAGATTGAGCTTATCGCAAATTCTGGCAAAGAGATATACTACAACTGCGGCAACAGAGCAGGCAAGCCGTCTCTTGCACCGGCTTCTCTGGATGCTGAAAAGAAGCAGTACACGATTGATGTTTATAAAGATGAAATCGTAAGAGGCAAGGGATGCGGTGCGGTGAAAGTTATCACCAACAGTGGACCCAATAATCTGGAAAACAGAGAGCAGGCTTTTGAGTCGCTTGTGGATTTCTATTGTCAGATATGCGAGTTTGCACCTGAGATGCTGATTATGATAGAGCCGACAGATTATGATATGTCAAAGTGTAAACTTATTGGCTCATCTAAAGAGGCGGTTGAAATCTGCAAGAGGGTAAAGGCTAAAGGATTTGATAATATTGCAAGCATGGTTGATATGTGTCATATACCGCTTATGCACGAAACATTAGAGCAGGCAGTAAAAGATACCGGTGAGTTTCTTGCACACATCCATCTTGGCAACTGCATTAAAAATGATAAGGATCATAAGCTTTATGGTGATAAGCATGTGGCTCTTTGCATTGAAGGCGGTGAGTATGGCATCGATGATCTGGCAGAGCTTTTCAAAGTAGGTCTTGAAGTTGGGTATTTCAATAAAGAGGCAAGAGGTTCAGCGAGTATTGAGATGCGGACTCTGCCGGGAGAAGACCCGATGGAACGTCTTGATGTTTATTACGGCTATGTAATCGAGGCATGGGAAAAGGCAATAAAAGGATAAATATTATGAGCAAGAAAGTTGCAGCATTTGGTGAAATTCTTGGCGCTATCAGACCGGTTGGTTATGCGGCGTTTGGAGATTTCAATGAGTATATGATACTTGCCGGCGGTTCGGAAGCAAACGTACTTGGCAAAGTCGGTGGTTTGGCAGAAGGTATCAAAACTGAGTTTATCTCTAAGATGAAAGACGACCTTATGGGCAGACTGCTTCGCATGGATATGCAGAAGCATACTATCGGTATGGATAATGTTATCTGGACAGATGACGACAGAAACGGATTATGCTTTGTTGAGCAGGGGCTTGGTCCGATAACGGCAGAAGGCGGCTATGACAGGGCGTATTCTGCGATTGCAAACGCCAAACCGGGCGAGTTTGATTTCAGTTGTCTTGAGGGGGCGGATGCTTTCTTTACTTCCGGTATAACAGCAGCTTTGAGTGAAAATACACTTGTCAATACAAGGCTTGCACTTCAAGCCGCTAAACAGAATAATGTGCCGACATTCATTGATATTAACTATCGCAACAAGCTTTGGTCTCCTGCTCAGGCGCATGATGCACTGATGGGAATGGTTGAGGACGAATTGTTTACCTCTGTTGTTATCACCGAAACTGATGCCCGCGTTGTCTTTGGCGTTGACAAAGGCTTTGATGATGATAAGAGCATGGATGATCTGGTTGCCTGCTGTGAGGATATATGCAAGGGACTGGATGAAAAATTCAAAGGTAAAGTGCCTGTTATCATTATGACCGTGAGAAAGAGAATTACCAACGAACGCGGTGAGTGGACATCTGTTGCACTTATAAATGGCAAAGAGTTTGTAACAAGCGATCGTTTCGATTATGTTGTACTCGATCGTTTCGGTGCAGGCGACAGTTGCAGTGCCGGTATTATCGGCGGATTTATAGGCATAACTCCAGATGGAGAAATTGACGATGCCGCGGCACTTGAGGTAAGGGTTAAAAATGGGCTCAATCTTGGTAACAGAATGAGCGTTGTTGTACAAAAAACAGTAAGCGATCTTGGTCCGCAATGGCGGGCTAAGGAATATTTCAATCGTGTTGGTAAATCACGCGAGATCGCAAGATAAAAGGTGGATAAAATGGGAACACAAAATCCTGTAAGACAGGCTCTTCTTGAGCGAAAAGTAACACTCGGTACATGGATTCAGATAGGGCATCCGGCCGTTTCTGAAACACTCTGCAACACCGCTTATGACTGGATTGCCGCCGATGGTGAGCATACAGACATAACGATAGATTCTTTCAGCAATATAATGCGTGGAATGTATGGACGGGGACCGGTGCCTCTGATCCGTGTCCGTGAGAATGATACTTTGGTGATTCGTCAAGCACTTGACATGGGAGCGATGGGCGTTATTGTTCCTCTGGTCAGTACACCGGAGCAGGCACGTAAGGCAGTTTCCGCGGCTAAGTATCCGCCGCAGGGCGAGCGTGGTTTCTGTTTTTCACGCATGAATGATTACGGCGAAAAATTCAACGAGTATCTTACAACTGCCAATGATGATATTGCGGTAGTTGTTATGATTGAGAGTAAGGAAGCGATAGAGAATATCGATGAAATCCTGGCGGTTGACGGTGTTGACGGTGTATTTATCGGGCCTTATGATTTGAGCGGCTCATATAATATACCGGGTCAGACATCTCATCCGCTCGTCAATGAGGGTTGCCGTAAGGTGCTTGATGCGTGCAAGAGGGCAGGTAAGTCTGCCGGGCTGCATGTTGTGATACCGACCGATGAAAGCATAAAGAAAGCAATATCTGACGGATTCACTTTTATTGCTATCGGTGTTGATACAGTCTTTATCAATGAAGCATCAAAGAAAGCTTTTGCTGTTGCTAAAGACGCCGTTTCTGATTTTAAGTCATGATGAATTGGATTTTAAGCCTGCTGGGTTTTAGGATTTGGCAGGCTTTTGTCTTTTTATTACTATGTGTTTTATCTTTAAGAAGGTGATTTGTTGGAAATTATGAAAAAAAGCTTGATTTCGGTTTTTTTTCTGTTACTATGTTACCGGTAACAAGGTGTTTTGTTCTCGGTAACATAAGGGATTGTCAATGATAACATTGGATCAAATAGCTCAAAAGTGTGGTGTTTCTAAGATGACTGTTTCCAGAGCTCTGGGGCGGGATAGCCATCGTGTTTCACCTGATAAGCTTAAAATTATACTTGAAACTGCTGATAAGTATAACTATCGACAAAATCGCCTTGCCAACTCCTTTAATACAGGGCGTACTCAGCTTGTTGCATACCTTGCTTCTGAATTCAGGCATTTCCAGAGTAATGTATTTGCTGGAGTTCAGGCGGCACTCGTACCTCAAGGGTATGATATTCTGGCAATGCAGTGGTCACAAACGCTTCGCAAAGGCGACAGGCTTCTTGAGAGCATTGTTGACAGGCGTGTTGAAGGTGTAATGCTTTTTCATCAGGGACCTCATTGTGATTACAGCTATCTCGAAGATTTACAGAAACACGGTATCCCAGTTGTTGTGGTTGACAGGGATGTTAATGTGCCTGATCTTGGATTTGTCGGATTAGATAATATTGGCGGTTCTGTTGAGGCGACTAATCATCTTTTAAGTCTTGGACATCGGAATATAGCTTTTATTTCAAGGGATGAGGATTGGGGGTATTCTTCAACATTGGAACGCTATAAAGGCTATGAAATGGCCATGAATGAAGCCGGTTTTAGTAGTCTTGAATCGATTATCATACCTGAAAAGGATTATAAAGGTAATGATGCTTCTTCAGTGGCGAAGGAGATTCAAAAGATGAATGTTACTGCTGTAATATGTGATAATGATGTTGTCGCCGCATTTTGCATATTGAATTTAGCAGATCTTGGTTACAGTGTTCCAGAGCAATTGTCAGTAGTTGGTTTTGGCAATATTTCAGGTTATGTCGATCTCATCCGTCCTAAGTTAACGACGGTAGATCTCGATCCATATAAGATAGGTGTTGAAGCATCAGGTCTTCTAATGGATATGATATCTGTTAAATATGGAGAAAAGCAGGCTGAATTACTGGGAGACTGCAGAAGAATATTACCGACAGAATTAATTGTCAGAGATTCCACTTATAAATTGTAGGGTAGAATAAGTTAGTAGTTGTAAAATATATTTAAGGGTTTGAATTATGAAGAAGAGAGGCTTTACTCTTATTGAACTCCTTGTTGTGATTTCAATAATTGCGTTACTTATGGCTATAATGATGCCGGCTTTGTCGAAGGTTAAGGAGAGTTCCCGAAGGACTGTTTGTTTGAGTAATTGTCGGCAGTGGAATATCGCGGCAAGTACTTATGCTGCTGCCAATGATGATTATTATCCTGCAAGATTTGGAAATATTGCGGGTAGGAAATATGATTACAGTTGGCCGTTTCAGTATTACAAAGTTAAGTCTGGAGGAAGTGATGTTTATTGTGATTTGATAGGTTCTTTTCTAAAGCCTTATCTTAGCGGTCCTGAGGCGTTTTTCTGTCCTTCAGTTCCTAAAAATGCACCGCGCCACAGTGTAAATGGTGTGAGTATTCTTGGCATGGGGTGGACTCAAATTATAGAAGAAGTTGATAGTGCTCCCGCTAATCAATCTTATCTTGATGGGGACTACTCATTATTTACAGGTTATAATATGACGGACAATGAGCTTATAGCAATTACTTCTGGCGGAGTGAGATTTGATGAAATAATAGCTGTACCACCAAGAAATGAAGTTGTTGACAGGGACCTGAACAGCCGGTCTCCTTCACCTGTAAAGACATCAAGATCCAAACCTACTAAAGCAATTTCCGGAGATATGTGTTCTCTTGCCTCATTAGGTGATGGCAAATACAACTCTAATCATCCATACCAAAATGCCGAAATAGGTGAACCAGAGGGAATGAATGCTTCCTTTGTAGACGGAAGTTCTGCCTGGGTACCGTTTCAGAATTTCAGGCCTTTTATGCAGTATAGGACAGGCGTAAGTTTTTACTGGCCTGATTTTGAATAAATGAATTGAATTTAGTGTTTTTTTATATTTTAATGTTTTAATTATGGAGTGCAATATGGTTAAGTTAAATTTTATTTTGACTATTGTTGTGTGTGTTTGCTCAACGATGCTGGCATCTGATTTCTGGGTTGATTACAACTCATCAGAAGACAGAGCCCTGATTTGGATTGAAGCAGAAAGCTATGATGCAAAGACTGCGGAATTTGTGTCTGATGTTTCAGTAGAGAATGCCTCAGGTCAGGCCTTCTATTTTGATCAGTACTCACCTAAAGAGCAGATCGATCAGTGGTGGGCTGAATATTCTATTGATTCTGCTGCAATATCCGAACCTGCAATAACACTCTCAGGTACATGGTATTGTTTTGTGCGTGTGAATCAGCCTGAAGTTGATGCCGAAGAAGCCAACTATCTGTTAGTTAAAAACGACAGTGGTGACGGCAGCGGTGCTGCATGGTATTCTGCCGCGATTGCAGGAGTTGACGATGCCGACGATATTTTGAATAATGATGTTGCCGGTAATGGTGGTGCTGGTGATGGACAATGGACATGGTTGGGAGCTTCTTCAAGCAGCGCGGGAGCTGAAAAGGAATTCGTTCTTGATACTGAAGGTAAAATTGTATTCAGGATTAACGAAAGAGAAGCCGGTGCTAATTCTGCGAGAGTGGATGCTATCTGCTGGACAAATGATCCCAATTATGTACCTAACGATGCTGCTTTCGGACAGATAGCAACTACAGATGGCTTGGTTCTTGAGCTTGATGCGGCTGATGCGGGCGATCAGGTACTTACTTATTGGCAGCCAAGTGCTTCGACTGAAAATGGAACAGGTGAACTTAGCGACCCTGCACCAGTACTCAAGAGAATCGATGGTTCGGAGGCTGGAAGTTACATATGGTATTATGAATTTGACGGCGATGATGTTACCGATATCATGCCTGAGTCCAACCTTAAATTTGGTGCCGATGAAGCCTACACTGTTGAAACATGGGTCCGTGTACCTGCTATACAGAGCGGCAGTGCGGGACGAGGTGCTATAATTGGTAATGCCGCCGCGTCTGATACCGGCTGGCGTTTTGGAATTAGGGATTACGGCGGTGTTGAGTATGCGATAGAATTTAACATCAGGGATAATGAGACAGTTGAAACTGCATCAAAGAGTATATTCAGTATGGTTGATAATCATTACCAGTCGTATGATGCAGATCAGTGGATTCAGCTTGTAGGAACACGTACGACTATCGAAAAAGACGATTTTACCGGAAATGTAGGCACGACTTTCTCGCTGTGGATCAATGGGCAGAATGTACGAGCAAATACGGTTAAGGTTTTAGCTGGTGTTACTGAAGTTGCTGATTTTGCTCTGGATGCTCCAGATATGATCGCAAAGGTTTCTCCATCAAGTGCTTATTCGTTTGAGGGTGATATTGCTTTAATTCGTGTTTACAATAGAGTACTAAGTACCGCTGAAGTAGAAGCAAACTACAATCAGGGAATTGAGACTACAATAGAGACACAGTGTAATGTTGTTGGTAATGACCTCAATGGCGACTGTGTTGTTAATATGTCTGATTTTGGCGTGTTTGCCGATTCATGGCTTGCAAGCGGTATTGTTGATGGACAGTAAATTTCAATAGTTAATATATTTAAGTTTAGTGAGTTAATGGCCGGGGGTTAATCTCCGGCCATTTTGAAAAGGGAGTTTCTGTGTTATCACAAATTCTATTACGTATTCCTGATCTTTTAGTTATTTTGCTTACTTTCGGTGTGATGGTTTTTATTGGAGGTTATTGTGCCAGAAGAAATAAGAGTTCTGAAACTTATTTTTTAGCAGGAAGAAACATGCCGGGTTGGGTGGTTGGTTTTTCTCTGATGGCAACCGGAATAAGTTCAATGACCTTTTTAGCAGCACCGGGATTTGCTTTTAAGGAAAACTGGCGATATATGCCGTGTCATGTTGGCTATATAGTTGCGTTGATTGTTATGGTATGCATATATATGCCGTTTTTCAGACGTTCAAATGTATCAAGTGCATATGAATATTTGGAAAGAAGATTTGGCTCCTGGGCGAGAATCTATGCTGCACTTAGTTTTATACTTTTTCAAATGACAAGGCTTGGAGTTATACTTTATGCTGTTTGTCTGCCGATAAAAGAAATGACCGGTTTCGGTATGCCTGTAATCATAATATTTTTTGGTATAATTGTAGCTGCTTATACAATCGCAGGCGGGCTTGAAGCTGTTATATGGACTGACTTGCTTCAGGGGTTGGCTCTCATAATAGGTGGTTTTATATGTTTGCCGATTGTGCTGATGAAATTACCGGGAGGCTGGAGTCAATTGATGGAAGCAGCTTCTGCTGATTCTAAAATGTCGATGGGGGCTACTGCTTTTACTTTCAGTGAAAAAACGATATGGGTAATGATGCTGATGTCTTTATTTAACTTTCTTCAGTTAGGTTGTACGGACCAGATGACTATACAAAGGTACATCGCGCCAAGGAATGAGAAAGAAGCAAGGAAGGCTCTTTATGTCGGCGGATTGCTGAGTTTACCTGTATGGGTTTATTTTACTTTTATTGGAACTGCGATATACGTATTCTATAAAGCTTTTCCTGATCCTGAGGTCAATAACATTGTACCTGAAAGAGTGCTGTCATTCTTTATTCTCAGGGAAGTGCCGGCAGGACTTGCCGGTTTTGTTATAGCCGGTTTGCTGGCAGCAGCTATGAGTACGCTTGATTCAAGTATAAACGCTTCGGCTGCAACAGTAACCAATGACTTCTACAGACGCTTTTACAGAACAGATCTTTCAGAGGAAAAGTACTTGAAGGTTGGTCGAATTATATCGATGATATTTGGTGCTCTGATGATAGCTGTAGCTCTCATAATACATTATTCAAGAACCGAAACTCTTGCTGATTTGCAGAGCTTACTTACGAGCGTATTAAGCGGCGGGCTGCTTGCTTTGTTCTGGCTTGGTTTCTTTACGAAGCGTGTGAGTAATAAGGTTGCGGCATTATCTGTAGTATTTGCAATTTCAGCATCTGTTGTTTGGCTTTTTGTACCATCGGTTTCAAAGTCAATGCCGGATAAATTCTGGATGATAATACTTCTTAATATTACCAGTTTTATCATTGGTATTCTGCTTAGTTTGTTTATTAAACCTGACGATAAGAATCTGGAAGGATTGACCGTCTGGACTATTAATCATAAAGAAAATTGATAAGAGAGAAATATGAAAAAAACACTGACTGTAATTATCTTTTTAGCAATATATTTAACTGTCTGTGAGGCGAAGAGTCCTTATAAGATAATGTTCAATCATGATGGTACCAATACGCTTACATGCAAGGCTCCATGGAGAGACGGTAAGGAGAAATTCAAGGATCCGGCGGAAATTGAAGCTGTAATGAAGGGCTCATTTGAGGAGCTTGCAGGTCTTGGGATTGATGTAGTTGCTTTCAATCCGGGTAATGGTGCAATACCATGGTGGAAGAGTCAGATGTACTCTAACCATTGGAAGTGGTTTATGGAAAGAACTGGCAAGAAACCAAGTCCGTGGGGAAGATATGTTATGGAAGGTGGTGATCTTGTAGAACTTTTTGTTACTACGTGTCATGATAACGATATGGATGCTTTCATAACACTGAGACTAAAAGACGAGCATGGCGTAACGAGCATGGATAATGAATGGGTGTCTAAATTTTTCTATGACCGTCAGGATCTTAGGCTTGATCCAAGACCCGATGCAGTGTTTGGTTATAGAGGACTCAACTGGATGTATCCGGAAGTTGTTAATGAACGTCTTGGTGTTATAAGAGAGCTTGCATCAAATTATGATATTGATGGATTTGAACTTGATTTTATGAGATTTTTTCCATTTTTTGATCTCCAGCAGACATCTGATGCTCAGAGGCGTGATATAATGACAGATTTCATTTCTCAGACAAGAAAAATACTCGACGAAACTGCACCAGATGGTAAAAAGAGGTATTTGTCTTTGAGGGTTCCAAACAGGATCAAAGAGTACAAAAATATCGGTATAGATCTTGGCTATCTTGATAAGCATGGGATTATTGATATTGTAAATGTTTCTCCTTCATATGTAACGCAGGTTGAAAGTGATGTGAGATTTATAAAGGCGTGGGCTCCTAATTCTACAGTGTTTCTTGAAGCTACGCATTGCAGTACGAGAGGGCCTGCACCTGGTTGGGGAATGTATGGCGATGATTATCCGGTAAAATTGACGACCCCTCAGAAGTTTTATACGCTTGCCAATCTTGCTTATGCAAGAGGTGCTGACGGTGTGAGTCTTTTTAATTTTCATTACTATAGACCGAGAGCACGAGTTACAGAGTTTATGAATGAAGATCTTAAATTTGGTGAGCCTCCGTTTGAGATAATTAAAAATCTTAGGGATACTGATTGGCTAAAAAAGCAGTCTCAATCATACTGGATACCAGCATGGTGGAAAACAGGTTACAACGGCAGGCAATTTCAACTGCCAAAGACATTTGTAAGAGAGACTGAACACAAACTTGAACTTGATATGCAATTGCCTGAGCAGGGTGTTAAACAAGCAAAAATAAGAATACAGAATTCGACGGGAACTCCGGGGCTTGAGTGGAGTATGTGGGTTAATGATGTGCCGCTTGAGAAGTCCTCTGACATCGAATCATTATTTGAAGATAAGTGGGACGGCTGGAAAGGTACTGATTTGCAGTATAGTGCATGGGACTGTCCTGCAGAGGCATTGAAGAATGGGCTTAATAATATAAAGATCAAATTGGTTAAGGCTCCGCTTAGCGATCAATTTTCCACAGACTTGATATTTGTTGAAGTTTTCGTTGTTGCAAAATAGCAAAGAAAGTTTTGTAAATGAAGTTTATAATATTTTTATGTATTTTATGTCATAGTTATGTTTTGGGAGGTAGTGCAGCCTTTCAGAGCTGGCTTAATCGAATTGTTCACTATGAGACTCAAGAGACTATTAATAACCAAGAGTATTTTGATATAGAATGTTTACATCAAGATTATGGGAAACTGGAAATTAATCGCAGCTGCCATACTCTTACGCCGCTTAAAATTGGTTCAGAAAGTTTTGAGCGTGGTTTGGGCAGTCATTCCAACGGTCAATTGAGAGTGACATTGCATCAGCCGGCAAAGAGATTTATTGCCGAGGTTGGAATTGATAATAATGCCAATACGCAAGGCTGTCGTGGAAGTGTTCGTTTTTATATTAAAGATATGGAAGGAAATATTCTTGGTCAAACAGGCATTTGCAAGGGGGGGCAACAGGCCGTTCATCTTGAAGCAGATATTTTCGGTTTGAAACAATTTGATATCGTAATAGATGATGCAGGAGATGGAATCCGTCATGATCAGACCGATATAGCAGATGCAAAAATAGAATTGGAAGATGGCACTATGCTGTATCTTGATAAAACGAGTTGGTTAGATGAGAACAAACTTCCATTTACCTTTGTGTATGGTGGTGAGAAATCTCAAGATCTTTTAATTAGATGGGATCATCGAATTGAAATTGAGAAGCGAGGCGATTTAACTGAATATAACCATATCTGGCTGGAACCGGGAAAAGGATTGAAAGTCGTTTGGGTTGCTAAAGTTTTTAATGATTTTCAGGCTTTTGAATCTAAATTGTTTTTTGAGAATATAGGTCAGGAAAATTGCAGGATTCTTGAGAATGTAAACGTATTGGATCAAAAGCTTGCAAGTAGTTTGAAGGTTTACTATTCTTCTGGTGGAAGAAGTGGAGTTCCTGCCAATGGATTTGTTCCACAGGTTTGGGATGGACAAGATAAGATGTCAATAGGTGGCGTTGAAGGTCTTTCCTCGGGGAAATATTTACCTTTCTGGCTTGCAAGTAAATCAGAAGAAGGTTTATTTTATGGTATTGGATGGACAGGTCAATGGAATGCTGATTTTGTACCTTATCAAGGTGGCGTTGCGATATCTGCAGGAATGCAGCATCTCTGTTTAGAGTTGATGCCCGGCGAAAAAATAAGCCAGCCTACTGTGTTGATGGGTAGTTATTCGGGTGATTATTTTGCGGGTTATAATGCTGTTCGTAGTATATTGTACAAAGAATACACGCCGACATTAGGCGGGGAGAGATTTTTTCCGCCGGTTTCATGGAACCATTGGTTTACGTTTACAAACAACATAAATAAACAGAATTTATCCGAGCAGATAAAGGTTGTCAAAGACCTGGGGATAGAGTATTTCTGTGTGGATGCCGGCTGGTTCATGACGGATTTCTGGCATGTTGGTGATTGGCGTGTTAATCCTCACAAATTTCCTGATGGACTTGAACCGATCGCAAAAGTTATAAAAAATAACGGCATGAAAATGGGATTATGGTTTGAGCCTGAGCGTGTTACTGAGAAGGCTTATGATGCATTTGAACACAAGGAATGGCTCTTGCCGGCGGCTGATGGACAGCCTTATATGTATCATGGAGATACGCCTATAAATGTATGGCTGCTCGATTTGACAATCCCTGCCGCACAGGATTGGGTTGTCGATATGATTGGTGATTACGTTACAAGGCTTGACTTAAAATGGATAAGGTACGATTTTAACTACAAATTCATTAAAACATGGTTGGCTGACAGTAAGGATAATTCTTATAGAGTCGGCATGAAAGAAATTAGATATGTTGAAGGTTTATATAATGTACTTGATAAGCTGATAGAAAATCATCCTGATTTGGTTATTGAGTGGTGTGCCGGTGGAGGTCGCAGGATTGATCTTGAAACTATCAGGCGTAGTCATACATTTTGGAAGAGTGATCTTACTGGGATTGCAGATCAAACCAGACCTCATTTGACTGGCGGCAATCTATTTTTACCTGCTAACTATCTTAACTCAAATCTCAGGGTTCTTGATTCTGAATACGACTACCTTGGTCAGTTTGGTGGGGCTTTAGGTTTTAATCATGATTTTCGTCTTGATAATGTATCGCAGTTGAAAGAAGCTGCTAAGATGATAGAGAAATATAAAGAGATCAGGCCATTGCTGCTTGAAAACTATTATCCATTGTTCAAGTATAGTTCTGATCTTAATAATTGGGATGGATGGCAGTTTCACGATTCTAAAGAGAATCGAGGTTGCCTGATAGCTTTCAGGCCCCAAGAATCTCCTTATGTTACGGCGAAAGTTAAATTCAGGCGTCTTGAAGGCAACAGTGTCTATCGTTTGAAATCGACTATCGGAGAAGTTATATCTGAACAGACCACAGGTGAAGAATTAATGAATAACTTCGAAATTGAACTTAAGAATCCAAGGTCGGCGATACTTATTGAATATCATGCCGTTAAATAAGTGATTAAACTGTTGAATTGGTTAAAAATGAATAAACACTACATATATGTTATTTTGCTTGTTCTGTGTTGTTTTGCTTTCAATACAGCTAATGCACAGCCAGAAGTTATATTTAAGCAGTTGTATAATAATGACTGTACGAATATTTATACCTGCGATAATCCATGGGGTATTGCTAAAACCAAAGAAAATGCTCCTTTACTCATCCGCAAGACCATTGAAGAGGCGGCCGATGCTGGTGTTGATGCAGTTATGTTTGCACCGGGAATGGGATGGGTGCCGTGGTGGCCCAGTACGTTTTACCCCGACCATTACCAGTGGTATTTGCAGCGTATGCAGACCGAAGGCCTTACTCCCATCATGAGTCCGCTTGATTATTACGTGTATGAAGGCGGTGATGTCGTTAATGATTTTCTGCAGGCATGCAGAGATAAAGGTGTGGGAGCTTTTATCTCTTACAGGGTTAATGACGTGCATCATCTTACTGAAAACCAACGTACCTATATTTGTAAGTTTTACTATGATCATCCGGAGTACAAAATAGGGACAGTAATAAGTGCTCATCAGGTGGGTCATAACTGGCTCTACGAGGAAGCCAGAAACTACAAATTGGCGATGATTACAGAGCTTTGCACCAACTATGATGTCGATGGTATTGAACTTGATTTTCTGCGTTTCCCATCATATTTCCCCGATGGAGAAACCACTTATCAACAACGCTCTGATATTATGGTCGGTTTTGTGCAGGCTGTTGCCGCAATACTTGACTCTACATCAAAAAATGGCAGGCAAAGATATTTGTCTGTGCGAATCCCTGATAGAATATCTGATTTCGATGCTATAGGCATTGATGTGCAGAGGTTCGTAAATGCCGGTGTGGACATGGTGAATTTATCGAACTATTACTGGACCAATCAGCAATCGGATATAAGCGATATTCGTGCGATGATTCCCGAGATCCCTCTCTATCATGAGTTTACTAATTTTATAGAGAGAAACTGGCAGAGAGAGACTACTCTCGAGCAGTTTTATACTTCGGCTTATCTGGCGTATCAGCAAGGTGCAAACGGTGTGAGTACGTTTAACTTTGCTTATTACCGACCCACTATAGAAAAATCTGAACCTTTTCACGAACCTCCGTTTGAAATATTCAATAATCTTGATGATATAGAATTTCTTTCAACGCAGAATCAATGGTATTTTAACTGTGGCGGGCTTGTGCGAAACGCATATCAGCAGGAATTTATAGCTTCATTGGAATCGGAGCAAACGGAAAATGTTGAAATGAGGCTTGCTCTAACGGACGTTCAGCTTCAAGTACAATCTCCGGCAATTTTAAGGTTGCAAACCGCACCGGATACATTAGGGGGACAGTGGGAGATAAAGGTGAACGGTAATCAACTTACTGAAACAACGAGCAGTGAAGAGCCTTTCGATAACTCGTATACTTCCGGTATCGGTAATGAAAATGAATATCAGGGTTGGCTGGTTCCGCGTTCGTATCTTCTAAATGGAGATAATCAGATTAGTCTGAAGCTGCTTTCTCAATCACCAGTTAATATAAATATGTTAGATATTGCCTTGCCGTATCCTTGTACTCAAGCAAGCAGACCTACACCTCAAGATAAACAGGATGGAGTTGCCGTTAATGGTCAGTTGGCATGGCTTGATGCTTTGGATGCACTGTCATACAATGTCTATTTATCAAATGACAGGGATCAAGTAGTTTCTGCTTCCACAACCAGTGAATGTTTTTACGGTAATACATCAGAGGTGAGTTTTGTTTATTCGGATTTGCGACCTGATACTGATTATTTTTGGCGAATTGATGCAGTTTTGGATTCCGGCGCAGTTACGGGGGATGTCTGGGAATTCACGACAGATATCGACTCAGATGCTATGCTTTTGCTTGATGCGGATTTGCCCGGTGAGACACCATTTTATCTCTGGCAGGCATTGAGAGGCGGAGATGGCGAGCTTGTGAGTATTGGGCAAAGCGGTTATAAGCCTCAGTACAAATACTATGCCGGACATAATGCTTTCCTGCTTGATTTTGATTCAGGAGTTGGTTCTCAAATTGCGATAAGCGAACCTGATATGAGATTTGATTATGATTCTAAATTTTCTATTGAGGCATGGATACGTCCGACAAAGAGTTTGTTGCCTGTAGGCAGAATGCATATTGCCGGAAGTCAACTGCGTGATGGGACTGGTTACAGACTTACTGCACGACAGTACGAAGATACTTTTTTTATAGAATTTTCTATGAGAGATAATATTGGAGTTGATACGCAAAAAGCTAAGTATGAAATTCGCTCTACGCAGAGATATCCTATGGGGCAATGGGCACATGTTGCAGCGGTATATGACGGAAGTGATAATTCAGTACCGTCAATGAAAATTTTTGTTAACGGAATGGAACAGGGGTTGACTGATTTGCGTGATAGTTGGGTGCCTGCTGAAGGAGAAAGAGATTTTATTCCTGAGGGGATTAATGTTACAGTTGGAGCAAAAGAAACAGAAAGCTCAGCTTCTACTGATATTGAAAGAATGTGGTTTGGCGGTGATATTGGTTATGTAAGTATATATTCTAAAGTTTTATCGCAGGATTATATTTCAGAGCTTTTTAATAAACGTGTCAACCAGTTTGATCCGTTATTATGTGATTTTGATTTTGATGGCAGATGTGATTACGATGATTTTGTATGTCTTGCTTTCGATTACGGCATCAATTCTTCATCTGCTGGATTTAATGATATGATTGATATGGTCGAGAATGGCATTATTGATGCTGATGACCTTAAAGAATTTTCTAAATTGTGGTTGAGCAGTAACTGAAAAATTGAGGCGACTGTTTACTCCACTTATTAAAATATAATGTAAAAAATTAAGATTGACGTTCACAAGGAATACCCAACTTTTTTAGAGCGTATCATTGTTAAATTGGGGTAAATGAGTGAACGGCTAAAATTGAGGATGATTTTTACTAATGAAAACGACAATAGCGTATATAGTTTCACATGCACATTGGGACAGGGAGTGGCGTTATCCTATCTGGCAGACGAGGAAAGAACTTGAAGAGATGTTCTCCTCTTTGATTGAGCTTCTTGAGGAAGAGCCTCGATATAAATGTTTTGTTACAGACAGTCAGGTTGTAATGCTTGAGGATTATCTTGATATACGTCCTGAGGATGAGGCCAGGATAAAAAATCTTGTTGCTGACGGCAAGCTCAAGATAGGTCCGTGGTATACTCTGCCCGAATACTATCCTATAGACGGGGAGTGTATCATACGTAATCTACTCAAGGGTGACAGGGCATGCCGCAGATTCGGTGAACCGATGAAAGTCGGTTACACAACATTCGGTTGGGGACAGCCTTCACAGCTTCCGCAGATATATAAGAACTTCGGTATTGATACGGTACTTGGCGGTAAGAATCTTGATTCGTCACGTACGAAATATAATGAGTTTATATGGGAAGGAGCTGATGGTACAAAGATTCTGGCAAGCAAGCTTGGCGGTCTTGGAAGAGCTAACTTTTTCAAATGCGTAGTAATACCTGTTGTATTCGGAAAAGAGAATAACGGCAATGACTGGAAGTTTGATTGGGACAGCAGCGGCATGGTTTTCCATCGGAGCGATATGGATAATTACTGGCAGGATTATCATCGACATTTCCGTGATGCAGAAGATTCGTTCAATGAAGAGAGAGTTAAGTCCGGCATAGATAATTCTCTTAAAACTGTCGATGGTACAGCTTTCCCTGACAGCATAATATTGTTTGATGGCGGTGATTTTACTGCCGCTCAACCGATGCTCTGTGATATCATTGATAAAGCGAATGAACTTTATGATGATATAGAATTTAAGCATTCAACACTTGAAGAATATATTGATTCTATCAAAGGTAAGTTGGATACAAAGGAACTTTCGGTTGTAAAAGGTGAATGGCGTGATGGCCCAGAGCCTTCTACAAGTGCAAATGCTCTTGCGTTCAGAAGTGATCTTAAACGTGTCAACAGACTTGTTCAAAGACAACTGCTGCATGTTGCCGAACCGCTTGAAAGGGTTGCTTCATGGATAGGATGCGGCAGCCAGCAGAAGTATCTTGATATTGCATGGGATTATCTGCTTAAAAGCCATTGCCATGATTCATTGCACGGCGTTGTGCAGGATAAGACGGCAAGAGATACTCAGTATCGTGTTGAACAGGCCGGAGAACTTGCAGACGTTGTTTCTGACTGGTCGATAAAGAATATAATAAGGAAGATAAATGTTAAAGGTAAAGATGACGATATTTTCCTGATTATATTTAATACTCTGCCATTCTGCCGCAGCGGAGTTGTAAGGGCAGTTGTAGATACACCGCAGCATTGGAATGCACGTGAGATTATACTGACTGATCCTGATGGAAACCGGATTGATACAGAGCTGATCTCTCTCGAACCTGTGAAGGCGGCGATAAATGAGACTGATTGTCGGCCATGGCCATTCCATGCCCACAGACATGTTATTGAATTCTATGCCGATGATGTCCCATCACTTGGTTACAAGAGTTTCAGAGTAGAAGTAGCAGAGACTATGGATGATGGGTTAGCTTCATGGCCTAATCCTTCTAAAAAAGGAGCTTCTCTTGTTAACGGCCCTGGAATACTGGAAAATGAATACTTGAGACTGACGCTCAACTCGAACGGTTCCTTTAATTTGTTGTATAAAGAGACGGGTAAAGAGTATAAAAATCTCAATACCTTTGAGGACAGTGGAGATGCCGGTTGTGGATGGGTTAGATTCAGTCCTTCTGATGACAGGGTTTATACCTCTCTTACATCTAAAGTCAATAGCTGGATATCTTCAGATACACCTTATGCCGCAACGCTCGTTACGGAAGTTACAATGGAGCTACCTGTTGATTGCGATAAAAGAGCCGCTGAATTTGATCTCTATGCAAGTAAACGTAATAACATAACAAAGCCTGTTATTCTGCATTCTGAAATAACTTTGAGTAAAGAGTCTGGCAGAGTTGATATTGTTACACGTTTTGTTAATACGGTTAGCAATCACCGATTGAGAGTTCTTTTCCCTACAGAGCTCAGTAATGCAGAGGAATTTGAAGTTGAGAAACATTTTACTGTTGAGAAACGAGCTATTGAACCAAACAGAGATTCGCAGGGACGATATATGCCCGGTATGAATACAATACCGCAGCAGAATTTTGTTGATGTCAGCGATGGAGTTGATGGTTTGGCTGTTATCAATGATGGTTTGTGTGAGTTTGAGGTTGTGCCGGATGATTCACGTACTATAGCCCTTACGCTTCTGCGCTCTGCTAAGATGCGTATCTGTACTGAGCCGCGAGTTGGTGCAGTATTCCCGACACAGAATTCATGGGCGGGGTTAGGCGAATATGAATTCCGTTACTCTCTTATGCCGCATAGCAATGAGTGTGATCTTTATGTTCAGTCTCAGGATGCCAATATAGCATTAATGCCTATCATAACTAATGCGCGTAAGGATGGCGAGCTTCCGCTTGAGATGTCGTTTGCTGAAATCAAAGGTCAATTAAGACTTAGTTGTCTTAAGAAGGTTCAGGATAGAGATACTGATGTTTTGAGACTGTATAATCCTGAATCAACTGCGGCAGCAGGTGAAGTGATATTCAACTCTCCGGTAAAGACTGCATATGTTATAAATATGAACGAAGAACGAGTCAGAGAGCTTGAGATTAATGGTAACAGTATACCGGTTGAGTTGTCTGCTAACGAAATAATGACAATTGAATTTCAGTTGGATGCAGGAGCTTAGTGATGCGTGAATATGATGTAATGATTGCAGGACATCTGTGTCTTGATGTAATACCGCAGTTCCCTGATAATGGGCAGAGAGATATCGCTTCTATAATGCGACCGGGGAAATTGGTTAATGTCAATTCGGCTAAAATAAGCACGGGCGGGCCGGTGTCGAATACAGGTTTGAATCTTAAAAAGCTTGGACTTAATGTATGTTTCTGTTCCTGCGTAGGTGATGACAAGTTTGGTAAGATGGCGATAGAGATACTTGGTGAGAATGGTAATGCTGATGGTATTTCTATTCGTCAGGATTGTACGAGCTCATATACGATTGTTGTAGCTCCTCCGGGAATAGACAGAATATTCCTTCATAATCCCGGTACCAATGATTTGTTTACGTCTGAAGATCTTGATGTTGAAATGATCAGAAAAAGCAGGCATTTTCATTTTGGCTATCCTCCGCTTATGAAAGAAATGTTCAGCAGAGGAGGCGAGGAACTTGTTAAAATATTCAGGATTGCCAAGGAAGCGGGAGCTACTACATCGTGTGATATGACATTGCCTGATCCGGCGTCTGATTCCGGTAAGGCTCCATGGCGTGATATTCTTGAAAAGCTTATGCCATACGTTGATATATATGTGCCTTCAATTGAAGAGACATTTTATATGCTGTATCCGGACGAGTTTTTAGAGATGAAAGCAGCACACGATAATGCTGAATTGATTGATTTTATATCTGCTGATAAATATACTTCAATAGCTGATGAGATATTGAATATGGGTGCGGGTATGGTAACATTGAAATCAGGCCATAGAGGTTTTTATATAAGGACAGGTTCAGTAGATAGAATTCAGAGATTTGGAGCAGGAAAGCCTTCTGATGTTTCAAACTGGGCCGAGCGTCAGCTTTGGGTGCCGGCGTACAAAGTAGAGAACCTTGCTTCAGCTACCGGTTCCGGTGATTCTTCGATTGCCGGATTACTGGCCGGTTTTATCAGAGGCCTGTCAATAGAACAGTCATTGAAATACGCAGTATGTCTTGGATATCAGAATGTGCAGGTTCTTGATGCCGTATCGGGAATTAAGGATTGGCAGCAGACGACCGAGCTTATTAATTCAGATATGCCGGTTATTGATGTAAATATGGATTCTGAAGGCTGGCTATTTGACAATGAATATAATGTATGGGAAAATAAATGCGCAGTAAGTGTGAAAGAATGAGTCATATTATCAAGCAGACGGAAATTTCTGGTATGAAAATCGTTATATTTATAGTTGTGTTTTTGTGCAATATTTGTTTGGCACAAAGACCTAAGGCTTCATTTAAGGTGCTTTTCAGTAATGATTTTACAAATATAAGCAGTTGCGTCAGTCCATATCATGAAAAAGGACAGCAGTGGAGTCCTGATATATTGAAGGCAACTGTTGATGAGACTGCTGGAACAGGAATTCAGGTTCATATGCTTCAACCTGCGCATGGCTGGGTACCGTGGTGGCCGAGTGAAGTTTATCCTATGACAGAACACTATGAATGGTGGAAGGAATATTTTGGAGTGGATATTCCTAAGTATCCAGAGCAGGAATACGTACTGTATGGAGGCGACCCGCTTAAAGTATTTGTTGATAAGTGCCGAAAAGATAATCTCAAACCCTTTATTTCGTTTAGGATGAACGATGGGCATCACCTTGAGAATATTAATAAGGAGGGAAACAAAACAGGAGCGCATGCTATATGTAAATTCTATGCCGAACATCCTGAATATCGTATAGGTGATGATGTTAAGTCCTGGGATGAACATGTTCAGAATTGGGCAGTTTCAGAGGTGCGGGCATATAAATTTAAGCTGTTGAGAGAAATTTGTGAGAATTATGATATTGCAGGTTTAGAGTTGGATTTCATGCGTCATTTTTCTTTGTTTCAGTTAGATAAAACAACCTCAGCTCAGCGAAGAAAGATAATGACAGGCTTTATAGCAACCGTCAGGTCGTTGCTTGATAAAACCTCACGTGATGGTAAATACAGATGGCTTTGTGTAAGAGTGCCATGTTATCTCTACATGCATGACATGCTTGGAGTAGACCTTGCGGCATGGACGAAAGCCGGTGTTGATATGGTAAACTTGTCGCCTCATTATTTTACGGTGTTTGATTCGGATATTGGTGAGATAGCGAAACGTATTCCTGATTACCCCGTATATTTAGAGATGTGTCATACAACATATGTTGGGAAATCGGTAGCAAAGGGATATGATAGTTTTACCTTTAGGAGGACAACGCCTGAGCAGTATTATACTGCGGCACATTTAGCCTACAGCAGGGGAGCTGCAGGAATCTCGGCATTTAATTTTGTGTATTATCGTGAGCATGGTAATGGTGAGAGAGGTCCGTTTAGTGAACCTCCATTCTTTATTTTTGAACATATCGGAGATCCTGATTGGGTAGCTCAGCAGCCGCAGGATTATGTACTTGCAAAAAATTGGCTTAGAAAGAAGCTGTTAAAGTTTGATAAATCTGGAGATTCTCAGAACTTTAAGATGGATATGGCTCCGACAAGAGGTGGTTGGAAAACAGACGGCAAGCTAAGAATGCAGGCAGTAAATGATCTGCTGGATTCTGTCTTTACTGCGAAAGCTAATGGCATCATATTAAAACCAGCAGGAGATGTAAGTGAACCGTATCCCAATCCTTACAGTCCTCTTTTAGGTGATGAAAGTGTACATAGAGGCTGGATTGTTCCCAAGGAAATACTTGAAGATGGTGTGAATGAATTTGAGATAATCATGAAAACCGGTGGTAAGACAACGGTAGATTATATAAATTTAGCTATCAAGTAGACAGTATAGCTAAAATTTATCTCACTGCTCAAAATTAATAATGATTTGAAGTCAGTTTTCGCCACTGATATCTCAGAGCGATACATGCCGCAATGGGATAGTGATAATATGTATAAAGCTTTTACGGTATCTTCAGGCGATTTTGTGGATGGTGATAACACTGTTACTGTAAAACTGACATCATCAACGGCTGTTAATCTTGTTTACCTTGATTTGTTCCATGATTAATCATAAGACAGAGCCCCTGAAGCTCAGAATGTGTTTCAGGGGCTCTGTTTTGATATTTAATGTCTATATGTGTTTAGCAAAATATTGGTTTAATATGCTTCTCAAGAATGTTTTTTCTGACACACTCGGATATTATGTCTTTATTCTCTTTAAGCATATCTGTATATTCTGAACCAAGTTCTGCGGCTACCTTGTAGCCTACATGAATAAGCTGACGCAAGTCAGGGTTGTATTGCGGGCATTTTGGATTATGTTCAAGGGCTATGCTGAACAGTTCACTTGAATAGCTGTCTATTTGCGAAGGTGTAGGTAGTTTTGATGGATTTATATCAATAACTGCCGCATAAGGTTTGCAAAGTTCATCATAGCGTTCGTAAGCTTCTTTATAGATTCTTTTGGCCATGTCAAATGCTTTGCCTCCGGCACGTGATAGGCCTATTATCTCTTCAAGCCATGAGGTTCCGGCAGTCTTGACATGGATTCCGGTATCATATTTCTTTATTGTGCGATTTATAGCCGGGTAGATTGAAAACTTGTCACTTCCAGAGTGAACGCTTAGTTTAAGATTTTTGGGCAAATTAAATTGGTTGACTGCGTAGCGTATTACCGCTGCATCCTGTTCAAATTCCTGCTCAAATTTGGTCGCATCCCCAACATAATCAACGCCTTTGTTGAATCTCCCTGTAAATCTTGGTGCTATTGTTTGGGCGGGAATATCTTGCTCTGCTATAGCTATTAGAATGAAAAGCATCTCAACAGGGCTTTGCGGGATATCTGTTTCATCCATTGATATTTCTGTTATGAAAGTGCCTTTACCTTTAATGCTGACAATCTTTTTATAAATTTTACCGGCTTCTTTAACGGCAAGAAGAACTTTTCGTGCAATTTGTCTAATCTGATCTTTGGTGATTTTCAATGTATCAATACCTGGTATCGCTAATTCTCCTGCCATTGAAGAGTATTTCGCTGAAAATTCTTCAATTTCATTATCAGGAGCAGCCTGGCCAATGAAGTCTGCAACATCGATAGTAAAAAAATCACATGCATCTGTGAAAAGTTCAACGTTATTGAGTGAAATGTGATCAGCGTCGCAATAGTATGATTTATTCCAGGCTGATGTTTGTATCGCTTTATCCGCAGCTGTTCGTGTGTCCTCAGGCTTTGTTTTTATCGTAGTGTGTTCACGATATGATTTATTCCAGACAGGAGTGACATCTATGCCTTCTTGGGCTATATCTATCATTGCTTGTAATTGAGCTTCAGCCTGATGGCCAAACCTGTCACCAATTCCAAATGAGTATTTTTCCAGTAATTTCATTGCGCACGGCTTTCCTATAATTAGAATTACAAATTAAGTGCGTATTAATTCGATTTGATTAAAACGCTGGTATTGTTTTTAAGACGTGCGCACGTCAAAGATATACACTTAACGACAATGTGTATATTCTATTTAAAATAACATTATGCTTATTATATCGGTAATTATGGGGTACTGTAAACTCCACAATGCGGATAATAATCACCAATATACGACAGGGAAGTCAAGATCTTGAAATTTTACGATATGATAGAGGGGAGATGTTCTTAGTATATGCAAAATATCTTGCTATATGTTTATTGCTCTTGAAGCCCATTTTGTCTGCGATTTCTGATATCGAGAGATCGGTGTTCTCTAAAAATTGAGCTATTAAGTCATTTCTAACCCGCCTTATTTCCTGATTGATGGTAGTATGAAGAACTTGCATGAATCTTCTTTCTAAAGAACGTCTGGAAACAGCTGTTTCTATTGCTACATCATCAACAGTAATATCTTTGTTGGCATTTTTCTTTATGTATTCTAAGGCGGCTTTTATGTTATCGTCATCTGTTGCGTAAATATCAGTTGATTGTCGTGTGATGATTTCTATTGGTTCAAGTACTATATTTTTAGCTTCAAAAAAATCCATCGATAGTGCGGCGTCTATCCATTCGGCGGCTTCAAATCCGACTTGACTGAAGTTTCTTGCTATACTGGATATCGGTGGATTGCTTATGTCGCATACAAGGTCATCATTGTCTATGCCAAGTACGGAAATATCAAACGGAACATTGATTTTGTGGGTTCGATTGCAGATATCGATGATTTTTCTGGCAAATTCATCATTATCAGCAAGCAGTGCGATTGGTTTTGGCAGTTTTTCAAGCCATAATTCAGCTTTTCTCAGTGTTGCGGTGGTTAGATGTCGTGGGAATTCCTTACAGTATATATTTTTATTATCGAATCCAGCATCCACAATGCTTTCTATAAACTTGTTTTTTCTGGTTACAGACCAGTTTGTTTCTGATATGCCGCAATAAGCAAAATTTGTGAAGCCTTTTTTAAGAAAGTAGTCTGCCGCCATAGAGCCTATCTTGAAATTATCACTGACTATATTGCAAGCTAATTTTATGTCACAGCAATCGCATTTAATTACAGAGGGTATATTGTTAGACTGTATAAAATCATGGATTTCATCCGGAATATTTTGCTCAACTATCACCAGAGCATCATAATTAGACTTCTTAAGATTGCTTAGACTTAATTTGTGTTTGTTGTTGACCGATGTTGGGTTTAGCATCCATGTGCTGTGCATTTTGCTGTAATTAGCAAAACCACGGAGAATACCTCTTCCGACAATTCTTGAAGTGTCTATAAATAAGCCAATATTGTAAGAATCGTTTTTCATCATTATTCAAGTTAATGTCAGTTTAATCATAATATACGCCTATTATAATCAGAATTATACAAAATTGATCTGAAATTCATACAGAATATATGGCAAGCTTTTCGATTTTATGTGATTTTATAATTATTAAATTCTGGATAATATTTGTTTTTCAGTAGTTTATTCTTTTGTGAAGCTTGTTGTTTTTTGGCATGTATTAGCATGTTTGTTGTGATTAAGCTATACTTGTAAGGCAGTTTCTTTCTTTAATTTAATCATCTCCAGAAAATGTCTGCTGTGGTTGATTAGCTGTTGAGTATTGCAAGAAACAAGAAAAGAATATTAAATTAATGTGGGTAGCAAATGAAAATAGAAGTTGAATTGGTATTGATTTTTTCATAGAATCGATCGTCAGAAACGTAGTCATTGTTTTTATGGATCAATATGAAATTAATTAATCAATTTCTCAGCAGTCTCAAAACAGAGCTGGTTGCGGTAGATGCAACCCAGGTGGGTAAGTGGTGGGATTTTAAAAATCTAAACAGCCCATTTTCTCGCCTTTATCTTATTACCAATGGTAAGGGTTATATAACGCATCATAATCAAAGATATGAATTATCTGCCGGTATTCTTCATTTGGTTCCGCCATTCACTTTCCATACAATTGAATGTGAAGACAGTATGGATCATTATTTTCTGCATTTTGTCTGTGAGCTGACTCATGGTTTTGATCTTTTCAATATGAGTATGTATCAATATAATCTAAGGCTCAAAGATCCTGAAAGGTATCTTAAGCTTTTTAGAAGACTCATAGATCTTAATCCTGACAGGGGCATAATTGATGCTAATTATATGAATTTTGATAATTACGTGAGAATTTACAACAGTGATTATCAAATAAGGGAAAGCGAGCTACTGGCTAACAGTGTTGAAAGCGATGCGATAATAAAATTACTTCTTTGTCCTATACTCCGAACACAGAGTGATATAAATGCCCATTTAGAGCATTTTAATGAGAAATTCAAAGATGTTTTTGCATATATCGATACGAATATAAGCCGCAATATACATATTGATGAACTTGCTAAGATAGTTCATCAGAATCCAACATATTTTTCCGACAGATTTAATGAAATCATGGGTATGAGGCCTACTCAGTATATAATGAAGAGAAGAGTTGAACTTGCCCAGACATTTCTAATGGATTCAAGCAAGAGTCTCAGTGAAATAGCATTTCTGACAGGTTTCTGTGACTTGCCGCATTTCTCCAAAACATTTACAAAAAGACTTGGCGTCACTCCTACAAAATACAGGCAATTTTTCTATCGATAAGACGGTTCAGTACTATATGAAAGAAGTTTTGTTTGATGTTTTATTGTTTTAAAGCGTTTGTCTGAATGGCTTTAAGGTTTAGTTTCTTTTATTACTGAGTTTCGACTGTTAATATTGGGCCTGAATATGAACCTGTGATTTATACAAGTTAAACTGTTTTCTACCCATTGATTAAAATGAGCAAAGATGGTAACATCTTTATTATCAAAATACGATTATTTGTTTATGATAAGTATTAAGATAATATTTTATGGAATTGAATAGAAGAACATTCTTGAAGATTATTCCGGCCGCTTTTTTGAGTGCTAATACTTTTAGGGTATATGGCGAACATAAAATGGCTAAACCCAATATTGTGGTCATAATGGCAGATGATATGGGGTATTCAGATCTTGGATGCTATGGCGGCGAGATATCTACTCCCAATATAGACAGACTTGCTGCAGAAGGTCTTCGATTTAGAAATTTCTATACGGCGGCAAGATGTTGTCCCACTCGGGCTTCGCTGTTGACCGGGCAGTATTCTCATAAAGTCGGAATGGGGTGGATGACTGGTGCAGATCTTGGCACTGAAAGTTATTCCGGTGAATTAAGTGATGATTGTGTTACTGTGGCTGATGCACTAAAGGGCTGTGGTTACAAAACTTACATGTGCGGCAAATGGCACGTTACCCGCGATGACAATATACATCCCGGCGGCGATAAGTCTTCATGGCCGATTCAGAGAGGTTTCGATCATTTCTACGGCCATCTCTCGGGCAGCGGCAGTTATTATGATCCAAGGGATCTGGTCAGAGACAACGATTTTATAGCGCCTGACGGTGAGTTTTACATGACCGAAAACGTAACCGAGCAAGCTAATAGCTACTTGCTGGATCATTTTAAGCAAGCAGGCGAAAGCCCCTTCTTTATGTATCTGGCATATTATGCCCCTCACAGGCCGCTTCAGGTATCGGAAAAATACTATGAAAAATATGTTGGAAAATATCTTAAGGGCTGGGATGTTTTGCGTGAAGAGAGATTTGAAAGACAGAAAAAGTTAGGCTTAATCGATGTCGATGCAGAGCTTTCACCTAAAAGTCTTTCGCCGAGAAACGGTATTGAAATACCTGACTGGGATAAAATACCGGAAGTTGAAAGAGTTCTCTGGGATAAACGCATGGCTGTTTATGCCGGTCAGATCGAATGCATGGATAACGGAATAGGGCAGATATTAGATACGCTCAATTCTGCAGGTGAGCTTGATAATACGCTTATTATGTTTCTCTCTGACAATGGCGGATGTGCGGAAATTACAGGGCAGGGTACGCCCGAAATAATAGGCAGCCCTCTGTCGGATGAAAGCTATCGTGCTAACTGGGCAAATGTAAGTAATACGCCGTACAGATTTTATAAGCAGAATATATATGAGGGTGGTATTATAGCCCCGTTTATTGTAAGGTGGCCGGGTAAAACTGCTGGGCGCGGCGGCTATTGCGATGAGGTTGGTCATGTAATTGATATTTTGCCTACTTGTGTTGATGCGGCAGGCGGTCGATTGAAACCTGCAGATGCCGGAAAAATTGACGGCATGAGTCTGCTGCCGGTTTTTAAGGGCGGCAAAATCGAAAAAAGGCCACTCTATTGGGAACATGAGGCCAACCGTGGTGTAAGGGCTGGCAGTTGGAAACTTGTGTCAAATTCAGTTACCGATGAGCCTTATATTATGCCGTGGGAATTATATAACCTTGAAGAAGATCCTACTGAAATCTACGATCTTGCAGATAAATACAATAACAAAAAAATGCAGCTTGTGGGAATGTGGAATAAGTGGGCTAACGATAATGAAGTTTTCCCTCTTGACGGTTCCGATTGGAACAGCAGAGTTAAAAAAAGTGTAAGATGATTTGAATTATATTAATGAGGCGAATAATAATGGATAAAAAAAGTAGACAAAAATGCGGCTTCACTCTTATTGAATTGCTTGTTGTAATAAGTATCATTGCGATACTAATGGCAGTAATGATGCCTGCATTGAGAAAGGCGAGGAGTCAAGCACAGAGTGTAGTCGATTTATCCAATCTTAGGCAATGGGGACAAATATTTGCTTTGCATACAGCAGATTATGACGGTTCTTTCCATCGAGGTCACCATGGCGGACCCGAAGGCACATGGATGGTGGCATATAAAGATTATTATGCGGATCTGGACGATTTCCGTCTTTGCCCGTCAGCCACGAAGACTTGGTATGAACTTGAAGGTGGTGTCGGAGTTCCCGGTCCGGGAAGAAGTAAAGGTACCTATACTGCCTGGGGAGTCTTTGAAGGCCAGACTTGGCAACCAGAAGGTTCTTACGGGAGTTACGGCATAAATGGATGGTTAGAAAACCCGACCGAAGAGGACCTTGCTGACTTACCCAGTAATGATCCAACTATTTACTGGCGAAACATTAACAGACTTAGGAATCCTTCCGAAGTTCCGCTTGTGATGGATGCTTTATGGGTTAATATCTGGGCTCAGCCTCATACCACGTATCATCCCGGAGATGTTGAAGAGGTTGATCCAACTGCCAACTGGTGGAGAAGGCATTATGTTCAGAGGCATAACGGCAGTAATATTGTAACTGCTGACGGTGCTGCTGAAAAAATTTCACTCAAGAAAATGTGGTTCTATGAATGGCATAGAGACTATAAATCAGAGATGAAAAAACGCCCAGTACCAGAGTGGCCTTCATGGATTAAATAATTATGTGTTGTGTTTGTGGGATATATTGAAGGGTTAACTTAAGCTGAATGCTTGGATTTTCTATCAGATATCGGTACATCCTTTTTCTAAACTTAACTGAGTATGGTGTAACAAATGATAAACAGTTTAAAATCAGTATTAGTATTTATTCTTGTATTTAGTTCGTTTCAGCTAAAAGCAGAAGAGGAATATAACTGGGATTCACTTAACGTAGCAGATCTCAAATGGGATGCAGAGGTTGGTCTTTGGGCTAATTATGGTCATGCAGTTAAAGAAGGCGAAAAGGATAAGGCTTCTGTTCATAATAGCAGGTTTACAGCCGGCAATTTACTTTTGGCAGGACGACTTGGTCTTTTAAGTGATCCAAGAGTAGAGCAGGTGCTTGATACTCTCGAAAGTATGCAGAGTGATGTTACCGGTTGTATTAAAGCTCATTATGAAGATGAAAATGTTACAGATTCAAATTTTTCATTTTTTGTGTGCAGAAAGCTCCTTCTTTTAAAAAGCTGTTATTCAGATCAGATGACTTTGCAGGCTAATAAGAAACTTGATCAGATACTCGATAATTTTTATAGCTGGTTTTATGGTCAATCGCTTGAAGACAGTGCCTATTACCCCAATAAATATCTTGGTGATCTGGTTTGCGTAAGGCTTATACAGGATATTAGTCCTAAATCCAAAGAAGAGGTCGTTATTATCAATCGCCGTATGATGGAGGCTTCAAGATATTGGAAGGACCATGAATGGGGTTGGGGAGAGCATATGAGCAATGTTTACGGCGGCACATGTCTTGACCTGCTTTCTCAGTATCTGTTGTTTTCAAAAGATAAAAAATCACGAGTATATAAAGAATATTATAGTTTGCTTGAGGAGCTTCTCAATATTGAGGATCTTTATGATGGAGGCCCTAAAATTCCTTTGATACGCAGTTATTCTTTTGTTTCAAGGGGTACAAACGAGAATTTTCGTGACAGTATAAAGAAATGGGAACCATCGATGGGTACTATGTCAAACAATTATTGGCGTGCCGGAGCGTTGATGAGTGCTATTTTCTATGAATATGGCTGGCATGAGAAAATAGAGCCGCCGCGTGGTAAGTCATCGGTGAAGGTACAGATACCATGCTTTGGTGGAAATGTTGCCAATTCGTATCTGAAAGATGATATTCGGATTGGTTCGTTAACAGGCTTTCCTGTAATGCCCGAAGCTGAAAACCTTACTTGGGGCCTTGCGTGGCAGAGTTTTCCAGTATGTTTGTGGAAGCCTGAAGGCGATTGGGGTTTCTTGCAGTGGCAGACGGTTGAAGATGGCGTTATACACGCTCATCCCACAAACAGCAGGACCGGCCCAAGGGCACTTAGCAGGCAGATGAATCCGCCTATTTACGGCAAAACTTATGCTATGCAGAATGACGGTGATGTTTTAGTTATCAGGATAATGCCTAAGATCGTGAAAGACTGGACAATGATTACAGACACCTTTAAGATTGCTGATTGTACTGCTAATATTCATGTACAGGAAGATTCAGAATTTGGACAGATATTGTTTGAATATCCTGAAAGAACCGTTAGTGTTTGCTGCGTATCTTTATCAAATGGAAACATTACTCCGCATCTAACCAAAGAGAGTAATGCTCATTATTGGCGTATGGATTACCCAGAAGAAGATTTGGCTAAGATTAAAACTATGGAAATGGTTGTGGATGTCTGGGGAATATCGATTAATGGAAAGATCGAGAATAAACCCAAAGTTGAATTTGTTGATGAGTATATGCTGACTCCGCTACTTCCTTCACAGCAGAAGAAAAGACTGCGTTGGTCATGGTCAGAAACTAATTGGGATGTTATTATCGACCCGACTTCTGATCAGCCGTTGAAGTCAGCGAAATAATTACCAAAGGGAATTTTTAGATGAAGATTTCGAGTAAATTAATTTCCTCAATACTTGTTTTGCTTGTATTTTGTACTCTTGCTTCGGGGCAGTATACATGGGCTTCTCTGGAGGCGGGCGATCTTCTCTGGAGCAGTGATATAGGGCTTTGGAGCAATGTTGAAGACGGCAGCCGTGTTCACACAAGCCGTTTCAATGCGGGCAACCTTCTGCTTGCCGCCCGGTACGGCCTTCTCGGCGATACGAGAGTGGAGCAGGTGCTGCAAGCCCTCTATGACATGCAGAATTCCGACGGTGCAATAAAGACCTGTTATGAAGATAACGACATAGAGGACAGTAATTCATCTTTCTTTGTATGCAGGAAACTGATTTTGCTCAAGCTCGTTTACGATACTGAACTCAGCACGGCTTCGCATACCATTCTCGACAATCTTTTCAGCCGCTTTCATATCCGTTTCTACCAGCAGTCGATGCTTAGCGAAAGCGCCCGATATCCTAATAAGTATCTCGGTGATCTTGTAAACGCCAAGCTTATCCAGGAGATGTATTCGATGAGCGGCCAGGAAGTGAGCGATGTTGAAAGCAAAATGCTTGAGGCTGCCGCCTATTGGCGTGATAATGAATGGGGCTGGGGAGAGCATCTGAGCGATACTTATGGCGCCACTTGTATGGACCTGATCTCGGAGTATTTGCTTTTCACAAACAATGCATCATCCCAGATATACGCCGAGTATACCGATTTGCTCAATGAACTGCTTTACATCGAAGACAGCTTCGGCGGCAACCCGCGGGTTCCGGCAATCAGGAGCTACGCTTTCACCGCCAGAGGCCCTCTGGAGAACTACCGCGACAACATCGAACCGTGGCAGTCGTCGATGGGAGATATATCCAATCACTTCTGGAGAAACGGCGCGTTGATCAGTGCGATATTCTATGAGAACAACTGGCACAGCCTGCCTGCTTCCCGCGCTGTAGAGGCCGATGAGCTTCAGATTCCTTGCTTCGGAGGCACAACCGCTTATGCCGATATTGAAGATGATATCCGCCTGGGTTCAATGTCGAAATATCCGATAATGGATGATACCGAATACAGCACATGGGGCCTGCTGTGGCAAAGCTTCCCGGTTGCTATGTGGAAACCTGAGGGCGATTGGGGCTTTTTGCAGTGGCGAACCGTTGAGGACGGTCAGACAAGAGCCCATCCGGTAGACGAAAGAGGCGATGCTGTGCAACTTACTTCCGATTTTGATCCCCCGTTGTTCGGGGAAACTTATTCCTGTCAGAAGGATGGAAATATGCTGGCTTTGCGAATAATGCCTTTTATTGCGGAAAGCTGGACGCAAATGAGCGATGTATTCAAACTTGTAAACGATACGTCTGTCGTATCACGTAATAATATAGGGGATAATTTCAGTCAGCTCAAGCTCTCTTATCCGCAAAGGACCGTAAGTGTCGGGCTTTCAACATTGACGACAGCGGGGCAAAGTTATTTTACTTTCATCGGAAATGCCATGTATTGGGGAACGACTTACCCTGATGCCCAGCTTGAGCAGACCGCTTCTACGATTCATTTGTGGTCTATGTCTCTTAATGGTGAAATAACAGCAGCTCCAATTATAGAGACTGTCGTATCAGATCCGCAAAGATTGCCGCATGAACAGGTAAAAGAAGTGATATTCGAGTGGGGCAGCGGCAAGAGATGGAAAGCCGTTATTGATCCGCTTGCAGCAGAACCTTTGGTGGTTGATACTGATTACATCGATTTTGACGGTGGCGAAGGAACACCTGAAAACCCCTGGCTGATATCAAACGAGCAACAGTTGAATAAGATTAATTCTGATATTACGGCAAGCTATGCTTTAAGTGCTGATATTGAACTTGCCAATGTTTACACCGATTCAGTGATTGCTTCAAGTCAGGACAACAGCGTTATTTTTACCGGAAGATTTAACGGTAACGGCTGGACGATAAGCAATCTTAATATTGACGGCGGCGAAAAAAGTAACATTGCGTTATTCGGTAATCTTGGAGAGGGGGGAGTTGTTCGTGATCTGAGAATCGAGGGCGTTAATGTTGATGGGTCTAACTGTGTCGGCTCACTGGTGGGTCGCAGCAACGGCGTAATCAGCGATTGTTTTATTGACGGTGATCAATCAATTGTTACCGGTGATCAGTTTGTAGGCGGACTTGTAGGAATAGCTTTGACAAAATCACAAATATCCGGTTGTTACACAGATGTTGAAGTACAGGCTTCAAACAGCAGGGTAGGCGGTCTTGTCGGACAGACCAGCGGAAGTATTGTTGATTGTTACGCTTTAGGTAACGTGCAGGCCGCGGCAGTATCTGCCTGGAACCAGTCTGGCGGTTTGATCGGTTGGAATGAGGGAGCGGATATCATCGATTGTTATGCTGCCGGAGATGTGAGTGGTTACGGTCAAAGGATAGGCGGACTTGTCGGCCAGTCAAACGGCGGGCGAATAGTGAACTGTTATGCCAGGGGCAATGCCGCCCATCTTGGAACCGACACGGGAATTGTTAATGTAGGCGGGTTGGTAGGGCAGTCCACAGCAGATATCAGCTTTTCATATTCGCTGGGCAGTGTGGATGGTTCTCAAGGTCAAAGAGTTGGCGGGCTTGCCGGTTATGCCGGCGGAAGTATCAATAATTGTTATGCGACCGGTAGCGTAAATGACGCATCTGTCGCAGGAGGCCTTGTCGGGCTGACGCAGGATTGTGTAATGAGTTACTCTTATGCAACCGGTGCGGTAAACGGTACAAATACACTCGGCGGGCTCATCGGACAGCTTTATTCGGGCGGCCCTTTGGTAAATTGCCTGTGGGACGTTCAAACTACAGGGCTTGCCGCGGTGGTAGGTTCAGGCAATATAACAGGAAGCACTGTTGCCGGCAAAACAACTGTCGAGATGAAAGAAATTCAGACTTTCATTGATTTTGGATGGGATATAAGCGGCACGAATCAAAAAGTGTGGTTTATGCCATCAAGATATACCGAAGAGGTTACGGGTTATCCGATACTGTCGTGGCAGTTGGATATACATCCTTCCGATTTCAATAAAGATGGTGTTGTAGATATATACGATTTAGGTGTCTTTATGAACTGTTGGCTTGAAACATTTTAACCGAATAACTGAAAATTTTATATAGAGTCATTTAGAAGCTTTGCTCAAAATGAAGCAGGCTATGTGGTAATTAACTTGTTTTGAAAGGAAAGTGCAATGAAAAAGATTTTGATTATGGTGCTTACAGTCGCAGTATGCGGCATGGCTTTCGGTGTGGATTTTGCAGGGGGAGATGGCTCAGCCGCTAATCCCTGGCAAATAGCAACAGAAGATCAGCTTCTTAAGGTTAATGAGGATACAACTGCGAGTTATATTCTGCTTAACGATATTACGCTTACAGGTGAATATACAGATTCACTGATATCAGCCGGTGAAGGAAGCTATTACGGCAACTTTACAGGCAGCTATTTCAGCGGCAACTTCAACGGTGATGGTTTCGTGGTTAGGAACCTTGTAATCAATGCCGTAGGCAGCACGAATGTCGGTCTTTTTGGATTGGCTCAATTTGGTAAGATCGAAAATCTCGGCATAGAGAACTTCAGTGTTTCAAGCAACAGTCATGTTGTAGGTTCGGTAATCGGACGTAACCTGGGACAACTCACAAATTGTTACGCAACAGGTACAACAAATACTGTAAGCGGCGTTAATTTTGTCGGCGGTCTGACGGGTTTGAACGCAGGCGATGGCAATATAACAGGTTGCTGGGTTGATGCTGAAGTTACCGGTTCGGGTGAACGTGTCGGTGGTTTGGTTGGCCAGCACAGCAATACGCTCTCAAACAGCTATGCATTGGGTAATGTCCAGGGATCAGTGGCTCCTGTTGGCGGTCTTGTAGGTTGGAATGAAGGCGGAACAATTACAAGCTGCTACGCCGCGGGAAATGTAAGCAGTAATGACCAGCGAATAGGAGGTCTTATCGGTTACTCAAACGGCGGAACAATCGAATATTCGTACGCTATGGGTAATGTAACTTATACCGGCGGCGGCACAGGCCTTGTGATGACCGGTGGCTTGGTCGGGCTTTGCACGGCTACTGTTAATGAATGTTTTGCAACAGGCGATGTTGATGGTGTTGGCGGCTCACGCGTTGGCGGACTGATCGGTCAGCCAAGCGGTGTTGTTAGCAATTGCTACGCAACAGGTGATGTCAACGGTGCAGGTACTCTCGGCGGTATAGCCGGTCTGACGCTTTCTGAGATATCCAACTGTTATTCAACAGGAGCAGTAACAGGCACAGGCGGTGAGATTGGTGGTTTTGTTGGTCGCCGATACTCAGGCGGACCGCTCAACGGTTTCTGGGATACAGAAACAAGCGGCACAACAACAGGCATAGGTTCTGGCGGAGCAGGTGCAGAAGGTGTTGTTACAGGGAAAACAACCACCGAGATGAAAACTGAATCGACTTTCACTGATGCCGGTTGGGACTTTACTGATACATGGCTGTTGCCTGGATATACAAATGAAGTATTTGCCGGTTATCCCGTATTTATCTGGCAGCTCGATTCAAGTCCGGCTGATTTTAATGAGGACGGCATCGTTAATCTGGAAGATTTTGCTGTGCTTGCTGATGGTTGGTTCAGTGAAGCCTACTAATCGATAAGTGAAGGATTTGATAAACATAGAATGATGCTAATAACTCATTTTTGAAAGGTGAAAAACAATGAAAAATTTCATAAATTGTGCAGTCTTACTTATGGTCTGTGGGTTTGCGTTCGGCTTTAGCGGAGGCACCGGTACAACTGAAGACCCTTACCAGATTTCGACTGAAGCAGACTTACTGCAAGTTAATAACGATATTACGGCAAGTTATATATTGGTTAATGATATAATCCTGACAGGTCAATACAGTGATTCTCTGATATCGGCGGGTCAGGAAGGCGGAACAATCTCAACCTTTACCGGTGCGGCGTTCAGAGGAACTTTTGACGGTAACGGCTTTACTGTAAAAAACCTGGACATAACCGCGGGAACCTCTGACAATGTCGGGCTTTTCGGTTACGTATATCAGGGAACTGTTAAAGATCTCGGTATAGAAGAATTTGCCGTATCCGGACATGACTCCGTAGGCGTATTGGCGGGTCGCAATGAAGGTACTATTGACGGCTGTTACGTCAGCGGCGATCCTAACTCCGTTCAGGGCAATATGTTCGTCGGCGGATTGATCGGTATTACTCATCCCGATTCTCTGACCGTTAACTGCTGGGCAAATGCACAGGTAGAAGGTGCTGAACGCGTCGGCGGATTAGTAGGACAAAACGGTGGAGATGTTACAGACTGTTATGCTATGGGTAACGCTCACGCGACCACTGCGAATACAGGATGTCATTGCGGCGGCCTTATCGGCTGGTACAATACCGGCGAAGTCAGCGGATGTTATGCAACTGGTAATGTTAGTGGTGAAGGACAGAGAATAGGCGGACTTGCGGGCAATTTGGTTTCCGGTGCAGGGCCGATGACAAACTGTTACGCTACCGGTAATGTCAGTCATACCGGCGGTATGATAAGCATCGTAGCGGTTGGCGGTTTGGTTGGGCAATCCGCGGTTGATATCAGTGAATGCTATGCTACTGGTAATGTGGATGGAGCCGGAGGTACGCGAGTAGGCGGTTTTGGCGGTTTTGTCAGCGGAGCTGTTAGCAACTGCTACGCGACAGGCGAAGTAACAGCTTCGAATACTGTTGGCGGATTTGCAGGATTGACATACGATGGTGTATTTACAGCATGTTATTCTGTTGGAGCAGTGAATGGTTCCAGTCCTACCGGTGGATTCGTTGGTCAGAGATACCAGGGTGGTCCTCTAAACGGATTCTGGGACACGGAAACAAGCGGCACAACTACCGGCATAGGTACTGGCGGAACAGGCGGCGGTGTAGTGACCGGTAAGACCACAACCGAGATGAAAACCAAGCAGACATTTACCGATGCCGGCTGGGACTTTGATACTATCTGGGTTATGCCTGCCGATGCTTACCCTGTATTCGATTGGCAGTTGGGTCTTCATCCTGCTGATTTAACCAGAAATGGTATCGTTGATCAGGATGATCTGGCTATATTCGTAGGAGAATGGCTTAGTGAAGCTCTCTGATAAAATATGATTTTTAATAGTGAAATTGTATAACATAGGCAGGCTTTAGGCTTGCCTATGTTATACTTATCAATAGCAACGGTGTCTGGTGATATAGATTTATGCAAAGAAGAGAATTTTTGAAGTCCGGTCTGGCTGCTGCATCAGTTTTTGCTGTTTCCGGTTGTGTTTCCAATAATTTTAATCAGAAGACTCTATGCTCAAAGCGTCCTAACGTTATCTTTGTGCTTTCGGATGACCAGGGATACGGGGATTTTGGCTGCTACGGTAACAAGTACGTCAAAACACCGAGCATGGACAGGCTTTATCGCGAAAGCACGCGGCTTACCGATTTTTATATGTGCCCGGTATGTGCCCCTACAAGGGCCTCGATGATGACCGGACGCTACAACTACCGTGCGTCTGTCTGGGATACCTGGCAGGGCGGCGTGAATATGGACACTCAAGAGTACACCCTTGCCGAGGCCATGAAAAGGGCCGGTTACAGAACGTCGCTTTTCGGCAAGTGGCACCTTGGCTACAACTATCCCCAGCGCCCGCAGGATCAGGGATTTGAAGAGGTGCTTCTATGGGATCTGTTCCACAAGCCTGACAAGAACAGAAAAGACCCGGTAATGATACACAACGGCCAGTTCTTTGAGACCGAAGGCTTTGAGGATGACATCGTCTTTGACGGCGCGATCGAGTATCTTGAGAAACATAAGAACTCTGATCAGCCTTTCTTTATGTACGTTGCCAGTGCCATGCCGCATACATGGGTCGATTACCAGATACCGC
>JBITAJ010000020.1:0-33852 GCA_044440125.1 Sedimentisphaeraceae bacterium JB056 | reverse complement strand
TTTTTTTTGGGAGAAAATCAATAAAACTTCACCTTATTTCAACATAAAATAAAGACTTACAGCAATATTTTGGGGTAAAGTTTTTGAGCCACCACCATAACTTATTTAAAGTAAAGAACTTCAAGACAAACGGAATGGCTCAACAGGGAGATTCCCAAAAGGCGATAGCCCTTGGAGTGCGGCAGGAAGCGATAGCGCAATGCCGCCTTGGAATAGAACCCAACGTTACCATTAAACCCTGCAATCACACCCCAAACAAACAGATGGGAGATTCCAAAGCCGTGTCGCGTTTCGCTTGCCGCCGCACTCCATAAGCTTCCGTATTATATTTCGTCGGCATCTATCAGGCCATATGCCGCCAGAGCAATCTTAACATTCCCAAAAGGCGCACATACGGCAAAGCCTGCTACCAGATCTTCTGTTGCCTCCATTGACTCACGAACAATATCGACACCTACTTTTATAGCATCTTCCTTATTGTTCGTCTTGCTCATTCTCTCAAGCAGGTTTTGCGGCACGACAACTCCCGGAACCTCATTTGCCATAAATTCCGCGTTCTTATAGCTGACAAAAGGCCATATTCCCGCTATCACAGGAATTCGGAAATCGTCAATCGAATCAACAAACCGCTTGAATACATCAGTATCAAAAGCCGGCTGAGTAATACAATATTCAGCGCCGGCACGCACCTTCATTTCAAAACGATCAAGTTCGCGTTTCATATCATTGGCACCAGGATTAACACCGACACCTATAGTAAGCGATGTAGCCTGCGGTATTGCTCTGCCGCTAACATCAAAGCCGCGGTTAAGCATATCGCCCATACGTACAAGCCCTACGGCGTCAACATCAAAAACACCTGTAGCGTCAGGATAATCGCCAAGCTTTGGAGGATCGCCGGTAATAAAGAGCATATTATTGACACCAAGCGACTGAGCTCCAAGCATATCCGACTGGAGAGCAATGATATTCCGGTCTCTTGAGCAGACATGCAGAATCACCTCGGTATCAACCTGTCTTGATATATTAATTGCCGCCGAAAGTGCCGACTGCCTGCACGAAGCCCTTGGCCCATCAGGTATGTTGATTGCATCTATACCTTTCTCACTGCAAAGCTGCACCTTCTCAATAATGGACTCGAGGCTTATCGATCTTGGAGGGGTAACTTCAATCAAACGTACTTTCTTTCCAGAAGCAATTTTCTCTGCAAAACGGCTCCTGTTTGCAAAAGCAGTCGCCGGTTCTGGAAGTTCTGCGTCAACCACTGTCAGCTCTGAGGCAACTCTCCCTGCCTCTCTATCAGCACGGCTGACTGATTTAACCGCCTTGCATATCTCTTTGATATGCTCTGGGCCTGTACCACAGCAACCGCCTATGATATCAGCTCCCTTTTCATAAAATCTCTTAGCATATTCGGCGACATACTCAGGAGTCGCCATATAAATCATACGCCCGTCAACCATTTGCGGCATACCAACGTTAGCTTGAATACACAGCGGTTTTTCGCTGATATTCCTTACAGCTTCAAGATAACGAAGCATAATAGCCGGACCTGCTCCACAGTTAAGCCCCATAACTGCAACATTGTCATTTGCCGCAATTCGGGCAAAATCCCTGCAAAGCTTATCAGTATCAGCCTCTGTCTGATCTGGCTCGGGGCGTAAAGAAGCCACTATCTCAAGTTCACAAACTTCTGCGGCCGCCTCAACAGCAATCAGAAGATCATCACTATTACTGAATGTCTCGAGAATAATAAAATCAACACCGCCCTCTACAAGTGCAGAGACCTGCTCCTTATAAACGTCCTCAAGTTCCTCCGCCTGCTGTGCATCAATAGTTCTGAATCCTGAGACAACAGGCCCTACAGAACCCGCGACCAAAACATCTTCACCGGCTGCCTCTCTTGCAATATCAACACCAGCGATATTAAGCTCTCTTACTTTGTCAGAAAGACCGAAGGCAGCAAGTTTTATTTTGTTGGCTCCATAAGTATTGGTCTCAATAAAATCACTGCCGGCATTAACGTAATCACAATGAAGATCTTTAATCTGCTGCCGGCCGGTAATATTCAATTCCTCAAAGCAGCGATTGACAAATACACCTCGTTGGTAAAGCAATGTACCAATGGCACCATCGCCTATTACAACGCCGTTTGCTAATAAGTTTTTAAGTTTGCTCATTTCGCCCCCTTCGCATCTCTGCAGTCCTGACAAAACTGCGACATCCGGCTCATAGCATCCATCTGCTTCTCAGAAGAACCGTCTATCTCTGCAAATGCAGTAACAAGCTCGACAAGCTCTTCAGCAGGAGCCGGCTGGAACCAGTCCCTGCGAACGTCAATGATGCCGGCATCAAGGCCGTATTCCATCGCCTTCTGGATATATGCTTTTATCACACCGATTCTGCGTCCAGGCAAATCCTTCGCACAATTGCTTATGCCAAGGGAAAAATGAACACCTGCAAATTTCGGATTATCTTTCAACGCCTTTATTGTCTCAAAAGCAGTAAATGTTCGTCCTTTTTCTCCAGGCATCATCGGCATATCAATTGAGAGTGGAAATGCTCCGGTATCATAATATATATCATTTGCCGCAAAACCGGCAGCAGCAGCTTTGTCAAAAATAAGCTCCGCCTGATCAACAAGATCCTGAACCGGATTCTCGCTGGCATGTGACATTAGAAGCCCAATAAAAACAAACGGATATTTATCTTTCAATGAGAAAAGTCTGTCGGCATTATCTGGCTTAATCGAGTTAATAAGCGGCTTGGCCTCTGCGCCCGCAGCATACCAGCTCTCAAGACCGGCTTCAAGAAGTTCATTATTACTGCTGTCAATGCAGGCAGGAACCCCCTTGCCGAACTCGGCTACCATTGCTACGTATTTCTTCATCATCTCCGCAGCGACATCCCAGCCAAGCTCACCGAACTTATCAACATTAACTTCGATAAAATCAGCACCGCAATCGGCTTGAGTAGTTATTAGTTCCTGAATGAGGGCCAGAGATGTCTGGTCGTTTGAGTCATGAATTTTTTGCATAGCTTCACCGCAGCGCGCAATTGAAGCATGCAAAGACTCACCGATTTTGATCAGTGTCTTCGTATGCGTTGTTGTCAAAGATTTCCCTTTTCCTGTATTAAATACTATGTTTGCGGAACTATCCCTTAAACATAAATGAACATAAATCATTACAATTCAACAAGATATAGCCTACACTAACTTGTCGAACAGTTTAATCCCAGTGACCTTACACCCCTGTCCGGCCACCCATTCGGATGTAAATGAACTAAGATTGTACTACCAAAACCAAGAGTTGTCAACCCATTGTCAAACTTAATACTGCTTAAGGATTAATTAGGCATCCATATATAGAGATATCTCTGTGAAATGTAAAATAAAATTAAACTTGCCACAAAGAACCCGGTAGTTTAAAATATTGCAGTATTTTTACTAAGAAATGTTAATGGGTTGCTTAAAATGAGCAATTTAGCAGAGCAAATTTATGAGTATAAATAGAGATATAGCAAACACTCCCTCATTGCATAAAAAGCGAGGGTCACTCAAGAGGGTCTTTGGGGCTGTTTTAATCCTGATATATTTTATAACAGCGATTGCTACCTTACTCGTTTTTAAGATAAGCGTTGGCAAAGTAGGAGATCAATACGTCAAACGTTTTGCTTTATCACAAAATATGCTCGAGAAAAACCGCATACTTTCACTTGTACAAAGTGAACTTGCTCTCAGCCGTAAACTTGCCAACGACCCCGGACTGATTGAGTGGATGCTCAACGAAGACGATAAGCAGCTTCAGAATTCAATAGAAAAAGAACTTCAAAGTTACAATAGATTCCTCAAATCAGGAACAAATTTCATAGCCATACTCAAAACCGGTTCATACTATATTAATGGTGTCAAAGATTCTGAGAACACATTAAGTCCTGATGACCCATATTCCAAATGGTTTTATGATGCAATAGAGGGCAACAGGTCTCATTATATCAATGTTGACTATAACCTTCAACTTGATGAAGTAAGGGTATGGTTCAACGTGATAGTACGTGACAATCACGGTAGCCCTATCGGAATGGCTGGTTCAGGAATGGATCTTGGAAATTTCCTCAGAGACCTCATAGAAGACCATGAACCTGGAGTTGAGACAATAATCATAAATTCCACCGGCCAACTGCAGGCTTACAAAGACCGCAGTCTGATAGAACACAATGCACGAGTACGCAAAGACATCGACAAAAAGACAATATACGATTTATTGGATAGCAAGCAAGATAAAGACACAATCAGGGAAGCAGTACTGAAGGTATCGGATTCAGCCAAGCTGGAACAATTCAAATTAAATATTGGCGGCAAAAAGATAATAGCGACCATCAGCAGCATACCGGAGCTTGGCTGGTACAACCTTGTACTGGTTGACGGCAGTCTTGTCATGGGCCTCACTGATTTTATGCCAATCGGAATCATATTTCTGATATCCTTGCTTGCAGTCATGTTCTGTGTATTACTAATACTCAACAAACTTGTACTAAGACCTCTTGGCAGATTGACTGATGCGGCAGGCCTTGTTGCCGAAGGGGCATATGAGACATCACTGCCGCCGGCAAAAAGCAATGAAATCGGCAGATTAAGTGACTCATTCAATATAATGACTGCTAAAATCAAGAACTATACAAGAAACCTCGAACAAATGGTTGAAAAGCGTACAGAAGCTTTAAATTCAGCCAATAAAGAGCTTATTGAATCTCAGAAACGAATCACAGACTCTATACAATACGCAAAATTAATACAAAGTTCAATACTGCCGCCGGAAAAAGAGCTTGATGACAGTCTCAAAGATTACTTCACTATTTTCCAACCTCTTGATATCGTAGGCGGAGACTTTTATTTCTTCCAGAAAACAGATGAAGGTTTTTTTGTTGCAGTTGTTGACTGCACAGGCCACGGCGTTCCGGGAGCTTTCATGACTATGATGACTGCCGCCCTTTTAAGCAGGGTCATAGAAACAATGCCGCATTCAGAACCTTCTGCAATGCTTGAAAAGCTGCACTATCTTGTTCAGGAAACTCTCAGAAGTGAAAACGACTTTTCACATCTTGAAAATGGACTCGATATAGCACTATGTAAAGTGAACCTCAGGGAAAAGAACCTCAAATTTTCAGGTGCAGGTCTGGGACTCATAACTATTGAAAGCAACAATATAGAAGAAATATCGGGAGACAAACTGCACCTTGGTTTCTCAAACTCACGCAAAGAATATAAATTCACCAATCATTCACTTGAATTAAATGGCAAAAAACGCTACTATATGTTGACGGATGGGGTTCTTGACCTGCCTGGCGGAAAAAAAGGATTTGGGCTTGGCCGCAGAAAACTCAAAAACATGATAATAGAAAATCAAAAAGTACCGATGAATGAGCAAAAAGAACGATTCATCGAATTATTAGATAATTACAGAGGCAACTATCTGCAAAGAGATGACGTTACAATGATAGGCTTTGAAATTAAAGTTCCGGAGGATAAATAATGCCTAACTTATTAAAACTGAAGGATGACTTTTCAGAAAAGGGTATACTTATAAGCTTTAACGGGCCGTTCACCCACAGCATTATCGAAGAAATAGGCAATGCTATAAAGCATCATCTCGAAGGTCAAAAGCTTACAAAAGGTACAATAACAGATGTATTTGCAGTATATGTAGAGCAAACCCAAAACTGCAGAAACTACCTTTCTCGCAAAGACTTTGAAAGTAATATTGATAATTCCGCAATAGTCGTGATTATGAACAACAATGGCTACTATACGGTTTGCTCAGGCAACACCATCAGGAAAGCAGATGTTCCTGCTTTAAAGGAACATATAGACCTCATAAACTCAAACGACAAAGAAGGACTTAGAAAGCTGTATAAGCAGCAAATAAGAAAAGAACTCCCTCCGAACTCTACAGGTGCAGGTCTTGGACTTATGGATATGGCGAAGCGTGCTTCAGAGAAACTTAGATACAGGTTCGAAGAAAAAGACGGTGAATATGATTTTTTCAGTTTATTTGTAACCGTTAAAGGGATTTAAAAATGATAAACACCAAACCAACGAAATCTACGCCCTTAATTAAGTTCGAATCTGACAGTTCAACTATGAGAATAGAGGGTGATTGCTACCCTGAAAATTCCTTCGAATTCTTCAAACCCCTATTCAATTGGTTCCGAAAAGAATTCCCTAAATATGAAACTTTTATTTTCGATATCAACATAGGCTACATGAACTCAAGTACTACTAAATGTATGCTTGATATACTTGACATGCTCGAAGAAGCTCATGAAAATGGGAAAAATATCCAGATAATATGGAAATACGATAGAGAGAACGACAGGGCAATGGATTTGGCTGAAGAATTCAAAGAAGACGTTGAGATGCCTTTTGAAATAAGGCCTATATAAAACAATTCGGTAATTCTTGAAATTACTGCTATGTATTAATCAGGAGCAGAAAAAAATGAATCATGACTCAGATATCCTTCTGGAAAAACTAATAAGCCGCCTTCCGGAATTGGCAGTTGACCAGTCACCTATGGCTCATGATTACTTTGAAGTAGCTCAAGCTTACATAAAGCTGTCCGAGCAATTCTATAAAGTACTTTCGATCACTGACAAATATCAGGCTGAATCCATAGAAAAGAGTATTGAGCTCCGCCAATCCAAGCAGAAGCTTGAAGATACCAATAAAAAGCTCAAAGAAGCAATGAAACAATCTCAAAAAATGGCAGAAGAAGCACAGTCTGCCACTATCGCCAAAAGCAGATTTTTGGCCAATATGAGTCATGAGATCAGAACCCCAATGAATGGTATAATAGGGATGGTCGAACTTCTCTTGGACACAAGCCTTTCCAGAGAACAATACCGCTACACAAAAATACTAAGTTCAAGCAGCCGCTCAGTCTTGAACTTAATTAATGACATACTTGATTTTTCAAGGATAGAAGCCGGCAAACTTAAATTCGACATAACAGATTTTGAACTGAACACTATAATCGATGAAACAATTGACATAGTATCATTTGACGCTAAGGAAAAAGGTCTCGTAATCACAAAAAACATCGATTCTGATGTGCTGACTGACCTTCAGGGAGACCCTGGCAGACTTAAGCAAATCCTTTTGAATCTTGTTGGCAATGCTGTCAAATTTACCGAAAAAGGTAAAGTTGAGATCAACATAACCAGCGAAGGAGAATTAAACGATATAGTAACAATAAAGTTTGAGGTCAAAGATACCGGTATCGGTATTGCACAAGAAAAATTACCACTTCTTTTCAACGCTTTTGAAAGACTTGACAACTCCAAGATGAAGCACTTCAGCGGCTCCGGACTCGGGCTGGCAATATCCAAAAAATTGGTCGAACTTTCCGGAGGGGAAATAGGAGTACAAAGCATCGAAAACGAAGGTTCCTCTTTCTGGTTCACCGGTAAATTTATCAAACAAACCTCGAAAAAAACGACAATTTCATCGCAATTAAATACAGCAATCGTAAACAGCAATCCCAACTCCCTGAGAGGGCGAAAAATATTAATTGCAGAAGACAATATAATTAATCAGAAAGTAGCAATCAGTATTCTTGAAAAACTGGGTGTTAATGCAGACATTGCTCAGACAGGTCTGGAAGCGATAACTGCTCTTGAAAAAAATGATTACGAACTGGTACTAATGGATGTACAGATGCCGGTACTTGACGGTCTTAAGGCAACAGAGAAGATACGTAAATCTAAAGACAAAATCAAAAATCCTAATTTACCTATAATAGCAATGACAGCAAACGCAATGGATGGTGACAGGAAAGAATGCCTCAGCATCGGAATGAATGATTATATTTCCAAACCGGTAACCCCTAAATCACTGGCTGAAATATTGAAAAAATGGTTAGATTAAGAATAAAAATCTTCCGCTATATACTGTACAACACCATCCTCATCATTGCTTCTGCATATCTTTGTAGCAGCAGTCTTTACTGAATCTATTGCATTACCAACTGCCACTGACACTGCTCCACTCTTATTGACTTCCATCATAGCAAGATCGTTTTCCTGATCGCCAAACACAACAAGCTGCTCATAGCTCATCCCCTGAATCCTCAGAAGCTCATAAATCCCGTTAGATTTACGTGCATTCTTATCGTGTATTGTCAGCCATTGCCATTGGGGATTGTAGGGATTGGGAAAAAAGTAACTGTCAAGTTCATCACCGAATCTTTCCACTATATTATCATTTATACGCCCAACAACTTCAACATCCCCTATAATGACAAAGCAGACAATATTCATCGCCAATATCTCAGGAGTAATTTTACGCTTTTTCAGTCTTTCGGCATGATCTTCAGTCTTATCAGCAATAAACCACTCCATACCTTCATTGGTTACCGCCTCATAGAAAAGATGATCCTCCTTACCGTCAAATGCGGCAAGAAACGGCACACAACCATTATCCTCACATAAACTGCATATCTCTGCCGATATTGATTGAGGTATATCATTGACACAAAGATGCCTGCCCGTAACATAATCAGAGACAAACGCCCCGTTTATCTCGATAACAGGAAGAGACAAAGAAACATCCCGAAGCAGCCGCCTTATTGATGCCAAATTTCTCGCACTGGCAACGGTTATCCTCGCTCCATCAGAAATAAGACTCTTAAGCTCATTGCAGGAATTATCAGACAAACGCCCTTCACTATTCAAAAGCGTTCCATCAAGATCTGTTACGTATATTTTTTCCAAGTTAAAATCCAAAAATTAATATCTACTTGCTACTCGCTGCTAACTTATAGCCTGATTGCTAATCGCTTATCGCTGACAGCTAATAAACATAAAATACCACAATTACTGTTTTTGTCAAATGAGAAGAACAATTAATGGATATTTGAATTGGGGGTATCAAAATCAAAACTCTTCAAATTCATCAAATTCCGGTTCTGGAGACCATTCTTCTTCCGGTTGCCACAAGAAGCGAGTCAGGTCAACCCTGCCATCGGTATCAAAAGCAATACCTTCTTCCTCAAGCATCATCCGTTGCTTTTCATAACCATGCTGCGGTTTCAGAGAAATACTGCCATCCTTACTGATAATCCTATGCCACGGTAACTGCTCCTTTTCGCCGCAGGTATGAAGAATACGTACCACTTGACGGGCTCCTCGTGAATTACCTGCCAGCTTAGCAACTCGGCCGTAACTGAATACTTTTCCTTGTGGGATAGCTCGGATAATTTCGATAACTACCACGGTAAAACTACTCTTTGCCATAAAACAACCATTTAACTAACCGTTTACAATGTGTTACAAAATCTACGTTCTTATATATTAATTGCCCGAAGGGCTTAAAACAATAGCCCGCGGCAACGCCGTGGGAATAGATAGCAATACCCCTCCTCCACCCCGATTTCCAGCCTGCAGCTGGAAATCGGGATGGAGGGAGCTTTGTAAATCACCAATCACCCGAGGACGATGCCCCCCGGCTATGATTTGCAGCCTCTTTGAGGCATGAATTATTAGCCTTTGTGAACAGCTAACTATTTAACTAATCTTTGAATAGAAACAAACCTACATATGAAACGGTATTAACGCCGTTAATGTAGGGGATGCCATAAGTAGTCAGCAAGTCCTTAACATCTATACAATGGGCTTCGACTGATGAAAAAGATCTGTCAGGATGCCGGCATTCTTTACCTTCAGAATATGCACATTCTTTGCATACCTTGCAGTTTCCAACATTCAAAGCCAGAAAATCCTCATCAGTATTTGAACGGACATAATCCAGAATATTCATAAATATCTCATCATGAACATCTTTAGCTTTTGTCATACCTTCAAAGTCAAAAGAGTCGGTTAAGTTGTAAACCGTCTGGAACACTACGCCATCGGAATATTTCATAACTTTGGTTGTAGTTTCCTCATAAGTTCCAACAGCCGGAGGACACATCCAGTTTTTCCCGTAATTCCCACAGGAATTTTGCTCGCAAAGCTGGCGGAATTCTTCGGAAAACCTTATTTTTGATATTTCAACAGGACTGGCGGCTTTCGCTCCTAATTCTTTAGCTTTATCTGTCAATCGATTTAAGTTCAACATGTACAACTACTCCATTGCCTGATATTTGTTTAATTTTATCTCATTATATCTGAAACAATCGACAGCATGGTCGTTGACCATACCTGCCGACTGCATAAAAGCGTAACAGCTTGTTGAGCCGATAAATGTAAAACCTGCTTTTTTCAGAGCCTTGCTCATTGCGTCCGACTGATCTGTTGTAACCGGAATACTCTTCCAGCTTTTCCAGGAATTATGTATGGTCTTGCCATCTACAAACTGCCATAGGAATTTATCCAGAGAGCCGTATTCTTTCTGTATCTCTAAAGTTCTTGCAGCATTGTTAATAGCGGATTTAATTTTCAGACGGTTGCGTATAATACCAGAATCAGCCAATAATCGTTCAATGTCTTTATCCGTATATTTAGCTATCTTTCCGATATTGAAATTATCAAACGCCTTGCGATAATTTTCCCGCCGTTTAAGAATAGTCATCCAGCTAAGCCCTGCTTGCGCACCTTCGAGAATGAGCATCTCGAAAAGAGTCTTATCATCATGAACCGGCACTCCCCACTCTTGATCGTGATATTTGAGATACAACTCATCTTCACCTACCCACGGGCAGCGTTTTATCTTTTTGGGCTCTGTTTTTTTCATTTGTCAGCTCTTATACATCCTGCGTAGTAGGTCGAATCACCATCTCATTTACATCAACATAATCAGGCTGTTCAATTGCATAAGCAATTGCCTCGGCAATCGTTACTGCCGAAATCGCATGCTGCGAATAGAATTCTTTTACGCCTTTTCGCAATTCAGAGTCAGGGGTTGAATCCTCTAATTCAGTAGCAATCAAACCTGGTGAAATTGTACAGACGCGAATATCGGGATTTTCCTCGCGCAGCCCTTCAGAGATAGCTCTTACGGCATGCTTTGTCGCGCAGTATACTGTGAAATTGGGAATAACCTTATGCCCGGCAACTGATGCCACATTGATGACCTGTCCCTCGCCGCGTTTCTTCATCAAAGGCAGGGTTGCCGCAATTCCGTAAAGCAAGCCCTTTATGTTGACATCTATCATTTTATCCCAATCATCAACGCGAACCATCTCCATTGGTGCAACAGGCATGATACCTGCGTTGTTGATCATTACATCCACCTGCCCAAACTCTTCAACGGCCTTGGCGACCAAAGCTTCGACATCGCTGCGTTTAACAACGTCGGTAGGATAAAAAACAGCCTCGCCGCCGTCTGCTTTTATCTGCTCGGTAAGCTTTTGCAGCCTTTCAATCCTTCGTGCTCCCGCAACAACTTTGGCTCCCTTTTTAGCAAGAAGACGTGCTGTCTCCTCGCCGATCCCGCTTGATGCACCAGTTATAACTACTACTTTTCCATTAATTCCAGCCATTATATTATCCTTTGTTTGATTAAGTTATATTTCTATAAATTTACGCTATATCAAAAGTTGTACCAGATTTAATAAATCATCAATTCCAGTTTGCAGTCAAAACAACTTTACCGGTATGTTTTTTTGCTTCAAAATAAGCATGGGCTTCATTTGCTTCTTCAAACGTGAATATCTGAGGGTCCACCAACGGCTTTACCTTACCTTCATCAACCCATTTTGCTACATTACGAAGTATTTCACCATGGTGTTGACGTCCCTGTCCGGAAACAAGAGGGATCGACATATTCTGAGTATGAATATGCCCTGATTTAATAAATGAAGTCATCAATTCTAACTTTGTAGCTGTCGTCCCAGTGAACACAGTAACAACCTTGCCATAGTTACGGATTGCCTGCAAACAATTTTCAAAATTCGAGCCGCCTACAGTATCATAAACCATATCAAAACCGCTGCCGTCTGTGAGACGCTGAACATAATCCTCAACAGATTCTTCACGATAATTAATTATTTCATCAGCACCAAGTTCACGGGCTATATCTGCAGCTCTTTCTGATGAGACAGTGGTTGCAACTTTAGCTCCAAGTGCTTTTGCAGTTTGCAATGCAGCATGTCCAAGTCCGCCTACGGCAGCATGTATCAATACATGATCGCCTGATTTTATTTTGGCACTATCTGCCAAAGCTTCCCATGCGGTAATAGCTACTAAAGGCAACGCTGCCGCTTCTGCAAAAATAATTGATTTGGGTTTATGGGCTACAAAACGTGCATCTGCCGGCATAAACTCAGCAAGAGCTCCCGGATTGCCCAGGAATCCGCCTGCACATGCGTAAACTTCATCACCAATCTTCAGATTTGTTACATCACCTGAAACTTCTCTGATAACCCCCGCAACATCACCATGGAGGATTGCAGGCAGTTCAGGATTTAGGCCAATCTCATGACGCAAAAACTTGTTATCTATAGCATTAATACTGGTTGCCTTCACTTCGATCATAACCTGCCCCGAAGATAACTTCGGAGTTTCGATTTCACCAAATTCAAAACGAGCATCAGCTCCATAGCTTTTTGTTATATACGCCTTCATTGTTCTCTCCTTTATAAATCGAAAAGTTAATTCTGATTTTTATATTTCAAACAGTCAATTGCTCTTATTCCTCAAAAACAAAAACTTCATCAAGTTCAGGGTTGATAATATGTACTGCGTAGTTGGCAATCATCTTTCGTCCGATGTGTACAATAATCTCATACAATCTTCCTCTATCTATTCCCATATCCTCAATAATCTCAAGGTCTTTAGTTGTGAGATGTCCTCGTTTTTCAAGGATAGTTTCAGTTATCCACATAAGATTTCCAAGGTGCTTATCTTTCGGGTATTCCCCTTTTCTGATAGCAAGAATATCATCATGCTCCGCTCCGTTTACCTCGGAAAATTTACTATGCATACTTGAGCAATACTGACAGCCGTTATAAAGTGAAACAACAAGCTGTACAACCTGCTGTTCCTGTTGCGTAAGATGAGCATTATGCATAAGGAGATCAGATTTTGTATAAACCAAAGGAGCGGCAGGGCTTTTAGCTAATTCACCAAGCAGATTTGGCACAAATCCAAAATCCTTTTCAACTTCAGCGAGTGCTTGTTCGGTCGTAAGATTTTCTGTCTCAAAAACATTTAATTCTTTATTGTTATCCATTTCCATATCCTTTATCAAAAAATTATATCTTATTTAACCGGTCTGCATGCCGGTGGTATTGAAGATTCGCACGGCACAGCAGTTTGGCAAAAGCCGCAGCCATATGCCTCAATACCAAATTCTTCCTTAACAAACTTCGATGTTGTCTCAAATACGTATTGACGACATATTTCTTTATCATGTCCTTCTTCAGTGATAGCTCCCACAGGACACCGCTTGATACATGCCTGACAGGCTCCCTTAGCATAATACAGGCAGTAAGCATGAGGATTATCGTAAGGACGTTCTGTAGGTTCAAGCTGAATATCTACAACGATGGATCCGCACCTCATAGCTTTACCATATTCCGTTATAAGCCCATCACACAATCCAAATGTGCCAAGTCCGGCGATATAAGCGGCGTGCCTGTGTGACCAGTTGCTTGATATTCCAAAATTTTCGGACATTTTCATCGACCACTGCGGCAAGTGAGACGGAGCAACCGCTGAAATCCCCATTTCATTAAGTTTTTCAACAAGATGATCGTGCAAGGTATCATTGAACTGCTCGCCATATTTTCTTGAATGCGCCCATCTTTTGGCAGGGAAATGGGTTTCCTTACGGTTATCTTTCTTTGTAGCTTTAGTCTGAGGAAGCACCCAACTGACAACCGTCAAATTTTCAGGCTCAATATCGGGCATTGCTATTTTGAACGCCTCATACGGAGTCCAGTAAAAATCACCAATCTGTTTCTTTATTTCACTATAGAGCAAATCATCACCTCTGGAAAAACCGATCAAAGGCTTATCCCAGGCCGGTTCATCACCAATATGCATACTATTGAGCTTGCTACCGCATAAATCAAATATGACATCTTCGATCTTTTTTCTTACAGAAGTTTTTTTGTTTGTATTTTCCATCGTTAATCCTAATTTCTGACCATTACATTAGACAGCAAGCATCTGTGCCAATTCGCGTGCTTTCGTTATTACATCCTGCTGTTTTTCAACTGTTGGAATAATCTCAGGTGTTATCTTAGTACCTTCGCCGAAGAAGCGATGAACTACGCCGACCTTACACTCTTCACCATGACCGCATGTGAAACATGGAGCCGGACCAGACGCCGACACACTTCCAATAACTTCTACTCGATTATATTCAAGCAACTGTCTTATATTATCAATAGCAGGTTGTCCATCACCCGCTGCAACACCTACAACAATTGCTTTTTTACCCGCAATATCTCTGCAATCCAGATGAAAAAACTGATAGAATCTCTCAAGAAAAGCGTGAGTAAGCGAATTCACCATACCATAGTAATTTGCACCGCCGATTACATAAGCATCAGCCGCTACTATTTTCTCACGTATATCATACATGTCGTCTTTGACTTTGCAGATGTTATCATTAACGCATCCAAGACATGCAATACAGGGAGAAATTCTCTTGCCTGCAAGATTTATAAGTTCAGTCTCTGCTCCGGTAGCGTCAAGTATTTCGGAAACCATCTGCCCTGTTATGCTGTTTTTTCGCGGACTGCCATTAATACCAAGAATCTTCATTTCCAATTCCTTTTCTCATTAATACACTAATTAAGTTTTTTCAACAGATAAGCCATTGATTCGCCAAGATCTGTCATATTCGCCATACCTTCATCATCACCTTCAACATCACCCGGCTTAAGACCGTAAACCATGTTCCAATATGTCGAACCGACAATAAACATGCCGTTTATCTGAAAGAAGTGATTAATAGTATCAAAAGCATGAACAGCACCACCACGGCGAACTGCAGTTACTGCCACACCAACCTTATGCTTGAATAAACCACCGTTAGCAATTGAAACAAACCCTGCCCTGTCGATCAATCCCTTAATTTCAGATGTAACATCAGTATAGTATGTCGGGCTGCCGATAATTATACCGTCTGCCCCTATCATCTTCTCAACTATCTCATTTACGGGATCATTCTTGAAAACACAGGTATTATCCTTAGTCTCAAAGCATTTATGACAAGCAATACACCCTCTTACCGCCTTGCCGCCAATTTGAACAAGTTCAGTCTCAATACCTGCCTTTTCAAGAGGTTCAAATACTTTGCGAATAATAGTTTCTGTGTTGCCGCCCTTACGCGGACTTCCATTAATTGCTAAAACTTTCATTTCACGCCCTTCCCTACCTGCTAACAGGTAGAATTTCTATTTAAACTGCAATTTGATTAAACAGCTTAAAACCCTATTAAGCTGTAAGTTTATTTATATAAATTTCCGAGGCCCTTCTCAAAGCCTTTTCTCCACCACTGCAGCGTGCAATTATATGCCCTCCCATTAGAAAACTAAAAAATGCATACGCCGCATCAAAAGTATCATCGCAAGACAAAAGCTCACCATCGGCAATTCCTTTTATAAATATCTTCTCGTATATACGTGTTGTTGTTATAACCGATTGCTCCATCAACTCACGAAGTCTGTCGCTTAATGTTTCATATTCAGCACTAAGCATCGCTACAAGACATAATTTTCTACCATTTAATGTATTAATATATATGTCTGTCAACTTTCGCAACTTATCCGGTGCACTTAAATCACTGTCAACTACTATCATATAACGCTCACAGTATTCAACCATACATTTTTGCTGAAGAGCTTCAATTAAGTCGTCTTTCTTGGGAAAATGGTAATGGATACTCGCCTTGCGAATACCTACCGCTTCACTAAGATCGTTATAGCTCATGGCGTTGACGCCGACTTTCTGAACCAAATCCTGTGCACAATTAAGCAATGCTGTCTTAGTATCTATCTTTCCCATACAGCTACTCATTCTACCAGTAGGTAGGCAGATCGTCAAGAAAATAATAATTTTATGACTTCATTTTTTTTCACACAAATTTTCTATATTCTACTCAGCTATGTTCAGTTCTTAACAATTCGTCATATTTTGCACATATAAACGGGTTCGGAGTCGAAAATTCTTTGACTTTAATCTCAATATTGATATCTTTAATTGACTGTAAAATTCATAGTATTATTGATATTTTGCGAAAAGATTATTGAGGACAATAAGAATCCCTAATATCTTGATTATAATAAAATACGGAGTTTAATAATATGGCGATGAAAATATGGCTCGGTGAAGAGCTTGTAGAAGAAAAAGACGCAAAAGTTTCAGTTTTTGATCACGGCTTCCTATATGGCGACGGTGTTTTCGAAGGTATCCGTTTTTACAACGGCAAGATACTTCGGGAAAAAGAACATCTTGTAAGACTTTATGAATCAGCAAAATTCATAAGGCTTGATATACCTATGACGCTCGAAGAAATGAGCGAAGCAATGAAAAAAACAATAGAAGCCAATGGCCTTACAAACGGCTACATAAGGCTTGTTGTTTCTCGTGGTGCTGGAACACTGGGACTTAACCCGTTCCTATGCAAGAAAGCAATGGTAGTAATAATAGCGGCAGGTATCCAGCTCTACCCTGAAGAACTTTACGAAAAAGGAATGAAAGTCGTTAGCTCATCATTCGTTCGTAATGCTCCTCAGTCAGTACCGCCACAGGTTAAGAGTCTCAATTACCTTAACAACATCCTTGCAAAGATAGAGGCCATTGACAATGGTGTACTTGAAGCAATAATGTATAATCAGCAAGGTTATGTAGCAGAGGCTACAGGCGATAACGTATTTATCGTAAAAGATAAAGTGATATATACACCTCCTGTCCAAAGCGGCTCATTGACAGGTATAACACGCCAGTTGGTAATAGAACTTGCAGAGAAGCAGGGTTATACTGTCGTCGAAAAGAATCTGACACGCTACGATCTTTATACTGCTCAGGAATTTTTCCTCACAGGAACAGCGGCAGAAGTTATAGGTGTTGTAGAGATTGATGGACGCAAAATTGGAGACGGCACACCTGGACCAATAAGTAAAGAACTCAAAGAGAAATTCTTTGAATACGCCAATAGTTGATGGAGATACGATGACTGATACTGGTAAACTTTCTCAAAAGCTCAAGCAGCTTCGTGAGCAAAAAGAACTCACCGTGCAGCAGCTCAGCGAGAGAAGCGGCATATGTGAAGAACAAATAAACTCTTTAGAAGCCGGTGAACTTGCATGTTCGCTCACACCTCTGCTTAAAATAGCAAGAGGCCTTGGCGTTCGTCTTGGCACCTTCCTTGACGACCAACTGCAATCTGGCCCTATCATCAAGAAGAAAAACTCTACTGGTAAAATGATACGGTTTGCCGGCGACAACAAGCCTTCCGAGGGTAGCGAACTTGATTTTCTCTCTCTGGCGGCAGAAAAAAAAGACAGACATATGGAGCCATTTCTTATTGATGTCAAACCGCCTAAAAGTGACAAGTTCAATCTATCTTCACATGAGGGGGAAGAATTCATATATGTCCTGAGCGGCAAGATAGAACTAAGCTACGGCAAAGATGCTCATGTGCTTGAGGCTGGTGACAGCATTTATTATGATTCTGTCGTCCCTCACAATCTGCATTCTGCGTCAGACGAAACAGCTAAGATACTTGCAGTAGTTTACGCCCCTTATTAGAATTTCTAAAAGGTCGGCAATGGAATAATTGCCGACCTTTCTTTAAATTATAACACTCACAGGTTTTGTTTACGGATTTCCTAATGCTTTTTACGAACGATACTATAGGCTCCTTTTTTGAAAAACAAGTTGCAATAGACCCCGATCATGAATTCATTGTTTACCCAGACCGCAACCTAAGATGGACTTACGGCCAGTTCAACAAGAGAGTTGACGATTTAGCCAAAGGCCTTCTTGCGATAGGCATAGGCAAAGGTGACCATGTAGGCATATGGGCAAGAAACGTCCCGGACTGGCTTACGTTCATGTATGCGACAGCAAAAATCGGTGCAATACTGGTTACTGTAAACACCGCATATAAGATATTTGAACTTGAATATGTCGTCAAACAGTCTGACATGAAAGCATTGGCAATCGTAGACAGCTTCCGTGATGTTGATTACGTCCAGACTGTTTATGAATTGGTACCGGAGCTCAAGAGCTGTCAGCGAGGCCATCTGTGCAGCGAAAAGTTCCCTCACCTCAAAAGCGTGATTTATGTAGGCCAGGAAAAACACCGCGGCATGTTCAATACTGCAGAACTTATGCTTCTGGGGTCACACAGCGACAACTCCGAGCTTGACGCTATCAGACCAACACTCAACTGTGAAGATGTAGTTAATATGCAATACACATCCGGAACGACAGGCTTTCCCAAAGGTGTGATGCTAACCCATACGAATATCCTGAACAATGGCTTCTATATCGGTGATCGCCAAAAATTCACGCACGAAGACAGACTGTGCCTGCCTGTTCCATTATTCCACTGCTTCGGAATCGTCCTTGGGGTACTGGCAACACTGACTCATCGCGGCACACTGGTAATGCTTGAACTCTTCGATCCCCTTCTGGCTCTTGCCGCTGTACACAAAGAAAAATGCACAGCTATTTACGGCGTTCCTACAATGTTTATAGCAGAGCTTAACCATCCGATGTTTGACATGTTCGACATGTCATCATTGCGTACCGGTATAATGGCAGGCTCACCATGTCCTATTGAAACAATGAAGGATGTAATAAGCAAAATGAACTGCAAGGATATAACAATTGCTTACGGATTAACAGAAGCCTCTCCTGTATTCACGCAAACAAGCGTAACTGACAGCATAGAAAAACGTGTAAGCACTGTTGGCACCAAAATGCCGAACTGCGAAGTCAAGATTGTAGACGCCGATACCGGCCAGGAAGTTGGAATCGATGAACCGGGCGAAATATGTTGCCGCGGCTACAATGTAATGAAAGGCTACTACAATATGCCTGAAGCTACAGAACAGGCCATAGACAAAGACGGATGGCTTCACAGCGGAGATGTCGCCACCGTTGACAGTGAAGGATATTACCGTATAACGGGCCGAATTAAAGATATGATAATCCGCGGCGGAGAGAATATTTATCCACGTGAGATAGAAGAATTCCTGTACACCATGGAAGGTATACGTGATGTGCAGGTAGTAGGCGTACCAAACGAAAAATACGGCGAAGAAGTAGGTGCTTTTGTTATAATTGAAGAAGGATGTGATCTGACACCGGAAGATATCCGAGACTACTCAACAACAAAGATTGCAAGATACAAGGCTCCGAAACATATATTTATAGTCAATGAATTTCCACTTACAGCAAGTGGAAAGATACAGAAATTCAAACTGCGTGAAATGGCAACTGAACAGTTAAAAAATCAGTTCTAAGTAGGTAAGTCAAATACGGTTTAGCAACTTAAAACTTATTACTTAAAACTTAGAACTTTTTAGGAGATATTTATGTCATACTTATTAGGATTTGATTCCGGTACATCTTCCATAAAGGCCACTCTTTTAGATGCTCAAAGCGGCAAAGTTGTTGTAAGCGCAACCTCTCCATCTAAAGAAATGGAGATAATATCTGTCCAATCGGGCTGGGCCGAGCAGAGCCCGGAAATGTGGTGGGAAAATCTTTGCAATGCAAGCAAAGAGCTGATAAGCAAAAGCGGCCTAGACCCCTCAGAAATTGAAGCAATAGGAATAACGTATCAGATGCATGGATTGGTGGCAGTGGATAAAAAGCTGCAGCCATTAAGAGCATCTATCATATGGTGCGACAGCCGTGCAGTAGAAATCGGCAATACAGCTAATAAAGAACTTGGAGAAGATTTCTGTCTGGCAAATTACCTGAACTCCCCGGGCAATTTCACTGCATCAAAACTTAAATGGGTAAAAGATAACGAGCCTGAAATTTACGACAAAATATACAAGGTCATGCTTCCCGGCGACTATCTTGCGATGAAAATGACTGGCGATATAATAACAACCGTTTCCGGTCTTTCAGAAGGTATAATGTGGAATTTCAAGGAAAAACGTGTTGCTTCCGAACTGCTTGACTACTACGGAATCAGTCCTGAACTGCTTGGCGAACCAAGAAACACGTTTTCTCTTCACGGCCGCGTAACAAAGCAGGCGGCAAAAGCAATGGGACTCAAGGAGGGTATAAAAGTCGCATATCGTGCAGGTGACCAACCCAACAATGCCTTTTCACTGAAAGTTCTCGAACCCGGTGAAGTAGCAGCTACAGCCGGAACATCGGGAGTGATCTATGGAATAGGAAACAAAGCAGCCTATGATCACCAATCAAGAGTCAACACCTTTGCTCATGTTAATTATACCACAGAAGACCCAAGATACGGCGGCCTTCTGTGTCTTAACGGCACCGGCATACTAAACAGCTGGCTCAAACATAACATTGCCTCAGGCATAGACTATCCTGAAATGAACGAGATAGCTCGCTCGGCCCCTGTCGGAAGCGCTGAGTTGTCAATACTGCCTTATGGCAACGGAGCTGAAAGAACTCTGTCAAACCAAAATCTTGGAGCTTCATTAATAGGAATAAACTTCAACGTACACGACAAATCCCACATATTGCGTGCTGCTCAGGAAGGAATTGTATTTGCCTTAAATTACGGGCTTGATATAATGAGAGAAATGGGAATCAAAAGCAACAAGATCAGAGCCGGTAAAGCCAATATGTTCCTAAGCCCATTATTCGCCGAGGCGTTCGCAACGGTTACAGGTGCCGAAGTTGAATTATATGACACTGACGGTTCGCAAGGAGCTGCCCGCGGCGCAGGGCTTGCATGCGGATTATACAAGGCTCCGGAAGAAGCTTACGTGGGCTTTGAGAAATTAGACAGTATAGAACCCAATGAATCTATAAAAGGAGCTTACCAGCAAGCTTACGGGCTATGGTTAAGCCGGCTTGAAAGTCAACTTAACTGACACTAAACAACGGCAGCAATTGAAAGGCGAATTGATGTTTTACAGGATAACCAGAATCATCAGTCTCGGGGCCAAGAGTCTCTGGATGCACAAACTAAGGTCCGTACTCACGGCACTTGGTATAATATTCGGTGTCTCAAGCGTTATTTCTATGCTCGCTATAGGTGAAGGCGCGAGTAAAGATGCCCAGGAAAGAATTGCCCGCCTTGGAAGCCGCAACATCATAATAAAAACTGTAAAACCTCCTGACAGCCAAAAAAATGACGGCACTCAGGAGACAATGCTTGAATACGGCCTGCGATATGAAGATGCCGACAGATTCCGAAATACGATTCCCGATGTAGACATAGTAATACCGGTAAGAAGAAATAATGCACAGTCTTCATATTTAAATAAGAGAGTTTCCGTAGAGATAGTGGGCACAGTAAGCTGGTATCCCGAAATGAGCCCTGTTAATATAATAGCAGGAAGATTCCTTGCTCCAATAGATGTTGAATACGTTCAACCTGTCTGTGTCGTAGACAGCGGAGTTGTCGAGAAGCTATTCGGATTTGATGACCCTCTTGAGCAGAACATCAAGATAAACGGAAGTTACTACAAAGTGATAGGAATAGCAACTACCGCTGATTCTGCTTCCGACGCTAATGGCTCAGGAAATGGCGGCGGATTCGCCGGTTCAATATACGTGCCTATAACAACATCGAAAGCCCGTTTCGGAGAAACAGAAGTACAGATAGGCGGCACAGGTCTAAATTCTGAAAAAGTAGAGCTTCAAGACATAACCGTAAAGGTAGAATCAATACAGGACGTTTTGCCTGTTCGAAATATAATAGCCGATTTGCTCAAAAGATTCCATAAGAAGGAAGACTACCAGATAATAGTTCCTCTTGAGCTGCTCAGAGAAGCAGAAGAAACCAAGCGTATATTCAATATCGTTCTCGGTTCTATTGCCGCGATTTCGTTGATTGTCGGCGGTATTGGAATTATGAATATCATGCTGGCGACTGTAAGCGAGCGAACAAGAGAAATTGGCATAAGGCGTGCTTTGGGAGCCAAAAAACACGACATCGTTGTGCAATTCCTATCGGAAACAGTAATGCTTACATTGACCGGCGGACTTCTTGGTATCATTCTCGGATTGATAATCCCTCTTTTTGTTACCCACTTTGGCAACATGCCGACAATAATCAAGCCGGCCGCATTGATACTGGCGTTTGGAATATCAGCAATCATAGGCGTGACATTCGGTATCTACCCGGCCTACCGGGCGGCAAATATGGATCCGATAGAATCTCTTCGCCATGAATGATCACAGCAGATGCCCAAATTTGCTTCTGCCAGATCGTAGAGAATTTGTATGCTTGAACTGCAGAAAGACAAAACAATATCGGATATAATCAGCCGATTCGCCGATAAGACCTTTCGCAGCCGAATAAGTATCGGCGGCAATTGGGCATCTTTTGCAAACTGCCTTGCCTGCTGCTTGTCAAAACACACAAGCAGAGACCTGCTCGTTATAAGTCCTCATATTGAAGATGCCGACAGGGCTTATGAAGACATGGTATCTTTCTCTGCATCAAAAACGGTAAATATACCGGCTTGGGATGGCGGTCAGGATTTGAGTGGATGTCTTGACGAGGTCGCCGCTGCGAGATATAAGGCCTTCGCCGATATTACCACAAGCAAAGAACCACTCGTGATCAACGCATCCATTCAAGCACTTCTTCAACCCGTGATAGACCTCAAAAAAGGCAATGAAGGCTCACTGAAAATCTTTCAAGACCAGACCATTGAACCGGAACTTGTAGAAAGCTGGCTGTTTGAAGAAGGTTTTGAACGTGTGGAATGTGTTGATATGCCCGGGCAATTCGCCCGCCGAGGCGGCATCATAGACATCTTCTCGCCAATAGCCAACTTTCATCACAATAACGGTAAAAACGAAACAGGTGCAGTCGCCGTCAGATTAGACTTCTTCGGTGATACAATAGAGAGCATGAGGTTAATAAATCTCGACAATCAACACTCTCTCAACGAGATCAATGTTGTCGAAATTTTCTCAGGCTCATCAAGCAGCCAAAGCAAAAGTTCACTTTTTGATATAATATCTCCCGATACAATAGTGATGCTCAACGAGCCTGTTATAATACAGGAGACAGCCGAGATATTCTGTTCGAGAGTAAGCGAGGATACTCAGCTTTTTGACTGGCCCCAGCTTTACAGAAACGCCAACAAATTCGGCCTTATCGAGATAAGCAGGTTCAACTCTGCGTCAAACCAGAATAACTATCAGGTTCCAGTGACATCCGTTGAAGCTTACACCTGCAAAAGCGGCAGTCTGTGGAGCGGACACAAGCAGGCACTTATGGACCTTGCCAAAGAAGCCAAGAACGGCAAGAAAGTGTTGCTCTTCTGCGAAAACGAGGGAAACAAGAATCGTGTAAGAGAGATCGTCACAAAGGAAACGGGTAAATTTCCAAGAAACATCAAGCTTATAAATTCGATGATAAGCGGCGGTTTCGAGATAACCACGCTCAAAACCATCGTCATAAGCCACCATGAGATATTCGGTCAGGACAGCCTCATCCGACGAACTCGTTCTCTCAAACCGGCCGCTCCAATTGATAATTTCCTAGACCTTGCCAAGGGAGATTACGTAGTTCATATAGCTCATGGTATTGGACGTTTTGAAGGCATAACAACAATTGAGAAAGATGAGCAGATAAGCGAATATCTGACAATAGAGTTTGCCGATAACGCAAGAATACACGTGCCGGTAAGTTCGATTGACCTTGTACATAAATATGTCGGCACTACTCCGCTAAAACCCAAGCTCAATAAGCTTGGCGGTAAAAAATGGCAAAACCAAAAGCAGAAAGTTGAAGACTCCGTTGAAGATATGGCTGTGGAGCTTCTTGAGCTTCAGGCCAAAAGACAGCAGACAAAGGGCATACAGTTCGATCCGGACAGCCAATGGCAGATTGATTTTGAAAGTTCATTTCCATATCAGGAAACACCAGACCAACTGACAGCAGTCGAGAGAATCAAAAAAGACATGCAGTCTTCAAGGCCGATGGATATGCTGCTTTGCGGCGATGTCGGTTACGGCAAGACAGAAATAGCAATGCGTGCGGCTTTCAAGGCCGTACAATCAGGTAAACAGGTAGCGATGCTCGTACCAACAACAGTTCTCTGCGTTCAACACGGCAGAACCTTTGCCGAGAGACTCGCCGATTTCCCGGTTAATATAGAAACGCTGAACCGCTTCAAAAGCAGCTCGCAGGCCGCCAAAATACTCGAAGGAGCAAAGAACGGAAGAGTTGACATACTCATAGGTACCCACCGGCTTTTGAGCAAAGATGTAGGCTTCAAAGACCTTGGGTTATTGATTATTGATGAGGAACAACGCTTTGGCGTGGCCCATAAAGAGAAACTCAAAATGATGCGTGTAAATGTGGATGTGCTCACGCTAACCGCAACCCCGATACCACGTACACTGCACCTTTCGTTGCTCGGACTGCGTGACATAACAACGCTAAGCACTCCCCCGCTTGACAGGCGGAGTGTTGCAACAAGCGTCAATCGTCATAGCGATGACTTAATTCGATCGGTGATTAATCGTGAGCTTAGACGCGAAGGTCAGGTGTTCTTCCTGCACAATAGGGTTAAATCAATAGAAAGAACGGCAAACGACTTGCGTGCAATGTTCCCTGATGCGGGGATAAAGGTCGCCCACGGTCAAATGGCCAAACATCAGCTTGAAAAGGCCATGATAGATTTCGTCACCAGAAAAACGGACATTCTTGTATGCACTACAATAATAGAATCAGGACTTGATATTCCTTCAGCAAACACTATCGTAATAGATCATGCCGATAAGTTTGGTCTTGCCCAACTGCACCAGCTTAGAGGACGCGTAGGCAGGTATAAGTACCGAGCGTATGCCCAACTTCTCCTGCCGCCGGATAGACCTATAAAACCGATAGCGGCAAGAAGGCTCAAAGCAATAGAGGAATTCTCACAGCTTGGCGCCGGTTTCAAGATAGCACTTCGCGACCTTGAGATACGCGGAGCAGGAAACATACTTGGAGCCGAGCAGTCGGGGCATATAGATTTGGTGGGATACGAGCTGTATTGCAAACTGCTATCTGATGCGGTCAAGAGGCTTAAGAATGAGCCGATAGACATGAAACCTCAGACAGTGCTAAACCTCGGCTTTACAAGCCATATCCCCAAGAGCTATATAAGCAGTGACAGGCAGAGAATGGCGGTATATCGCAAAATCTCCGCAGCTTCAACAACAAAGGACCTAAAGAATCTGGAAGCCGAACTCAAAGACCTTTTCGGCAAGGTACCGCAGGAAGTGATTCTGCTGCTTGATACAGCCGATATCCGTGTGCGTGCGGCAAAATATTCGATACGTGCGATAAACGCCGTAGGCAACGACCTTGTATTCTCATTCCCGCCGCAAAAATCAAAAGGCAGAAGCAATGTCAGCAAGGCCGCAGATATATTTGCTAAGGTATCTTCAAAGATAACAATACCAGACCCTAACACGCTGCACCTGAAACTATCAGCCGCACATTTTGAGCCAACCACCCTGCTGGCAAAATTACGGGCAATACTCAAATAATAGTCAATTGACTATCAGTACCGCGACCGGAAGGGAGCGGGCAATTATCCTGCAAATCCTGTTATCCTGTCAATATCAAACAACAAAGATTCTTGAGTCTCAGCGTCCTTGCGTTAAAAAGAAGAGTATTCAGGGATTTTCCATATCCTTAATTATTCAACTGAAAGTTCAAGGGCTAACTTTCACAATTGGCTTTACGTATATACTCAACTAATGAATCTATCTTTTCTTCTAAATCCATGACCCCGAAATTTATCTTCTGTTTTTTGATAATTTTAGCCAATTTAACTTTATCAGCAGTTTTATACTTACCATCTTTCTTTTTAACTTGAATGCAATTGTTAAATTCGGAATATTTAATAATATCTACATCATCGGTATATAATTCTCTTAATGCTTGACTAATTGAATCTGAACTCAAATAATTCTCAATCTCTTTACCTTCAGTTATCCAGACAAAATCGTCATACTCCTCAAACTCGGACTTAACTCTCTTTTTTGTATCATTAATTTCATCAGCCTTCTTTTTCTTATCACTATCAATAACTATAGCCATATGCCTGTTAAGACGCCTTAGAGAGATAAAGTCATCAACATCTGAATCTTCTGCTGTTAAATGGCTCAACAATCTTCCACCATAAAACATTATTGAATAATGTAAACCTTCAATCAGGGTTGCGTCTTTAGAATGAATCCAATTATTTATATATATTCTATCTGATGGTCCTTCAACCCATATAATGCAATTAGCCTGAAGTATATCTGATGCCTTATAGCCTAACTCATCACAAATTTGTGATTTTTGCAAATCATTAGCTACATTACTCACTACACTGCAACCATCTTCAAGACGAATATGAAATATTGCAGCATCTGGTGTTTCTAACATATGCGTAGAATGAGAGGCAATAAAATACTGATTATTTGTATTCTCTGACAAATAACGGAGTAATTGTCTCTGTAAAAGTGGATGCAAATGAATTTCTGGCTCTTCAATGCAAATAACCTGATTCTCTAAAACAGTCGCAGCAGATGCGATTATTATTACCTGATGTAATCCTGTCCCCAAAGAACTCAACGGCAAAGTTTTCCCATCCATATCTACCTGAATCATATTTTGTTCACTCGGAATTTCAATTCTGGCAGTATTATTACCTGTTACTGTTTGAAGAAAATTGTTTATTTCTTCAAATTTTTCTTTAAGGTGCTGTTGGTCATATCTGGGCTTTTCAAGTTTTGCCAATTCTTTAACAAGTCCGTGTCCATTAACAATAAGTTTATCAGAACTCTCAGAACCACTATCCACTTGCCGTATAACAGGCATAAATGAAACTTTTATGTTATGTCTTAGTCTTCGACATAAAAAACCTAATGTTTCTGGTATCCAATGCAGACCGATATTACCTTCAGTCTGATTAGTGAACAAACTCCACAAAGTTTGCCACTCATCTGGAGACAATACTTCAGCCTCCTCAACCTTCAATGATACTTTTTTTATAAGGCTACCATCGTCTCTAAGAGGAATATATGGAAACCAAGCCAATTCTGTTTTATTTCTAAAAAAATCTGATGTCAAAATCTTTCTTATTAAACGTTCAATAATTTCAAACATAGAATCATCTTTAACCAAAACTTTCAGTAGATTCTCTATATTTTTCCCTCCTATTTCGATGCCAAATTCATAGGCGCTCTCTGCTTCCAAACCTATATGGTTGTCAAGTTGCGATAAACTGCAAGGTTCACCTGAAACAATTTTGGGGTATTGCTCTCTGATAAAACTGAGAATATTGGATTTTCCTGAATTATTCTTGCCTATAAGAAAATTAACTTTCTTGAAAGGACCAATTCTTTGGATATTCTTACCAAAACTTCTATAACCTGATATCCCTACACCATCAATAAACATATTCGCACATTCCTTATAATAGACCTATTAAATACTTATAAATAATACACCTTTTGTCTGCAAATACAATATCAAATTGCCTTCATAATAAATTTAGAACTAACACAAGGGAACGGGCATATATCCTGCTATTCCGTCAAAATCAAACAACAAATATTCTTGCGTCTCAGCATCCTTGCGTTAAAAAGAAGTATTCGAAGCCAAAATATTGTTTTTACTTTTATATTCGCCTTGTTATAATTCAATTTTCGTTAATTGATAATTTGAAATTTCAGCGAGTTTTAGACATGGCAAACAACACGATAACATCCCCTGCAGGCTTCTTAGCGGCAGGAGTTAAAAGCGGAATCAAGGCATCCGGCAAAGAGGATATCGGCGTAATTTACTGCCCCGAAGGCGCCAAAGCCGCCGCGGTATTCACTACCAATAAAGTCGTATCGGCAGCGGTTGATGTATGCCGTACGAATCTAAAAAGCAGAAACACAATGGCAATCGTTGTCAACTCAGGCAACGCCAACACATGCACAGGCAAAACCGGCCTCAAAAATGCCGAAAAAATGTGTCAGACACTTGCCGCTGAGCTTGGATGTAAAGATGAAGAGGTGCTCTTAGCTTCTACCGGCATCATAGGCCATCAGCTTCCTATGGATAAGGTGGTAAGCGGCATTAAAGCCGCCGCCGCAGAAAAGAGTAGCAATGAGAAAAGTGGACACAATTTCGCCAACGCAATACTGACAACCGATACTGTAGAGAAAAACGCCGTCAAGAAATTCAAGATAGGCAAGTCTACGATAACCGTAGCAGGTACAGTCAAGGGTGCGGGAATGATCGCTCCTAATATGGCTACAACACTCTGCTTTCTGACAACCGACATAAACATATCCAAACCGATGCTGCAGAAGGCAATCGCCATCGGAATCGGATGTTCATTGAACAAGCTCACTGTTGACGCTCACCAAAGCACCAACGACACTGCCATCCTGCTCTCTTCCTGCAAAGCCGGAAACGAAGCAATAAAGAAAGCCGATGCCGACTTTGACAAATTCGTCAAGGCATTGTGCGGCGTATGCGAATCACTCGCCAAAGAAATGGCAAAAGATGCAGAAGGTGCAACAAGAATATTCAAGGTCCTCATCAAAGGTGCGGCAACAGCGGCAGATGCGGCTAAAGCGGCAAGAGCGGTAGCAGACTACGACCTTGTCAAATGTGCTATCCATGGCGGCGATCCGAACTGGGGTAGAATAATCTGCGCAGTTGGCTCATGCGGCGTTAAAATAAACGACTCGAAGCTCACATGCAAACTCGATAAGCTAACAGTATTCAGAAACGGTCAGCCGGCAAAGTTTGATGTTGAGAAGGCAAGCAAAATCGTATCATCTCCAGAGCACACGATAACTGTAGAGCTTGGAGCAGGCAAATACGAAGACTACTGCTACGGCTGCGACCTCAGCAAAGACTACGTAACAATCAACGCCGACTATCATACATAAGAAAATCGGAAGCTAATAGCGAGTAGAAAAAAAGCGGATACTTTTGACGGTATCCGCTTTTTTTATTTTTACTTTTTATGCTCTTGCATCAGCTTTTTGAAATATTCAAAAAGGTATCTTGAATCGTGCGGCCCCGGCGATGCCTCAGGGTGATACTGCACGGCAAACGCAGGCACATTCTTACACCTGATTCCCGCAAGCGTATTATCGTTGAGATTGATATGTGTCGGCTCAACCTGATCATCAATAGATGAAATATCGATACAGAACCCATGATTCTGGCTTGTTATTTCAATCTTCTCATTATCGAGATTCTTCACCGGATGATTCGCACCTCTATGACCGAACTTGAGCTTGAAGCTCTTGGCACCCATAGCAAGCGAAAGAATCTGATGTCCCAAGCATATACCGAAAATCGGCACCTTGCCCAAAAGCTTCTTTGTATTCTCAATGCCGTATTCAACAGCCGCCGGGTCTCCAGGGCCGTTACTTAGGAATACACCGTCAGGATTAAGCTTGAGCACATCCTCCGCAGGCATATCACCGGGAACGACCGTCACTTCAAATCCGTTAGAACGCAGCAGCCTTAGAATATTCTGCTTGATCCCGAAATCATACGCAACCACCTTGAAGTCCTTCTTCGTAGGAGCTATTTCCATGCCCGCAAGCACATCCACAACGCCCTGATCCCACTTGTAAGTTTCCTTCGTTGACACTTCGCTCACGATATCACGTCCAACAAGACCCGGATATTTATCCAACTTGGCCTTCAAGCTGTCAATATCAAAATCAACCGCAGAGATAATGCCACGCATCGCACCCTTATCACGCAATGTACGAACGAGCTTACGTGTATCAATATCAGCAAGCCCCACTACATTCTCACGTTTGAGAAAATCGCTCAGCGTATGCTCATCACGCCAGTTGCTCGGATACTCACAGTATTCCTTAACAATCAGGCCTCTTGCAAAACACTTACGGCTCTCCACGTCCTCACTATTGGAACCATAGTTGCCTATGAGCGGATAAGTCATTGTTATAATCTGTTCGTTATATGAAGGGTCAGTCAGTATTTCCTGATAACCGGTCATACTGGTGTTGAACACGACCTCGCCGCAGCTCTCTGTCTCTGCACCGAAGCCCTTGCCCTTAAATACCGTACCATCTTCAAGTAATAGAATAGCTTTCACTATGCTTGTTTCCTTTTATAATATAGTTAGTAGTTAGCAGCGGCGTAAGCCTTTTTACTGCTTATAGCTTACTGCTAATCGCTAATTGCTCACTCTGTATAATATTCCTGAATGCTCTGCACTGTCGCTTCCTGCTCCTTCATAGAGCTTATCGCCAGCGTAACAGCCGCCGCACCACGCATTGTAGTTACATACGGCAAGCCCTTATCAAGAGCGCCACGCCTGATAGTAAACGAATCCTGAATACTCTTCTTACCCACAGTCGTATTGATAATCAGGCTGATATCACCATTGATTATCGAATCAACAATATTCGGCCTTCCCTCATTCACTTTAAGCCCAAGCGAAGAAGAAACGCCATTATCGGTAAAGCACTTATGCGTTCCCTTTGTAGCGACAATCTTGAAGCCCATCTTTTCAAATTCAGAGGCAAGCTTCACGGCCTTCTCTTTGTCAGAATCCTTCACACTGAAAAGCACCGCACCCTGTTTCGGCAATACGTTACCCGCAGCCATCTGAGCCTTGCCGAACGCCCTGCCGTAATCAGCACATATACCCATAACCTCACCTGTACTGAGCATCTCAGGGCCAAGTATTGTATCAATACCCGGGAACTTAAGGAATGGGAAGACCGCTTCCTTAACAGAATAATGCTTCCTGATCACCTGCTCTGTAAACCCAAGCTCGGTAAGCGTCTTACCGGCCATTACCTTCGCCGCCATCTTAGCCAGAGGCACACCGATACTCTTGCTCACGAACGGCACCGTACGTGAAGCTCTCGGATTAACCTCAAGTATGTATACGACATCATCTTTAATCGCATACTGTATATTCATAAGCCCGCATACACCTAATTCAAGTGCAAGGGCTTTTGTCTGCTCTATAACCTTCTCGCGAATCTCCGGCTTAAGCGAAACAGGCGGTAAAACGCACGCACTGTCACCAGAGTGTACGCCTGCCTCTTCGATATGTTCCATAATTCCGCCGATAACGACGATATCGCCATCGCAAATCGCATCAACATCAAGCTCGGTAGCATCATCAAGGAACTTGTCAACAAGAATAGGATGCTCGCCTGATGCCTCGATAGCATTGGCAACACAAGCTTTCAGTGCGGTTTCATCATGAACGACTTCCATAGCACGTCCGCCAAGCACAAAAGACGGCCTGATAAGCAGCGGATAGCCAAGCTTATTGGCAATCTCAAGAGTCTCTTCGTAGCTCTTGGCAGTACCGCTGAAAGGCTGAGTAAGATTAAGCTTCTCGACAACCTGATTGAAGAGCTTCCTGTCTTCTGCCAGTGCAATGCTGTCTGGAGATGTTCCGATTATATTAACACCGGCATTCTTCAGCGAATCAGCAAGCTTAAGCGGCGTCTGACCACCAAACTGCACGATGACACCGTAAGGCTTTTCAACATCGATAATATTCATCACATCTTCAAATGTAAGCGGCTCAAAGAACAGCTTATCAGATGTGTCATAGTCTGTACTCACTGTCTCAGGGTTACAGTTGACCATGATTGCCTCAACATCAATTTCCTTGAGAGCAAACGCCGCATGAACGCAGCAATAGTCAAACTCAATACCCTGACCGATTCTGTTAGGCCCGCCGCCAAGGATGATAACCTTCTTGCGGTCAGTCGGAGCCGCTTCACACTCATCCTCATACGTACCATAAAGGTATGGAGTATGAGCCTCAAACTCAGCACCGCATGTATCAACCATCTTGTAGACACTCTTGGCCCCAAGCTCTTTGCGTAAATTACGGAACTCAAGCTCGCTTACACCAAAAATGGAAGCAAGATACTTATCCGCAAAGCCCATCTTCTTGACATCAAGCATTAGCTCCGCATCGATATCGGCAAGCTTCATGCTCTTGAGCTTTGTCTCCATTTCGATTATTTCGCGGAAGTTATGGAGATACCACCTGTCGATCTTTGTCAGATCGTAAAGCTGATCAATATCCATGCCGCGTCTGATTGCCTCAGCCACATACCACAGCTTATCCCATCTGTACTTGCGAAGCTGCTCATAAAGCATCTCTTCGGTAAGATCCTCAGGCAGATACTTATTGTCAAGGCTGTAGCGGTCGATCTCAAGCGACCGCAGTGATTTCTGGAACGCTTCCTTGAAGGTACGACCTATAGCCATCGCCTCGCCAACCGACTTCATCTGAACAGTAAGCTCTGAGTTGGTCTGAGGGAATTTCTCGAATGTGAAACGCGGATATTTAACCACGCAGTAATCAATTGTCGGCTCAAAACATGCCGGTGTCTTCTTTGTGATATCGTTAGGTATCTCATCAAGCGTATAGCCCACAGCCAGAAGAGCCGCCATCTTGGCAATCGGGAATCCCGTAGCCTTTGAGGCAAGAGCCGAACTCCTCGAAACCCTCGGATTCATCTCGATAACATAAAGCTTACCATTTTCAGGATTTACCGAGAACTGGATATTGCAACCGCCGGTTTCAACACCGATTGCCCTGATAATCTTTATAGCCGCATCACGCATTATCTGATACTCTTTATCAGTAAGCGTCTGGGCTGGAGCAACAGTAACACTGTCGCCGGTATGAATACCCATCGGATCGAGGTTTTCGATAGGACAAACGATAACAACGTTATCTTTGTTGTCCCTCATCACCTCAAGCTCGTATTCCTTCCAACCGATTACCGATTCCTCTACAAGAACCTGATTGATCGGGCTAAGATCAAGCCCCCAGTTGACATACTTCTCATATTCCGCCATGTTATAGGCGATGTTGCCGCCCATACCGCCGAGGGTAAACGAAGCCCTGATTATCGCAGGAAACTTCACAAACTCAATGACTTCCTGAGCCTCTTTCCATGAATGGGCATACCCGCTGGCAGGAACCTCAAGGCCGATCTGCTGGATAGTTTCCTTGAAAAGATCGCGTTCCTCTGCCTTTTTGATGGTTTCGAGGTTGGCACCGATCATCTTGACGTTGTACTTATCAAGCACGCCGCTCTCGGCAAGCTCTACGGCTGTATTGAGACCGGTCTGACCGCCAAGGGTAGGCAGTACGCTGTCAGGGCGTTCCTTTTCAATGATCTTGGCAACAACCTCAGCCTTGATAGGCTCAATGTAGGTCTTGTCAGCCATCTCAGGGTCGGTCATGATTGTAGCCGGGTTACTGTTTACCAGTACGACTTCATACCCTTCCTGTCTCAAAGCCTTACAGGCCTGCGCTCCGGAGTAATCAAATTCGCAGCCCTGTCCAATAACGATTGGACCAGAACCAATGATCAATATTTTCTTTATATCTTGTCTCTTAGGCACTTACAATTTCCTTATAATTTGCCCGAAAAGCCGATTCGGTCTCTACGTACCAAAATCAGCGATTTTCAGTTGTTTTCTTCACACTTTCAATCACGGCGCGCAGTCGGTGCGCACCATATGGTAAATTATGCGGATTATACAAAAAAACGCCTCTTTTTCCACTAAAATTATAAACTTTACACAATTACATAATGTTTTTTTACTTATTGAGTTATTCCGTTTGCAAGGTTTTCGAGTCTTAGTTTGCCTTTGTTTTGACAGGCATTGATATTTCGCATGGTATTCATTGATCGTCTGGTTAAAAAACTTGTTTTTTCCATTACAGGAAGCATTTTGACTAATTTTGA
>JBITAJ010000019.1:0-55277 GCA_044440125.1 Sedimentisphaeraceae bacterium JB056 | reverse complement strand
TTTTTTTGGGAGAAAATCAATAAAACTTCACCTTATTTCAACATAAAATAAAGACTTACAGCAATATTTTGGGGTAAAGTTTTTGAGCCACCACCATAACTTATTTAAAGTAAAGAACTTCAAGACAAACGGAATGGCTCGGCTTCTTATTTGACTGCAAAGATTTACGCAATATAAGAACATTATCGCATCAAATCCGCATTAGCTTAAGGTTCATATATGAATACCTCTTTTTCAAGCCAGCTCATTGAAAGCCTGACAAGGTCGTACTCATCTATTGTGCCGTCTCTGTACCAATCAGCATCATAACAATCAGCACCCGAAGTACATCCGGTTTCGCCCCAATACATCGCCAGCAGTTTATATTTATCCATTCCAATATCCTTAAGCTGCCAGCTTAATTGAGGATAACCGCCAAAAGATGACATCCACCATACATCATCGGTACCATTAACAGATTCACCTTCAAAATCCCAACCGGCATCTGTAAAATTCGATAAAGTATGCATCTGAATAGTAGGTAACGCTGCGGCGTAATCATCATAATTAACAAAGCTAAGATCGCTGTCCCAAAAGCAATTATTCACCTGACAAACAGGATTATAACTGTAAGCATAAGCGACAGCACCACCTGTATAAAGAGGAGATGAGCTAAAACAACGCGTAGCCGCTGCTGAATAGCAATTACTGATAACAGTCGACTCTCCACCGTAACCTAAAAGACCGGCAATATAATCACTCATTCCTCCTTCACCACTGACGTACCCGATATTATAACTGTCGGTTATAGTTGACTTAGCAGCGAGCCCGCACAAGCCGCCTACATAATCACTATCAGAACCTATGCCCCTTACGCTCATAGTCGAATAACACTGATCGATATCCGAGTTGTAGAAATAACCGCACAGTCCGCCCGTATGGTCCGATATACCGATTAGCCAACCGGCGGAATAGCATCTGTAAATATTTGTCTTAATATCAGGAGCCCCCAACACGGTATCTCCTGAGTTACCTATAAGACCTCCTGCTCTTCCGGCTGAAACTGTTATTTCACAATCTGCATAACAATCAGAATAGCTTCCGCCATAATCATTACCAGTCAATCCGCCACAGTACGATACTGCATTAATTATACACTCAGAAGAACTGCTGATTATCTGACCATAATCATTATGACCACATATGCCTCCAACAGAGGTGGTTCCGCTTATACTTCCGGAAACATGACAATTAATTACCTGTCCGCCTGAATTATAAGCACAGATACCTCCGCCATAATGGGTTACTGTCAATATTTGACAGTCTTGAACTACGAGGTTTTCAACTATTCCTTCACTGGCAATCTTCCCGAATAGGCCGACATAGTAGTTGCCGTTATAATTATTTGAAAAGGCAAGACCGGTTATCTTATGTCCATTTCCATTCAATGAACCGCTAAACGGAACGCCAGAGAAGCTGATGCCTGAATTGACATTATCAGGAGCAATTACGGCAGATGTACGTGTTACACCTGAGAGATCAAGGTCGGACGCCAAAATATAATGCGCAGTCAAGTCATCATTAATCTCATAAAACTCAGCTGCAGATTCTATAACATAAGGATCAGCTTGGGTACCATCACCTGTGGTAAAAGAAAAACAAACCGAACAAAAAACGAAAAAAAACACACAAATTGCAACTTTACACATTTTAGGTCCTCGTTGATATACCCACTTTCATCAACTTCCTTATTAATTGAGCTGTTTTAATCAACTTAAAATTAATCTGTCACACACCATTGACAATAGCAGGTAATTATTTTGATATAGGATATTATACGCCTGTGCCCGCTTCAAAACAAATATAAAACGCTTCTACTGCCCAAAAAACAAAAAATATATATTCGCACAAATTTCTTTTTCGATACATTCAGTTGAAAAAAATAAGACTTTTGTTATATTCTACCGTCTTAGAACAGTGGTTTGTCTAATAAGAAATGTGGTTTAGAATATAGGTAGATTAACATGGAAATATCAAAGATAGATTCGGAAATGTTCAAGCGTCTTAAGATCGCGGCAAAAGGCAATGGTCTGGACATTGAAGGCGGCAAGGTTTGCAGAAGCTCATCAAGATTCTGCCTCGGCGTTGAACATGGCGATTATAACGGCACCGAACTTTTCGGCGTCGGAACCGATCGTTTTATATGGATGGCTTACAAGCCTAACAACAGCGGCAAGTTCCGCTTCTTCAGCGAAAACTTTCCAAATGACGGAATAATTGAGTTTGATGCCTCAAGCATACCGGCTCCGATGAGCATACCAGATAGCTGGGCACGCTTCCCTTACGGCGTAGCCTACATCCTCAAAGAAGAAGGATATGAGCTCAACAAGGGATTTGACGCGGTTCTTTACGGCAATATTCCCGGAGGCGGCATGAGCCGTTCAGCCTCTTTGACACTGAATCTGATACTATCAATGTGTGATGCAAACGGTATCGAAATAGAAGACCAACTGACAATAATCGATATCGCTGTTGCGGTTGAAAATAAATATATCGGCTCTCCTTGCGGCGAACTCGACCAAATAATGATCCTATTTGCCAAAGAAGGAATGGGTACACACTACAACCCTGCCGACCGCTCTATAAACTATGTACCGCTTGGCGAAGGTGCGACAGACTTCAGAATCATCGGCCTCGACACAGGAACCGTAAGACCCGGACTTGAGAAATCAAGCTACAAAATCCGCAGGGCTCAGTGTGAAGAACTCGTTGAGAAAATCAAAGCCGCAGGCTATGAAATCAACTGCCTCGCAGACATTAAAGACGAAGCTCTCTACAATGAGCTTTATAATAAATTCTCACAGACTGACCCTGCTCTTGTAAACAGAATGAAATATATCTACGGCGCTCAGCAGCGTTTCTACAAAATGCTTGATGCATGGAGAGCAGGCGATATAGAAACCGTAGGTGCTATATTCCGTGAAGACGGCATCGGCCTTCGTGACGATTACATCATATCAGGTCCGGAGCTTGAGAGCATGTGCGACATCGTGCGAACAGTTGACGGCGTGCTCGGTGAAAGAATGCTCGGCGGCGGCGACAAGGGCGCGGCTGGCGCATTGGTTAAGGCCGAAGCAGTAGAACAGCTCGAGGCAGCAGTCAACACTGCTTATCCAAGAAGCCGCCCTCATCTGAGCGATAAATACGCCGTTCACGTATGCAAAGTTGTAGACGGTATCAAAACATTTGAAGATGTTATTTAATCGCTAAGTAATAGTTTAAAACTTTAAAAGGCCGGACAATTCGAGATGTCCGGCCTTTTTTTATTCAAGTAACAGCCTGCTTGAAGGGTTTCTTGTCTCACCCTCAGCAGATATTCGTATCGCCCGCTTTCCGCTCACAGGACATTCATGTTCGCATGTGCCGCAACCAATACATTTATTGATATTGACCATAGGCCTCTGCAGACGCACAACAAGCTTTGCGTTTGCTATCATCGCCTTATCAGAGTCTGATACAATCGACTGCAAGGCAATCTCGTTGCCGTTTCTTTCCATAATCTTATATTGCGATGAACCTAATTGAAGATAATAATCGCCAGTAGCGATATTACCATCGTGCTCGACTTCTACAACAGCTTTCCGCCCTTCTATACTTCTTACCTTGAAAGATGCATAATCAAGGCTGTGATAAACTTCAAGCGTCTCTATCGCCTTCGGACTCACCGGACAATTCTCCTCACACACAATGCAAGGCTTATCCATCGCCCACGGCAGGCACCTGTTTCTATCGACAAACGCAGTACCTATCTTTATCGGTCCATCATCAGCGAAATCACCCGTGCCGTGTTTCTCATCAAGAGAAATCGGCCTTATTGCCGCAGTTGGGCATACCTGCCCGCAGGCAGTACAATTAAGCTGACACCCACTCGAACCAATCCTGTTATTAAGAACCGGCGTCCACATATTGACAAGACCAAGGCCGACCGATGCCGGCTGAAGAACATTAGTCGGGCAAATCCTTATGCACTGCCCGCATTTTATGCATCGCTTTTGGAATTCTTCCTCGCCAACGGCTCCCGGAGGTCTTACAAGTTTATTATTGTAATTCTCGCCGGTAGTTTTTGCCAACGCCACAGACTTTGCCGCAAAAAAACCGCCCGCAATAGAGAGAGCAAACCCGCGACGGGATATATCCGGCGTAGCATACTCACGTGATGGCAAATCGATCACATCATAGGTAATTGCCTGCTCAGGACAAACCTCACGGCAGTTGAAACACATAACGCATTCGCAACTTTTGAGATTTCCTTGCGGATCGCAGCCGCTTGTGCATACTCTTGTGCAATCGCAACATGCGGTACATGCTGATTTCGATCGCAGGAAATCAAACAACTTGAATCTTGAGAAAAAAGCAAGCAAAGCTCCCGATGGGCATAGGTAACGGCAATAAAATCTTGGCACAATGAGATTTAACAAGACAAGCACCATGAATATCGTCAGAATCAGAAATCCGCCTTCATAGTAACGGGAAGTCGCCATGCTCACTGAACTTTGACTGTCGGCTATCGGCAAAATAACATTGGTAATGCTTCTTGTAAGCAGAGGAATAGGAGCAAAAAGTCCGGTTTGCAGCAGTGAGAAACCAAAGCCTATTGCCGTAAACCCGATAAAAACAAACAGGATATAATATTTGATTCGCTGGTATTTTGAGTATCTCCCCTTTGCAGTATGCTCTTTTTTACCTCTGATTTTTTGTCCAAGAACTCCCATAAAATGATGAATTGTGCCGAAAGGACATATCCAGCCGCAAAATACTCGTCCAAGAACGATTGTTATCGCAATCGTCAGCATGGAAAGAACCAGCGGAGCCCACAGGCGATGGCTTGTAAGCAGTGTGGCAAACCCTGTCAACGGGTCGAGCCATAGAAAGAGATTCACCGGCCAGCCGCGAAGCTGATGAAACTTATCGCCTACAGTACTGACAATACAGAACCATAAAAACATCAGCAGGAAAGCAACCTGCGAGATTCGCCGAACCGTAGTTATCCTCATATAATATCTCCGAACTAACCGAATTCATTAAATAAATTTCCCTCTCTTACCAACAAGAGTTTACTTTGAACAAGGTGAAAATTCAAGCCAAATCTGTTCAATAAAGCTTTACTGCCGGCATCACCCTTCACGACAGAGAACAGGGAAGGCTTTACTTACGGCAAAAGATAAAATCCATAATCAGGCCGCCCTGCCCGACTCGCTCACGCTCGCGGCTCTGATTATCATATATACCGAATCATTGGACCAAGGTCATCTCGCTGACACCAAATTTTTCAAGCATTCCATCTGTTGCGGCTATGTAGTCTTTTAAGTGCTGCGCGTTCATATGAACCTGCCAAAGCTCACGAGATTCCCATGCTTCATAGAACATAAAATGAGAGGGATTGTTATTATCAACGTGCAGGTCGTACTGCAAACACCCCTCTTCTGCCCTTGTAACAGGAAGCAATTTCTCCATCTCAGACTTAACGAAGTCAACATGTTCCGCCTTTACAACGATATCAGCTACTATAATCAGTTTTGCCATATTAAAATCCTCGCTATTTGATTTCTGTATTCATAATCTAAACTGCATAATATAATACAGCTATTTGCTTTAGTGTCCATCTTCATTTCTGGGAAAATACTAAGACTATTAAATTGCAACTGGTCATTATATTCTGTATACTCTGATTATAAAGTTTTGGAGACACAATGAGTCAAAAATCAAGAATAGTATCAATTTCGTTAGCTGCAATCTTAGCCTCAGCAATTATCATAACCATATCATCATCTAAAATGCGTCTGCCAATAGCTAAAGAACGTAACAATAATCCAAGCCCTTCAAAATTCACAGTAGCATTATTCCCTAATTCGCCGCATATTAATATAGACAGAGCAATCCTTGTTAACCTAAAAGAACTTGAACAAGAGAAAATAAGCATCTTTGTTAATAATCAGGAAAAAGAGTTTCCCCGCAATTATTTCACAGCTATTCCAGATAAAGACAGTCCGAAATACATAGGAACTCTCAACAAAGAAATAGCCAACTGGGGAAGCCAAACTGACTGGAAATCTATAGAGTATCATCAGGCAAATACTTCTGAAAAAACAAAAGCAGCCTTAATCATAATAGACAAAGCCGGAAACACGAGAGAATTTATCTATAATATATCAGCCTCAGGCACTATAGAACCAGATTATATTGACTCTACGATTAATAAAGTCAAGAATCTGGCCAACTAAAACATCGGCCCCAAAACAACACTTCCGCATATATTGATGTTTATAGTATTAGGCAAAATAACGCTATAACATCTCGATTTACAAAGCAGATTCCATCAAATTCAGTGGGACTTGCTTTTTTATTGTTTTTTGCTACAATTCGCGATTATGGAAGCAGATATATTAATAGGTATAATAGTGTTGTTAGCCGCTCTTACGGGCGTTGTCACACTTACAGTGTGGTCTAAGTCTCGTATTGAGCGAATTGCCGCTCAAGGCTACGGCAGTGGCCGTCAGACAGCCAAGAGCCTCAATAAAAAGGATAATCAGTGACAGAGACAAACTCCCAATCACACCACACATCCTCAGAACTCTCACGCGAACTCACCCTATTCCACATCACAATGATGGGACTCGGTATGATGATTGGTGCGGGTGTTTTTCTGGGTATGGGTATATCTATCGGAGAATCAGGACCCGGCGGCGTGGTTCTGACATTCGCCCTCAACGGACTTTTAGCCATGCTGACGGCAATGTCATTCGCAGAACTCAGCTCGGCAATCCCAAGAGCAGGCGGAGCGTACAATTTCGCCAGAATCGGCTTTGGACGTCCGGCAAGCTTTTTGGCCGGCTGGATGGAATGGTTCGCCTCAAGCGTAGCCGGCAGTATGTATGCACTCACATTCGCAATATACGTAGTCCGGTTTGCGGGAACATTAGGCTGGACAGAACCCCTATACGCAGCACTTAATCTAAACCCTGCAACTTCAGAACCTTACATTGAAAAAGTCATCGCAGTCCTGACTGCGGCTTTATTCATATACATAAACTATCGCGGCTCATCAGAGACAGGTAAAATCGGCGCAATCATCACTATGGGACAGACAATATTTGTCGTAACCATAGGTTTGTTCGGTGTTTACACGGTAATGAAAGATCCGTCAAGGCTTGACAATTTCACACCTTTCATGCCGCTGGGCTGGTCTAAACTCCTTGTAACAATGGGATTCACCTATGTTGCATTCGAGGGATATGAAGTAATTGCTCAGGCCGGAGATGAGGCTATAGACCCCAAACGAAACCTTCCAAAGGCAATGCTCTATTCGGTAATAGTCGTCACCTTCATATACGTGCTTGTGGCATTCGCGACAGTAGTATCTGTCAAGGCCGGAAGCGAAGGAATCGACAAAGCACCATGGGAATGGATAGGCCAGTTTCAGGCAAAGGGTTTTGGCGAGGCTGTCGCCCGTCTTATGCCTTACGGCAACTTTGTACTGACACTTGCCGTGATATTTTCATCAACATCGGCACTCAACGCGACTATATATTCAGGTACAAGAGCATCTTACGCACTTGGTAGAGATGGAATGCTGCCGAAATTCTGGGCAAAGATACACCATAAAAACAAAACTCCTTACGGTGCGTTGATCGTTACCGGTTCAATAATCCTGTTTGTAGCGACATTCCTACCGACAGAAGATGTTGCCTCAAGTGCAAGTATCATGTTCCTGTTCCTGTTCTTCATGGTCAACTTATGCGTTATTAAGATACGCAGAAGCATGGCCGATGAGCTGGAATACGGCTTCCTTATGCCATTGTTCCCACTGCCGCCAATAATCGCGATTATTTGCCAGGCGGTACTGGCTGTATGGCTGGTCCATATGAGCTGGCTGGCTTGGGTATTCGCTCCGCTCTGGATAATATCAGGCATAATAATCTATTTCACCTACTCAAAATCAAGAGCGCAAACCGCTGAACATGAAGTTCTGATATTAGACGAGGAAACAACACATAAGCCGGAAGGTTACTCGGTAATGCTGGCTGTTGCAAACCCATCCAACGCAGTTCAGCTCGCCAGAAGTACGTATCATATATGTGATGCAAAAAATGCAAGCGTAGAGCTTATCCACATGGTTCCCGTCCCCGACGGTATTCCTTTGCATGATGCAGAAAGCTGCAAGGAATACATGATCCCCGGAAGGGAAGGCCTGCACGAGGCAATGCTGTATCTATCAATACATTACCCAGTGAATCTTACAATACGATACTGCCGTAATATAGCAAGGGGTATAATCGGGGCATTAAGACAAAAAAAGACAAAGATGCTGGTACTCGGCTGGCACGGCGAAGCTAATTCGCACATATTCAACATAGGCTCGACTGTTGACCCTATCATCGAACAATCTCCATGCGATGTTGTTGTGCTGAAGGACTGCGGCGGCAACAAAGAGTTCCACAATATACTCGTACCTGTGGCAGGTGGTCCTAACTCCAGCCTGGCAGTAGAGATAGCAACTATAATGGCAGATAATCCTGACAGCAAGATCACGATAATGACCATTGACAGCGGCAGAAAAAGCAAATTCAACATTCAGGAATTCGCGAAGGAACAATGCACTAAATTAGGCGTCAGTGATGACAGATTTGACATCCAGACAGTAAAAGCCAAAAGTGCAGTAATAGGCATAATACGTCAATCAAGAAATTACGACCTTATTGTCATGGGTACATCCAACAGATCAGTATGGTCACAATTTGCCGGCAGAAGTCTGCCTGAGAAGATAGCTTGTCGCGGCAAAAAGCCTACTATAATCGTAAAGTCCTCACAGGGCGTGCATTCCTGGATAAGAAAATGGATATAAGCACGATATTTCCAATGCTTTCAATTTACAGAGTGTAATAATTTGAATGAGGCCAGCGAAATAAACAGCCATGAAAGGCACCGAATAATCGACTACATATTGCCTGTAGCAATTTCTACGACAATATCTGTCTTTCTGTATTCAGGTCGCAACATAATAGACTGCTCATTGATTTCTGTCGGTATCGCAGTAATGAGCCTTGCAATGCTCAATATCTGTATCGCATGCAATATGGGTGCTCTTGCCTCATCAGCAGCGGCAATGATGCTTGCTTTTTCTCCTTTCACAACAGAACTTGCAATCCTAAATCCTGCTCTGCCGCTTATATCAGGCGCAGGCATATTCGGATTGTCTCTCTGGATGCGTTCTTTGTGTTTTGGACACGGCAGGTTCAATCCTTCATTTCTGCTAATAATCCTGCCGCCGTTATTATGGGGAGTAACATTCTCGCTGCTTGCAAACCCTGATTTCATGAGCAAGATAGACATCAACACATTTTTCCCAATGCCTGTCTCCGAGCAGCCTTATCCTGCACTGGCAGCGGTTAAGGCATCAATGTATAGAGATGGTCTGCCTGTTTCCGTGGGTTACCTGATGCTGATACTTATAGTGCCGGGTATATTGAAGTTGAATTTCAATGCTTTATTATTTGCAGCAGTTTCAATACTATTTACAATACCATGTTTTGACAAACCTTTGTTCGACATACCTCCGGGGATATGGGCAGTTTATTCGGTGGCGGCGATATCAATGCTTGCTGCTAACGGTATAAAAAACATAGCAGACTGGATTGAAGGTCATTTCAGAATACGCCCCTTCTGGATAATAATAATTCCAGTATTGGAAGTGCTCGTAATAGCTTATATAATGACTTACTGATAAGCTGATTTAGAGAACCTCGTTCATTGCCCCGCTTCTGAAGCCTTCAAGGTCGAGCGTGATGTAAGTGAAACCGATGTCCTTAAAAGCAGAAACAATCTTCTCACTCATTGCGACTGCTTTTTCCATATATTCGCAAGGTACTTCTATCTTTGCGGTATCGCCGTAATGCCTCACTCTAAGAGGACTCATCCCCATATCATATAGATATGATTCGGCCTTATCAATCTGTTTCAGCATCTGCGGCGTTATCGACCTGCCGTAAGGAACTCTCGATGCAAGGCATGGGGAAGAGGGATTATCGCCGCTCTCAAGCCCGAGCTCTCTGCTTAGCTGACGTATTTTCTCTTTATCGAAATCTGCCTCGATCAGAGGACATTTCACACCGGCCTCTTCTACCGCCCTATTGCCCGGTCTGTAATCACTGAGATCGTCAACATTTGAGCCGCAGGCAAGAATATCATAGCCTTTTGATTTCATGAACTTAAAGATGTGTGAGAAGATGAACTTCTTGCAATGGTAACAGCGGTCTGTAGTATTGCCGCCAAACTGCTCAACCGCAAACTCATCAACATCCAGCACCGCAAGCTCAGCACCGATAGCATCAGCATACCGAATCGCGTTCGCATATTCACGTGCGGGAAGAGCGTAACCTTTAATCAGTACGCAAAGAACATTTTCTTTTCCGAGTGCATCAATCGCGGCTTTGGCAAGAAAGGTGCTGTCAACACCACCGGAATAGCTGACACAAAGCCTCTGATAAGGCTTTATAATATCGAGAAGTTGGTTATAAGATTGGTTATACATAGGCGACACCTACAAAAGCATACCGGCATTGATAAAAATCTACTGACCGCTTCTTTACTTTTGCCGCAAGGTTAAACATAAAATGCCAATGGTGAGATTCGAACTCACGACCCCAGCTTTACGAAAGCTGTGCTCTGCCAACTGAGCTACATTGGCTAAACCTTTTCATTAGGAAGATGGAATTATAAACATTTCCCTAATACTGTCAAGAAAGCATGCTATTCTTTTAGAGTAATGCCTTTTGGAGTGCTTAATTAACGACCAACGGGAGGCAATTAAGCTTTGAAATCCCCCTGCCGGCGGCGTTGGGAATCTATTCCAAAGCGGTTTTGCGCTTCGCTTTCAACCGCACTCCAAGGTGCTATCGCCTTTTGAAAAAGAGAATTGCCCTGAAATTACACACCCTTAGCCCAAAAGATCGTGGTAAATTTAAAATTCTTGAATGTTATGCCTAAATAGCTAAAATACGCGTTAATGATGATGTTTAAGAAAAAAGTTAGTCCGAGAAGGCAGCAGGTTCGTGAGAACCGTGCGGCTGAACGAATGGGTAAAATCTCCGAGTTCATGAACTCCTATCTTCCCCGCTGCATCTCTCTTGGGATATTATTTTCAATAGCCGCCACACTGATTTTGAGCATAAAGCGAGACGGTTCAACGCTTTACATCAACTCAACCCCTGTGGTTTTTGCCTATTTCGTCATATCCCTGCTGATAACATCAGCCATGGGTTTATACATATCGTTCTATGAACCGAAAATAATAAAACGATTCCCGCGAACGGCGGCATTCTCATGCCTGCTAACCGTACTGCTGCTGCTAACCAAGATTGGCGCACTTACCGAAGAATGGGTATATCTCGCTACCGGCACAGCAATTACAAGTGCAATGATACTCTCAATCACGTATAATCAGCGAACAGCCCTTGTGCTTAGTATCCTGTATGCACTTTTAGCTTCTTTCGCTGTTGCAAAAGACAACAACGTAGAAATGATGATGACGATGATAACCGGCATCTTCGGCTGCTGTTTCAACATGAAAGAGATACGTACCAGAATGAAGCTTATACAAGTAAGCGCAATAACGGCAATCCTTGTATTCTGTGCGGCATTTTCAGTGAATATAATAAATGACCTTTCGCTTATAAACGTATTCCAAAGAAGCGGCTCAGCAGCTATTGTAACCTTGATAGTAGGATTGATAATACAGGGATTTTTGCCGATAATCGAACATCTATTCGGTGTAGTCACCAGTATGACACTTCTGGACTACAGCGATGCAAACCAGCCGCTCCTGCGTAAGCTGGCAATGGAAGCACCGGGCACATTCAGTCACAGCCTTCTTGTCGGCACTATAGCAGAGAAGGCCGCCGAAGAGATAGGCGTCAACGGTCTGCTTTGCCGTGTCGGTGCATACTATCATGACATCGGCAAAGTAAACAAACCCGACTACTTCTTCGAGAACCAGATGGGCGGCTACAACCGTCACGATCAGCTCTCGCCTACAATGAGCAAGCATGTCATAGTAGGACACGTCAAGGACGGCGCGGAAATAGCCAAAGAATACAAACTGCCCTCAGCAATAAGGCAGTTCATAGAGACACATCACGGAAAAACGCTCATAAAATATTTCTACGAGGAAGCACGCAAGCAGGATTGCTCCAAAAACGGTTCTGTAAATGAGCAGGACTACCGCTATCCCGGGCCATATCCTCAAACAAAGGAAGCGGCCATCGTGATGCTGGCAGACAGCGTTGAGGGAGCAGTAAGAGCGATGCAGGAGCCGAGTGCATCAAGGATCAAAACCCTGATACACAACATGGCGATGTCAAGACTTCAGGACGGTCAATTCGATAATTGCGACCTTACACTTAAAGAGCTCAGCAGGATAGTTGACACATTGACAAAATCACTTGCCGCTCATCATCACGCAAGAATCGCTTACCCTGATTCAAAAGATGAGAAGAAGAACGGCAAAAGCAATCAGAGACAGTAACAGTTTCTTAATTAAGATCAATAGAGAAGGTTGAGAATGCTTGAAATACAGATCAACAACGAAAGCACATTTGAAACCGATACCAAGCCTATTATCGATCTTGTCGAGTTCACATGCAAGAAACATGAAATCAGCGAGGCCGATATAAGTATCGCAATAGTCGATGACCAGGCAATGTCAAAAGTTCACGAAGAGTTCATGAATGACGCTTCCACTACCGATGTGATGAGCTTCAACCTTTCTGATTCTGATGAGACAAGACAAACCTTCGAAATGATAGTAAACGCAGATATGGCATGCAGAATAGCAGAGTCAAGAAACACACAGCCACTTTCAGAACTTCTGTTATACATACTCCACGGCCTCCTTCACAACATAGGCTTTGACGATTTATGTGAAGAAGACTTCAATGAGATGCACAAAGCAGAGAACGAGATACTTGAAGAACTTGGATACGGCAGAGTTTTTGGCAACGGTAAATTTGGAGAAAAGATATAATGCAGCAGAAGTGCGACATCGAAACAGTCATAGAGCTATTCAAGCAAATAAGCCTTATCCCGCGAGCAAGCGGCAAGGAACACGGCGTCTGCAAGTGGCTGGAAAACTTCGCCGATGAAAACAACATGAGCTACACCGAGCTGCCCGCAGAAAACGACACTGCTCCAAACGTCATAATTTTCATACCGGCAACAGACGGCAAGAAACAAGCCCCATCGATATGCCTTCAGGCACACATGGATATGGTCTGCCAGAAAACACCTCAAAGCAAACACAACTTTGACACCGACCCGATAGAGCTGGTATTTGAAGAAGAATGGATTCACGCAAAAGACACTACCCTTGGTGCAGATAACGGCATAGGCGTAGCAATGGCACTTGCAGCAGCAATATCATCAAATCATGGACCACTGGAACTGCTGTTCACAGTTGATGAAGAAGGCGGGCTCGGCGGAGCATCAGCAATACCTCCAGGACAGCTTGACTCTAAATACATGATAAATCTCGACAGTGAAGATGATGGTTTCATTATTGGCTGCGCTGGAGGGCAGAGATTCGAAATCAACAAGAAATGCAGCATATTAGAGACACCGAAAGATTCACAGGGATTCAGAATATCGCTGTCAGGTTTGATCGGCGGCCATTCAGGTGTTGACATAAACAAAAACAGAGCCAACGCGATAAAAGTATGCGGCATGCTGCTTGATATGATCAATTCAAAATATGGATTGCTGATAAACAGTATAAACGGCGGCAGCCAGACGACTGCAATAGCAAGGGATGCTGAGCTGATTATCAAGACTCCAGCATCAGAAAAACAACTCCAAGTAGTAGCCAATGAAGTAAGCGATATCTTAAGAGTTGAGAACCCGAGTGATTCGGAATTAAAAATAACGATAGAAAATGCCGACATAGAAAAAGCCTGCTGCTCTGAGGAAAGCGCCGCTATAATAACTCTGCTCAACTCTATTGACTGCGGAGCCATCAGCTATTGCAAGCACTTCCCACATATAGTTGAAACATCCTCAAGCATAGGAACCATAAGATTCGATTCAGAAAGCGGAGATTTTGCTCTTGCCGGAAGCGAAAGAAGCTCGCAGAATTCAGGGCTTGAAATGGTAAGTGAGAGAAACAGAGACACAGCGAATAAACTTGCATTCGAATATAACCCATCAACAAGATATTCTCCATGGCAGCCCGATACGGATTCCAAGCTGCTCACTGTATGCTGCGATGTCTATGAAAAACTCACCGGAAAAGAGCCTTGCGTGGAAATCGTCCATGCAGGTCTTGAGTGCGGTGTTATAGGTCAGATGTACCCTGAAATGGATATGGTATCTTTCGGTCCATTGATAGAGAATGCGCATAGTCCTCAGGAAAGAGTAAATATCGAATCAATACGAACAAACTATAAGCTTCTGCTTGGCATCATCGAAGAGCTGGCTTAAATAGACATGGCTAAAACTACAATCGAAAATTACACAGGTATAGGAGAGGTTGTTTTTGCAAGTTCGAGGCGGTCAAAGCGCCTTTCTATATCCGTCGCCGCATATAAGCCGGTAAGGGTGAGCTTTCCGCCAAGAGTCTCACTGAAGACCGCAAAAGAATATCTCCAGAAGAACGCCCACTGGGTTCAGAAGAGTCAATTGCGGGCAAAGGAACGGGAAGTCAAGATAGAACAGGCGTACCGGAACCTGCCTCAGATAGATATAGAAACCGAAGCAAACCGTATTCATCAGAGATTACAGCAACTGGCATCTGCTTTCGGTTACTGCTTCGGCAGGGTATCATTCAGAAACCAGAAGACCAGATGGGGAAGCTGTTCGTCTCAGAACAACATAAGCCTGAACATCAACCTTGCCCACCTGCCAAGGCATCTCTGCGACTATGTACTGCTGCATGAACTGGCGCATACGAGGGTAAAAAACCACGGCAAAGACTTCTGGAAAGAACTCGACAGAACAACTTTCAATAAAGCCCGCCAACTGGACAAGGAGCTGAATCAATATACTATTCCGCAAAACAGACAGTAGCCAACAGCCGCCTATAAGTTAATTTCAATGATAAACATTGACAACTAAAATACTTCTGGTTATATTTCATCTTTTCAAGAATAACATAAATTTGGAGTTAAACATGTTTAAGACAAATGAATATTTTGACGGCAAGGTAAAGTCTATCGCTTTCACAAGCGACAAAGGCCCTGCTACTATCGGCGTTATGGATTGCGGCGAGTATGAATTCGGCACTTCCACAGTCGAGATAATGACAGTAACAAGCGGCATATTATCCGTCTTGCTTCCCGGTCTCAATGAATGGGAAGATTACGGACAAGGTGAGTCCTTCACTGTCGCCAAAGACAGTAAGTTCAAAGTAAAATGTGAAACACAGATTTCATATCTCTGCCGTTATTGCTAAGCAAATCAGGGCGGGAAGCACAAGCTTTCCGCTCTTTTATTTTCTATCTGCAAGTGGTCTGTAAAGCGGATCGGCAATGAGAAGCATCTGCCATGAATTATACGGTTTACTCGCAGCATAAGCTTCCGCTGCCGTTTGCCCTTCAAGCAGGTAACTGAAAAACTCATCGGGTTTTGGAAAGGCATTCAGGTATGGCTCATCAACAGCACCTATCGTTGCCGCTATTCCATCATCAAGCATTGACACTACCCATTGCTGTGATTGTGTATTACGAATATCAATCGCCTCAAGACTGGCTATATGATAACCAATTGCTCCCGGAACGAAATCAAAAGAATCAATATATTTCTGGAGACTGTACCAGCCGCAATAAAATATGGTCTCGATCGGCTTCTCCGTAAACATCAAACTCTCAGTTTCATCAAATTCAACGCTGAAACCCGCATCATCAAACATCTCGGCAGTTTGACGCAGTGAAATATCGTAATCTTCATATCCGGTCTGTCCGCCGCCTTGACTAAAACGAGCGTCAACACAAACTTTGCCTCTCAGCCCCGTCTGCTCAGCCAAAATCGAATCATCAATAATCCTTTTGCACACTTTCACAGTAGGGCCGTCTATTCTTGAAACAATAACTGTAGAAGGATCACTAATATCACTCTTAAGCCTATTCTCCTGCCACATATACCAGTCATAATTAGCATTCTTTACCAATGCAAGTTCACTATCAAAAGAAGAGGACATGCCGATACCTCTCAGCTTATTGATAGAATCATCCAACAAATCGAGAAGTTTCAATATGCCGTAAACCTTCGCAAAGCTCGTGTAATATCCATTATCGAGACATTGCTCATAACTCCAGCCCTGTCTTACAGCATCATCAACAAATTCACGACAGGCAACAGCCTCTATCATCCGATCCTGAGACACTTCATAAGAGGTGCCAAACTCGATCTCAGATAATTGCGATATTATAAAGGCTCCATACAACGGCATTGACATTCCAAGAAACTTATCAATCTTAGCCTGCCGCTCTTGAGCCGGCTGGGTTGCCTTAATCTTCGAAATGATATCATTGATGATTCTTTGAGCAGCTTCCAATGCTTTCGGAATTTCAGTAACACCTTCAATTCCCGAATCAGGGTTTAATTTTACTACAGTACTTTTCAGTATATTAAAATTATCCGAAGCAACCCTTTGAAGACGTTCAACAATATCTTGTGTCTCATCATCAACAACGGGAGCAGCAATCCTATAAGGCATTTTATAAGTCGTAAGCAAACACCTTATATCTTCATAGTCCGCCCTTGCAAGAACTTCACTCAACGGCTTCTGAACCTTCCGGATATAGTCCTCATGACTTATAGTTGTTTTGCAGTTTTTACCAAGCCTCAAAGCAATTATATTATTCTGAGGCAAATCGCGAACACGCATATAATATGAGCCGATACTTACCGATTCCGGTTCATCGGCATTGACAACAACAAGAACCTCTGACGGCTCCAATGCCAGAGCCGCAGAAAACAGAAAGAACAACGCAAGTATGCTCCTGCGATTCATTTCTCTCCTCGTCTTCGCTGCTTTTCAGAATACCTTATCTCGTATATCCCCTTGCGCGTTATGACCTGTGCCAGAGTAGCCAGAACTATCTTACAATCAAGTATAAAGCATCGATTGTCAACATACTCAACATCAAGATTAAGTTTCTGTTCAATCGTCAAGGCTCCCCTGCCTGATATCTGAGCCAGTCCGGTCAGTCCAGGTTTGACTTCAAGCCTTCTTTTCTGATATTCATTCCATTCCTGCATCTGGGATATGTATAACGGACGAGGGCCGACAAGCGACATATGACCGCAAAACACATTCAACAACTGCGGCAGCTCATCGAGAGAGGTCTCACGCATAAGCTTGCCTATCTTAGTGATTCTGGGGTCATCAGAAGTATTGGGAGATGCACCGAAAGGATCAACATCTGTCCTCATAGTCCGGAATTTATAGAGTATGAAAGGTTTGCCTTCATGGCCTGCCCTTTCCTGTTTAAATACCGCAGCACCTTTGCTGTCAAGCCTTATCAGAATAACAAGCAGTATATACAAAGGAAGCAGAATCACCATCGCAAGCAGCGAAAGTATGATATCAAAAAACCGTTTTACAGCTTCATAAAACAACATCGCATCAAACCTTACTGAGCAGCATCACGGCCGCAAGATTCACGTATGATAAGTTTTTCGGCAACATATATCTCTCTGGCAGGCATTGCAGGGTCCTGAAGTCTGTTCTCCATTACGTTTACAGCAGTTTGCACGATTGCTTCTACAGGTTGCCGTATTGTAGTAAGAGGAGAAAACAAAAGAGATGATGTCGGCAAATCGTCAAAACCTGCCACCCTGACCTGACGGGGAACATCAAATCCCATTTTGACTACATCCCTTATAAGCACACTTGCCGCCTCATCGTTAAGACAAACAAACCCAACAGGCTGTTGAGACTGTTCTATAAACTTCTTTAGTATTTCCATTCCTGGATTCTGACCTCGATAATCATAATCATATATGATTCTGTTTCGTGAATCCAGGCCGTTATATTCAACTGCAGACTTAAAACCATCTATTCGGTCGCTGACTACGTTTGAATTCAGAGGGCAAGTAACAAAATATACATCCTCCGCGCCGTTGTTTATCAAATGATTTGTAATAACAAATGAACCGCGACGATTATTGATACCAACAATATCATACGGACTTCTTTCCGGCATCTGAAACACGTCTCTATCGAGAAGAACTACAGGAATGTCAGCAGAATCAAACGCATCAGCCAAAGCCCTGTTTACCGTAGTATCTTTGCCGGCAAAATCCACCGGAAGCATGAATACCCCGTTAACACCTGAATCAATGATATCTTTGCAGCTTTTGAGAGAATGACTAAAAAGCTGCTCACTATTGGATATAATAGAAACATCAATTATAAGCTCAAAATTTCGCTTCTTTGATTCAGCAGAGAAATTCGAGACAAACAGCTGAACAAAATTACTTTCGAAATCATAGTCCTTGGGCGGACGTAACGCAATAAACGCAAATTTAAGTTTGAGATTCTTCTTATCCTGGTCATACCTGACGAATGTACCTGAGCCTTTGCGTCTTTGAACAAGCCCCTGCTGTTCAAGATACTCAAGAGCTTTTTCTATAGTAGGTCTTGACACTCCGAAATATTCAGTCAATTCGTTTTGAGTCGGAATCTTCTGTCCAAGAGAATACTTACCTTCAAGTATCTGCTCTTCAAGAACATCTATCACTTCCTGATATTTCAAAGCCTTATTTTTTCCAGAGACCATAATAACCGCCGTAAAAGACATATCACCTAAACAGTGATCTTAATCAAAATCCTCAACAACATAAGAGACCCAAAGCACTATTATAAATCGCGAAGCTTATTAACCCTTGAGGCTACATCACGGTATGAATAATCGAGCTGAGCAAGCTTGCGGTATATAGTGAGCGCCCTCTCTTTACGTCCATCAAGCTCACATGCTCTGGCCAGATTGTAACGCAATTCCTTAAAGACATCATCTTCAACGGGATGAAGCTTTATAGCCGATTCAAAAACATCTATCGCGTCTGAATACCACCCTTTATTGAAGAAACTCATACCAAGAAGATTAAGTGATTTAATTTTAAGTCCGGGCTTCTTAGATGACTGCTGAAATAACGGAATGGCTTTATCGAAGTCTTTCCTGTGCATTAATCGCAAACCAAGCTCATACTTATACTTAGGCTCACTTGGGTAATACTTGACACATTCAGTGAAGTAGTCTGTCTCAAAATCTGCCAATTCCCTGACAGCTTCCTGAAGTTTCTCTTTTATCTCAGGACTCTTACCTCTTGTTTCCATGTCAGTTCTGAGCTTTCGCACATTATCACGCAGTTGCTTTATCATAATATCGCCATACAAACGCTTGTAGCCGAAATCCTCAGTAAGCTCGTACCATTCCATCAAAAGACCGCAGGCCTTATTAACAAGCTCTTGGTCATTTATATCAGAAAGAGCTTTTGCATACTCTATTCTGTGGGCAAAAACATCAGATGCCCTGTGATATCTGCGTTCAGCCTCCTCCAATGCAGCCCTGCGATAATCATCATCACGCATTATTGAATCTTTGCGTCTTACACGCTCCTGGCCTTCTTTATCCTGAACAGATTCCATAAACTTCTCAGCCTTGTCATATTTACCATTTTGTATGGTAGCTGAAGCAGAAAGATTCTTTTGTTCAGTAACCCAAAAGTGGTCGTCCGGACGTTGTTTGAGCACCATTGAACAGCAATTCACAGCCGGCCCATACATTTCCATCCTAACAAAATGATTCTTTAGGTTCTCAAGTATGGATATGGGAGGTTTCTCCATAGCCTTGCAAGCCGAAAATACCAGTCGTGATATCCAATCAGCAGTACGCATGTAACCGCCTTCCATACAGGCATTTAACATAGCTTCAGCATAATGGATATTGTCCGGATCCTTCGCGAGGAGATATTCGGCATTTATCAGCTCTCCAAGAGCACCCTTTCCGCCTTTATGTTTAAGCTTGTCTACCATACTGGGCTTTTTGCCGCCTTTGGACTGACGAAGCAACGCTATTCTTCTAAGAGCAGCATGCCCGTTCTCAAGCGCATCGGGATCGCGTTTAATACCCTCAAGATAAAGGTCGATAGCATAGTCAAAATTATCTGTAGAGGCAACCTGTTCACCACGCTCGAAAAAAACCATTGCCTTTTCTTTTGAAGTCTCTATATCAATATCTTTCATGCAATTCTCTCTAAAAAACACCCAAAGACGAAAAATCAATCCTAATCGCCTATTATAGGGGCTTTAGCATAATCTTGTCAACAAAATACTATTAACTACAATTTATTTTACGGTCAATCTAAGCGTCTAATCTATAATGAGATACATGAAATATCAACAAAGACGCAACGCAAAAAAACAAGAAAAAAGACACACACCATACTATTAAAAAAATTACATTACCAATAACCAACAAAATTAAACAGCCTAACTTTCTCGCTATCCTACTAATTTACAGCCTAAAAGAGTTAAAAATACCATAAACATTCATAATATGGAGGCAAAAAAACGCTTTCTGGTGTTGCAACTTGCAACTCAATCTATATACTATCATTTCTGCCTCTGAATGTAGAAGAGGCTTTAATGGTTTCCCCTATTTCGAATTACTGAGAAGAGCGAATGCCTTCTCACAATATTTTAACTTAAACAATTATAGATTACGGAGTTATAAAAATGCTCAGTAAAAGCGACCGTCAAGTTTGGGAACTTATCAGGCAGGAACAGGCACGTCAGGCCAGTTCTATCCGTCTGATTCCTTCGGAAAATTATGTATCTGGAAGCGTAATGCAGGCAACAGGAAGCTGCCTTACCAACAAATACGCCGAAGGCTACCCATACAAAAGATATTATGAAGGTCAGCAGGTAACAGACCTGATTGAAACACTTGCCTGCGATCGTGCAAAAGAAGTATTTGGCGCAGACCATGCCAACGTACAGCCATATTCAGGCTCTATCGCCAATATGGGTGCTTATATGGCACTTGCACAACCTGGCGACACTATTATGGGACTGACTCTGCCTGACGGCGGACACCTTACCCACGGCTGGAAAGTCAGTGCTACAGGCAAGGTATTCAATGCCGTACAATATGAAGTCGATCATACTACAGGCATGTTTGACTATGATAAAATCGCTGATGTTGCCAAGGAGCATAAGCCTAAAATCATCATTTCAGGTGCAACTGCTTACCCAAGATTGATTGATTTCAAAATCTTCCGCGAAATAGCAGACAGCGTTGGGGCATACCTTGTAAGTGATATTGCTCATATTGCAGGTCTTGTGGCAGGTGGTGCTCACCCAAGCCCAGTTCCATATGCAGATGTTGTAACAACTACAACACACAAATCACTTCGCGGACCAAGAGGTGCAATGGTAATGTGCAAGGAAGAACACGCCAAGGCTGTTGACAGAGCTATTTTCCCCGGTCTTCAGGGCGGCCCTCACATGCATACAATCAGCGGCATAGCCGTAGCAATGGGCGAGGCTCTCACTGATGACTTCAAAGCTTATGCGGCTCAGGTAGTAAAGAACGCTAAAAGACTTGCTGAAAAACTAATGGAATACGGTTTTGAGCTCGTAAGCGGCGGAACAGACAACCACCTGATTCTTATTGATATGAGAAACAAGGATATACCTGGCAAGAAAATGGCAAAAGCTCTTGACCGTGCAAGAATCGTAACAAACTGCAATACAGTGCCAAACGATCCTGCTCCTCCATTTAATCCAAGCGGCGTACGCATCGGTACCCCATCTGTTACTTCAATGGGTATGAAAGAGGAACAAATGGATATTATTGCAGGTTTCTTCAATGAGGTTGCAGAAAACATCGAAAACCCCGATGTAATCGAAAGAATAGGCAAGGAAGTAATGTTGCTCTGCAGCGAATTCCCATTGCCGGACTTCTTTGTGAAATAAAACCTAATATTTTTATAAAATCTAAGACGACAGTGATTTAGCAATCACTGTCGTCTTTTTTTTGCAGCTTCAGACCACTTACATATATAATAATATCTAATCCAATAACAAAATTACTCTTTATAAGTCTGAATATATTTTTCTTGACTTTTCAGTTATTTTAGAATAAATTGAAGTCTGCGTTGATGTTCAACCGGAGATTTGTAGAAAAATTTCAAATAATAGAATAAATACAGTTATTCTAACTGCGCGCGAATTGTTTAATGTTTTGTGGGAGAATTGTTATGCAAAGAAGCAGTGACAAATTAAACATGTTTCCTCCTTAGGCTTTATTCTACATAAAGTCTTTATTAAAAACAACTTGAATATTAGGGAAGGAAATTAAAATGATTAAGAAAAGTATATTATTCATATCTGCAGTACTACTTACCGGCCTGCTTCTCAGCACATCAGGCTGCTACAGTTGTAAAAGTTATCACAAAATGAAGGGCGATGGGTCTGTTGAGCCGGCTGCTGCTGACAAATTCTTCTGGGATAAAGAATGCAAACTGATGCCCCAAGAAGAAACGACAGAACCAGCACCGCCGAAAGGCTCTACATGCGGCACTTGCGATGCGATGCAGGCTTACCCGGGTAACAGTTGCGGCATAGTCAAGATAGACAAGAGTATGCCGGTGGAAGTTCAACTCAATGAACCATTCGACTACACAATCCACGCAAAAAACATGACTTCCGGTGACCTCATAGATGTAGTTATAACAGAACATCTTGGCAACAACTTCAAATATGCCGGTTCTACCCCCGATGCCAAGCAAAAAGGCACTACTCTTGTATGGAAGATAGATAAACTCGGACCTGAAGAAATGAAAGAAATGACGATTTCAGGTTCGGCTGTCAGCACTGAATGTATTCAGAACTGCACTACAGTAGATTATGTTATACCTACCTGTGCATACGTAAAGGTAGTACAGCCGAAACTCATGCTTACAAAAGAAGCTCCGGATAAAGCTGTAATATGCGATGAAATACCTATGAAGTTCACCATCACAAACAATGGTACAGGTAATGCTACCAATGTCATGATCACTGATCAACTGCCAGAAGGTCTTATGACTCTTGACGGCAAGGACATGGTCAGCATTAACGTAGGTACACTGATGGCCGGCAAATCTCAGCTTTATACAGTGAATACCAAAGCTGAAGAAACCGGAACATATGAGAACAAAGCTTATGCAACAGCAGGCGGTGGTCTGAAAGCTGAATCAGAAATGACAACCACGACAGTAACTCAACCAATCCTTGAAATAACCAAAGAAGGTCCAGAAACACGCTATCTTGGCAGATCTGTACAATACACCATAAAAGTAACCAATAATGGTGATGAAGTAGCTGAAAATACAATGATCAGCGATATGATACCTGCTAATGTAACTGACATAGTTCTCTCAGACGGAGGTTCAGTCGAAGGCAATAAGGCGATGTGGCCTATAGGACCTCTTGCTCCTGAAGCATCAAAGACCGTGACGATCAGCTACATGCCTTCACAAAGCGGCAAGTTCACGAACAAAGCCAGTGTAACCGCTATTTGTGCTAAAAGTGTAGTGGCTCAGGCAACTACGGAAGTCAAGGGAATTCCGGCACTTCTGCTTGAGGTTATAGATATAAGCGACCCAATCGAAGTTGGCAATAATGAAACATACAATATCATTGTCACCAACCAGGGTACTGCTACCGCAACAAACGTAATGATAAAAGCAATTCTTGAAGACACTATGCAGTACGTATCTACCTCAGGCGCAACACGCGCACAGATAGATGGAGAAACTATCAGCTTTGCAGCACTGCCAACTCTGGCTCCAAAAGCAAAAGCAAGCTGGAATGTAACAGTTAAAGCAGTTGGTGAAGGCGATGTCAGATTCAGTGTTAAACTCAACAGTGATCAACTTGATAGAGATGTAGAAGAAACAGAATCCACTCATTTCTATAAATAATGAGCGACTTCAGTATTAAAAGTGGATCAGTGAAATAATACTGTCATAAGCAGTATTGTAAAATATCTTCTATCCACAAAACACGCGAACCTTTTGCAGCGGGCAGGTATAAAAACCTGCCCGCTGCAGTTTGCTCATTTTATTTTACAAACTCTGGGCTTTCACTATTCACGGTATTTTCTCTATCTCAACATTATCAAACCATGATTGCCCCTTTCCAATATGCTCTAACACAATATGCCTGCGTGTATGAGTCATATTGACAATCACGTTTAACTCAGTCCAGTCATTAGTACCGCTAAGATCTTTTGAATATTCCCAAACAGCTGAATCTCGAATAAATCGTTTGGAATGAATCCAGCAATCCGCATATGTCTGAGCAACCGCAAGTCTGACTATTCCAGTACAATTCTCCGTCTTTACCCTTGCCTTAATCCGATACAAGCCCTTTACTCGTTCAGTCTCAAAAGGATACCCCCAGCACAATCCATACCACGCATCGGACTTATCAACATCATGCTTTATACTCACTGAATAACTGTCATCAAATCCAACACTGTCATCTCTGAAACAATCAAAACTACTCGCCCACCACATATACTTGCTTGCATTACCATTTTCAGTAATCATTTCTCGGAAATCATTATTTCGCTTTAAAATCGGTAAATGGTACTCAGGTAGATTTTCCCATGCAATTTCTTCTGCCTCAGCAGCAATAGTTCTCGACTGCTCTGCATTAATGTGCTCAAAATGCAACTTAAAACTTAAATCAAGATCATCACTGCTATATCTGGGCGGTATTGCTTCCATAAAAAATACGTGAACATCAAAAAACATCCAGCAAGGAGCAATATTCATCCTGGATGGTATTTCAACAGCCTCACTCACCCAGCCCCCCTCTTCAAGATCAATGAATCCAAAATAACTTCCCTGTTCCATAAGCCCCGTTTTCCCAGCAGGATAAGCCGCCCTTCTTGTAATGTATGGCAAATAAATCTTAGGCATTAAAGTCCAATTTTTGTCTTTATTCTTATAAACCATCCAATCATATAATTCATGATGTTCAGGCTCAGCCGAATCAACAATATCAGGCAATGACATATATTCTACATGATAATCAACTCCCTCAATTCTTGGACTTGCTTTAGGATTGTGATTGAACGCCCTTTTTGCTATACTAGAATTTTCATACCATTGCTCAAGTTTACAATTAAGCTTTAATGAAAGCATATATTCAAACTTCTGAGACTCTGAATTCCAATTCGCATCTATCCTTGCCACGGCAGTGCCGTCTATTGAAGGTTTTAAAGCATTTACCTCTATAAAAAAGCTCTGTTCCACAGGCAAATTTTTAAAGACAATGTTTTCAACAACATAGTCATTAACACCCTCATCTGAATAAGCCCAACAAAGATCCATAGGTCTGCGTTCAGAACCGATCCAATGATCATTTTGATATGTTGACCTAAAACGAAGACGTCTGTCATCACGAAGCTCCAAAATCAAATACTCTTCCCAGTAAACCTTCGTTGCTCCATTTTCCTGTCTTATATCAATACAGGGATAATTACCGGTAGTATATTCATTCTTAATTGAAATAGATAAAACATCGTCAGACCTGACTTCTCCTATGCTACAAAGATGTGATTCACATCCCTGTAAAAAAATAGTACCTAAACCGCAAAGAACTAACAGTAACCAAACAAAACGGATATTATCAAACTTGATAAAAGTATTAAATTTGCAACTCAACACTTTTATCAAGCATAAAAACAATTTAACGCAATCTAATCTCTTTAACTTCATTACATACCTGTTATTAAGTCAAAATATTTATAAACATATATAACCATCTAATACTTATGGACTGTCATAATATAGTGCAAATATCGTAACTATAACACAGCATCCTTGCAATACTAATAAAGCGATTTTTGCCATTCATCTCCTAAAATAAACTTAAAATCTCCCCAAAAGACCTTAAATGTTTTAACAAAAAACAGTATTACTGTATTGTTACTGTTGCAATTATCTATTTTCATTATCAGATTCCTTGTGGAATATATGATATAGTATGAGAATTTCAATAATGCCAGAATATATAACAACAATTGCAAAATCGATCAATCACCATTTAGACATATACGAACCTCACGGATATATTCATCACCATCAAAGTTGTTGTGGATTCTGAAATCATTTGTGAAATTCTGCAAGTTCCTGAACTTAGCATCATCAATCAAGATTACAGACTTCTTCCACTGACCGGTATTAGTTTTGGTTATATATTTAGAATCATAATTTGATGAGGTTGAATTGTATTCAATTTTAAGCTGATCGGTTCCGCTGTCATAATAATTTATAACTAAAGCTATATTTCGATCCGCTTGAGTTACATAATTATCATCCGCATTAAAATACATCTTCTTGTTGCTTGATATCTGCCTGCACTCCAAACCGCCAACAGTCGTAACAGAGGTATACGCCTCATGACCTGTATCGGAAGTATAATAACATACCAAACCACCATTATCAATATTCTGAGTAGTAACAGAATAAGCTTCACGAGCAAAAACCTTAACCTTGCATATATACTCATCACCATCAAAATTATTATTAATCCTGAAATCATTGCCCTGATTCTGAGCAGCCTGAAACTTTGCATCATTTATATGAAAGAACGCTGAAAGCCATGTATTGGTATTTGTCTTGGTTATTGAAACAGCCTGATAATTATTTGATGTACTGTTGTATTCAAGTTTGAGCTGATCACTGCCGCTGTCATAGTAAGTAACGCATACAACAACATTACGATTTGAGGAGTTCACATAAAAATCATCGGCCTCGAAATACATTTTTTTGTTGCTGTATATCTTTCTGCATTCTCTGCCGCCTATAGTCGTAGGCAAAGTGTATGCCTCATTGCTTGTATCCGTTGTCTCACACATGTATAGACCATAATTTTCAGTAGTTGAATCAACATAGCTGACTGCGGTCCTATGGACAAGAACTTCACTGATGTATTCATCACCATCGAAATTATTGTGGATCCTGAAATCGCTGCCTAAATTCTGAGCATTTTGGAATTCGGCATTTTCAAGCATGAACAGTTTCGTTTTCCAAGTATTGGAATTAGCCTTCTGAATATACAAAGCCTGGTAATTTGATGAAGTTGAATTGTATTCGAACCTAAGCTGATCGCTGCCTGTATCATAGTATTTTATCTCAACCGCAACATCATTATCGGCAGTCTGATCGCCTTCTTCTACATAATAATCATCAACATCAAAATACATCTTCTTATTGCTTGATATCTTTCTGCATTCAATAGAGCCCGCATTTACAGTTTCTGTGTAAGCCTCTGCTGAGGTATCAGATGTATCATAAAAATCGATTCCATCGTTGTCAGGATATTGCTTAAGTATAGTCCTGGCGTTTGTTCTGTCTTTTATCTCGGTGATATCACTGATATCAATATATCCCACCCACAAATTATTGCTTGAATCAGCAAAAGTAAAAGTAACTTTCGAATTATCAGGGCTAAATGAAGGATGAACGTGTCCGGGCTGATTTGTCCAGGTATTTACTCTGGCAAGAAGCTTAGACTTCTTCGTCTTCAAATCTATCAGGTAGATATCTGACATCTTTTCAACAGAACCCGTCCAGTACTTTGTATCAGCAACAAGCCATCGTTCATCGGAACTGACTGCCGCATGGAGATATTCTTCATCACCATTAATAAGATCATATTCACTGCTGTCCCATTTATCTACCCACATAAGCCCAGTAGGAGTTATCTGACTTACTGGATAAAAATATTTAACAAAATAAAGTTTCAAACCATTGTAAGCCCACATCTCATGTCCAACACCCTCACCCGGCGAATCATCAGGAAGAAGCTGCTCAACATAAGTGTTCTTGTGCTGATCGAGATTTTCATCATACACCCAGATTCGATCCGGTATTTCATCTGCATCACCATTTCTGCAATAGAAGAAAAGATCCTTATACACAGGATTTACCATAGGATGATCTATTGTGTCGTATGGTGAATCAAAAGCAGATTTCACATAAGTTGAATCTATTATGGTTGTAAGAGTTCCTGTAGAGGTATCTATCTTGGATATGTTTCTCACCTTGTTTTCCGAATCACGCCAGTAAACGGTCATAACGCTTCCATCGTTCGAAACCGAAGGTACACCATAAAAGGCCTTGTTATCCGGATGTGTGCATATCAAGGTTTGCTGATGAGTATCCATATCAAAAGAATATACATCGTCCCCTTTTGTGTAATAGAACTTATTAGTCGGCGACACAACCCCGTGATAGTAATTTGAGGAATCAATGAATGTCGTAGTATTCGTAGTAGTATCAAATTCGAGAAAATCACACGGCCACGTAGTGGTATTCATATTGGCACAAACAACAAGCTTCTCAGAATCAGCATCCCAGGTTTGTGCCGTAAAATACAAATGACACGTATTAATCCCTGAAAGCCCCACGGCATTTATCACCCTTCCGGTAACAGAATCCGTTATTGTTGTAGTTGTAAGATTTGTTGTTGCATTACTGAAAGGAACACAAACAGCAGCAACAAACAAAATCAGCCTGAAATTCAACATCTTTCGCATTACAATATCTCCTTAAAAAAAATTAAGACACTGCTCTTGACAATACAGAGCACTCGAAAAGACACAAAATTAGATAGTATCAATATATCATTATCAGTTTTTTTGTCTTGGCAAAACAGGAATAACAACATAGCAGAAGCCGAATAATAGACCACAAATATCCACAACTGTATATCTCAGGAAATTCCTTATTTAAATGATGTTCTAATATTGTATAATCTGAATAAGAACAATAATGGTTTATTCAAAGGAGATTAGAGATGAAAAACACAAAAAGAGTACTACTAAGTCTTACAATCGTATTGATATTGTCAACTATCGTAATTTCACATTGCCAGGTGCCTTGCGGAATATATGGCGATCAAATGAGAATCGATATGATATCCGAACATATTGAAACAATCGATAAATCGATCAAGTCCATAAATGAAATATCCTCAGAAGAAGATGGAAACCAAAATCAACTTGTCAGATGGATAAACAATAAAGATAACCATAGTGATCAGCTCAGCGAAATAATCACATATTATTTCATGGCTCAGAGAGTCAAGCCCGTTGAACAAGATTCAGAAGGCTACAATGAATATGTCGCCCAATTAGTCTCGCTGCATAAAATGCAGGTATTGAGTATGAAGGCAAAGCAAAACACAGATACGGAAATCACAAAACAGTTAAAAGAAGAACTTGAAAATTTTAGGAAATTATATTTTGACGACAAGCATGACCACAAGCATTAAAAAATGATTTTACACTAAAGACAAGAAGCTTGTAAAAAAAGCGAGAACAATGTATAATCATTATCAGTAGTAAAGGAAACAAGGATATTGGATCATTTAAGTTGACCATTAATTTAAAAGGGAGTTTTTATGTTTGAGACATTGGACAAAATAATGCTTGCAGGTCTTGGCGCTGTTACTATGACACAGGAAAAGGCCGGTAAACTCTTCGATGAGTATGTAGATAAAGGCCGTGATGCCAAAGAAAGTCGAAGCGGCTTTATCAAAGAAGTAATGGATTCTGCCGAGAAGACCCGCGAGGAGCTTGAAAAGATCGTATCTCAGCAGGTCAGAAAAACTATCGATTCTATGCAGCTTGCTTCTAAGGAAGATCTTGAGAGATTAGAATCAAAACTTGATCAGTTGCTTGCACGTGGAGATGATAATTGCTGAAATGGGCAGGCAATCTTAAAAGAAAATTCAAGCATCTTAAGCGTTTTCAACATATAGCTGCAGTTCTGATGCGCCACGGTTTCGAAGAACTGGGAAACCTGACAAGTCGAAATAAAGACGTAAAGAATTCCGAGCAATATACCGAGAACGAAAAGATCAAAAAGACACTTAGCCGCGCGCAGAGGGTACGGCTTGTATTGGAAGAACTTGGGCCCACTTTTATAAAATTCGGCCAGCTTCTAAGCACCCGTCCAGACCTTCTGCCCGCGGAATACATATCTGAACTGGAAAAGCTTCAGGATCAGGTACCACCCGAGAAGTATGACATAATACGTGAGCAGATTAAGAATGAACTTGGCGATTACCCAGAAAACATATTCGCAAAGTTTGAACAGGAACCTATTGCGGCAGGCAGTATCGGGCAAGTGCACTATGCACAGACAAAAGACGGGCAGGAAATAGTACTTAAAGTAAGACGTCCTAATATCGTAGAAAGAGTCAAGACCGAAACCGAAATCCTGCTTGACTTGGCCGTAAAGTATCAACATTACTTCGCAAAAGAAGATGATACGATAAATCCCAAGCGACTTGTAAATGAATTTACTATAGCGGTAAATAAGGAAGTTGATTTTACAAATGAAAGACGAAATCAACAGCGTTTTATAAGAAACTTCAAAAATGACAATACAATCCATATACCTGAAATAATAGAAGAATACAGCACCGACAGTATAATAGCCATGGAATATATCAAAGGTAAGAGACCCGGTGATGCCCAGACGCTCAGCAAGGCAGGTCTTAACCCCAAAGAAGTGGCAAAGGTAGGGGCTGATTTCGTCTTACGTCAGGTATTCACCTATGGATTCTTTCACACAGACCCTCATCCCGGAAACTTCTTTGTACTGGAAGACAATATTCTGGCTCCTATTGATTTCGGACAGGTAGGCCGAATCGGTTCGCAGGAAAGACGGCTTTTGAGAGAAATTGTCGTATCGATTGTAACCGGTGACGCTACACAGATGATAAGAGGACTGCAGCATGCCGAATTGATTGATGACAAGACTGATGTCAACGATTTGACACGTGAGACTGAAATACTTTTTGATTCTTATTACGGGCTTCCGCTTAAAGACATACCGTTTGGTGAAATTATCATGCAAGGTTTTGAGATAATGCGTAAATACTACGTTAGCCCACCTTCTGATTTTACTCTTATGATGAAAAGTCTGACAACCGTAGAATCTTTTGCGGCCAATCTCGACAAGGATTTCAGATTATTCGAATATCTCAAGCCATATGCTAAAAAATTCAGTGTAGAAGATTATCTGCCTTCCAATGTTGCAAAGAACACAAGAAAAATGGTAGTTGAAATGCGAAATCTGGCATCAAAACTGCCTGAAGATATACACTCTATACTCAATAAGATCCGCAAGGGTAATGTACAAGTCAAAGTGCACCACGAGCATCTTGAAACACTCAGCAACACTCTCGACAAAAGCTCCAACCGAATAAGCTTTGCCGTCATCATTGCTGCCCTGCTTATAGGCTCGAGCATGCTTGTGCCTCAAGACGGCACTGTTCTGGGATTAGTAAGTCTCCAAACACTTGGCGTATCGGGGTATATTGGTGCCGCAATACTCGGGATATGGCTGCTTATTTCAATAATAAGAAGCAAAAGCTGGTAAAAAAGCTACAATCACTTTAATAATAACTTTGGGCAATCATTCGCCTATTATCTTCACCAACACTCTTTTACGACGCTTACCATCAAACTCACCGTAAAATATCTGTTCCCACGGGCCAAAGTCAAGCTTGCCATTAGTAACAGCAACAACAACTTCACGCCCCATCACGCTTCGCTTAAGGTGAGCATCTGCATTATCCTCAAAGCCATTATGTGCATACTGAGAATATGGCTTTTCCGGAGCCAGCTTTTCAAGCCATTTTTCAAAATCACTGTGAAGCCCGCTCTCGTCATCATTTATAAAAACACTGGAAGTTATATGCATAGCATTACAAAGAAGCAAACCTTCGGTTATACCACTTTCAGCAAGGCAATCCTCTATAACCGGTGTTATATTTATAAACTCGCGACGTTTCTTAATATCAAACCATAATTCTTTACGGTAACTTAACATTTTTGATTTCTCCCATAATATCGAAGTATTCAATCAACTCATTTCAGCAGAGAGTCTCCTGATTAAAGCTCAGCCAACAATGTCAAAAGCAATAACACAGCAAGACAATTTTAATATACAGTTTTGAGCGTATATAGCAATGTTTTTTTGCTTGCATAGCTCTTATTTTAGCGTATAATCCGAATATCATGCGGGTGTAGTTTAATGGCAGAATGCCGGCTTCCCAAGCCTGAGGTGCCAGTTCGATTCTGGTCACCCGCACTTCTCTATATCATTAAGTATTTTAATTGCGAACCGATCCGTCATACCAGAGACATAATCGCATACGCTTCTTTCAAGTCCATTGCACTCAATCATCTCACGGTAATATCGCGGAAGCTTATCTGGCTCGTTTATATAATACTCCATTATCCGACCCAGCCAGAGACGAACCTTAAGACTTGTCTCTGAAAGCTCCTTGCAATTATACATCTTTTCTTCAAGGAATTTTTCAAGATATCTAAGACTCTTATCCTTCTGATTACTAAGAGCGACCACATTTTCACAACAATAAACATCATTAAGAGTCTTCACATTGGCTGCTTTGATATTCGCCTTACTGGTTTCTATAACATCTGCAACAAGGTGGTTTATTATTGTCTTAGCAACTCTTATGTTCCTTATATAAGAAGTTTCTATTTTATCTGCACCAACGGCGTCCCAAGCCTCCTTGACAATATCAAGCGACCACAACTGAGGAATATTGATCTTGGAATCGGAAAAGCTTCTAAGCCCATCCTCAAAATCGTGACAATTGTAAGCTATACGATCGGCTACACTTGCTATCTGACCTTCTATTGAACATACCGGCTCAGAAAACCTTGCATCTTCTGTCTTATCATATGTGCTTTCATGACGTGCAAGACCAAGCCTCGTTTCATAAAGAAGGTTCAAGCCGGCAAAATCAGGATAAGGATCTTCTATCATCTCAACAATACGAAGAGTCTGCTTATTATGCTCAAACCCGCCGTAAGGAGCCATGATATCACTTAATGCACTCTCCCCACTGTGCCCGAACGGGCTGTGTCCAAGATCATGTGCAAGACAAATCGCTTCAGTTAAAGCCTCATTGACTCCAAGGCATTTAGCGATAGTGCGGCCTATCTGAGCAACTTCAATGCTGTGCGTAAGACGCGTACGATAATGATCATTTATACCCGGAGTGAACACCTGAGTCTTACCCTCAAGCCGCCTGAATGAGCCGCTATGGATAACACGGTCACGGTCACGGTCGAAATCATCACGATAGCTGTGATGCTTCTCGTGATAAATACGTCCTTTTGTATTCTCTTCAGTTACCGCAAATTTCTTCAATTCATAAAATTTCATAATAAGTAAGGACTAATATTATTTCTCGGAATCTTACAACATTAGCCAAATAATTAAAAATTTCTAACTCTTGAATTTGATATTAAAACCTAAAAGCAAATAACGCAAAATCTTCCAATGTTATACTGCCATCAAGGTTCACATCTGCCAATAAACGTTTACCTATTTGCTCAGACGCCAACCACTCAGACATCATTACAGCAAGATCAGCAGTATCTATACTACTATCATAATTAATATCTCCTTTTGGTTGCCATTGCCAAAACAATCTGGGCAACTCCCCATCTATATTATACCAAATATCAAGCAGACCATCGTTATTATTATATATAGTATCCCAGCCCGCACTGGTGAAGGTACTCTGAGTTTTCATCTGAACAGTAGTTAGCCCCAAAACATTGGTTATTATACCTGGATCAGACGAACTCTGATTATACCCTATATTCAGGTCAGAAAACTCAACATCCCAGAAACAATTTGAAATACTGCCACTATAGTTATATCCTACTAAACCGGCAAAATTATACTTTCCACTGACATGAGCAACAGCATAACTGTTAATAATATTTCCATGATAATTATAACCCGCCAAACCACCGATACTGGACCATGTTCCACTAACACTTCCTGTTGAGTAACAATTTGCTATGCTGCTACCACGATAGTTGAGTCCTACCAAGCCGCCAGCATCTCGGCAACCGCTAATATTAACTGCAGCATAGGAATTTAAAATATTACTACTATTATGCCCTATCAATCCACCCGTAAAATTTTCGGAGCCAGTAATATCTCCAATAACATAGCAATTTTCTATACAGCCTTCATTTTTTCCAACTAAACCGCCAACATAGGATTCTCCACTTAGCAAAGCATCTTCAAGACCAAGATTTTTTATATAACCTCCTTCAGATAAATGACCTATAAAGCCAAGCAGCAAATTCTCACCCACTGTTTCTGAATCAATTATCAGATTATATACACCGTATCCATTACCATTGATACCACCTTTAAAATTTGATGGAGGAATATAAACTACACCCTGCATGTCAATATTGTTTATCAACTTAAAATATTTATCCCAATCACATGATCTCTTACTAAATGATAGTATATCATCCTCGTTTGAAAGCTGAAATGGATGCAGTTCTGTACCCAAACCGGTGTATGTCGCAACTGGATAAGATGTCTCAATAGTTATCCCCTGTCTTTTTTCCCAATTCAACCGTGGATAATCATTCCCTTCATTTATAGTCCAGCTGCCATCGTTCCAACCTATAAATGTTGCAGCCATTTGCATCTGGTCAAATGTTTTGGGTTCACCTCTATCACTTGATGTAATTCCAGAAGTTTCGATATCCCAAAAGCAATTTATAACAGTACCGTAATAATCAATTCCCACCAAACCACCTACAAAGTCACTGCCTCCAGTAACGATGCTGTTAGAGTAACAATTAATAATACTGCTAAAATAATTGTAACCTACTAAACCTCCAACATAATCACTACTGCCGGCAACATCACAATTAGCGTAACAGTTTTCTATTACACCAGGAGACCCTTGCCCCCCAACCAAACCACCTACATAAGAGGTAGCATTGACTGCTCCGGTTGCATAACAACCTGAAATAATGCTACCATCCCTTGCATAACCTATCAATCCACCCGCGGTAGAACCGCTTCCATTAACATTACAAATAGAATAGCAGTTTTTCAGCTCGGCAGATTCACTAAACCCCACTAAACCAGCAAGATCACCTTCACCACTAACATTAGCGCTTTCAATACCAAGATTGCTGATTTTACCGCCGCATACATACCCAAACAAAGCCTTAAATGTATCGTGATTAACTAAATCATTTTCAGCAATAATTAAATTTCTGACTGAAAAACCAGCACCATCAAAATCGCCGGTAAACTTTTCATCAACAAAATCGACATAGACTCCACTATGAGGAGCAATAATTGCGGCATAATATACGTGCCCAGCAAGGTCAATATCATTTAAAAGTATATAATGAGCCTGCAAGTCATTGTTGACCGCCTCAAGGTCTGCTTTGGTTGATATTTGGTAAGGATTACTTTCCGAACCATCCCCTCCACAAAAAGCAAAAACTCTTGTTAATAGACTTAACACCATTAAAACCGTTAAGAATTTGCACCTCTCCATACTCTACTCCTATAATTTTATGATAAGTAAAACCTATATCTTAAAAAACCTCTCTATCTACTTAGAGTCCAAAATATCTTTAAGTTTGGCATAGAGATCTTCCATGCTCTGGCTGACTACATCGGTCTGACCGCATACGGCCATAAAATTCGTATCCCCATTCCACCTTGGCACGATATGTATATGGAGATGCCCCGGCAATCCGGCACCAGCACATCGACCTACATTAATCCCTATATTAAAACCATGAGGCTTTATTGCCTCAGAAAGCATCTGCTTGCACTTACGGACAGTTTTCATCAAATCAAGTAAACACTCATCGCTAAAAGAATCCATATCACCCAAATGTTCATTAGGTGCCACCAGTAAATGCCCATTGTTGTAAGGAAACCTGTTAAATGTCACAAAACAATGCTTTGAGCGGAAGATGACAAAGTTTTTCGCATCATTATCCGGCTCATCATAATATTTACATAAAAAACACTGCTGGTCATCTCCGCTAAGCTCCTGTATATACTCCATTCTCCAGGGAGCCCAGAGATTTTCTCTCTCAATATCATTACTCTTCATCAATTAGTTCCACATCTATTGTCTGATTAACTTTGAGAACCGGCGTCGTGTCTCCCAGCGGGAACATAAAACCTGCCGTCATATCAATTTTGTATTCCTGATGATCGCTCAGGAGAATTCCATCCTTAATGTCATACTTGGCAATCCCTGTACCGTCAAGACTATCTGCCTTGTAATTACGCAGAAAACCGAACATGCCTTTTGTTTGATAAGATCCTTCATAAGGATTCGGCATCTGCGGAAGAGCAGAATCAAAGACAAGCTTTCCATCCTTTTCCTTATAACCTCTAAGCGTATAACTGCTGTCAATGACAATTTCCGTGCTGTCAGGGGCAAGTTCAGGATCGATAGAATATTGAACGTGCCTCTCCATCGGCAATCTCACAGCAAAAGGAACCGGCAATATAGATTTCCAGCTTTGTCCCGGATCAATGCCTGAATAAAGCTTGTCATTACTTGCCAAAGCGTCCCACATAAACCACTGGGTAGCAACAAAATCCCATATCATATCAGGACTTTTTATTCGTCTTTTGCCGCTTTCGCTTATAGCCTTTTCGCCAAGCTCTTTAACCAGAGTCTCAAGGCCGCTGTAATCCTGAATGACACCGGCTGAATTAACAACAAAACTCCAACTCTTACCCTTTAGGGAATTCAGCGGATCAGAGTTTGCATCAGAACGATTTGTAAAAGTCTTGCGTTTTACATCAACATTTTGACACGTTGCCTCTATAGTAGTATTGCCGTATACATCAGTACCTTTAGATGTATAAGAAATAACCATCTCAAGGCCTTCAGTTGTCTTCTGCTCTTTTGATGTGGACTTCTTCTTTTCGGCATCATCTCCCTCAAGATTGAGTACAACATCTCTATTAGTTACAAACTTATATGTAAGCGTCTTTTCCTGAGGAAAATCAACACTCAAAAGCATACTCCCTGAAGGACTGGAACATCCGGCCGCGAATATGATTACTGCCGTTAACAGAAATATTGATAATTTACTCAATTTCAAACCCTTTCACTATATTTTTCCAAAAAAAAAGCCCACCGCTTCTATTCAGAGCGGCGGGCCTGTTGATTTCAATTATTTAACGGATTCGATAGAATACTTGCTTATGAATCTCATTGTAAGAACATCAGGACCTTTGCTTGGGTCGCCGCCTTTTGGCTCTTCTGCCGCTACATGCTCCGTAGTGAGGTTTTCGCTGTAGCTCACAAGCTTACCGGTAGTGATATTGTATTTCATATCACCTGTATAATTTGATGTGGAATCAAATATATTAGCCATTACTCCAAGACCGCCACTGCTTGCATCAAAACCTTCAACCGTCTTATTGGTCTCAATAGCTGTCATTTTCACATCAGCTACACTGCCTTCGGCTGTATCTTTGATTGATTCAACTTTATATTCCTTCTCAAAGGCTTTTGGCTGAAGAGCACCCTTAGGTGTAGCACCTAATGTCATCCAGCTTTTATTTTTAGCAATCACTGCCGGGCCTTCTTCAGGCATAGGGATAATACTGTGTCTCATTTCAATAGCATCGCTGCTTATCAATGCTTTAGCCTCGCGTGAAGTTGCTGAAGATTTGATACCAGAAACGTCCGCGACTGTTGCCTTACCATCGACATCCATCTTAATTTTATAGCTTTTGCCGATAAGTTTGTTCAAAGCATCTTTTTTATCCGCGTCACGAGTGCTGTCAAAATCATTATTCACGCCCTTCTGACCTTTTGAATAAAGCTTGATGCCTTTTATTGTAATGTCAAGAACGACCGAGCCATCCTCATTCACATTATCAACTTTCTGATCAAACGTCATCTCTACTACACTTTTTGTAGTGTCAAGTTTGCTTTTATTAAGAGAAGGTTGCTCAAAACTAACTTCTTTAACTGTCTCACGAGTCACTTTATAGCTGTCAACATCACCAACATTATAAACAGGTGCAAAATCCGCCTGCTGGCAGCCAGTAATTGCCAGAATAAAACAAGCAAATGCAACAGTTAAAATCGATGTTCTTTTCAACATAACATATCTCCTTACCACTAAAGCTGTTATACCATTATCACACTGACCAACAACGATCAGTATAAAGCAGAGACCAAACCTCTGCAACCTTTTGATGATTCAAACACATAATTACATTAAAACCATCGTACATATTGAATTATATCTTATAGAAACCTGAACACAACCCCAAATTTCAGAAAAAATATTTCATTTTATTCAGCCTCTAAACACCATCGGGAGCAATCTCTGACTCAAGCAGGATATCAAAACTTTTCTGAGCCAACTGCTTGCCCTCAATATGACAAGTAAGCTCCCATTTGCCTACCTTATCTTCAACTGGAAGCCATATGGTATCACCAAGAAAAAAGTTGAAATTATTAGAATCAACGTGCTCTATACCGGTAAAAGCAGGTGCGAGATCTCCCTGACTGTTCTTGAACGGCGGATGATCTATACAAAAATCAAGCACCTTTCCCCTTGCACCTCTTATATTAATAATGTAGCCGAATTCAATTCCAACTTTTGCAGGGATCTTAGTCGTAAACTCCAGTATCTTCGGCAACTCTTTACTGTCTCTATCCCATTGAGTATAGAGACCATAACTCTTCATTTTTACTTCTATCTTTTTGCGAGGCATTTTTCTGCGTATAATATTTTAGCATCTGTGATTAACAACAACGCATCCCATTATAGTAGTATAGATGAAAATCTCAACAAATTACCGCTAATCGTCATTTCCCTTTAGCCATTCGCTCTGACCACCCGGAACCATCCAGTGGATAAACCTCGTTTTCAATCGCCCATTTCTCCCACATCGCTTCAAGTTTCTTCTTTTTCTCAGGCAATACCGCTGCAAGATCATTCATTTCGGTCGGGTCATCCTTAAGGTTATAAAGTTCCCAAGGCCTCAAATAAGGCTCTTGTCGTACTGATACGGAAACAAGCTTCCAATCTCCCGATCTTATCCCGCGATTAGCCTCATGCTCCCAATATAAATTTCTTTGAGGCAACTTCCTGCCTTGCAAAGCGGGTAAAAGGCTAACACCATTAGGCATGTTTATCTTGTTACCATCAAAACTTTCAGGATATTCAACACCGGCTGCATCCAGGCAAGTTGGCAATATATCAATAAAATGCCCTATTTGCTCACAGAATCCGCCTTGTCCTTTAACAACTGAAGGCCATCTCACTATCAAAGGAGTCATCACGCCGCCTTCATGAACATAATGTTTGTAAAGTCTGTACGGTGTATTGCTCACATTAGCCCAATTCGGTCTGTAGCTCTCAACAGTTTCAGGGCCGCCTATTGTATCAATATTACCATCACCCCGTATCTCCGCACAAGCACCATTGTCAGAAACAAAAATAACAAGCGTATTATCAAGCTCGCCTGCATCCCTCAACGTGTCTATCACCTTGCCAAGGCCTTCATCCATGCATTCGATCTGGCCTGCGTAAGTTGCCATTCTCTTATCCCATAACTTCCGCTGCTCCTGCGGCACTGATTCCCAGGCAGGTATCATCTCATCAGAGTCAACCGGGCCTCTCTCAGAAAGTTTGACGTCATCATCAATAAGCCCCATTTCTTTCTGGCGTTTGATTCGTTCCTGCCTTATTCGATCCCAGCCCTTAAGATACTTGCCCTCATATTTCTCACTGTATTGAGCTGGAACATGAAGCGGCCTGTGAGGTGCGTAATAAGCGAGGTACATAAAGAATGGTTTACCGGTCTTCTCTGCTAAGTGAGATTCAAGATAATTCACTGCTTCAGCAGTAACATTATTTGTCAAATAAAAATCATCTCCGGTCGGAACGAACTTGTTGTCTCTCAATAAATCATCACGTGTATAATATCCGTATCCGCCGCCAAGATGCCCATAATAATGGTCGAATCCTCTCTGACAAGGCCAGGAAGACTTATCGCCATCAGGAGAAATATTCTTATCCAGGCTGAGATGCCACTTGCCGCACATATAAGTTTCGTAGTTGTTAAGCTTAAGGCCCTCAGCAATAGTGATGCCCTTTTTATTCAACTGTCCAGCATAACTTTCTGTACCAAGATCGGCGCCAGTCATCCAACCCATACCCACTCTATGAGAATATTGTCCGGTCAAAAGTGACGCCCTGCTTGGACAACACCTGCCCGTATTGTAGAATTTCTTGAAACGCACGCCTTCTTCAGCAAGCCTGTTGATATTAGGAGTATTTATTTCTCCTCCATAACACCCTATATCCGAACACCCCATATCATCAGACATAACCAGCAAAATATTAGGTCTTTTATTTGTTTCAGAACCAGAAAATCTCTTATCAACCGAACATGAAAATCCGCTAAGCCCCAAACCAGCGGCACCGGCTGCTAAAACAAAATTACCCATGAACTTACGACGACTTATTGTCAAACTATCTTTCATTTTAAATCCCTTGCCTCAAATTTAGTAACCAACGCTTAAAATCATATCACTCTATTGTATTGACAACTCAAAACCAATGAATGCACTTATTTAACTTAATGATGTAATATAATCACCTTTCAGAATCTTTAACCTGTATATTTGATTGGATTTTTTCAACACTTAACCTATAATAATACCCATGCTAAACTATGGTGAAAAGTTTTATTGGCCAATGAACGAGCCGCCTGAGATCACACTTTGCGGCAGATTTTTTCATAAGGCCGATGATTTCAATGTAAAGTACAACTGCGACATTAACGTACTGCATATTTATGAATATAGCGGCATTATGCGAATAGATTCAGAGCAGATATGCTTCTGTCCCGGCGATATAACAATAACACCGATCGGTACAACCTCAACCTATAAATTTGCAAAAAGTGGAATGCATCACTGCATACATTTCAAAGCTAATAAATCAAAAAACGACATGTTTCCATTGGAGCTTCATATACCATCAGAATATATTGAGCCTTCTGCTTCTGATAACATTAAAAAAGCTATTGAAACGCTTAATTGTCCTGCCAGCAGTTGCCAGAAAAAAATCAACGCTTCTCTATCTTCTGCAATGCTGCTTCAATCGCTTTTAATGCTCAACAGCAAAGCTTCACAAACACATGTAAATACAGATAAAATAGCTGACTTTCTCTCATTGATTGACTCAAGACTAACAGAAAACTTAACAATCCCGCAACTTGCTGCAGAGATAGGGCTAAGCCAGAATTATCTTGCCTCGATGTTCAAAAAACGCATGAATATGACAATCAAGCAATATATACTTACCCGAAAAATGGCAAGAGCCAAATATCTTTTAAGTTCTACTCAAATGCAGGTTAAGGCAATAGCAAACGAGATTGGAATTGACGACAACCAATATTTCAACCGCAAATTCACCCAAACCGTTGGAGTATCACCGTTAAGATTTCGTCAAAACAGTATACAAAACAAAAAATAGAGACATGCCAAACCCATCTCCAGCAGTACCGCGACTGCAAAGGAGCGGGCAACACAATTATACTGCTTGAAAAAGATCACGAATTAGGATTTACAAATTACGGCTTTGCTGCATAGCATTATCCAAAGTAAACATTAATTCCTGTTGAGCTTAGCAAGCAGTCTCAGTATCTCTAAGTACAACCACACCAGAGTAACCATCAGACTAAAGGCACCGTACCACTCCATATATTTTGGAGCACCATTCTTTTCGCCCATCTCAATAAATGCAAAATCAAGTATTAGATTTAATGCTGCTACTACCACAACTACAAGGCTGAATATTATACCAAATGTACCTGAAGAATGAATTAACGGCATTTCAAACCCGAAAACCCTTCCTATCATAGATATTATATAAAACAAGCATATAGCACCCGTCGCAGAAACAACACCTGCAACAAACTTTCGGGTAGGCCTTATCATGCCGGTTTTATATGCGATAAGCATTACAGCGGCCACAGACATAGTCAAAACAACAGCCTGCATGGCAATACCGCTATATTTTTGATTAAACAACGATGAAATAGCACCAAGAGCCAAACCTTCAAGAGCAGCATACAATGGAGCTGTAACCATTGAATACTGACGGGCAAAACAAGTGAAAACCGCAATTGCAAAGCCTCCAAGACAGCCAACCATGGCATAACTCATTGCTTGAGCACCATTTCCGGAAGTAATCATGTTCCATGTATAAGCACCTGTCGCAAAAGCTATAGCCAAAAGAACCATAGTCTTTGTAACAGTACCCTGTATGGTCATCGTTCTGGTTCCAGAGACGGCATAGCTACTGCCATTGAAATAATCACTTTTCAGGACAGGATTTGACGTTTTAAACATACTCATTATCTCCCCTTAACTACTTTCAAAAAAGATCTTAAACTTTATTTTTCCTTCAGCAATTCTGCCCAATCAGGTCTTGAGAAGAACTCAAGATATTTTTCCGTCACAGGACGAATCCTTTTGCTAAGTTCAACAGCCTCGTCAACCTTGCCATCCTGCGCGGCAAGTTCGGCTTCAAGACAGGTATTGACAAAATCTTCATCTCCGAGATACCTTGCAGTACCTTTCATACGATGACAATAGAGCTTCAGATCAGCAGCATCGCGATCTGAGGCCGCTTTTTCGATCATTTCAAGAGCATAAACTCCCTCATCCTGAAAAACATCGATTATAGCATCAACCATCTCTTCATCGCCGCATATATTGACGAGATCGTCCCACTTAATTGGAATACTCTCTAAAATATCTCTTGAATCATTTTCCATTTTAGAATCCTTAGCCCAGAAAATATTTTCCATACATCACACATCACAGTCTGTTATCCATCAGCAGCAACGATATGAACTTCTATATCTTAATTTTATACCACAAAAACAAGTTTTTTCAAGTATATTAGCGTAGCAAATTTATACTATCCAATTTATCAATAGTCTGTTGTGCCTGTAAGACCAATATAGCTCCTTGAACCAATAGCAAGCTCTTTAACTCCCTCCGGCCATACACTGAAAACAACAGAGCTGCTGCCAAGCGACTCATCAGATTTATATGTCAGACCATAAAAAAGCCTGTTGTACTTGCGTATAAGCGTAAGCTCACTATCAACACTTTTACTGTAATCCAGATTATACTCCTGAGCAAATGTAACTGTATATCGTGGATTCAACTGATATGTGAAAGCAAAATCGAGAGCATTCGAGCCTTCTTCATGATAACCGCTTGGACCCGTAACCTCAAATCTTCTCAGATATCTACTTCCAAGATAATAGCTTACAGACGGCCAGAAATATTTTGTAACACCTACATTAAACTGCTGAACAACGCCGCTCTGCAAATCAGCATTCAGATAACTCATAGTAGCAAAAGTATCCGATATCTGCCAGAAATACTCACTTTCAAGAGTGTTTCGCTGTATACCGTAATCTTCCTGATACCGGCGATTAAAGAACGGTATTGAAGGATCATTGAATATAAATGAAGAAGGCTCTGTATCTTGAGGATTATTTGAGCTGTCACTGACAAAAGTAGCATCAACATCTAATTTCATCCAGTCAATAGTTACAAGATCATCGAGACTTCCGCGGCGAGTCTGCCATTTTTGTGAAAGCCCAAGATTAATCATGTTTCGCATATCAACGGTGGAATCTGAAGGCTCATAGAATGCAAGCTCAAGATGAGGTCTTACATAATGCCTGATACCGTTAATCCCCCATAGCTGAGAGCGACGGAACTGGTCTGTGCTCCAGAATAAGGTTGAAACCCTCAAGCCGGCCTCTCCAAGTATAAGATCCTTATCAGAGCCATTGCTGCTGCCGTCAAGATTCACATTGTAGCCATCACCATCATCGAAAATATACGATGCAGCAACATAAGGCACATATTTGGTTTTGCCCCAGGCAAACGGCATATCAACTTCGTTTCTTGTATAAGCATAAGTAAAGAAATCTTCGGAAAGTGAAGTCGTGCTGTCGTTATCATACCTCTGCCTCATACGTGATATCTGTGTATCACTGTAAAAAGTCAGTTTATCATCCCAGAAGCTCTGGCCTGTTCGATGATATTCAAAGCTTGGAAGCTCTTCAAGGTAATCTTCAAAATCATTAATCCTTACTTTTGCAAGCCATGAAACTGCCCAGTTATCAGTAGAACGTTTCAGATGAACCAGTGTTTCCTGATCCTTACCGGTGAAAAATTCATCTCTGTAATAGCTCTCAAGAAAATCTCTATCGGAAAGATAGGACAGTTCATATGTAAGCTGCCAATCCTGAGCAAGATACTCACGGTGAGCAACACGCAAACGTCCGCGGAGGTCAGCTTCCGGTTCGAGATTCTTTCGCCACTCTGCATCGCCAAGCCTGTCCTCACCATGGTCGTTTATTATATACGAATCGATACTTCCAAAATAATCTTCCGTCTCGTATTCGAATTCCGCTCCTGCACCAAAACCTCTCTTGGAATAATAATCAAGATTAAGAGAACTCTCGGTATCTGCCGGCTGCTCATAACCCAATATTCTGGAGAGGTACCATTTGGTCTCAAGAAGAGTACCAAAACCGGTATCATTTCCTATTCGAACCTTCTTGATAGGAAGCTCAGGCCTGATAACTCCACTCTTAAGTGTATCAAGTTTCAAGATAGGCGTATCGTAATACTTAATACTGACATCTTCCATATTTGCCTGATATCTCTGCTCTTTTCTCGTGTTAAGGCTTATGGTATCAGCGATAACAATTGATGAAGCCTCCGCTGATATCTGAGGAAGATAGAACTCATCGCTGGTCAACACTATATTTTCACCAACAAACACTTCCTGATTGAATCCTATAAGCCTCTCTGCCCGAAGGTAAATAGGGATATTTCTCTCTTCACTAAAGCTCCTCATCTCAGCATTTTCTACCAAAGCCTGACGCTTATTAAAGTCATAATAAAGCCTGTCGGCCTTGATCGTTCTGGCTCCTTCGGTCATAATGATATCGCCTTCTATATATATGGAATCGATATCACCGCCAACAAGAAGATCCGCTCGTCCGGTCTCTTCCTGACCAACCTTAAGGTCGTCATCTGAATAGAACACAACCGCATCATTGGCCTGAAATTCGATTATATCACCCGAATCATTGATTCTCTGCCAGATATAAAAGCGTCCCTGAACAGTAACAATACTCTGTCCATCAGAAGTTACAGAACGCTCTACAACAGGTGCCGGTTTCCAAAGAGCCGCAATATTGACCGGATATTTATAAGAAGGCTCATCATCTTGTGCTTGCTCATCCTTCTGGTCTTTTTCTCTTTCAATATCAGTAGGAACTATTTTAGAGAGCAGAGAGCCGTCATCCTCAGCCTGTCCAGCGGCCGTTTCCACTCTTCTGCTTCTGGCCGGTTGAGGTACGATTCCCGGTATCTGAGCCTTTGGGGAGATATTGACAACAAGTTTATCACCGGAATAGATTGAAGCGGCCTTACGATAGATATCAATATCACTGACATCAGCCTCTTTCAAATCGTCACTTGTCACAAAAACCTGACCACTGACAACAAAAGTAACAAAAAGAGAGTTGCCTCTTTTCACAAGCTGCCGATTAATATTAGTCATACGGCTTTTAGGACCGGCAATAATATTCACATCGCCTTCAAGATAGGCTTTGACTCGATAGTCACGACTTACATCGCCAAGCGTCTTGCCGGTCGGCTGATCTACCCATAAAACTGCCTTTGAAGAGGATAGCTCATTATCACCCAAGCTTAATGACACATCGTCATCAAAGACAAAAATTCTCTTGTCCTGAGCACCTGAAACAATAACACTTTTGCCATTGATATACATATCCTGTCCGGAAATATCAGCCAGACAATAAACCGCCATACCGACAAGAGCAACACATAAAGTGCAAGATAGAAATATTTTACGCATATTATGAATTTCTGCTGGAACTATAAAACCATTTTATATTAATACGCCGCAGTTCTCTGCTTGAAAACAAATCGGGCATACAAATTACAACATCTGGCGTCATTATAAGCAATAACAACAACCAATTCCAGCAAAAAGTTTAAACAGCTCTATCACTAAGTCAAAGAGCTAAATCATGATTACAATAGGATTTGCTGTCTTTTTCAACATTATACATAATAGGTGTAAAACGTTTTCACAGCAAGTAATACTCTCGACAATCTAAAGTTTACAAACCACTCGACATCCATTGAGCCGACAACATGCCAAGATCCTCAAGACCGACAAAGCAATCACCGGATATATCAGCAGTAAGATCAGGAGAACAAACGGTAGTGGAAAATATGCCTGAGCAATACATATCATCACTTTGATCGCTGTAACAAACTGCAATCAAAGAGCTTGAATTAGCTTCCTCCGGAGCCTGCCAATCAAATGAAGTGACTCCATTTAACGAAGAAGCAACAATCGCCCAATTTTCTCCGCCATCTGATGAATACATCAAATCCACATCACTTGACAGATTTGAATTAGTCCATTCAATTGAAATGCTCTCACCAGAAATAAACACATCATCTACTGATGGAGAAACAACTGTAAGGGGTGTCTGCAGGGGCAAGGATGCTTTGTTTATATTTGTACCATCATACCAGCATAACATATCTTCACATACATCGGCAATCAATCCACTGCCCGAAGCAATTCGATATTTAGAGTAAGTGGAAAAATCAAATACATACACACCTGGTGACTCGACTGCATTGTTTATCCATAGCAGGATATCGCCTGAGGCACGAGGAGCAGACTGACTCCCTGTCTGAGTAGCCAGCGACAACTTTCTGTCTTCGGAGATTATGTAGCCATAAATATCCAGATCATCGGCTCCTTTGGAATCATCCTGCCAGCCTGCAATATCGCCGCTTATGACCGGCAGCCTTTGATCGCCTGCATCATCACACAGTATTGTTTCTGCTGATGTATTGAGATTATATTGATATATATCACGGCCACTGACCAAAACATTACGTTTATCATACCATACTACAATATCACCATCTATCCTTGGGCCATATTGCCCTCCTGCAGCAGTACAAATATCCAAAGTATTTCCAGCCGCAAGCCCTGAAAATTCAGTCAATCCTATATGCCATAAACTATCAGAAGTACCCTTGTATCTGTAAACAACATTCTGACCGCTCACATCCGCATCACTCTTATCATTGTTACCTGATGTAAGCTGAAAGCTCTGTGATTGCAATATATCATGTACAAATACCTGATCGTAACCGCCTACACTTGAATCCCATACGATATACGGAATCTCAATAGAAGGGGAACCACCGCTTCCTATGGTATCAACAGATAATGAATCTGTATTAAGACACTTTATGGTACCCAATTGTTCAAATACCGCCATATTATCATCACATGATAATGCAGAAACGCCGCTGCCGCAGTTATAAACCGAATCAGGACTGATATCTGCCTGCGCGAGAAATGAGATTAGAGAAATTAACGAAATGAATCTGAACCACGAAATAGAAACCGAATACATACTTCCCTCCAATAAAATTGCGCAGAAATATCAATATGCGCAAAAATACACACAAAGCATATATCCCTGCCTAAAACAAAAACTTAAGCAACATTGCGTTGCATACTATTCGCTATACATGAAAATCAGAGAAGAAAATCTAAGAAGTCACCTTGCTTCCAATTTAATAATCAAACAACCTCAAATTCAGGGAGCGAAATTGCTCAAAACCAATACAATAAAATCTTATACTATCACTTGAATACTCGAAATACAAGAAAAAAAACAACTAATTTGTTTTTTAAGTGCTAATATTGAGCCGGTATAGATTACTTGTCGATCTCGTAAACAAAGCCTTGGCAGTGTCATTCACCAGTTCTTGACCACTTTCCGATGGGCATGAAAATGTCTAATCCATCAGCAGAAGCACTGACAGAATCGACATCATAGAATCGCTTTATATTTTCACGGTTAAATATCTGATCAGGCCGTCCCAATATATGCTCACCTCCCCTGCCAAGCAGAAGCACCTTATCGCAGTATTGTCTGGCAAGATTTATATCATGTATTATTGTAACGATAGTCTTGCCGTCCTCAACCTGCATTCTTTTAAGCAGATCATAAATTCCAACCTGATGTTTCATATCAAGAAAGCTTGTTGGCTCGTCAAGCATCATCACAGGCGTCTCCTGAGCCAACGCCCTTGCAATAAAGACTCTCTGTCTCTCCCCACCACTTATCTGATCAAGCCTGCGATCGGCAAGATGAATAACACCCGTAACATCAAGGTAATGCTCAGTAATATCCCTGTCCTTCTTCGTTTCAAAACCAAACATATCAAAATGCGAAGTCCTGGCCATCATAACCGTTTCGTATACTGTAAATCCGAATGGCGGTATGAATTCCTGACGTACGACAGAAAGCTTAGAAGCAAGCTGTTTATGCGAATAAGAAGTAACAGGTTTTGAATCCAGGAGTATTTTCCCGCTTCGAGGCTTGAAATTACCGCACATCAGCTCAAGCAATGTACTTTTACCAACACCATTTGGTCCGGCAACGGCAACAAGCTCTCCTAAACTGAACTCAAAGTCAAGCCTATCTATAATATCGTGGCTGTCATATCCAAAATTAAGGTTTTCAGCTTTTATCATCACTTTGACCCTATTGAAACTTTTCTTGAATACTTAACCAGTAAAAACAGGAAAAAAGGACCGCCTGTTATAGCCGTAACAATACCAACAGGCAATTGCTGAGGAGCGATAACCGTTCTGGCAAATGTATCACATATAACAAGGAATATCGCTCCGGCTATCCCGCAAATCGGAAGCAGTTTTCGATGATCGGGGCCGCACAGAAGCCTCACAGCATGGGGCACTATCAAACCTATAAATCCAATAAGACCGCTCATGCTCACAGCAACAGCCGTAACAAACGCTGCTGTTGCGAAAGCAATTAACCTTACTCCGGTAACATTAACACCCATTGTCTGAGCATCATTGTGTCCAAAGCTCAACACATTAAGCAGCGGCGCAAGCCTGTAAAGTATTACTCCCGCTATAAAAAGACAAATCGTACTTAAGAAAATGTCACTGCCGGAAGCATCGCGAATATTACCCATCAGCCACAGCATTGTCGATTGCAGATTCGAGCTCCTCATTATTGATGTAAGAAACATTATTACTGCGGAAAAGAACGAATTAACAACCACTCCGGCAAGTAAGAGACTGGTTACCTGCCTGCTCCCGGCAAGAATCCCTATCCACCAGACAAGCCAGACAGTACCTATTGCTCCGATAAAGGCAAATATACCCATAGTGCTGATTCCAAAAAATGCAATCTGTACACCGGAAACAGCCGCTATTATCGCGCCAAGCCCTGCACCGCTGGAAATACCGAGAATATAAGGATCGGCAAGAGGATTGCGAAGCAAAGCCTGAAGAACCGCGCCGGAAAGAGCCAAAGAAGCTCCTACCACCGCCGCAAGTATGCAGCGTGGCAAACGTATTTCAAAAAATATCATGTGATCCGGATTATTGGCTTGAGTTCCGTTTATTCCCGACCACACATTGGATAATGAAATATCCTTGCTGCCTATGAAAAGACAGATAGAAATCGTCACTAAAAGCAGCAAAAAACCTATTCCGAAGCTTTTAAGCAAATCTTTAAAATTTACTTTTTTCAAGGGTTATCTCCCTGCATCATCGCCACTATTTCCTGCATCTGACTGGCCGCCTCAACAACACGAGGGCCAGGCCTGGAAAGTTTATCAGCACCGATTACAAATACATTCTTATTCTTAACCGCCGAAATATCCCACTTGTAATGAGATAAAGCAATATCGTTTCTTTCCGGTTGAACGCCTACAACAGTTTCAACAATAACGTCTGGATCAAGCTCAATAAGTGCTTCGGCATTTATCATTGGATACATCCGATCAGTATCAACAATCACATTTTCGCCACCTGCCAGAGTAAGTATTTCATCAATATAGGTATTTTTACCGGCAGCTATTATTGGTTCAGGCTGAATAACTATAAGTACTTTAGGCTTAACTTCGAAATGATCTGCTCTTGCCTTGATCTCATCAAGCCCAGTCTTGATTTTAGTATTCAACGCCCTGCTCTTTTCAACGCAGTCAGCAACCTCACCTATTGCAATTATAGACTCGCTTATTCCATCCATCTTATCGACATCAAGAACATGAACCGTCATCCCCATATCCCTTAGCCGCTCACCTAAAGTAATGTGAAAAGATGTATTCGTGACGAACACATCTGTAGCTTTAAGCGATAGAATCATCTCAAGATCGGGATCCATTATGGTTCCGATACTTTGTTTTTCAAGAGCCTCTTGCGGATAATTGCAGAAATCAGTCACACCTACAACATTATCTCCAAGATCAAGAGCAAAAAGTATCTCGGTTATATTTGGAGACACCGATATTATACGCATACCTTCATCCTGATTGCCTGAGGCACTCTCCTGAATATCTACGACCCACTTTCTCCATCCAATCAACAGACCAAGTGCCAGAATAACAAGTACACTGTAAAATGCAAAATTCTTCAAAAACCCGTCCTCTTAAACTGTTTTTCCAGGTCTTTTATTGTAAATTGGATGCTTGTCGGTCTGCCGTGCGGGCATCTGCCGCATCGAGGGGTTTGATTTCGCTCCTCAAGCAAATGATCGATTTCATCGATAGAAAGTTTCTTGCCCGCCTTTATCGCCGCCTTGCATGAAGCCATATCCAGTATATGATGTATCAACTTCTCTCTTTCGGGCTTGATACCCATCTCACTGAGGATATCAACAATCTCACGCAGGAAATTAGACGCATCGACTTTGCCAAGCAAAATCGGAAATGCCTGTATAGCATAAGTTGACGGACCGAAAGGCTCAGCTATTATTCCAAGCTGTCTTAACAAATCATCATGCTCCTCAAGCAGTTCTGCCTCAGAATCAGTCACATCAATAGTCTCGGGAATCAAGAGTCTTTGCGATTCAAGATTGCCTGCATTCTCACCGCATATGCGGGAATAAAGCTGCTCATATATTATACGCTCGTGAAGTGCATGCTGATCTATTATCTCGAATCCCTGCTCCGTCTGTGATACTATATAAGTATTATGCACCTGATAGTATGGCGACATATCAGAGGAAGCGGCTGCTGAGATAGCAGGAGGATGATTACCGGTTGAAGCATCAGATACTTTTTCTTCAGAAGAACTGTCAACACTCGCAAAATCAAAAGATCTATCGCTATTGAAAGGTTCACTTGGCCTGACGGCATCAACCCTTCTGGGGCTTGAAAATCCACCCGAGCCGGAGCTAAATCCTGAACCTGCAACAGATGATCGTCTTGGAGAGCTGCCAAAATCAAACTGCTTTTGTGCAGCAGGCTTATTATGCTCGAAAAAGCTCTTCATAGCGTCAGTTACACGTTCTTCCCGGCTATCCTGTACCCGTGTAAGTATCTCATCGAGCGGAGCTTTGTCAATATTACGCTCAGGCAGGGAAGCATTAATCTCGACATTTGTCCCCATCAGCTTCTCACGAATCACCGCAAGAACCTGTGAATGAACAAAATTTGAGTTGTCGAATCTTATCTCGGTCTTTGTCGGATGCACATTAACATCGTAAGAATCATAAGGCATCTCTATAAAAAGAAACGCAACCGGATACTTATTCGGTTCAATGAATCCCCTGTAAGCCTCTTTTACTGCATGAGCAATGAATTTATCACGTATATATCTGCCATTAAGGAAGATATACTGATTTTTATTATTAACCTTGCTTATACCCGGCCTTGAGATGTAGCCTCGTATACTCATTCCCTTCTCTTCACTGCTTACATGCATCAGGGAATCTTCGATATCACGAGACAGGAGCGTGCCAATTCGCTCAAGTGTATTTTGCCCGCCGGGAAGATGATAAAGCCTGCGATTATTATGAGTAAGCGACATTTCTATCGAATTGTGAGCCAGAGCTATTCGAGTAAAATGCTCTGAGATATGCCCCATTTCAGTATTGACTGTTCGCAGGAACTTTCGCCTTGCCGGAAGCTTATAGAAAAGATCACGCACTTCAAATGTTGTGCCGTAATCACTACTGCAAGGCTCAATATCGCTAATCTGTCCGCAATCAACCGTCATTGAAAAAGCACTAATGCTCTCACGCTCACGGCTGACAACCTTGACCTTAGCAACAGACGCGATACTCGCCAACGCCTCTCCGCGAAAACCCATCGACTTAATAGCCGTTAGATCATTAACATCAGCAATTTTGCTTGTCGCATGAGGCAAAAAGGCTGTCGGGATATCTTCAGACGATATCCCGCAGCCATTATCTGTTATCTGTACGAGCTTCTGACCGCCTTCTTCCACATAGACCGATATTTTCGTAGCACCGGCATCTATACTGTTCTCAAGCATTTCCTTAACTACGCTTGCCGGACGTTCTATAACCTCACCGGCAGCGATCATGTTAATCATATTATTGTCAAGAACCGCTATTTTCGCCATATCAATCAGTCTACTTTAAAATAAGATCAGAAGTTAGAATTTAGAAGTTAGGAGTTAGAAGCTCGAATTGATTGCGAATACGCTTCCAATAATTTGCCGACCTCTATTGCCATATTTAACAAATGTTCAACATCACAATAACCTAAGTCTCGACAAAGAATTAGATAGTAACGCGATTCTTCAAGAGAACCTTGCGAGATATTAAGAAAACGAAGTTTGTCAGCTTTGCCGCGTTTCCTGAAGCCTTCTGATATATTTGCTGCAACAGATACGGCAGACCTGCGAAATTGAGATGTCAAACCGTAGATTTCCGACCGCGGCAAAGATTGTGTCAGACGATAAACCGAAAGCACAAACTCGTGAGCTTTTTGCCAAACTATCAAATCTTCAAACGTCTTCGCAGGCTCTCTCATTCTATCTTCTATATTCTAACTTATATATACTATTCTTTAACTATCAACGATTTCCCTGTCATCTCAGCGGGTATCTCGAGTCCCATCATATCAAGGAATGTTGGAGCAACATCTGCAAGGTTGCCGCCATCCTTGAGTTTACATCCTTTAAGGTCTTCATCGAATACAATAATCGGCACATCGCCTGTTGTATGCGAAGTGAACGGATTATCAGCAGTTCCATCAGCCATTTTTTCGCTGTTACCATGATCGGCAAGTATAAGAGCCGCTCCACCAAGGGATTTGAGCTTATCAAGCACTTTGCCGACACACTCATCTACAACGCTGCAAGCCTTCATTGCTGCTTTAAGATCACCTGTATGTCCAACCATATCAGGATTGGCATAATTAATAACGAATGCATCGTATTTACCGGAATCAAGCTTTTCAAGTATCACATCAGTTACGCCGTAAGCACTCATTTCAGGCTGCAAGTCATACGTTTCAACCTTTGGCGAAGGTACAATCTGGCGATCTTCACCTGGGAATGGTTCCTCACGATAATCGTTGAAGAAGAATGTTACGTGTGCATATTTCTCTGTCTCTGCACAGCGGAATTCCGTTATTCCAAGATCTCCAAGATATTCGCCAAGGATATTCTTCATCTTTGGAGGCTTTGGATATGCTACCGCCGCAGGTATGCTCTTGTCGTACTGTGTCATACATACGAAATAGACCTTAGGGCTTGCCTTACGCTCAAAGCCATTGAAATCAGGGTCAACAAAAGCCCTTGTAATCTCACGAGGTCTGTCACCTCGGAAGTTGAAGAATACAACAGAATCACCATCTTCAATAAGAGCTTGGGGATTGCCGGAAGCATCTGTTATACATGTCGGCTTAACAAACTCATCGGTCTTGTCATCTGCGTAAGTAGCATCCATCGCTTCTGCCGCTGAAACAGCTCTTCCACCAATTCCGCTTGTCAGACAATCATAAGCCTGCACAACACGCTCCCAGCGGTTATCACGGTCCATAGCATAGAAACGGCCGCTTATTGTCGCTATCTGACCGGAACCAATCTCTTCCATCTTTTTCTCGATTTCAGCAAGGAATCCTTTACCGCTCTTTGGAGGACTGTCCCTTCCGTCTGTGAATGCGTGTAAGTACACTTCTTTCAAATCCTTACGCTTGGCAAGTTCCAGAAGACCGTAAAGATGGCCAAGGAGCGAGTGCACGCCTTCATCACTGCAAAGTCCCATAAGGTGAAGCTTGCCGCCTGAAGCTTTGGCCTTGTCAACAGCATTGCAAAGCTCTTGGTTCTCAAAGAAATCACCTTCGCGTATAGCTTTTGTGATACGAACAGAATCCTGGTATACAATACGACCAGCACCAATATTCTGATGTCCAACCTCGCTGTTACCCATAGTACCCTCTGGAAGACCAACGTCTTCGCCGTATGTATGTACCAGTGAGTTGGGATACTCACTCATAAGCATATCATCACATGGTGTTTTCGCCAGTTTTATTGCATTGAACTGATCGTCATTTGCATTAGGATTATAACCCCAACCGTCACGAATTATCATCATAAAGGGGCGTTTTTTAAGTTCTACTTTCGCTGCCATTATAGCCTTTCCGACAGAATTTTTCTTTTTATATTAAAATGCACATTACAAATAAACCCGTTATACCGTCAAAAACAGTGATAACGGGCAACCTGACCGGCTTTTGCCTGTGCCGCCTATATCATTTTTCATACACAAACGCACAAAACCTTTATTGTATTAAATCAGGCCTCAAGGTCAAATAATACCTAACCAATTAGTCTAATTACTTTCACTATTGACTGGCCAAACTCAACACTAAAACATAAAGCCATTAATTAAATATACTTAGATAAAAGGCCCAGCAATATCAACTAAGCTTTCCCAACCTCAAAACATCACAGGAAAATCCAGTTATTTGGGGATTTTTTCTGATTTACACAATTTTGACTTCTCTTTTGCCACTCTCCCGCACTTTTTACAGAAAAACTCAGCGTCTTTTATCGTCTCAAGAAATTCCTCAAGATCTTTTTTAGTCAGCTCTTTTTTGCATATTTTACAGATTTTTTTAGACATTTAAGGTCTCCTTCCATGTTCAATTCATTTTCACTGCTTATATTATAGCAGAAATCAACACTAATTTTATGATATTATATCAAAAATGTTCGCCTCTTTGGAAATCAACATAATATAAGCTCATGGAGCCATTCCGTTTGTCTTGAAGTTCTTTACTTTAAATAAGTTATGGTGGTGGCTCAAAAACTTTACCCCAAAATATTGCTGTAAGTCTTTATTTTATGTTGAAATAAGGTGAAGTTTTATTGATTTTCTCCCAAAAAAAA